>JAWLBG010000015.1:0-111779 GCA_041395065.1 Prosthecobacter sp. | reverse complement strand
CACGAACAAGGCGGCGCGTGAGATGCAGGAGCGCGTGCAGGCGCTCGTCTCGCTCGATGCCAGCCGCATCTGGGGCGGCACATTTCACAGCATCGGCAATCGTTTGCTGCGCTACAATTCGGAACGACTCGGCTACCGCAAAGGCTTCTCCATCATGGACCGCGAGGACCAGAAGGACCTCCTCGAAACCGTCATCGGCGGCAGCGGCATCGACACCACGACCTATCGCTTCCCGAAGGCCGAGGTGCTGGGCGACATCTTCTCGCTCGCTGACAACACGCTCTGCGATTTGCAGGAGATCATCGACACGCGCTATCCCTATTTCGACCGCGTCGCCGAGGGCATCATCAAGGTGCGCAAGCTCTACCAGGACAAGAAGCGCGAGACGAACTGCATGGACTTCGACGACCTGCTCACGCAGACCGTCGCGCTGCTTGAGGAAAACGAGGACCTGCTCGAGCGCTACCGCCGCCAGTTCGAGTTCATCCTCGTCGATGAGTATCAGGACACCAACAGCCTGCAGTGCCGTCTCGTCGAACTGCTCACCGGTCCGCAGGGCAATCTCATGGTCGTGGGCGATGACGCACAGAGCATCTACTCCTGGCGCGGTGCCGACGTGTCGAACATCCTCAACTTCGCCGAGCACTGGCCGCGGGCGCGCACGCACAAGATCGAGGTGAACTACCGCAGCGTGCCCGAAGTGCTGAACCTCGCGAATGCCGCCATCGCCATGAACCGCGGGCAGATTCCGAAGAACCTGCAGCCCGCGCGCGAATCGAAGGGCGTGCTGCCCGCGCTCGTCTCGCTCGACAACTCCTCCGCGCAGGCGGCCTTCGTCGCGCAGCGCATCTTGGAGCTGCAAGACGAAGGCACCGACCTCAACGACATCGCCATTCTCTACCGCGCGCATTTCCACAGCATGGAGATCCAGATGGAGCTCACGCAGCGCGGCATTCCGTTTCAGATCACCAGCGGACTGCGCTTCTTCGAGCAGGCGCATGTGAAGGACGTCGCCGCCTTCATGAAGTTCGCCGTGAACCGCCAGGACGAGGTCAGCTTCATGCGCATGGTGCGCCTCATCCCCGGTGTCGGCAATGCCAGCGCCGTGAAGCTTTGGAACGACTGGCTGCAAACCGACGCCGCCAAGGCCGAGGTGATGCCGTCGTCGTTCTCCGAGGTGCTCCTGCCGCTCAAGGTGCCGAAGAAGGCCAAGGAAACCTGGGACCAGTTCGCCTACACGCTCGACGAACTCATCGACAAGGAAGGCAAGGTCGTCGCCCCCGCGCTCATGATCCGCAGCATCGTCGAAGGCGTGTATGAGGACTACATGAAGGCGAAGTTCAAAAACTACGAGCAGCGCCAGCAGGACCTCGAACAGCTCAGCAACTTCAGCGACCGCTTCACCGATCCCCTCGAGTTCCTCAGCCAGCTCTCGCTCCTCAGCGGCGTCGATACCGACAACAACCCCGCGCAGCAACCGCAGCAGGACCGCGACGCCGTCACCCTCACCACCGGCCATCAGGCCAAAGGTTTGGAATGGAACGTCGTCTTCGCCGTCTGGCTCGCCGACGGCATGTTCCCCCACAAACGCGCCATCGACGAAGGCGGCGACACCGCCCTCGAAGAAGAACGCCGCCTCTTCTACGTCACCGTCACCCGCGCCAAGGACGAGCTCTATCTCACCTACCCCGTCATCAACCACCAGGCGAGAGACGGCGACATCATGATGCGCCCCTCACGCTTCATCACCGATCTGCCGAAGGACTTGGTCGAGGTTTGGAATGTGAAGAGCGGGTGGTAGGAGAAGCGTAGGGCGAAGGGCAAAGGGCGTGGAGTCCAGAACTCGCCCTTTGTCCGCATCGCTACGCGAAGTGTTGCGGGCGGTTCGATCCTGCCGCTCCGTTCACCTTGCAAGATTCGATGCTATCCATTGACGATCTCTCCGCGTTGCCGTTATTGAGAAGTGCTCGTTGTCCTCGACACCAACGTTCTTGTCTCCGGCCTGCGCTCTGCCTTGGGCACCTCCAATGCCGTGTTGCGGCGTCTGGCTGCGGGAGATTACCGCATTGGCGTTTCCACCGCGTTATGTCTCGAATATGACGATGTGCTCAACAGGCCTGGCATGCTTCCGACCTACACACCGTATCAGATCGACACTTTTCTGAACTCCGTTTGTGCGGTCGCCGAGGAAGCCTTCATCTACTTCCGCTGGCGGCCTTTTCTACCTGACCCAAAGGACGATCTCGTCCTGGAATGTGCCCTGGCCTCGGGTGCCACGCACATTGTCACTCACAACGTCGCGGACTTCCGTGGCGTGGACATCCTTGCCATTTCCGTCGTGACTCCAACCCAGTTTCTGGCTATGTTGCCCTCGCCATGAGCACCCTGAGCATTTCCATTCCTGATTCCATCCGCCAGCGCGTTGAAGTTCTCGCGCGCGAGGATGGCGTGGAGGTCGATTCGTTCATCGCCACTGTGCTTTCCCAGCGCATTGCCGTGGCAGATGCCGATTCCTACGTTCGCAACCGGGGTGCACGCGGCAGCGCCCAGCAGATGCTCGACATCCTCTCCCAAGCACCGCAGGTAGAGCCCGATCCCGAGGATCGTCTGCCTTCGGCCTCTCGCTAAGAGACGGCGAAATCATAATGCGCACCTCACGCTTCATCACCGATCTGCCGAAGGACTTGGTCGAGGTGTGGAATGTGAAGAGCGGGTGGTAGGCGCAGCGATCAAAGGTATGGAAGGAGGCTAGGATCTCCCTTCCGAACCATCAATCATCATCGGAAACTTGTTCGAATCTGGCGATCGACATATCGTCTTCTCATCGAATAATAATCCACACTAGGATGATCAAATTCGCGCCACCTGAGATTGCCGATGCAGCGACGACCTGCAGCAATTGTCTCTCGATATTCAAGGTTCCGCTTAACAAAGAATTTCCGCATTCACTCGCTCCGGTAATCCCACTCGATTTCGACGCGAAGACCAACAATAAATTCTGGCAGCTTCAAACAGTCGAGATCGAATGCCCGGAGTGCAAAAAGAAGACTCTTTTAAAATTACCAACCACTCAACCGGCGGGAAAGGTTTTACTTTACGGTGACGATGCACACCGATGTGAAAGAACTGGCAGCGTGTTTTGCTTTTCTCTGATCGGAGGCAGCCATCCGTTCGTTGAGCGCATCTCACAAGAGCTGTGGGCCCTTAAATCTGCGTTTGAACCAAATCAGGAACCCACAAAATGGAAGCTTCACATGAAGGACCTTCATTCGGGGGACAACCGAAGAAGACACCCCCTGTTTAGATCATGGAACCGATCTAAAATCGAAGACCTTGTATCAGCGCTTTTTGAATTGATCGAGCGCAACTCGAATGCTGTCTTCACTTTTAACGTATCGTTTTTTCGCGCAGCGACTCGTTCAATTGATGCGTTAAAGTTGGATTGCTATGTAGCTCTGTTAGCAGACGTCATTTATGGATTCTCCAAGAAGGGTTGCAGTCCAATTTTGTCTTTTGACTCTGAGAAAGAATTCAAAGGTATTGGACCAGTTGTTCATGGATGGGCCAGAAGTTCATTTCAAACTTCCCAACGGAAGTTGCTATATTCATATATCTCGAATGGCCTCCCTGTTCCAGAGCCCCAGTTTGTTGAGCCCGCGTCGCATCCATGTTTAGAAATTGCCGATTTTGTCAGTTTTGTCGTAGCACGTGGTCATCACTGCCAAATGAAAGGAATTCAATCCGAATACCCAACCGAAAAACTCGGACGCGTTTTCTACTCTTGGCTGAGAAAGGACGGCAACTACGGCCGAGATCGACTCATTGGCTTTCCATGGCATGAGCTTTATGGATAACACGCGAGCCAAGTCATCGCTGGTAATGAGTCTGTTTGCGGTAATCGCCATCGTTGCCCTCGCCTCATGCACCTCATCTAAAACACCCTACGTTTCCGACACCCGCGAGCCCAAAGATTTGCCACCCTCGCCGCGCTACAGCGTCGTTTTGATGGCCCTGCGCGATGAATTGCCACGTCATGCGGACATTGGCGCGTTTTACCTCTGCCAAGGACCGGAGCAAGTGGCGACGTTGCAGCGGAAGATGGAAGCACCTGAGCGCCGAATCTGAAAACCAGTTTCGAAACGGCTACTCCATGACAGAGGCGCACCGGGTCTTTGAACCGGTGCCCGCCGGTTTTTGCCAAAACCCGGGTGGGTTGACGGGCAATCCCACCTTGGATCACGGGCAATCCCACCTTGGATCACGGGCAATCCCACCTTGGATCGCGGGCAATCCCACCTTGGATCGCGGGCAATCCCACCTTGGATCGCGGGCAATCCCACCTCGGATCGCGGGCTCTCCCACCTTGGATCGCGGGCTCTCCACCTTGGATCGCGGGCTCTCCACCTTGGATCGCGGGCACTCCCACCTTGGATCGCGGGCATTCCCACCTTGGATCACGGGCAACCCCACCTTGGATCGTGGGCAGTTCCACCTTGGATCACGGGCAGTCCGGGATGGGTTCGATGGCCAACCTAGGACGGTGGGTCGGAATTGTCAGAACTAACCAGAGAGCACTCACCGCCTCCACGGCTTGCGCTGCCGGAGTTCCGCACTCCATTCGCGCAGGCAAGTTCACTTTCCGCTCTGCTTAGAGCGAGGTTCCTTCGGCGCTGGCGAGGGTGATGTCGTCCACGTAGGGTTCGCCGGTGATGGCCTCGATCTTTTCACGGTTTTCCTCCTCGCTCAGCGGTGGGGATTCCTCGCCGTCCGGACGCGTCGGGCCGTGGTAGGTGACGTCCCACTTCACGCGCTTCCAGCCGCCGTCCACGCGCTTGAAGGTGTAGTGCAGCTTGGGAACACGGAAGCCGTAGCCGTCATGGATGGGCCCGATGGCCATCTCGACCTTCAGTGGCGGCTTGGCGGAGACCTGCCGAATCTCGACAGCGGGCTGGGAGGGATCACCGGCGAGCAGGAAGCGGTCGTCCTCCTCCTGCGTGAGACCGTCGCGATGGAAGACATTGATGGACCAGTCGTAGGCCGGGAAGGTCTGGGCGATGTCCCACATGCTGGGCTCGCCCTCTTCGGGCAGTCCCACCACGTCCTCGATGATCTTTTCCGCCATGGCGGGGCGCTTGACCACCAGGACGCGCTCCAGACGGGACTTCTCGGCCCGCTGGGCGGGTGTTTCACACGCCGTAAGCATGAAACCGGCAAGGGAAAGAACGGCTAGGGTGATGCGCGTGGACATGGCGAACGTGATTAGAGCAGAAAGATGCGTGCCAGTTCAATCTTGCCGGAGGCGAAGTTTCAGTGAGCTACGGGTTTTGAGTCCGGTCGTGGCGATTTCGCCTCTCGAAAGCCGATCAACCAGCTCAGAAAAATCACGAACCCACCCACCAAAACCAGAACTGAAAGGACGATCCACGGCCAATCCAGCCACGAGGCAGAAGGCTCACTGGCGAAAGAGGGTCGCCAGGAAACAACATCATCCCCGGTGCCCTCGATCTTGTCCCGGCCCAGGCCGACAACCGCCACTCTCACGGGCAGAAACTCCGGTGGAGGACTGATGGAACTGCGCGAAACCGCAGGATCAGCATTGGTGATGTCTGGGTTGCGGATCCGTTCGTCGCCATCGGTATCCAGCAGGATGATATAAGGTTGCCCCCAAAGATCGACGACCTGACTTGGATTGTCGCCAGCCGCCGGGAGGTAGCCAAATTTGCCACCGCGCGCGTCAGGGATGTCGATGAATTTGATTCCCTTTGGATTCCAGTCCGTGGTTTCACCCATCAAACAATCGACCAACGGTCCGACCGTCGTCACACGCACATCGGAGGCCTGATCTTGAATCGGTTGGCCCGGGAAATGGCCGTATTCGATTCGGTAGGATTCCAGTGCGATGCGAAGGTCTTGGGTCACGACGAAAACCATCAACTTGCGCGACGAGGTGAGGCTCACCCGGTCAACACCAGCTTGAAAGCAGATCGAAACCACACCAACGCAAGTCAGCAGCAAGGAAAACGGAACAACGCGCTTCATGGCGGTAGCTTACCGCAACGGCAGAGGCAAAAGGAAGCCCCACAAAGCCCATCTCACGGTCCGTCGAACACCATCCCGCCGGAGCCGTCCTGAGCGGCACCTTTTTTGTGTTCGAGGCCCTCGGCGCGACGGCGGCGGGCTTCGGCGAAGAAGTCCTTGAGGATCATGACGCACTCGTCCTGCAGGATGCCGGATGTGATTTCGCAGCGGTGGTTGAGATTCGGGGCCTGCAGGAGATTCCAGAAGCCGCCCGCGCCGCCGCCTTTCGGGTCCGGACAGCCGAAGATGACGCGGCGCACGCGGCAGTGCATGATGGCGCCGGCACACATGGGACAGGGCTCCTTCGTGACGTAAAGGTCGCAGTCGGTGAGCCGCCAGTCGCCCAGCGCACTCTCCGCCTGGGTGAGGGCCAGCATTTCCGCGTGGGCCGTGGCGTCCTTGAGGGTTTCCACCTGGTTCCATGCGCGGCCGATGACGCTGCCCTCGTGGACGATGACCGCGCCGATGGGCACCTCGTCCTGCTTCACCGCCTTGCGGGCCTGGCGCAGCGCCTCGCGCATGAAGTGGGCGTCGTCGTAGGGAGTGATGATGAGCGGTTCGGACACGGCGTTTTATAGTCGGCTGCGGGAAGAACTCCAACCTTGAAGTTTGGCCCGTGAACCTTATCAGAGGCCATGGATCACACGACGAATCTCATCCTTCCCTCCCTGCTGGCCGCCGACTGGGCCAGCGTCGGTGCCGAGGTCAAGCGCGCCGAAGACGCGGGTGCCCAGTGGCTGCACCTGGACGTGATGGACGGAGCCTTCGTGGATAACATCTCCTTCGGTCCGCAGATGGTGCAGACGGTGCGCAAGTGCACGGAGATGTATCTGGACGTGCATCTGATGATCCACCGCGCGAACCACTACCTGGAGCGCTTCATCAAGGCGGGCGCGAACAACATCACCATCCATGTGGAGGCAAACTACGACACGAGCGTGACGGAGACGCTGCAGCGCATCCGCGCGGCGGGCCTGCACTGCGGCATCGCCCTGCACCCGGACACGCCTTTCGAAGCGGCGCTGCCGTATGTGAATGACATCGACCTGCTGCTGGTGATGACGGTGGTGCCCGGCTTCGGCGGTCAGCCCTTCATGGAAAAGGAAACGATGCCAAAGCTGGCCGCCGCGCGCGCCCATCGCGATGCGAACGGCCTGAAGTTCCATCTCGAAGTGGACGGCGGCGTTTACACCCACACCGCGCCGATCGCGAAACAGAACGGCGCGAACCTCTTCGTCTGCGGCACATCCTCCTTCGGTCCTCCGGACATGAAGCAGGCCATGAGCGACCTGGCTGCGGCGGTGGCGTGAGGTTTCGGGGTCCTCAATCCATCTGCACCAAAATCTCGCGAGGCTTTGCGCCTTCGCCGGGGCCGATGATGCCGCGATCTTCGAGAAGGTCGATCATGCGCGCGGCGCGACCGTAGCCAAGCCGCAGGCGGCGCTGCAGGAGACTGGTGCTGGCCTTTTTCTCCTGACGCACGACTTCGAGGCAACGCTCCAGACATTCCTCCTCTTCGGAGCTGAGACCGCCGAATTCACCCTCCTCCTCGTCACCGAAGTCTCCGCTCTCGGCATCGACCTTGACGTCGAACACCGGCTTGCCCTGCGCGACGCAGTGCTCGACGAGCGCGTGGATTTCGTCGTCGGTCACGAGCGCCCCCTGACTGCGCACCGGCTGGGCGCCTCCGGGCGGAACGTAGAGCATGTCCCCCTTGCCAACGAGGTTCTCCGCACCTTTGCGGTCGAGAATGACGCGACTGTCGAGCGCCGAGGAAACCTGGAAGGCGATGCGGGTGGGGATGTTCGCCTTGATGACGCCGGTGATGACGTCCGCGCGCGGCGTCTGCGTGGCGACGATGAGGTGAATGCCGGCGGCACGCGCCATCTGCGTGATGCGGGCGATGGCCACTTCGATGTCGGCGGGCGCGGTCTGCATCAGGTCGGCAAGCTCGTCGACGATGACAACGATGTAGGGCATCGTGTCCGGAATGACGATCTCCTGCTTCGGCGGAGGCGGCGGCTGGGAGTCCCCGAGCCAGGTGCCGCTGGCGTCGCGAAGATCGGCGTTTTCGTCCACGGTGCCGACTTCGGCGGTCTTCGGAGCGGCATCGTCGTCGGCTTCCTTGGCAAATTCGGCGGAGACGCGGGCGTCGTCCGTTCCGGCTTTGACGGGAGCGGCACCTCCGCGGGCGGCCCGGGCGGCATCCGCCTCGGCCTTGCGCTTGCGATTGCGGTTGTTGAAGGCCTCGAAGTTCCGGCAGCCTTCCTGCGCGAAGATCTGGTAGCGGTTTTCCATTTCCTTCACCACCCAGCGCAGGGCCAGCAGCGCCTTTTTCGGATCGGTGACCACGGGCAGTGCCAGATGTGGCAGGTCCTCATAGTTCTGCATTTCCACGACCTTCGGGTCGATCATGATGAAGCGCAGTTCGTCCGGTGCGAAGCGGCACAGCAGGCTGGAGACGATGCTGTTGATGCAGACGGATTTTCCCGAACCCGTGGCGCCGGCGACGAGGAGATGCGGCATGGCGGCGAGATCGCCGATGATGGTCTTGCCGTACACGTCCTTGCCGAGGGCGACGGGCAGCTTCGACTTGCCGTTGACGAAGACGTCATCCTCCAGCAGCTCGCGCAGCGGCACGACGATCTTGTCCTTGTTCGCCAGCTCGATGCCGACGGTGTCCTTCCCGGGGATGGGGGCGAGGATGTTGATGCGTTCGGCCTTCGTGGCGCGGGCGATGTCCGCGTCGAGATTGGCAATGCGGCTGACGCGCAGGCCGTCGACGGGACGCACTTCGTAACGCGTGATCGCCGGGCCGCGGGTGATGTCTGCCGGTTCGACGCTGATGCCGAAACTGGAGAGCGCCCTCACGATGGTGCTCTGGATGGCAAGGAGTTCGGATTTGTCCGTGGGTGTCCGCTTGCTGTCGTCCGGCCATTTCAGCAGATCCATCGACGGCAGCTTGTAGTCCTTGAACAGCACCGTGAGATTTCCCAGCGAGCCGTGCGGGGCCTGCTCGATCTTCTGTGCCCGCTTTTTCTCCCACACCTCGGCCAACTTTGGCTTGTCGGATGCCTCGTCGTGATGCCTCGACACGGAAGCGTCGATGATCTTTGGCGGCACGGGTTCAAAGGTGAGCGGCAGTTCCATGTTCGACTCCGAACCGGGCGTGTCCCCGCGCATTTCTCCACGGCCTTTTTTCTTGCGGCGAAGGTCCGCAGGAACAGGGGTCAGCGTGCCCGGGGCGGTGTTGGCGGCCTCTTCGGCGAGCTTTTCCTCAATCAAACGCTGCGCCTCACGTTCCGCCTGCCAGCGGGAAAATTCGGCGCGGATGCTGCGCAGCGCGGTCAGCGGGTGCTGGCCGGTGGTGAAGAACAAACCGGTGATGTAAATAGCACTAAGGATCACCGTGGCGCCGATTTTCCCGAACATCGTTTTCAGAATCGATCCACCAACGAAGTAGCCCAGTGCGCCGCCGCCTCCGAGAGGGGTGAAGTGGTCGCGCTCGTTGAGCAGATCCTGCACCTCCATCAGACCGGCGGCGGTCACGATCATGATCACCACGCCGAGCCAGGCCATGCGGGTAATCTGCATTTTCGAGTGCAGCTTGCTCACACCAAACCATGTCATGCTGAACGGGAGCAGATAACCCGCCATGCCCATGAGCCAGAGGATGTTTCCCGCGATGAATGCACCAGTGCGGCCGACAAAATTGATCGTTTCCTGACCCGAAGACTCCGAGAGCGCCAGGAACCACCAGTCCGGCATGTCGCGGGGATCATAGGAAACCAGCGCCAAAAGCAGCAAGGCAGAGGCCATCAGCAGCAGAATGCCATGCGCGTCATTCCACGGACTCACTTTCTCGTCCGTGGATCGGGCGCGAGGGGGGCGGGATGCGACTGCTGCGGCACGGCTCATGACAATTGTGGTAATTTGGCAGACGAAGGTATTTAAGGCCACCAAAATATTTATCTTGCCTCACTTTTAGCTTTCGGCTTCGCTCTGCGCGGGCTTGCGGCTTGACCACGGGGAATCCTCGTGAACAACTGCATGGTCCCCCACGTTTCATACACCCCATGAAAAACACACTCGCCCTCACCCTCGCAGCCGTGCTCGCGCTCGGCGTCTCCGTCACCACCACCAGCGCCCAGGACGCAGGCAAGGTGAATTTCGAAAAGCAGATCCTGCCAATCCTGAAGGAGAGCTGCTTCAAGTGCCACGAGAAGGAGCATGAAGAAGACGGCCGCATCAAGAAGCCCAAGGGCAAGCTCCGCCTCGACAACGCGGAACTGATCATGAAGGGCGGCGGTGAATACCCCGACGAAAACGTCGTCGCAGGCAAGCCTGACGCCAGCTGGCTCGTCAAAACCATGGAGCTTCCCGATTCCGACGACCTCGCCATGCCCCCTGAAGGCAAAGGTGACCGCATCACCCCTGAGAACATCGCGCTGATCAAGAAGTGGATCACCGAAGGTGCCGACTTTGGCGGCTGGAAGGGTGTGGAATAAGTTTCGACCACAGCATCTCACCACGAAAGGCGGAGCTTCGGCTCCGCCTTTTTTATGAGCCTCGTATCCTCCAGGGGACTAAGCCCTCAGCGGCACCACCTTGCGGTCCAGATCGTGCACCGAGTGAATGCGCCGCACCGTGCCGCTCCGCGCGCGCATCAGGATGGAATGCGTCTCCACGCGATGGCCGAACAGCCGACAGCCCGGCACCAGGGGACTGTCGCTGATGCCTGTGGCGCAGAAAAGCGCACTGTCGCCCACGATGAGATCGTTGACACGAAACACCTTGCTCATTTCCTCCGCTGGCACCTCGGCGGCCACCTCTGCACGGTGATCCTCGCTGTGAAACCACATGCGCAACTGCATGTCCCCGCCCAGACACTTCAACGCCGCTGCGGCCAGCACCCCTTCCGGCGAACCGCCCATGCCCACATACAAGTCGCACGCCGGATCAGGCATCGACGGCGCAACAGCGGCGGCGATGTCGCCATCGGTCACCATTCGCAACGCCGCGCCTGATGAGCGGATCTGCTCGATGATCTCGTGATGCCTCGGGCGGTCCATCGTGGACACCACCAAGTCACGCTCGCGCTTGCCCAAAGCCGCCGCCACAAAGGTGATCACCTCCTTCAGCGGCATGTCCAAAAAGCACCGGTCCCCCTTCCCCTCCAGCGCCTTCCTCACAGCTGGGCCGTAGGCGATCTTGTGGCTGTAAAAGCTTGGGATGCTCTTCATCGCATTCGGCGCTCCCTCGGGCACCTGCGCGGCGGCGATCACCGCGATACTGTTTGGCAGCCCCTTGGCGATGTTGCTTGTGCCGTCGATCGGATCCAGCGCGATGTTGAACCGCGGCGTGCCGTCGCGCCAAGTGCCCAAATGCTCGCCCACAAAAATGCCCGGCGCGTTGTCCTTGATCCCCTCCCCGATCACCACCTCTCCTCGGACGTCAAGAATGTCGAACACCCCGTAGATGGCGCTGCACGCCGCCCCGTCCGCCAGTTCCTTTTCTCCGCGTCCCAGCCAGTGGATCGCCTGAAGCGCCGCGTTTTCCGTGGCGCGGACAAATTCAAATTCCAGAATGCGTTCGAGGTCGTGGGTACTGCGGAGAGGAGGAAGGCTGGATGACATGGCGGCATCATGATGAATGACAACGACTGAAAAGACGAACAAAAGAATCGCAGCCGCGCCTATCCGAAATCAACGCTGGCACTTTGGGCAAAAGAAAGTCGAGCGCTGACCGAGGACGATGCGCTTGATCTTTGAACCACAGACGCGGCACGGTTCGCCTTCGCGGTCGTAGACGCGAAGGGTTTGCGCGAAGTAGCCGGGTTCGCCGCTTTCATTCACGAAGTCGCGCAGCGTCGTGCCGCCCATCTCGATGGATGCGGCCAGCACTTCACGGATGGTCGTCACAAGTTTCTCGAGTTTCGCCTTCGTCACCTTTCCGGCCTGTTTGCGGGGATCGATGCCAGCCATGAAGAGCGCCTCGCTGGCGTAGATGTTGCCCACACCGACGACGACATGCGCGTCCATGATGACCAACTTGATCGCCGCCGTCCTGCCCTTGCAAGAGGCATGCAGGTGAGAAGCTGTAAACTCATGACCCAAGGGCTCCGGCCCCAGATCTTTAAGAAGCGGATGCTGCAATGGATCGCCCTCGATCCACAATGCCGCCCCGAAGCGGCGCGGATCGTGCAGCCGCAACTGCCTGCCGGTATCGAGTGTGATCGCCAGATGATCGTGCTTCTTGAACGGCACCTCCGGCGACAGCACCCGCAGATTCCCGGACATGCCGAGGTGAATCAGAAGCGTGCCCTTCTTCGTGCCAAAGAGCATGTACTTCGCCCTGCGAACGCCCGAGTCGATGCGGCAGCCCTCCAACTCATGAATCGCATCCGGCACCGGCCAGCGCAGCCGCTTGTCCCGCACGATCACCTCCCGCACGCGCTTGCCGATCACATACGGCAAGACGCCGCGCAGCGTGGTTTCGACCTCGGGAAGTTCCGGCATGGTGTTTCAGATATTTTTGAGCCAGTAGGCAAAGGCACCGGAAGGCACCGCGTGAACGCCTTCCCCTCCGCGAAGAAGAATCTCTCCATGCTCGACCCGACCACCGAAGACGCCAAACTCCTGCGCCATCAGATGACCCAGCGTGGTCGGCGAAACGGCGCCCTGTCGGCAAAGCAGCAGAACGCCAAGCGCCTTGTCGGAGAGCAGGCCGCTGACGGCGGCCAGCAGCGGTGCGAGACCGCGTTCCAACTCAAATCCGCGTTTCGCGTCACGCGGCGTTTGCGGATCGATCACGATCAAATCGTAGCGAATGGCCTGCATGCGCTCGCGCTGAACGAATTTCACGGGATCGTCTACGACCCATCGGATGTCGCGGTTCGCCAGCGTGTTGATGGCGGCGTTGTCGCGCGCGCGTTTGATCGCATCGGCCGAAGCATCGACATGCGTCACCGCGGCGCCCGCCCGGCAGACGGCCAGCGTCATGCCGCCGACACCGCCAAAGAGGTTCAGCACCCGCGCCGGTAGGCGCTGCTTTTCGGCAAACTTTGCACAGCCGTCCGCCGCGAGTGCCCAGGCTTCCCGCAATTCGGGCGCCAGGGCGCGGATGCCGCCCGCGGCCGGCAGCAGATGAAACTGCATCCCGCCGAGGGTGATCCGCAGCGGACTTTTGACATCCCTCTTCACATCAACGGCACGCTTCCACTCCGCGCCGGACAGCTTGCGCCGCCACCAGGCGGGCGGGCAGGGCCGTGCGGCCACCATGTTGCCGAAGTGTTCAAGCAAGCGCCCGCCACCGCTGTCGAGCAGTGCGTAGTCCGGTTGGTTGGCCGAGGGTTCCTCCATGCCCATTCTGTGCGCGGCTGGACTCCCGGCGCAAACTTTGAATGGGTTGGCCGCAACTTTGCATCCGCATGCAGCATTTTACGATTGTCCGCGTTATCTGCCCACGCATGCCCCGAATTGTCTGGCAAAACATGAACCTCACCTGGCTCGCAGCCGGTGTTATCGTTCTGGTCGTGGGCCTGCTGATCGCTGGCTACGTCAAGTCACCGCTGCGCGGCTGGCGGCGGATCGCGGCACTGCTGTGCAAGACCGCCGCCCTCGCGCTGCTGGCGCTCTGCCTGCTCGATCCGATGTGGACGCGCTCGCAGCCAAAGAAGGGTGAAAACGAAATCGTCGTGCTCGTTGACACCAGTGCATCGCTCGACCTGGCGGAATCAGCCGGCGGCGAGACCCGCGCCCGGCAGGTACAGGCCGCGCTGACCGACGGCGAAAGTGAAGCAGCGTGGATCACGTCCCTGAGCGAGGATTTCCGCCTCAGGCTGATGACAGGCGGCTCACAAACCAAAAGCGTGCCGCATTTCCGCGGATTGAAGTTCGACGGCACGCGCTCCGACTTCTGCCGAACACTCGCCACCCTGCGTTCCGGCGGTACGAATTTAGCCGCAGTGGTCGTGGTCAGCGACGGCAACGCCACCGATGCGGCTGCGTGGAAGGCAGAGACCACCGGGGCACCTGTCTTCACCGTGCTTGCAGGCAAAGCAAATCCGCAGCCCGACCTGAGCATTGACCAAGCAACCGTGGCCACAAGCCCGTTTGAAGACGCACCAATCACCATCACCGCGCGGTTGAGTGGGAATGGCAAAGGAGTGCTCAACGCGCTCGACGAGGCGGGCAAGACGATCACGTCCGAGCAGGTGACGCTGAGCGGCGGTGCGGCGCAAACCGTGCGCCTGCGGCTGCCAGTGGCAAAGTCCGGCCTGTCGTTTCTCAAGCTCGAACTCAAAGGTGAAGGAGGCAAGGAGTCCACTCTGGCCAACAACACACGCCTCCTCGCCGCCGACCGTGGCGCGGGACCGTATCGCGTGCTCTACGTCGCCGGCCGGCCCAACTGGGAGTACAAATTCCTGCGCCGTGCCATCGCGGGCGATGACGACATTCAGATGCCTGCGTTGGTGCGTATCGCGAAGCGGGAACCCAAGTTCGAATGGCGCGGACGTGCCGGCGAAAGCGTGAATCCCCTCTTTCGCGGCTTCGGTGCCGGAGACGGGGAAGAGGCGCAACGCTACGACCAGCCCGTCATCATCCGCATGGGCACCAAGGACGCGAAAGAACTCAGCGATGGCTTTCCGAAAGCGGCGGAAGACCTGTTCGCCGAGTTTCGCGCCATCATTCTCGATGACGTCGAGGCGCAGTTTTTCACGCGCGAGCAGATGAACCTCATTGAGCGTTTCGTCAGCGAGCGTGGCGGCGCCCTGATGATGCTCGGCGGTCAGGAGTCCTTCCGAGCCGGCGGCTACGACAACACGCCCATCGGCCGCATGCTGCCGGTGTACCTCGACCAAACATCAAACGCAACCGCCATCGCCGACGCACGCTTCAATCTCACCCGCGAAGGCTGGCTGGAGTCATGGATGCGCCTGCGAACAGACCGTGAGGAGGACGAGAAGCGTCTGGCCTCGATGACCGCGTTTCATTCGGTCAATCCGGCCTTCGCCATCAAGCCCGGCGCCAGCATCCTGGCGACCGTTTCCGACGCGCAAAATTCGTATCCTGCGATCGCTGTACAGCGATTCGGCGAGGGGCGCGTCGGCAGCATGCTCATCGGCGATCTCTGGCGCTGGGGACTCAGCGATGAAGAGGCACACAAGGACATGGACCGCCTCTGGCGTCAGCTCATGCGCTGGCTCGTCGTCGATGTGAACGACGCGATCACTTTCTCCGCCGAAACCGAGGCCGACGACCACGAGCGGGTCAAGCTGGCCGTGCGTGTGCGGGATCGGGCGTTCAAAGCGAACAGCGACGCGATCGTGAAGATCGAAGTCACGCAGGCGGACGGTTCCAAATCCCAGCTCTTCGCCGAACCGAGCCTCAAAGAAGCGGGACTTTTCGAAACGGAATTCTTTTCCTCAGCGCCGGGCAACTACCGCGCCACGGCGACCGTCGAAGACGCCGAGAAACGCACCACGCTCGGCGGCAGGACCGTCGGCTGGACCTATGATCCGATGGCGCGAGAGTTTGCCGAATTGAAGCCGAACACGGACTTGATGAAGCGCCTCGCCGATGAGACAGGCGGGCAGATGATCGAGCTGGCGGATGTCGGCAGACTGCCGGATCTGCTGAAAAACATTCGTGTGCCTGTGGAGGTCACGCTGGCAACACCGCTGTGGCACTCGCCGTTGATCTTCATTGCCATCCTGCTGCTGCTGCTCGGTGAATGGATGCTGCGAAGGAAAGGAGGCATGGCGTGAGATTATTGATGTTGCTTGCAATGGCCGGCGCGGTTCACGCGCGAAATCTGGATGTCGTCATCGTGCGTGGAGCAGACGGCGCGGAAGAGTATGGCAGGAAGTTCACCGCTCAGGTCGAGGCATGGAAGGCCGCGTGCGCAAAGGGCGAGGTTCATGCGGAAGTCATCCAAGGCGAGGACAGCACCGCGAAACTCGAGCAACGACTCGGCGCGGCGAAACCCGACCGCCCGCTCTGGCTGGTGCTCATCGGCCACGGCACGTTTGACGGACGCGAAGTGAAGTTTAACGCTGAAGGCCCGGACTTTGACGCCAAGCAACTGGCCGGCTGGCTGGCGCCGCTGAAGCAGGAAGTCGCGGTGATTCACTGCGCCTCTTCCAGCGGCGGCTTCCTTCGCCCACTGAGCGGCAAGAACCGAATCGTCATCACGGCGACGAAGAGTCCGGACGAGGTGTTCTACGCCCGGTTTGGCGAGTTCTTCGCCGAGGCGATCAGCGGCATGCCCGAGGCGGATATCGACCAGGACAGGCAGGTTTCGCTTCTAGAAGCTTTTCGTCATGCGAGCAATGAAGCCGCTCTGTTCTATGAGAATGAAGGCCGCCTAGCCACCGAACACGCCCTGATTGAAGACAACGGCGACGGTACCCCCACCCGCCGTGAAATGCTGGAAAGCCCTTCCGCCGACGCGAAGCTGGATGGTGAGCGCGCCGGACAGATGGTGCTCGTTCTCAGCGAGGAGGAAAAACAGCTGACCGACGAACAACGGAACAAGCGTGACGCCTTGGAAACAGCGCTGAAGAAACTGAAACAGAAACGCGCCGAACTCGGTGAAGACGAATACTATTCCAAGCTCGAGAAGCTCCTGCGGGATCTCGGCGAGGTTTACGGATCGTCACGCCCTGCGACGTAATCGCGAAAAGCCTGAGCGACACGCTGCGTGACGGAACCCGCGCTGCCGGGCAACTCTCGACGATCAATTCGCGCCAGCGGATGCACATCACGCGTGCTGGAGGTGAGGAATGCTTCCTCACAGCTCTCTAGAACCGAGAACGGCAGGTCAGTTTCTTCCACGGCCAAGCCCTCCGCCGCGCAAGCCTCAAGCGTCAGCTCCCGGGTGATACCAGCGAGGCATCCGGAACTCAACGGCGGAGTTAGAATGCAACCACCGTTCACGATGAAAATGTTGCTGCCAGTGCCTTCACAGAGCTGTGCGCGCGTGTTGGCCAGCAGTGCTTCGCCAGCACCCTGGGCATGGGCGAAGGCCAGCGCTCGCACGTTTTCCGCGTAGGAGATCGATTTTACTCCCGCCAGCGCACCGCGTTCATTGCGCACCCACGGCACCGTAACCGCCGACTCCGTAGGAGGCCACGGCTTGAGCGGTGTGGCGGCGACCGTCATGGTTGGAGAGGAATCGCCGCGATCGGAACCCAGAGGCCCGTCACCGCTCGTCACGGTCACACGGAGACGCGCTTCACTCAGCTCGTTCGCCTGCATGACATCGAGCATCGCCTGCAGACAGACATCCAAAGTCGGCGGCTGAATGTTCATCGCCTCGCATGAAGAAACCAGGCGTTTCCAGTGACGGGTTGGCGTGAAGGGTTTCCCGCCACGGGCAACGAGCGTCTCGAACACACCGTCACCGACGAGAAAACCATGATCGAAGGGCGAAAGACGCGCCTCCGAGGTACTGACGACGAGGCCGTTGAGCCAAATGTGGGAAGATAGGATCACGGGACACGATGCCGGAGGGTGGAAGATTCTCAAGAGGTTGAACTTTGCACTTGCACGTCGGTTGGTACGCGCCAATATCGCGGCCCGCAGATTTTGCGGGTGTAGCTCAGTGGTAGAGCACTTCCTTGCCAAGGAAGATGTCGCGCGTTCGAATCGCGTCACCCGCTCCATCTCTCAAAGAGAGATGGTGATATCTCAAAGCTTCACATGCTGGTCTGGACCAAACTATCTTCGGCAAATCTGGCGGAAACATGGGAGGAAAATCTCTCCGGCATCGCCGATGCGACTTACGTCATCACCAGTGTCCCGGGCCGCTCGACGCTCCGACTGGAGGTCTATTGCGATAGCGAGAAAACCGCCAAGGCATTGCAGCGGGAGCATGGAGGAACTTTCCGCCGCTTAAAAAAACAAAACTGGACCGCACACGCTTCCCAGGCCCCCCACCCAGTCAAAATCCGCGACACCTTTGTCGTCTGCTCGGCGCGAACGAGCGCCGAATGTTCCAAGGCGCGCAAGGCCTTCCCCCACCGGGAAGTTATCGCCGTGCCTGCGGACATGGCCTTCGGCACAGGTCATCACGCAACGACCGCCACGGTCCTACGCCTGATGGTGGATGAAGCCAAAACCCTGCGGGCGGCGGGGAAAAAATGGACCATGGCCGATCTCGGCTGCGGCAGTGGCATCTTGGCCATCGCTGCCTCGAAACTCGGCGCCAGTCGTGCATGGGGTTGCGATTTCGATCCCGCAGCCGTGCGCATCTCCAAGGAGAACGCTCAGCGCAACGACACGCCGGAAGTAACCTTTTCGAAGGTCGATGTGTTAAAATGGGAGCCCAAGCGCCGCTGGGACATCGTCGCCGCCAACATCTTTCACGACGTGCTCGAAGCCGCCTTTCCGCAACTGCTGCGCTCCGTCGCTCCGGGAGGTCTGCTGATGCTCTCCGGCATTCTCCGCTCGCAGGCCCCGGGTTGCCTCGCGGCAGGAAAACGCGCTGGATTCATCGTCGAAAAAGTGGTCACCAAGGGAAAATGGGTGACAGCCATGGGACGGGTCCGGGCGATTTGAAGATGAAGCGTGCCAAAACTGGCTTTTCTTAAGCATTCGAAGTTATGCCTTGTCTTTGAAGACTTTGATCTCTATTTTCCATAGAGAATCGAGCATCCCCCTCTCGTCCATGCTATTCGACCCTGCGTCTTCCACCGGTGGAGCCGGCCTTATCAGCCCGCTGAAGCGCAAACGCCGTCCCTTCTTTAAAGCAACGACCGAAGGTGATCGCATCGGCCTCCTCCCCACTGAAGGCTGGCGGAAGCGCAACATGCAGTTCCTCAACGAGGTGCTCATCCCCACGCTCCTGGCCCCACGCAAGCCCAGTTGCCATTACGGCCTGTTGCCCGAAGCCACGTGTGATGAAATCGCCGTGACATGGCTCGGCCACGCCGGATTCTTCGCCCAGGTGGGCGGCGTCAACATCGCCATCGATCCGAACTGGGCTCTCTGGCACGGACCGGTAAAACGCGTCCGCCACCCCAGCGTCTGGGCGCATGACCTGCCCCCCATTGATCTCGTCCTCGTCACCCACGCGCACTACGATCACCTCCACCTGCCCAGCCTGCGCAAACTCGCCGCGGCGCAGCCCATCATCGTTCCGGAAGGCGTTGGCGGATTGGTGAAGAACTGCGGCTTCGGACGCATCGTCGAACTCAAAACCTGGCAGAGCGCCACCTACCGCGATCTGCGCATCACCTTGACGCCTGCGCGCCATTGGGGTGCAAGGATGATTCACGACACGCATCGCGGCTTCGGAGGTTTTCTGGTCAGTTCCGCAGGCCGCTGCCTCTACCATTGCGGCGACAGCGCCCTGTTTGACGGCTTCAAGGAAATCGGCAAACGCGCCGACATCGACCTAGCCCTGATGCCCATCGGCGCCTACGACGCACCCAGTGGCCGTCCGGTACACATGAACCCCGAGGAAGCACTCGACGCTTTCGACATGATCAACGCCCGCTCCATGGTGCCCATGCATCACGACACCTTCCCCCTCGGAGGAGAACCCATTCATGAACCCGCGGAGCGGCTGCAGCGAGCTGCCCTTGACCGTCGCATTGACCACCGCGTGCGACTCCTGCGTGAGGGCGAATCGGCGGTTTTCTGAGTGAACGCACCGCCAGAACTCATCCTCGTCGCCGCCGTCTCAGCAGACGGGTTTATCTCCACCGGCACAGGCGTCCCATGGGACCTGGCTCACGATAAGGCACACTTCCGGCAGGTCACCCGCGGCCAGTGGCTGCTCATCGGTCGCCGAACCTATGAAGAAATGCTGGGCTGGTTCCACGACCACCACCCCCTTGTACTCACCCGGGACGCCACCTACGCCCCGCCGATCGGGCGAAAAGTCGAAAGCGTCGCTGAAGCGCTGGAAATCGCTCGAAACGCCGGAGCGCGAGCCATCCATGTCTGCGGTGGGGGCGGGGCCTACGCGGCGGCGATGCCACGGGCCCACCGCCTCATCATTACCCATGTTGACGCAAAACTGGGGGCTGGGGTCCCCTTCCCACCTATCAGCCCACAGGAGTGGCGCGTCGCTTCCAGGGTAATTCACCCAGCAGACGTGGAACACGCATTCGCCTTCAATATCACCCTCTATGAGCGGCCAGAGTGCCAGAATTGCGCGGCTGGTTAAGATTAGCGAAAAATTGATATGAGCAGATTCGGCTTTGGTGTATCTAAGACTATCTGATGAATTCCCAACCAAGGCTTCAATCCGGACTCGCTGTAGCCACTCTAGCGGCGATCGTCCTTTGCGCAGGCTGCGCATCCATGGACCTTCAGTCCACGGCGTCCGGGGACACACCCAGCAGCGAGGAGAACAAGAACGCCACGCTGGTCAGTGCTCCCATGGATCTCGGCTTCCTGCTGAGCATGAGCTTTGTCGAAGCCAAGAGCCTTTCCACGCAACAGTTGGAATTTCCTCCTTTCCTCAAAATCGCCGCCGATTCGATCGAAGTCTTCAAGTACACTGCTGACGGCAAACCACGTAAGGCCCGCGCTCGTGGCAAGGTCTTCATCGAAATGGACTTCAAAGAGCCCGCCAAGGCTCTCTGTCAGGAAGCCTACATCACCGAGGACGAGATCATCCTGCGCGGCAGCCCCATCCTGCAGCGCGGCGACAGCCGCATCGAAGGTCTCGACGAAAACACCATCTTTTACATGTTCGGCACCTCGCTGCGCGTCATCGGCCTGCACAAAGTCAAAAACCAGTCCGAGATGGCCTCCCTGCTGCCTGCACTCGGCACATGGGCGGAGGGGCCGAACCCCCTTCTCCCGCCGCTTACCGAAGGCTCTGTTCCCTCCAGCATTCGCGACTCCATGCAGCGCGCTGCCGAGGCTGAAATGCTTCACCAGAAGACCCGCGAATTGTACGGTCCTGCCAATACTCCTCCGGCACCTTCGCCTGACGTTGAGCAGAAAAAGAGCAAGGATTCACCACCTCCCACGACAACCGCGTCCAAGAGCAAGCCGATGATCGAAATCCGTCGAGCAGTGCCGGAAAAGAAGTCGTTTTGGAGCCGCTTCCGCACGGACAAAACCCGAGTCTGAGTTAGTTCAGCCCACAATCGCCCGCGGCACGCGGCCGTGCACATCTGTGAGCCGGTAATCACGTCCGGCGTAGCGATAGGTCAACCGCTCGTGATCCACGCCCAGCAGATGCAGGATCGTCGCGTGGATGTCGTGCACGTGCATCTTGTCCACTGCCGCCTTGAAGCCGAACTGATCGCTCTCGCCGTACGCCGTACCACCGTTCGCTCCACCACCGGCGAAGAACATGCAGAAGCCGTGTGGATTGTGGTCGCGGCCGTTGCCGTTCTCGCTCACCGGCGTGCGGCCGAATTCGCCACCCCACACGATCAGCGTGTCGTCGAGCATGCCGCGCTGTTTCAAGTCGCCGATCAACGCCGCGATCGGACGGTCGATGTCCGCTGCCAGCTTGCGTGTCGTCGTGTCGTGGTTCGAGTGTGAGTCCCAAGGCTGGCCGTTGCCATAATACAACTGCACGAAACGCACGCCGCGCTCCACCAGCCGTCGCGCCATCAGGCAGCCGTTGGAGAAATGGCTCGTGCCATACATCTCACGCACCTTCGCCGGTTCTAGATTCACATCGAAGGCATCTGTCGCCGCGCTCTGCATGCGGAAGGCCGTCTCCATCGCCTGAATGCGTCCGTTCAGCGCCACATCCGCACCGCCGCGTGCGGCGAGATGCTCCGCATTGAGCGCCTGCATCAGGTCCAGTTGTTTGCGCTGATCCGCCGACTTCAGGCGACCATTCGTCAGCCAGGGAATCATCTGCTTCGGATCCAGATTCGAGTGATTGATGTACACGCCCTGATGCTGCGCTGGCAGGAAGGCGCTGCTCCACAGGATCGAGAAGCGCACCGGCTTGCCCGGACACAGCACTACGAAGGATGGCAGATTCGCGTTCTCGTTGCCGAGGCCGTAGCTCAACCACGAGCCCATGCTCGGCACGCGCTCCGTCATCGTGCCATTGTTCATTAGCAGCAATGCCGGGCCGTGGTTCGGATTGTCGGTGTAGCAGGACCGCAGCACGCACAGATCATCCGCATGCTGCGCAAGGTTGGGCAGCAACTCGCTGATCTCCAGCCCGCTCTGCCCGTGCTTGGAATACGCATAAGGCGAGGCCAGCAGACCGCCGGTGGGCCGTTCCGTGCGCAGATCCGCGCCTTCCGGCTTCTGGCCGGCATATTTCACCAGTCCCGGCTTGGGATCGAAAAAATCCGGCCCGAACGGCCCGCCGTTCATGAACAGATGGATCACCCGCTTCGCCTTCGGCAGAAAATGCGAGCGTTCCGCCCCCTGCACTGCAGACGCCAGCCCCAACGCCCCAAGACCACCGCCCATGCGGGTCAGCAGTTCACGACGTGAGAGAGCGGAGAGATCGGACATGCGGTCAATACGGCCCACGATAGCTCACGCTTGCTTCAAATCCCAACAGGCAAGGGAAACCCACCCGACAGGGTTTCCTGGACGAGCGAAACCAGTTGTCCAAGCAAAGCCGTCGCGCCCTTTCCAAATCTAGCCTTTGGTGGCTTTCTCCGCCTTGAGCGCAGCCTTTTCGGCAGCGAGTTGGGCGGCGGCGGCGGCGAGGCGGGCCTTTTGCTTGGCGGCGTATTCGGCGATGGCTTTTTCGCGGGCGGCGGCGCGGCGGGCGCGGGCCTCGTCCTCGATCTGGGTGGCCTTCTGACGCTCGGCCTCTTCCTGCGCCTTCACGGCGGCAGCTTCGGCGGCACGCTTCTCTTTCTCGATTCGGATGGCTTCCTTCTCGGCCAGTTGCTGCGCCTTGATCGCGGCCTTCTCGGCCTCGGCCTGCTCTTTCGCGAGACGTGCGGCTTCCTTGGCAGCCGCTTTCTCAGCATCAGCCTGTTCTTTGGCCAGACGGGCAGCCTCCTTCGCGGCAGCTTTCTCCGCGGCCTCCTGTTCTTTAATGAGTCGGGCGGCTTCCTTCGCCTCCGCCGCAGCGGCTTTCTCAGCTTCCTTTTTAGCGAGAGCGGTGGCTTTGGCCTCGGCGGCGGCAGCCATCGCGGCCATGCGCTCGGCCAGCAGACGTTCTTTCTCAGCCGCCTTCGCGGCAGCTTCCTCTTCTTTGGCGAGACGAGCCGCTTCCTTCGCGGCGGCCTTCTCAGCATCGGCCTGCTCCTTCGCCAAACGGGCGGCTTCTTTGGCCGCTTCCTTGTCGGCGAGAGCCTGAGCTTTCGCAGCGGCCTTTTCGGTATCCGCCTGTTCCTTGGCCAGACGTGCGGCCTCTTTCGCCTCCGCCGCAGCGACGCGCGCGGTTTCTTTTTCAGCAGCGGCCTGGACCTTCGCAGCCTCCTTTTCAGCCTGCGCGGCGGCCTTGGCCTCGGCTGCGGCGACCATGGCGGCGAGTCTTTCGGCGATGGCCCGTTCCTTGGCGGCGGCCTTCTCGGCGGCTTCCCGTTCCTTCGCGAAGCGGGCCTCTTCCTTCTCAGCCAATGCACGCGCCTTGGCAGCTTCCTTCTCGGCAAGTTCCTTCGCCTTGATGGCAGCAGCAGCGGCTCTCAGGGCCTCGAGTTCGAGTTGGGCCTGCGCCTTGGCGGCGGCGGCGGCTTCCTCCTTCTGGCGACGTGCCTCCTCCTTCGCTTCCAGCGCGGCAATGCGTGCCGCCTCCTTCTCGGCAAGCGCCTGAGCCTTCGCAGCTTCCTTCGCCGCGAGATCGGCGGCCACCCGCGCCTCCATCGCGGCGGT
Source organism: Prosthecobacter sp. (assembly GCA_041395065.1). GTDB lineage: Bacteria > Verrucomicrobiota > Verrucomicrobiia > Verrucomicrobiales > Verrucomicrobiaceae > Prosthecobacter. The sequence goes on along the minus strand of JAWLBG010000015.1, from coordinate 87,927 downwards.
GAGCTGAGTGGCGTGATCGATCAAGCGCTGGCTGAGTTCCTCCGAAGCGGCTGCGAAGCCCGCCACCGCATCGGGCAGGACGCGAGGCTCGAGTTCGAGCGTCCGGAGCTTCTCGGCGGTGTCAGTGAGGAGAGAGATGAATTTGGGATCGAGCTTGGTCATTGCGGTAGGTCGGAAAATGGGGCGGGCATGAATGATGAGAGATGCGCCTGTGTAAAGGAGAGATGGGCACGACGCAGGCCCGAGGAGTCCCGGCGATGCTGCGGCCGGTGCTTGTGCAGTTGACCTCCCGGCCACCCTCCCCTCCCTTGTCGGTTCATGCAAATCTCCCTCCTGCCCGTCGCCCTGGTTGTTGTTCATGGAATCGCCATGGCCTTGGCACAAAGCGCGCCTGCCACTTCTCCCGAAAGTAGCCTCATCATCAATGCTCACCCTCAGCCTGAATACGGTCCGGCCATTCCGTTTCACAAGATCCCCGGCACCGCAGGAACCCTCGCGCTGGATATCTCCGGCGGCCGGCTCTACGCGCTGGAAAGCAACGGCCTCTCCATCTACAACATCGACGATCCGAAAAGCCCGAAGAAGCTCGGCCACGTCGGCGGCATGGGGAACGTCCGCCAGTTGCGCGTCCGCGGCAAAACGGCCTTCCTGACTTCACGTCAATGCGGGCTGTGGTCCGTCGACGTCTCGGACGAATCGCAGCCCAAGATCCTCTCCAACTTCGACGCCGTGGAGATGTCCACCGGACTCGATGTGGCCGGCGATGTCGCCTTCATCGGCAACCGCGTTTATGGCATCCAGTGCGTGGACGTTTCCGATCCCGCGAAGATGAAGCACATCTCATCCCTCACGACCGACGAATCGCAGTCGGTCTGCTACGCCAACGGCTGGCTGTTCAGCGGAGATTGGGCGGGCGGCGAAGTCACTGTGATTGACATCGCCAACCTCAGCGAACCCAAAGCACGCGCACGAATGCAACTCGACGGTTACGGCGACGGCCTCGCCGTCCGCGGCAACCTGCTTTTCGCCTCCACCGGACAGCACAAAAAAAGCGGTCCCGAAGACGAACGCCACGGCGCCGGGCACGGCCTCGACATCTTCGACATCTCCGATCCGCTCAAGCCGGTGAAGCTCTCGCGGGTTTCCTTTCCCCGCTACTACCTTGGTCCCTGCGACTACTGGACGCCGCGCCTCTCCGGGAACTACTGCTTCGCCTCGGACACCACCAACGGCCTCTTCCTCCTCGACATTGCCGACCCGAAGAATCCCAAGATCCTCGGCAATCTCATCCTTCCCAAATCGGATCCGGAGAATCCGAAAGTAGGCGTTCCATTTCAGCAGATCATGGATCCCGCCATCCCGCAGGGCGATCCCGTTTCATCGATCGTGGTCAGTGATGGTGTGCTCTACATGTCGGGGAATTACACCGGCATCTATCTCGCGGAGTTTCCTGGCAAAGCGAAGCTCGAACCCCACGACCGAGGCCCCGCGCCCAAACTTCCCGCCAATGCGTTCAGCGGAATCGAAGACGGCTTCATTTCCTCCGGCCCCGCCTTGAGTAATCCTGTCCGCGCCGTCGCCGTGCATGACGACATTGCTTACACCGCAAATGTTTGGGACGGCGTCAAAGTGCATAGATTCAGCGACGACGGCATCACCGAGATTGGCCGGATCGACATCCCCTACGCCGCCGATGTGAAGCGCTCTGGCGACCGTCTTTATGTCGCCGAGGGGCAGAACGGCATCGGCGTTTATCAGATCAAATCGCCGACGGAAGTCACCGAAATCGGTCGTCTCGACGTGCTGGAGAAAGGCCTGAATTTCGCCCAGTTCCTGTGGGCCTTTGAAGGCACGGACACCATTGCCGCCACCTGTGCCGGCACGCGGGTCAACTTCATCGATTTCAGCCATCCCAAGGAACCCAAGATCCTCCTCAGCCAGTCCGGAACCCAACTGCTCTACGGCAGCTACGGCGGACAAGCTCTCGTCAAACAGCGCTACTTCGCCATCACCCGCCACGTCGGCGGCATCATGGTGTTCGACCTCGCCGACCGCGCTGCCAAAATGATCTGGCATGATGACTTTCCTCTCTGCTCCCAGACCGGATCCATCGCCGCCATGGGCGGCGAATTCCTCACCATGCGCGGCGGCGGTTATGCGTACTTCGATCCCGAAAAACCCGCCGCCACCAAAGCTCTGCAACGCCTCCAATTTCCCGGCCAGAACGAACTGCCCCAGGATGTCGCGGACAACTCACCGATCAGCCGCGCGATGTTCCCCAAAACCGAGTGGGAAGGCCTGCCCAACTACGACCCCAGCTCCGGCAAGCTCGCCGTGCTGAACCGCACGCACAAAAACGTGCGCATCTACGACTTCACCGACAAAGCGAATCCGAAGCTGCTCAAGCACTTCAAACTCCACAGCAATCCCTACGCCCCCGCGTTCTGGAAAGGCCGCGTGCTGCTCCCGGGCGGCTACTCGGGTTTGCTGCTGGAAAAGTGAAGCCATGCAGAGGCGCACGATCGTGTGATCTCACCGCGATTGAAGCGGACTCATGACTGTGCCAGCCTGAGGCAATGCGAACCAAAACTCAGCCCCTGCAAATCGTCTTGTCCATCGCACTGCTTGCGTCCGCCATCAGCGGTTTCGCCGCAGGTCCTTCCTCGCTATTCCTCAACGCGAATCAGATGTCGATTGCGACGGGCAAACCTTCGCTCGTGCTCATGTCGAAAGGTTCCACGCACATCCCGGTGTGGTCGTTGTCAGGCGGCACGGTGGGGCAGTCGGTCGCTGGCGTGATCGCAGGTCTTCCCAAAGATTGCGCGGCGGTGAAGGTCGAGATCGTCGTGACCACGACGGACGAGACGACGAGCCCCGAGTTTCAGGATGTCTATCGCGTCCATCTGTCGCAGATGGTCGAGAATGCACCGTTCACCGAACGCTATGCGCTGGGCAAGCCCGTGCGCACCGCGCTGCCTGCGGCGCCATTCCATTCGCGAACGATCGTCTTGGAATCCTGCTACGAAGTGGTGCCCGACGCGCCGCTCACTGTGCGCATCCAGCGCGAACCCGGTGATCCCGGCGACACGTTCACGAAGCCCACGGGTCTCGCCGCCGTGAAGGTGACGCCACTGAACTCCCTCCCGAAACCACACGTCGTTCAAGATGTGAGCGGTTACAATTCGTGGCCGATGATTCAGGCCATCGGCGACAAACTGGTCTGCGTGTATGGCCGAGGCAAAGGGCATACCATCGCCAGCGACGATCGCGCCGTTTACGCACGCACTTCCACCGATGGCGGAAAAACATGGACGCCGGAAACCGTGGTCGGCGACGCGGCCGGCTACGGCGAGGTCACGGTCGGCAAAGGGCTCGATGCCACCGGCGCGATGCTGCTCTGGGTGCGCCGCATCGGAAAAAACGAGTGGCACCACGACCTCTATCGCAGCACCGACGGCATCACGTTCACGCTCGTCGCGACGCCGACACTCGCCGTGCGCCCCATGCAGATCACTGACGTCTTCGCCGTTCCGAATGTCGGACTCATGGCCCTGTGGTTCGGCGGGGATTACAGCGACAAGCCCACGCAATCGTGGGGAACGATGACCAGCAGCGACGATGGCAAAACGTGGACGCAAACACCTGTCGAAACCGGGCTGCTGAAAGCGGACTGGCCGACCGAACCTGCCGCGGTTTACCTCGGCGATGGCAAAATCCTCGCCATCGCGCGAACGGAAACTGGACCCGCGCAATTCCAGATCGTCTCCACCGACTCAGGCGCCACATGGACTCGCACGCGGACCAACATCAGCGATGTCTCGGCCTCCACGCCGAGCCTGATCCTCGACGCGAAGACCGGACTGCTGAGCAACTACTACTATGAACGCGGTCGCGGCATCCTTCGGCGTCGTGTTGTCGATCCGAATTTCGTGTTTGATCATCCCCTGAGTTGGCCCGGTTCTGAAGCCGTCGCGATCGGCAGTCCCGTTCCCTGGGATGCGGGCAACGCGAACGCGACGGTCATCGGCAACACGCACTTCGTCTCCTTTTACTCCGGCAAGGCTCCAGACACGTCGGTCATGGTCTCCGAGATTCCAGCACCGGCTGGCAAGAGTGAGAAGCACGAATAGATCGGATCACGCCGATCAATCCACAAACAGCATTTCATTCCCTGCGAGCAAGGCCTGCGCATACTCCGACCAAGCGACGGCATCGGTTTCATGTCCGTTCAAGAACGCCTTCGCCACCGAGGCTTCGTTTGCCGTCGGCTGCCGCTGAAACAGCCGCGCATAAACATCCTCGACGCGATGCTGCATCGCCCACTTCCCCAGCACGTCGGCCTGCTGCTGCATAAAGGGTGAGTTGAGCGCGAACAAGCCCTGCAGCGGTGTGATCGTCTCCGTGCGCCATGGATTGTGCGCGCCAGGATCGGGCACGTCATGGATGCGCAGCATGGGGTCCATGTCCTGACGATCCGACGCGCCGTAAAGCGAGCGCCGCAAGTTCTTCGCATCGCTGATGGACGAGGCCGGTCCGCCCATCTTGAGATCGATCTGCCCCGTGGCGGTTAGGATCGCATCACGCCAGGCTTCCCAGTCGAGACGACGACGCAGCATGCGCGAGTAGAGCTTGTTCTCGGGATCGTGCTTCTCCGATTCCGCGGCCACGCTGCTTTGCTGCCAGGTGGCGGAGTTCAAGATTTCGCGATGAAGCCACTTGAGCGACCAGCCGTGCTCCATGAAGCGACCCGCGAGATCATCGAGCAGTTCCGGATGCGTCGGAGCTTCGCCGAGATTGCCGAACTCGCTCGGCGTATCGACCAAGCCGCGTCCGAAGTGATGCTTCCACACGCGGTTCACGATCACGCGCGCCGTGAGCGGAGCGGCATCCTCCACAATCGCCTGCGCGAGTTCGAGACGACCGCTGCCATTGTTGAACTTGCGCGGCAGGCCGGTCTTCGAAGGAAAAGCCGAGAGGAAACGGCGCGGCACCGTGTCGCCAAGGTCATTCGGGTTGCCGCGCTTCATGAGTTCGAGATCGCGGGCCATGCCCATCTTATAGTCCAGCTTCGTGCCGTGCTCCTTCTCCTTGTTTACGACAAAGAGCGCGGCTTCCTCGACGGCGTTCGCCATCTCCATGTTGTAGTGCGGAGTCGCGGTCTTGATGGCGGCGATCTTCGCTTCGATGACCTTCGTCTGCTCCGCGAGATCCTTTGCCTTCTTTTTCTTCAAGTCGGTGATCTGTTTCTCCAGCGCCGCAACGTCGGCACGCGCCTTCTCCACCGGCTTCCAAAGGTCGTCTCCCACGATCGGCATCTCGGAGAGCTTCACCGAGGCGAATACACCCGCGAGCGCATAGTAATCCTGCGCGGTGATCGGGTCCGACTTGTGATCATGGCAGCGCGCACAGGCCAGCGTGAGGCCGAGGAAGGTGCGGCCGATCGCATCGACATGTTCTTCCCATTCATCGGCGACCGTCGTCTTGATGATCTCCGGCGGCAGTTGCAGCTCTTTGAAGTAGGTCGGGCTCAGGCCGATGAAGCCCAGCGCCACGCGATCCGCGGGTCCGCACTCGGGAAGGAAATCCGTCGCAAGCTGTCGCACCACAAAGCGGTCATACGGCATGTCTTCGTTCAACGCCTGCACCACCCAGTCGCGGTAGAGGTAGGAGTACTTTGTCGAATCCAGCCAGTTCGGCGTCTCATCGACATAGCGCGCCAGATCCAGCCAGTGACGCGCCCAGCGTTCGCCGTAGTGGGGGTTGCGCAGCGTTTCATCCACCGCCCGGTTCCACACCAGAGGGGCCACCCGTTCCTCCGGGGGCAGACCTGTCAGGTCAAAGGCCAGCCGCCTCTGCAACACCCTCTCCTCCGCCCTCGGAGCCGGTTTCAGCCCTGCCGCCTCCATCTTGGCGAGAATGAAGTAGTCGATTCGCGTCTTCGGCCACGCCGTGTCCTTCACCTGCGGCGCCGCCACCCGCTTCAGCGGCGCAAAGGACCACGGAACCGGTTTAGGCCCCTCGTCCTTCTTGGCGAAAGCCATGCCCACCGATGCCAGCAGCATCGGCAGCACCATCCATCCAGTTCTAGCGGAAAAGAAACGCACCTTCCAACTACAGAGCTCAGACCCGAGAGCTTTCATCCTCACACGAAGGCACCAAGGCACAAAGGATCAGAGTCAGAAAACTTCGTGCCCTGGTGCCTTCGTGTGAGCCTGCTCTTACCCCCTCACCTTGTGAAATTTTTCACAAATCCAAGTTGCCCCGCCCTTTTGGGCTCGGATACTGAAAACCATGGCCTCCCCCGTCCAGTATCTCCCCGGCAAAGAACCGCATTCCCGCGAACACCGTCTGATCTTCAAAAACGTCGATCGCGTCGGCTGGGATACAAGCATCGACTGCTACATGGCCGACGGAGGTTATGAGATGTTGAAGAAGGCGCTCAAGATGGAGCGCTCCGCCATCACCGCCGAGGTGAAGGCCAGCGGACTTCGTGGCCGCGGCGGCGCAGGTTTCCCGACCGGCGTGAAGTGGGGCTTCATCCCTCCGACCAACACCAAACCCGTCTATCTCATTTGCAACGCCGACGAATCCGAACCGGGCACCTTCAAGGATCGATATATCATCCACCAGGACCCGCATCAGCTCATCGAGGGCATGACGATCTCCTGCTTCGCTGTCGGCGCGAAGCTCGCTTACATCTACATCCGCGAGGAGTTCCCTGAAGGCGCAAAGATCCTCGAAAAGGCCATCGCCGAAGCTCATGACAAGGGCTTCCTCGGCAAGAACATTCAAGGCAGCGGCTTCGACTGCGAGATCTACGTGCATCGCGGTGCCGGTGCCTACATCTGCGGCGAGGAAACGGGATTGATCGAGTCGCTCGAAGGCAAGCGCCCCTACCCGCGCATCAAGCCGCCGTATTTCCCCGCGGCACTCGGCCTCTACATGAGCCCGACCATCGTGAACAATGTCGAGTCCCTCTGCCACGTGAAGCACATCCTCGAGATGAGCGGCGCGGAATATGCCAAGCTCGGCACGCCGAACAACACCGGCACCCGCATCCTTTGCGTGAGCGGTGATGTGCAGAAGCCCGGCTACTACGAGATCCAGGTCGGCAAGCTCACCATGGGCGAAGTCATCAACGACCTCTGCGGCGGTCTCAAACCCGGCCGCAAGCTCAAAGCCATCATCCCTGGTGGTTCGTCGGCCAAGGTGCTGCGGGCTGATGAAAAGTTTAAGCTCAAGGACGGCCGCGAACTCACCATCATGGACATTCCCATGGACTTCGACACCATGGCCGCCTGCGGCACCATGGCGGGTTCCGGAGGCGTCATCATCATGGACGACAGCCGCAGCATGAGCTGGGTCATCAATAACCTGAACAACTTCTACGCCCACGAGTCTTGCGGCCAGTGCACCCCCTGCCGCGAAGGCAGTCTGTGGATGAAGAAAATCAGCGACCGCATTGTCTCCGGCCACGCCAGCCCTGACGACGTGGACACGCTGGAACAGGTCGCTGTACAAATCGACGGCCGCACCATCTGCGCCTTTGGCGAAGCCAGCGCCTGGCCCACGCAGAGCTTCGTCCGGAAATTCCGCGACGAACTCAAGGCCGACTGCAAAGCCGACCTCGCAGGCACGATCGTCAACGAAGAGTCGAAGGTCGCAGCTGCCGGGCTGGCCTGACAGGCTTGTCGTGTAATTTCACCCTATTTGGTTACGGTCTGACTTCCGTCCCCGTTTTACCTCCGTGCGCCTACCGTCTCCATTCATAGGAACAGCCAATCTGTCGATGTGCGGCGCCCAGCTTCGTTGCTACGCGCGAGAACTGCTGATACTGGCTGCGGCATTTTTCCTGGTGCATCAAACCTTCGGCTTGGATTCAGTCGGATTGGAGCAAACGCCCGTTCCCGCACCGGTGTCCGCGTCAGATACACCCCCATCAAATCATACTGGCTCATTCTACGCGAAGCCTGGGCCTTGGGGGAAACTCAAGTGCTCGAACGTTGTGATCGACCCTCCGGATTCGTCGATCGGACTGGTGGTCATGCCAGACAAAAAAACGGTCTGGGTCTTCCCCGAGAGTGAAGCTCCGCGTCTACCGGAGTTGTTCGAGCAAGCCGGCCTTCCCCCCAGCTTTCGGGCCTCCCTCCTGGACCCGACCAACATCAAGAGAGAGGATGGGAATATCCTTCTCTACCCGCCTCTTCTCGACCTGATAGACATGACTCCCGACATGAGGGTGGTAGTCTATCGCGAACTCGCCCGACATCCTGCCAATTCCTGGCATTCCGACCCGATGATCATGGACGCCGAGAGTGTGGATCAATGGTTTCGGGGATCCGCCGTCAGCGAAAAGTTCATATCACTGATTCGTCAGGCCGCTTACCCCATCGGTCCTTCACTCGCATTCAGCGACCTTCCCATCCTCATGAACTATGTGGACAACGAGGATGAAATACTGGTGATCGCCAAATCCATGAGCCGAACGCACACCCTGCTCGTACGCCTGGAGCTCGACGAAGAGACGGACCTTGAAACGGTCATCAAGTATTGGAGTGGAGGAAACCATTCGACACGCACGGACATCGAACCCCTGTTGAGATCGATTGCGGAGCTGCCGCAGGAGCTCCGCAACCTCGACATTGTTCATCTGCTGCCCCCCATTCCCCGTTCGCTGCTCTACACCTACCCCGGTGTCGAATTTGTGCGCTACGGCCCCCCGCCGGACTGCCACTGGAGTTCCCTGCACTTTTTCCGCTTCGCCCCCGAACCTCAACTCACCAACGAACGGATGGCCGGCATGTATTTCAGGGACCGTTACGACTCCGTCGATCCGCCTTACCGCTTCGGAGACATTCTGGCGTTCATGAGATCAGACGGAACAACCGCTTTCCACTCTTGCGTCTATATCGCCGACGACCTCGTCTTCACCAAGAACGGCAGCCACCTTCTCCGTCCCTGGGTCATTCTGCGCCTCGAAGACGTGAAGCGGGGTTATTTCCTCAGCGGTCCCGCCCATATTCAGGGGCTTCGCGTCAAACACTCCCCCTAAGAGGCCAAATGTTTTATTCATCCTCTGACAGGGAGTGTTTTGATTAAAACGCAGACGCCGGAGAGTTCACGCCTCCTGTCTGGAAATGTTCACTTGAACTTCCGGATCACCCGCACCGCGTAGATCTTCGCCGTCAACTTGCTGAGCTTCACGGGCTCCTTGTCATCCCGAAGCGGATCACGCGCCAGATACTCCAGACCGTCTTTCCCGACGATCACACACCAGTGCTGGATGCCGCCGATTAAAAAGTACTTCACCACCGGATACCCACCATTCTCCAGTGCTACATCCATCGTGGCGTGACGCGGTGAGTGATGGTAGTCAGCCGTGATCTGATTGGCCGTCACACGCGGCATTGCATTCCAAACCACCCAGCCTTGAGGCAGAAAGCCCTCGGCCTTTTTCAAACGCTCGTTCAATTCCTTCGGTGTCAGCCGCACACCCAAGTTCGAACAGGCCATCGCGACGCTCGTCACCAGGCAGCCATGGCTGCCCAGCGTACAGTCCGAAGTCCCCAGTTGATCGGCCGCCCAGCGTTCGTCCTTTTGGAGAAACGTCCGGCCACTGTCAGACAATCGCAGATGCAGTTCTTTGCCGCCAGTGGACGCAATCGACGGTGACATCCGGGCCCAGCAGGTACGCAGTACGACACAACCGGTCACGGCCGTCACCAGAATGAGCAAACCGATGACCGACCAGCGACGCATGGCATTAAATCAATGTTCTTTTTTCTCGCCGTGGGCCTCTTTCTTTTCACCGTGCGCATCCTTTTTCTCGGCATGCGTCTCGCCGTGATCGGCGTCATGACCGTGCGCTTTGTGCATGCCCTCGTTCAGGACCTGGGTTTCCTTCCAGGAATGCTTGTCACAGGAAACAGAGGCGAAGATGAACGCGGCGGCGCAGAGGAGGATCGGGGCGGTTTTCATGAGGGGTTTGATAGACGGCATCCTATCGTCCGATGCCCTCGCGCAAATGGCAATTCAGGCCCGCACCACCATCCGCGCATCCAGAGCCAGCACGCCCTCAGGAGTGGCTAGTAGCGGATTGATGTCCATCTCCACAATGCGTCGTTCTTTCCATACTAGGCAGGACACCTTCACCAGCACGTCATCAAGCGCCGGCAGATCGACCACAGGCTGCCCGCGCACGCCCTGCAGAGCTTTGGCGATCTTTGTTTGTGTGATCCAGCGTCGTGCCAAGGCGTGATTCAGCGGCGGCAGGGCCAGGGCCCGGTCTTGAAAGACTTCCACCAGCGTGCCTCCCGCCCCGAAGAGCAACACGGGACCAAACTGCGCGTCCGTGCTTGCGCCGAGAATCAGTTCAGTGCCCTTGCGAGTCACCATGCGCTGCACCGTCACGCCCTCAAATGCGGCGACGCCGTGCGCATTCTTGACATTGTCGCGAATCAAACGCCAGGCATCGCGAACAGCAGCGGTATTGAGCAGGTTGAGTTGCACCCCTCCGCAGTCGCTTTTGTGAGTGATCGTCGACGAAAGCAGCTTCAATACCACCGGGAAACCCACCGCCTCAGCCGCAGCCACGGAGGCATCTTCATCATGAGCCACGTGCGTCTCCACAATAGGAATCCCGGCGGCAAACAGCACCTGCTTGGCCTCCTGTTCCGTCATCAGCGTGCGCCCGCTGTTCAACACGGCGTCAATGATGTCGGAAACTGCAGTCAGATCGCCACCGCCCCCTTCCGCATGGGCCTTCTGAGTTTCACTCAGCCAGTTCAGTCGCAGCCGGTGCTCGCGCATGCGAACAAAGGCCTGCGCCGCTTCGTCGGGGTAATCATAAGTCGGCACACCCGCAGTGTTCAGAATGCCGCGCCCTTCCTCCACGCTCTGGGCGCCCATCCAGCTTGCCAACAATGGCTTGCCGATCTCACTGGCAATCAGCGCTACTTCGTGCGCGATGTCCGTCGGATGCGTCATCGCCTGTGGTGTGAGGATGGCCAGCACGCCATCCACGCCATCGTCCTTCGCCACAAACCGGAGGGCCTTCGCAAATCGTGCCGGGTCTGCGTCTCCCAGAACGTCCACAGGATTGTTGCGGCTCCAGCACGATGGCAACGCCGCGTTGAGTTCCTCCACGGTCTTGGGCGAAAGCTCCGCCAGCACGCCCATCCCCTGCACCAGCGCATCCGTCGCCAGCGCTCCGGGACCACCGGCGTTCGTCACGATCGCCAACCGGCGCCCCGTGGGCAGCGGTTGCTTCGCCAGTACCTCGGCCATGTCGAAGAGTTCCTCGATCGTGTCCACACGCAGCACACCGCTTTGCCTCAATGCCGCATCCAACACGGCATCACTGCCGGTCATTGCACCGGTATGTGATGCCGCCGCTCGCGAGGCCTCTGCCGTGCGTCCGACCTTGATCACCACGATCGGCTTCCTCGCCGCCACATCGCGAGCCGCTGCGAGAAATGCCGACGCATCCCCGCCCACGGACTCCATGTACATCACGATGCTCTCTGTGTGCGGATCGTCGCCAAAATGCCGAATCAACTCGGCCCAGCCCACGTCTGCCATCGCACCCGTGGAAACGAATGCGCTGAAACCCACATGCTGCTCATGGCTCCAGTCAAGAATCGCCGTGCACAGCGCCCCGCTCTGGCTCAGAAAGGCCACCCGACCCGGTCGCGCGACGCTGCTCGCAAAGCTGACATTCAATCCCGCATGCGGATTCATCAGTCCGAGGCAATTCGGACCAATCAATCGCACTCCGTGTCTCCGTGCCGCCTCGAGAACGCGTCGCTCAAGTTCCGCCCCCTCCGCACCCACTTCCTTAAAGCCTGCTGAAATCACAATCACTGCCTTCACGCCAGCCACCCCCGCCTCTTCGACAATCTGCGGCACGGTCATGGCAGGAGTCACGACAACTGCCAGATCCGGCACCTCCGGCAATGCCGCAAGGCTGGGACACGCCTTCCCCCCGAACAGCTCCGAATGCTTTCCATTGACCGGAAACACCGTCCCGCCAAACCCGCGCAGATTCTCCCAAATCGCCCGCCCCACACTGCCCGCACGCTCCGTGGCTCCGATCAGGGCGATGCTGCGCGGGCGGAAAAAGGCTTCGAGAGGCATCGCTCAATCTACGCAGCTGAAAGGCGGCGTCTCATTGAGAATCTGCGCCTATCTTGGCCCTAGGCTTGATTGTTTCACAATCTGACATCCTCCTTACAAGTCATTTACGAGCACCTGACTCACGCGTTTCAGGCTGTGCAAGAATACCAGCAGACAACGAACTGGAGACGGTTCACGTCACAGATTTCATCGAGGTGTTCCTTCTGGCTGTTGGTACTTCTCAATCGCAACGGGGCGGATCGGGTGATCCGCCCCGTTCGTTTTCTTAAATCTGGAAGCGGGAAACGGATTAGAGCATCAGCGGCTGCACTCGCTGAAACGCTTGATTTCCCAACGCTTGTCCCGATGATGCAAGTCGAGCCGACCAACCTAGCCGATGAAATTTGCCATTTTCGGAGACATCCATGCCAACCTGGAAGCCCTGCAGACTGTTCTGGGGGACGCCCAGGAACAGGGTTGTGCGAACTATGTGTGCCTCGGTGACATCGTCGGCTATGCCGCCAACCCGGTCGAGTGTCTGCAAACTGTCCAGGATATGGGCTGCCCGGTCGTACGGGGCAATCATGACGAAGGCGCCGCTTCCGACAGCTCCTTGGAGGAGCTCAACCCACTGGCCCAGAACGCACTGCTTTGGACCCGCGAGCAGTTGAGCGAGGACCAGCGCCGCTGGCTGCGCGAGTTGAAATTGGTGCGCCAGGTGAGGGATTTCACCATCGTGCACGCGACGCTCGACTCCCCCGGAAGCTGGGGCTACGTAACGAATCGTTTCGACGCGATGGCGAGCTTCAGCTACCAGTTTACGCAGGTGTGCTTTTACGGCCATACACACGTGCCGCGTATCTTTGAAAAAGACGACGCCGTAAGGGCGGCACGCGGCACCGACGTCCAGATCCAGCGTGGAGTGAAGTATTTCGTCAATGTGGGTAGCGTGGGCCAGCCGCGCGATGGAGACTGGCGGGCGGCCTACGCGATTTTCGACGTTCAGGCGCAGACGATCTCGATCCGGCGCTTGGAATACGACATCGAAACCGCTCAGAGCAAAATCCGCGACGCGGGTCTGCCCTCCCTCCTCGCCGACCGCCTCTCGCTGGGCAAATGAGTTCGGTGAGGCGCCCATACCCGGATCTGCGCGACTTCCGGTCTGTTCTGGTCGTCAAGCCAAGCTCCCTGGGGGACATCGTCCACACGCTGCCTGCGGTGAAGTACATACGGGACGCGCATCCTCATCTCAAACTGCGCTGGCTCGCGAATAACGAATGGATGCCGATCCTTCAAGGGTGTCCACTGCTCGACGAAGTGATCCCCTTTCCCCGCAAAACCTTCCGCGGACCGGCTGGCCTTCTGCGGTTCTGGAACTGGCGGCGCACCTTGATGGGCCTGAATCGCGAAGAGCCGGAGATCGTCCTCGATTTTCAGGGCCTGCTTCGCAGCGGCCTTGCGAGCAGTTGGCGCGGATCGGAGTCGGTCGTCGGCCTTTCAGATGCCAGAGAGGGAGCTCACTGGTTTTATAATCACACGGTGCCCGTGAACGCCGGGGCGCACGCGGTGGATCGCTATCTCGAGCTGCCCAGAGCGTTGAAAATCCCCATCGACCCTGCGGAAATCGTCTTCTCGCTGCCTGAGGGAAGTCCCCCCGCCGAATGGCCGTCCACGCTGCAGAACTTCATCGCAGTCCATCCATGGTCGCGGGGGCAGGGAAAATCGCTTTCCGGATCCGCTCTGCAGGCCCTCTGTACTGCACTTGCGCCCCATCCCGTGGTGCTGGTGGGCAGGACAGACGACGCTTTCAGGCCGCAAGATGCCCATATCCATGACTGGAGCCACCGCACCACACTCCCGGAACTGATCTGGATGATGCGTAACGCAAGATTCTGCGTCAGCGTGGACAGCGGCCCCATGCATATCGCCGCAGCGGTGAATCCGGACACACTCGGCATCCACACTTGGAGTGATCCGCGCAAAGTGGGTCCGTATCCGCGACAGGCTCAAGTGTGGAAGGCTGGACGAATCGCCCCACGCGACGAATTTTCGCCCAAAGAATGCGAGACCACGGCGACGGTGGACGAAGCTGCTGCCACCAGCATGGGCGCTTGGATCAAATCGCGTTTCTAATACGACAGGACCGGACTCATTTGCCACTCGCAGACGCAGCCGAGTCGAAGGGGATGCTCTTCTTCACGTCCCAGATGACCGGCTGTCCCTTTTTTTGCAGAGCCAGCCAGTTCAGCGCCGCCTGATGGACGATCTCATGCCCTCCTTCAAAGATGGTGACGCGCGTGCTGCCGCTTACCTTGCGAAAATGCGGCACGTGCGAGCCAAGGCTTTCATCCGCTTGTGACGGCGACCATGAGGCGGGAAGTTTTCGTGTTTGATAAAAGGCCTGGATCTCCTCCTCCCCCAGGCGCTCCGCCGGCGCGACCACTGCATTGAATGCGTACAGCGCATGCCGAAACGGCACGCTGCCGCTGCGCCCGTCATGAATACCATGCGCTATGTCGAGAGGCACCACACTCGCCGCCGCCAGCCATGCTGCGGGCGATCGCTTGCGGGCTTCGGCGTCTTCAAGCGCAGGCACATGTCCGAGCGCTGCCTCGATGTTTTGCGCATACTTGTCGGACGCGCCGTTCTTTTGATGCTCGGCGTGCCACTGCGCGATGTCGAAAATGCCGCACCATGCGCTGACGCCGGCCCAGATTTCCGGATGCCGGCCGGCCATGAGCATTGCCATGTGACCACCTCCGCTAACTCCGATCAAATAAATGCGCGATTCGTCCACCTCGGTCTGCTGCCGTGCCCATGCGACTGCCTCCACGATGTCCTGGACGGCACGGTCACTGCCGAGTGCCTCGGGTGTCCAATTCGGGCCGCGAAAATCCGGATGAACAAAGGCCCAGCCTTGTTCGATGCACCAACGCGCATATTCCGCGTCTCCGCCCGCCGAGGCATATGTGCTGCTCCATGTGTGCAGTCCGACGAGCAGCGGCTTTTTCTCGGGAGAAGACGGCGCATACCACATGGCCTGCTGAGCGGCTCCGTCGCTGCAAGGAATGACAACTTTGGCCACACCCGCAGGCCAGCCTCCGGAAGCTTTGGCGGGTTTGGACGCGGCGGCCGTCGTGGTTTGCGCTGGGACGGACACGTGGCTGGTCAAAACATGAACAACGACAAGAACGGTGATGCGAAGGCTCATGCTTTTCAAACGCTGAAGTCGATCACCTTCATCCATCCTCAAGACTTCACGCGAACGAACCACCTCAGTTATTACCCGCCCACTCCACGCTGAGAATCTGCTCGATCTCCATCTTGCCGCCCGCCTCGGGAATGTTCTCTGTGGATTTTTTCCAGGTCACCCTGCAGCGGTGCCCTTCGAACTCCTGAGGGTCATCCATCACCTGCTCCACCGACTTGTCAGGATTCAAAATAAACAGGGAGATTTCGCCCTGTCCTTTCACCCGCATCTTCCAATGGAAGTAGTCGCCTTCCTCAATGCCGGTGAACGTTCCCTCGAGAACCTTGACCGCAACCTTTGCTTTGCCGCCTTTGGTCTTTAACGCCGCAACAAAGGCGGTGCAGTTTTCATTCAGACGTTCCGTCGTCGCCTGGTAGTCTTCGCCGTGCATGACAGGAGCCTGCTTGTCAGTCGTCAGCCATTTGAAGACCGCGCCATTCTTGAAATACAGCCTTTCTTCCACACGAGCGCCGCGTTTACCGCTTTGAGTCATCTTGTAATAAGTGCTGTAGACAAAAAGCGGCTTCTCACCCTCCAGATAGAATTCCTCGACTCCCGCTCCGTCGTCGCTGCATTTCGCCACGATCTTCCTCACCTCGCCGCCATCGAGCCATCCAGTCAGTGCAAACTCGGTGGGCTCGTCATTGTAGAGCGCCGTGACCTTTTTGAACGAGTCTTTCTTGTCATTGATGTCACTGTAGACCGCCCGGTGATGGGCCGTGTCACTCTGCGCAAAACCGGTCGTGGATGTCAGCAGCAGGACAAAAATGGATGACAGAAGAAGACGCGTTTTCATAGGCGGACGAGTGGCAGCGATTTGTCTTTTCGCAAGGTCATTGACCAAGGAAGGCGCTGGTCCTTTTGATTGCCGCTGGACAGACGCTCTGGGCAAGGCATGTATCGACCCGAAAAAGCTGCCCACCCTACTGCGCATGAGTCATCTGGAGACGTCCCACATCATCCGCCTCGCCATTGCTTCCGCAGCCCTGCTTCTGGCTTCCTGCCAGTCGGGTTCGTCCCGCGGACAAACTCAATATCTGGAGGCTTTCGATCCGGGCCGGGTCCCGCATTCCTCCATGTACAACGCCGACCAAGTGTCCTACTGGGATGGGGACGGCATGAGCGGTGCGCCCAGTATCACGATCGACATCAGCGACCAAAAAGCCTATTTCTACAAAGGCGGTGCTCTGGCCGGTGTCTCGGCGCTTTCGACGGGTGACGAGAGACACCCTACAAAGACCGGCAACTTTAAAATCATTCAGAAGGACCAGTGGCACAAATCCAACCTCTATGGTGACTTTGTAGATTCTGCCGGCAACGTCGTCGTGGCGAACATTGACGTCACGAAAGACAAGCCGCCGCCCGGCACCCGCTTTGAGGGCTCCAAAATGCACCACTTCATGCGCTTTGTTGGTGGCATCGGCATGCACGAGGGTTTCCTCCCAGGCTATCCCGCCTCCCACGGCTGCGTGCGCATGCCCGCACACATGGCTGCCACGTTTTACCACAACGTCTCCATGGGCACGCCGGTGACCGTGCGCCCATAAGCCCCGCCACCGCGAGCCCCCATGCCTCCCGAAACGCCGATCGAGATTAGCCCAACGGATGTCAGCTACCTGCTGGGGCGCCCCGGCCAGCGCGACTTTCGCATCATTGACTGCCGCGAGGAGAGCGAATGGCAGATCTGCCGCCTTCCCGAAGCACTGCTGGTTCCACTTTCCCGTTTTGGTGAACTGGCCCCCCAGGTCTTTGCCGACACGCAGGAGAACATTGTCATCTACTGCCACCACGGAATGCGCAGCCTCCGGGCCGCACAGTGGTTGCGCGAACACGGCTTCAGCCGCGCCCAGAGCATTCGTGGCGGTATCGACGCATGGGCCGACCTTGTTGAGCCCGACATGCAGCGATACTGAGTGCCCAAATTGAGCGACTTTGCCGCTAGCGCCCTCCGACGGCGCGGCTACTCTCCGATTCCTTCCCCAACCTCTCACGCATGGTTCGCCTCATCACCCAGCAAGGACAGTTGATCGACTGGAACGACGACAAGTCGCATCCCTTCCCCGACAACCTCGTCTTTCTCGACCTCCTCCACCCTGCGAAGGGCGAGGAACTGGAGGCTGAAAAGTGGCTCGAATACCAGCTCCCGACCCGCGAGGAGATGCAGGAGATCGAGGAGTCCAGCCGACTCTACAGTGAAAAGGGGGCGCTCTACATGACCGCATGGGTGCCCGTCGGCCTCGACACTCCGGAACCGGACAACACTTCCATCTCTTTCGTGATTGCACCCGACTGCCTCACCACGGTGCGCTACGCCGATCCGATGTCTTTCCGCATCCTCGCCGACCAGACTCGCCGCCAGTGCAGCATTCCGCTCACCAGCGACGCGGTCTTCCTGTTGCTGCTGGAACTCATCGTGGCCCGCATCGCCGACGCGCTTCAGGGAGTCGAAAGCGACATGAAGAAGATTGGACGCGACGTCTTCAAACGCGAATCCAAGGCAGACGGAGTCACGATCGAAAAAGACCTCAGTGACGTCGTGAAGATGCTCGGTCGTCGCAGCGCGATGGTGGCGAATTTGCGGGAAAGTCTCGTCAGTTTGAACCGCATGCTCCAGTATTTCCTGAACAACGCGGCGACTTGGATGCGTGGGGATCTGGCTGCGCAGTTCCGCAGTGTGATGCGCGACATCAAGAGCCTCGATGAATACACCAATCAGCAGACTCAGGAGATGACCTTCCTCCTCGAATCCACGCTCGGCCTCATCAACATCCAGCAGAACCAGATCATCAAGATCTTCACCGTGGCCAGCGTGCTCTTCCTGCCGCCCACGCTCATTGCCAGCATCTACGGCATGAACGTGGGCCTGCCGGCTGCGGACAATGGCTGGGCCTTCGGATTTGTGCTGTTCATCATCGTGCTTTCGGCGCTCATTCCGATCTGGTTTTTCAAGCGCAAGCGCCTTCTCTGACGGCCTGCGGGCTTACCTCATCCGTACCGCGACCATCTTCTCCGCATCCCGGGCGTAGAGAATGCCATTCGCATAGGCGGCATGGCTGCGATGCCCCGCGCGGGTGATCTGACTGCGCCGGATCAATTCGAACTTATCCGGGTTGGCATTAAAGACCCACAATTCACCGGACTCCGCATGCATCAGCAGTTTGTCACCGACCAGAATCAAGGTGCCACCCTGAATACGCTCGGAGGCCTCCCACGTCACCGTTCCGTCGTCCACGGCAACGCAGCGAGGCCGCATGCCTGTCTCCTGGCGGCCATGCAGTCCATAAACGTATCCGCCATGGTATACCGGAGTCGTGTAGTGACAGTCCAGCACGTCATGTTTCTGCCAAAGCTTGGCAAGCTTGCCGGTGGCCGAGTTCCACTGCCACAAACCGGCACCCACATCGTAGGCGGCTGAAAACAGCAACCGACCATCGCCACAAGGCACCGGTGCGGCCGCATTCACCGACGCGTCAATGGTCGCTCGAAAGCGCTCATCCGCCAGCACCCGACCATCGGCGTTGCGCACCATCAGCACTCCCTTGCGAGTGAAGAAGGCGCTGACGGCGGGATCTTCCGGAACGACGACTGGCGATGAGTAGCCCGCCTCTTCGTCATCCGCTTTCCACACAGGCCGCCCGCTTTCTAAGTCGAGGGCGATGACTCCGGCACCGTCGACCCCGCCCACGTTCAGCAATACCTTGCCGTCCACGACCAAGGGCGAACAGGCGCGACCAAAATATCCCTGTGGTGAATCGACTTCCGCCACCGTGTCAAACTCCCAGACCAGTTTGCCCGTCGCAAAGTCGAGTGCCTGCACGATTCCCTCCGGTCCGTGCGTGACAACCTTCCCTCCGGAGATGCAGGGCACGGCACGCGGGCCGTCGTCAAAACCAAAGCTGTCGCGGTAGGTAGCGGGATAGGCATGCCTCCAAATAGGTTTCCCGTCGGCGGCATCAAGGGACTCGGTGACCATGTCGGCTCCCTGCCGATGAAACACGATCACCCGCCCCGCGGAAACAACCGGCCCGGCATGCCCGCTGCCGAGTTCATGTTGCCAGAGCGTTTCCGGCTCCGCCTCTCCCGTGATCGCATTCTCATCCTCTGCCGTCGCATTGCGCTGAGGTCCCAGAAACTGCGGCCAGTCGCCGGCATGAAGCCGACTCACTAGGATCAAAACAATGAAGAGCAAACGCATGATTAGATTTGAGGGTAGTTAGCGGACGAGCGGCAGGTTCGGATCCACATCAGCCTCTAGCGGCGAAGTGTGCCCGGCACAGAAACGCTGCACGGCGGCAAATGCGATCATCCCGGCGTTGTCGGTGCACAGTTCAGGCTGCGCGAGCAGCAACTGCAGCCCCTCATTTTCACATCGGACAGTCAGCGCCTGCCGCAGACCGCGATTGCAGCTGACCCCACCACTGACGGTGACCATTGATTCGCCGCAGGCCTTTGCTGCAAGCACCAGTTTCTCGACCAGCACATCAATGATCGCCGCCTGAACGCTGGCACACACATCGGCCAGCGTCTGCTCGCTGGTCAGGTCGAGTTTGGGCAGTTCATAGAGCACTGCTGTCTTCAAACCGCTGAAACTGAACTCCAAGCTCTCGCCGTTGAGAAAGCTTCGCGGAAAGGCAAACGCCGCCGGATCACCACGCGCCGCCATTTTGTCAATCTCAGGGCCGCCGGGATACGGCAGGCCGATCATTTTCGCCACCTTGTCGAAAGCCTCACCCGCTGCGTCATCCCGAGTGCGCCCCAGTAGTTCGTAACGTCCTGCTTCATGCACGCGCACTAACATTGTATGACCACCGCTGACAATGAGGGCCACGCATGGCCGCACCGGGCCGTTCCCGTTCATGAATGGTGACAGCAAATGTCCTTCCATGTGATTTACGGCCACGAAAGGCTTGTTCTCTGCAACAGCCAGAGCCTTCGCCATTGAGGTGCCGATCAACAGCGAACTGACCAAACCAGGCCCACTGGTGGCTGCGAAAGCGTCCATTTCGGATAAAGACAAGCCCGCATCCGCCAACACCTGCTCCACCAGCAACCGGACGTGCAGGATGTGATTTCGTGACGCAACCTCGGGCACGACTCCCCCATACCGCCGGTGAATTTCGATTTGTGATGCGATGCGACTGGCCAGCAACTCTCCTTCCAGCGTGCAAATCGCCGCCGCCGTCTCATCACAGGAAGATTCAAGCGCGAGCAGGCAGTGTCGGGCGGTGATGGCTGGAGATGGGCTGCCTAGCATCGATTTTGAAGAAATACTGAACCAAAAGGAGAGGGACGAGATTCAAGCACGCAGCATCCTTCATCCAGCAAAAAAGAAGCCGCCGTTTCCTGCGAAGGAAACGGCGGCGTAGAATCTTGTCCGGCTGCCATCATGGCAGCCTAAACATTACTTGCCGGAGTACACGGGCGGCGGCGGCGGCGGCGGGGTCTGCTGCTGGCAGGACGCGAGAACGGCGGCGGACGCGATGAGGGTGAGGATAGCGATTTTCATGTGTGTGTGTGTGGGTGTTAACCAGTTTATTAGGTTCCCATCCACCAGACTCCTGGCAGCGGGACTTTCGAGGGTAACGACAAGTTCCTGTTTTGCAAACATCCAAATGCAACCACTGCACAAACTCGCAATTATGACATGAGTGAGGAAAAGATTCAGTCCTCCAGAATGTCAGCAATCTCTCGCTGAGAGTCACTCATCCATAGGGCCCGCTCGCTCCCAATCCGTAGGCCGAGCCGACCACTTCACCATCGTCGTCTTCAAACAAGATGCGCAAAGGCCTGCAACACACCTCACAGTCATAGTCCACGTCACACGGCACTTCATGAAACGCAGGAGCAGAAACTTCAAACTCCTGAAAACAACTCGGGCAAGTGACGGGTGTGGTGGACATGAAAAAACTTCGCTGTCTGCCGACGTCTTCGCAATCGACTGATAGGCGTTTCATTCTGCAATATCAGTGCGTCAAAAAGACTTCGATGCCCGGTCGCTCTTTTTTGAAAGCATCCACAGCAGGCTGAGTAACGGATGATTTGAGCAACCTGAGAGTTTTGAGTTTAGGGAAGCTCATGGCGTGGGCAAAGACATCATCTGTGATCCCGACACCTCTCACGGTGACTTCCTCCAATGCCGGGGCTTTGACCAAAAGGGCCATATCGGAATCCTGAGTTTGACACCATTCCAGCACTTTGAGGTGCTTCAATTTCACCAGTTCCTCCAAACCCTTCGACGTGCAGGCGCTTGCAGGTATGTCCAAACTGAAGCTTTGCAGTTTTGGGAGTGTCTTAACGATTTCTGAAATGCATTCGTCTGTAAGATCAGCTCCATAGCCAAACTCCAGTTCCACCAACCGGCCGTCAGCAGGTTTTAGAGATGCGAAGTTACGACCAATGAAGTCGGCAGCACCAGCAAAGTCCAGCCTCTTGAGCTTCGGCGTGCCTGCAACGAATCCCAAGAGTTCTGCACCCGGCGCGGTGTCGTTGAACTTCATCGACTCCACCGATGGAAGCGTGGCGATGGGCGCGAAACGGCTCTGACTAGAGCGGTCGAGCGGCGGGAGTTCCAGTCTAGTCAGTTGTTTGAGCGTTGCGATCGCCTCGCCCCCCTTTGCAGACATGCGACCGGTGCCGTCGATTCGCAGAGTGCGCAGATTGGAGAGTCCTTCCAGGACATCAAACCCCTCTCCGTTGAACCCCTTGATTCCGATCCGGAGAAAATCCATCTCCTTGAGATTGGATAATTGCGCCAGTTCTTTTGACTGAACGCCGTCCTTGCCGCTAACAGCCGTTTTGGTCAGCTTTGTCAGACCGGCAAGTGGCGCAAGGCTGGTGATTTTAAGACGGTCTCCCTCGGCATGAATCTCCTCCAAGTCTGGCAGTATGGAGACCATGGCAAAGGAGTCATCGAGGACATCCTGACTTAAACTGGGCCCAAGAGTCACTTTGATGACTTCGAAAGGTTCAGTGGGAAGGTCTGCGATGGTGTGCATCCCCTTCTTTTTTCCATCGACACGCAGATCCACCTTTCCTCCGACGGAGTAGACCCAGTCAATCACCCCTTTGACGGTAATACCCTTGGGTACTTTGACCGCACTACTAGGTCTTACAGACGGAGAAGCATTCACTGCGACCGTCGGCGCTGTGGGGGCGGTGGCTGGTGCAGGCGCGGTGGCACTGCCAGCAGTTGGTGATGTCGTCACTGCAGCAACAACCGATGGGCGTGCTGCGGGCAACTCGTCACGCTTAGCTTTGACGACGAGTGCGTCATCGAGACGCTGCTGTTTCGTGAGTTCCTCCTGGTAGCCTGCCAGGAGTTGATCGTAGCGTTCGTAACTTGCTTTGGCTTTGGCATCACGGTCTTGTTCAAGCTGCCCCAACGATGCTCGATAGATGCCTCGCAGCTTCTTTAGCGCATCCGGAACAGAGTCGAGATCCGCGATCGGCATGCGTTCTTTGTTCTTCACGCGCTGCGCTTCCTCTCGCAGGGCCACCGCCTCGGCCAACGCACCCTTTCGGGTCGCCGCGTTCAATTCTCGATTCACCGCGGCAAGATACTTCGCATCCAGATCGGCGACGACTGTATTATGCAGCGACAATACATCGCGATCATGCGCGGCTTGAAATTGACTCTCCATCTGTGCGAGACGTTCTGCGACCTCATCAGCCTGTTTAGCGGGCTTTACAGCAGGCTGCGGCGGCGCGTTCACGGCAGCCACAACCTTCGGTGATGCGACTCCCCCCTGATCGAATGGATTGGAGGGAATGATCCAAGCCATGAAGTTGGAATTCCCAGCTTCGTAATCATATCCCACGTCCAACACCGGTCCGATCAGTTTCGTTTGCTGAATGAGTTCCGGAGATTCTCCCCACGCCACCCACACCCCGTCCATGCGCTGGGCCGCCGCCATTCCACGCCCGATCCTTACGGCAATAGCGATCGGAAGATTACCCGGCACCTTTCCGACCTCGTCGGTCATTGGGTTTCCCATTTCATCTGTCACATAAACTCGTCCAGTTGAAGTGAGAAAAATCAGGTGCCTGTCAGCAGCCCGAATGTCTACGACGTCCCTCAGTTGGGATGGAAAGTCTGTAACGGCACCGTCTTTGAGACGCCAACCACGGACTCCTCCTCCCGGCTGCGCAGCCACATAACTTCCTTCGATGCCAACGAAGGCGCTCGAACCACGAAAGAAATCTTCCGGGGGACTTAGCTCCTCACCTTGCCATCTTTTTGCCGTGAGGATTTCACCGTTGGCATCAAGACTCATCAAATGATCCTTGATATTGACGACTGCGGCAGCATTCACGTTAGCCATGTCGGGACGATGTTGCGAGCCACCTTTCGCAACATTCCGAAAACTCCCGTCTGAGGACAGCAGCATGCCGATCACATCCCCGTGTGTGACACGGCGAACCATGAACGGCCCGAAGGGCGTGACACCTGTCGGATTGTTGGCGGAAGGCGCCCCCCACCCCACTCCATGTACCTCACCGCCAACCCGGCGCACCAGCCAGCCGTCTTTCCGAACCGCCAACTCGACCGCATCTTTGAATTGCTCCACAGCCGCTGTTTCCGTCGCACCATTTGGACCAGTCCCGCTGAAATGAACCACTCCGCCGACTCTCCGCGCCTCAGTCAGCCACGCGGCAACGGCGGCGGAAGTGGCGGATGTCGGCACCGCGCTCCGAACGGTTGTTAGCGGCTGAGCCGCGACAGGCGTCGTGAGTGCTTTAGCGGGGCTTTCGGTCGTGCCAGACACGTCCGGCTCCTCTGTCGCGACGAGTTCGACAGCCGAGTCACTGGCATGCTTGCCAACAGGTCCAAAAACCAGCCAGGCGACACCTCCCAACACGACCGGCACAAGCAGCAGGGCTGCGGCCGCACCCGCACTGCTCTTTTTTGCTGTCTCCCGGGCAGGCAACGGAGCAGTCCAAGGTTCCGTTGAAACTTTTAAAGCTGGCTGACGCTGTGCGGCGACGGATTGGCTTTCCACCGGGGATTCCCTCTTCGCTGGATTCGTCCTGATGAACGGCGTCGTAAGGATGACATCCAAGTCCTGACGAATGCCGGTTGCCGTTTGATAGCGATCAGCAGGGTCCATTTGAGTCGCCTTCTGCACGATGGCGTCGAATCTCGGATCCACTCCTGGTGACATAACCGATGCCGGCTTGAAAGCCCCCCTGGGCAGGAAACCCGTCAACATCTGGTAGAGCATGACCCCCACGGCATACAGATCCGCCCGGGCATCCACTTGGGAGCCGTATATCATGGCCTCAGGAGCCAGAAAGTCGGGCGTTCCGACAGCCATGCCCGTCTGGGTGATGCCGCTCTGCCCGGGAGCGTCAATTTTGGCCAATCCGAAGTCAGCCACCTTCACCTGGCCCTGCCTGCTGATGAGCACGTTCGCGGGCTTGATATCGCGATGAACAATGCCGGCGGCATGGGCCACAGTCAGCGCGTCGCATACATGAGCCGTGACAGAAAGCGAATGCTCTGGCGTCAGGCACCCCTGGCGGGCTACCATGCGCGAAATGTCCGTTCCATCAACGAACTCCATGACGATGAACAACTGCCCACCGGCGGTCTCCCCAAAATCATGTACCGACACGATCGTGGGATGATTCAGACGGGCCATTAGTTTTGCCTCATTCCTGAACCTCTCGATAAAGCTGGCGTCCTGACGATCCAACCCGGGCGGCAGAATTTTTATGGCCACCGGTCGGTCCAGACTTTTTTGAATCCCCTTGTAAACGGCACCCATCCCACCACGACCGATCAATCGCTCCACCGTGTAGCCCATCATCATGGCCTCCAGCTCCTCAGGAGACGGAGGCTCCCATCTTGAAAAGCCCCCGGTAGACCGCTTCGACGCGTCGTCTTGTGGATTAGAGGCATTCGACATCACAAAAGAACGATTAAATGATTCGACGGTGTTCTATCAACCTCCTAGGGCCAAAGGCAAGCTTGGATTCACGCGATCACCCGACCTCCTGAAGACTTTTGTCACATACGCCGCAACGAGTGACGGCACTCGTTCTTAGAGACGAATCCTTCACTCTCCCCTCCCGAGTTGCCATATCTGCTTGCTACTTCAGGCCGGCAAGAAACGCGATGAGGTCCGCCGCCTCCTGCTCGGTCATGCTTTGCAGCAAGCCTTCGGGCATCAGTGAGATGGGGGCGACTTTTTGGCGTTTGATTTGAGAGCGATCAAAGGTTTGCGGCTGCCCGCTGGGAAGCTTCAATGTGACTCCGACATCACCAGGATTGACGACGAAGCCGGTCTGAACGCTGTCGTCCTTCAGCGTGAGCATCCATGTCTCGTAGCCCTTTGCGATGGCCTTGGAGGGTTGATGCAGGCTTTCGAGAATCTGCTCGCGAGTGAGTCTGGAACCAACCTTGCTGAGATCGGGGCCGAAGTCGCGTCCCGTGCCGTTAATGATGTGGCAGGCGAGGCATGCGGCCATTTTGCCGGTCATGCTGACGAGTTCGACTCCACGTTTTGCATCGCCTTTGACTGCGAGGAGTTTGTGAGTGTCGAAATTCATGCCGAGCGTCTTCACCCTTTGGTCGTAAGGCAGGAAGTTTTCGAAATAGCAGGCGATTTCAGGGTTTGCATGCTTGGCGAGCATGGCATCGAACGCGGTTTCACTTTTTGTGATGGCATTGACCACAAGCAAAGCGTCCGAAGGCGACACGACTTGGGAGAGATCATTCCTCGGTTCTCCATGACCCAAACTCGAAATCCAGTCCCACAGGAGACTAAAGCCGTGCGGATCGACTTCTCGAGCGCCAATCATGGGCATGTGCCCGCTGCCGCTACGGGCGATGCGGGCCAGCAACACGCTTTGTTCAGGATACCCCGGCGCGACGACGCGGGCGTTTGTGAGGCCCAAATCGCCGCGAACGGGTTTTTCATCAAGCAACATGGATTCCTGCACCGGCAGGTCGGCATTCACCATGAGTTGCACGCTGCCGCCACCATGACGGCGATGGCAGTGGGCGCAGTTGGCGTGCAGCCATGAGCGGGCGCGGTCCTCAAGCTCGGCCTTTGCATCATGACTGGACACGAGACGGCTTTTGAGGCGATCGAAGTAGGGGCCATCAAAAAGCACATCCATCTCCAACGGTATTTTGCCGTCGATAGTGACCAGTTGATCCGGCTGAAAGCCGAGGGCGAAGCCGCTCCAGTTCGTGTGGCAGCGGGCGCATTCGGCGCGACCGTGGATGCGCCACGGCTGCTTGTTTTCGAGCGTGAACTCCTCGCCGTCAGTGCCGACAAGATCGGCATCCGTGCCGGCGTCGTTCCAGCGATAGGAATAGCCGTTCCAGGATTCGCCGTCGAAATGCAGCACCTGGGTTTCGATTTTTTTCTTCAACGTGATCGTGCGGGCAAACACCGTCTCGGCGGGCCATTCGATCTTGTAGTTGGGTTTGTCGGGATTGCCGCTCCAGAGGGTGGTGATTTTCCGCCCTTCTGGAAGTGCGACGAACCGCTGAGCCTCCGCACCATCCTGCCACATCGGCTCAGCGATTTCGAAAGGCAAAACACCCGCGGCGGGAGTTTGCGCTGCGGTGTCCGTGAAGAGACCGGTCTCACTGAGCTTGCGAGGAAACTGGTTGGGTTTGCCAACGGCAGGATTCGGCGCAAGGCGGTAGATGCGCGTCTCCTGCTCCCAGTTCATCCAGTAAACCTCCCCGTCCCCACTTTGACCGAAGCTCACGATCTTGTGCGGCGTGTCGGCGATCTCCTCGCGACGCGTGACCTGAACTCCGTCATGCCAGAGCGCCCAGATTTTCCCAGTTTCATAGTCGCCGTAGATGTAGGCATCACGCAGTTCGGGGAAACGCTTTCCGTGATACACGTATCCGCCGGTGATGCTCGCGGCCTCAGTGTGCGGATGCGCAGCCACGGGCGGGATGATGGGCTCGGGCCGCCGCGTCTCCGGCTTGATTGGCTGGCTGGCCTCCATCGCACTCCAGCCGTGATTGCCGCCGCGTTGCACGAGGTGAATCATCTCCCACAACTCCCAGCCGACATCACCGCACCAGAGGCGGCCTTTGGAATCGAAGCTGATCTTCCACGGATTCCGAAAACCGAAGGCGTAGTTTTCCGGCAGTGCGCCCGGCGTGTTCAAAAACGGATTGTCCGCGGGGATCGCGTACGCCCTGCCGTTCTCCTCGCGATCCACGTCGATGCGCAGGATGGAGGACAACAGATCACTAATATCCTGCCCAGTGTTCAGTGGATCGGGTGGAGAAGGCACTTCGGAATCGCCGGTGGAAATGTAGAGCATGCCGTCGGGACCGAACTGCAGCGACGCGCCGTTGTGACCGCCGGATCGCCACGTCAGCAGCACCGTCTCCGATTTCGGATCGAGCACGGGCGGTTCCTGCCGCGCGAGTTTGAAACGCGAAAGCTTTGTCCCGTCCTGCACGCCGGCTCCATAGGCGTAAGCGAGAAAAACGAGTCCATTTTCTCTCCACTTCGGATGAAAGGCGATTCCGTAGGCTTTCTGAAGCTGCGGATGATCGGGTTTCAGGTCGATCATCAGATCTTTCGACGCGGAATCGATTGCATCGGCGAAAGTGAAAATCTTCCCCCCCTGCTCCACCACAACAAACCGGTGCGCCCCCGGAATGGCGATCATTTCCAACGCGTTGTTGAGGGAGACGTCTTTGAAGACCTGCTCCGCAATGTACGGCTTCGGAGCTTCCGGCGAACCGTGAATGCGGGATTGCGCGTGGACCGAAGCGCCGAGAAGAATAAATGCGAAAACACGAATCATGACCGCATCATGGAGTGAGCGGCTGGTTTTCGCCAAGCTCGAAATATCACCTCACCCTGCAAGAGCCGTCGGGATCGGGCTGACGAACTAAAAATAGTCTTGCCTTCGGAACGGGAAATGGGCTGAATTCCCGGCATGGCATCCACCGTGGATCAACTCCGTGCCCAATTGCGCCGTACTCCGGCAGACTGGTCGGTGCGTCTCGAACTCGCCGAGATGCTTGTCAGCAACGGCAGCGGCCAGCAGGCGGCGGTGCTCATCTCCACGGCTCCGAAAGACCCGCCAGACATTGACTCGGTGCTGCGAGCGGCGCGGCTTGTGATGGGTCTCGACTCGAAACTGGCGATGCGCTTCACGGACCGTGCACTGGCTCAGGATGAGTTCAATGTGGACGCGGCGCTGGTGCGGGCAAGGATTCATCAAATGCGCTGTGAGCCTGAGGCAGCGCACCGCTTCGCCGTGGTGGCGGCCGCACTTGATCCCGCGAAATGCGGAGAGTCTCGTGATCTCTTCGACTGGCTGGCCAGTGAAGGATTTGAAGTGGAAACCGGCGCCCTTCCGGCAACACCCGCTGTAGAGCCTGTTCAACCCGAAGAGGAGGAAGTCATTGCCGCGCTGGTCGTCGAGGAACCCGAACTGGAGCCCGCAGCGGTCGTCGTTGAGGAGGAGGAACCCGCTGTCGAAACAGTGGTGGAAGCGAGTGAGCCCGAGGCAGCAGAAGCGCCTGCCTTGGAGCCCGTACAAACGCAACCGAGCGAACCCGATCAACCGGCTGCGGTGGTCGCACGGGAATCCAAGGAAGCGCCGCCGACTGAAGCCGCGCCCGTGGAGCAAGTAGCGTCCACCGCGACTGCGCAGGCCGCCACTCCCGATGAACCAAGCGAAACGGCACCCGTAGAAGGTCCACCGCTGATCACTCCGAAGCGGAAGAATCTCGCCATTCAAAAAGCTTCGGCGATCACGGTCGCCCTCGTCGTGCATGCCATTCTAATCGCCCTGCTGGCGCTTCTGGTGGTGATCGTTCCCGAGCCCCCCGTCGCGGAACTGGTCGGCATCGTGGCTCCCGACACCTCGGACGATATACCGCAGACAAAGCAGGTCACGCCGACGGCCATGCCGACTCCGACGACGGTGGCTGCCGCACCTGCCCGGGCCATCACCGCGGCCGGCATTTCTTCCATCGCACTTCCCGACTTCGAATCGAAGTCGGACGGCCCCATCGCCATGGATATCGCCACGACGGATCTCGGCGCCAGCTTTGCGATGCCGTTTTCACCGAAGGGAACGTCGCAGGTCAACTTCTTCGGCATCAAGTCGCAGGGTAAACGCGTTGCCTTTCTGATCGACGCGGAGCGCTACATGCTTACCGACCCAAGAGGAGGCTATCCGGCCTATGAAATTGTGAAGAACGAGATCTCGGGAATGATCGGAAAGCTGGGTCTGGACACTTACTTCAACGTCATTCTTTACGAGGGCAGCGCCGTCTCCTCCTATTCCGACAAGCTTCTTCCCGCGACCACCGCCAACAAGGAGAAGATCAGGGACTGGCTTTATCCCGTGAATCGCGACTTCGAAAAGCTCGGACTGCGCTCCATCAAATACCCGATCCAGACCGTGAGCAGCGAGGTAAAGCCCGTCGAAGCCCGCTACCTCAGCGGATACCTACGGGCCATCCAGTATGCCCTTGAGTGTGACGTGGACGCCGTCTTCATCATCTGCAGCGGCTACCGCAGCATGACCGTGCCGCTGAACCTCACCCCGGAGGAAAAAGCAAAGGAGATCAAGCGGCTCAAGTGGACGGACAAGGACCGGGATGCCTGGAACGCCGCTGTCAAGAAGGGCCAAGACTGGCTCAAAAAAGAAAACGCTGCCCGCAAGGCCAAGGGGGTGCCGGAGCGCGTCATCATCAATATCAGCGAAGTCTGGAGAGACATGGGGCTGCGACCGCCGCGCTCACCGCCCAACTTCAACAAACAGATCACCGCGGACCAACGTGAAGACCAGGTGCAGAACGCCGTCCGTCTCCACTATCAGGCGAAAGGGAAAACCAAGCCCCAGATCAACTTTGTCATCTTCATTGGCAAAGATCAGGACAAGGACAAAGTCCCCTACTTCGAACACTTCGAAAACATCGCCCGCCGCGCCCGCAGCGGGAAGGTCCGAGTGTTGCAGGGGCTGGCCGCGCTGAAAAACGTGAGCGGTAAATAGCTCTCCGTTTCTGTACGAATTCAGGGCTGATCCGCTCACTCCGCCGTGCGCACAGCTTCGAGGGTGAGCTGCCACTGCTCCTGTCCGCGGAACCAGCCGCGCTGAATGCGCATGGCGACATCCCACGGCGCGGGCGGCAGGTTGCCGATGGGAGCGTTGAACCAGCGCGCCTCCATGGAGGCACCATCCTGCGTCAGCATGATGCGCAGATGCTTTTCCTTCATGGTGCGACCAGGGAGTTTTGGCTTCACCCCGCGGCAGAGAAACAGCGGCTCGGGGTTCTTTTGGCCAAAGGGCTCCAACAGTTTGTAGCTTTCGAAAAAGCCGAGGGAAAGATCGCGCAGGCGCACTTCGGCGTCGAGCTCCAGCACCGAGGTCATGGCCTCCTCACTCAGGGCCTTGCGGGCGGCGCTTTGAAAAGCTTCGCGAAAGGCGTCGAGCTTTGCCTCCTCGACGGAAATACCCGCCGCCATGGCGTGCCCGCCGCCACCCAGCAGATGTTCTCCACAAGTTTCGATGGCTTCCACAAGAGAAAATCCGGGAATGCTGCGCCCGCTGCCCTTGCCGACACCGTTTTCGTCAAAGGCGACGAGAATGGTGGGGCGGTGACAGAGACGCGAAATGCGCGAGGCGACGATGCCGATGACACCGGGATGCCAGTTGCGCGATCCGAAAACGATGGCGGAAGTCGTTTCAATATCGCCGATGGCGGAGAGCATCTCTTCCGCTTCCGCGTGCACCTGCTGCTCAACGTTCTGCCGGTCCTTGTTGTGAGCTTCGAGAAGCGAGGCCAGCATGGCGCCCTCTCCGGGATCATCCGCCAGGAGAAGTTGCAGGGCGGTGGCGGCGGTATCGAGTCTTCCGGCGGCATTCAGACGCGGCCCGAGCCTGAATCCGACATGATGCGTCTGCACGATGCCTTCGACGCCCGCGATCTCCTTGAGAGCCTTGAGACCAGGGCGATTGGTTTGCGCCAGCGCCTCGAGTCCGCGGCGGACCAGCAGGCGGTTTTCCTCAATAAGCGGCACCAAATCAGCCACAGTCCCGAGGGCGACGAGGTCGAGCGTTTCCTTGAGATCGTAGTGCTCGATCATGCGCGCCTTCAGCAGGGCGTGGGAGACTTTGAAAACGAGGCCCGCCGTGCAGAAGTAGTGGTGATCGTCGCTCAGCTTCGGATTCACCAGCGCGAGGCAGTCAGGCCGACCGAGGGGCGAAAGCTCGTGATGGTCGACGATGACACAATCCACACCGTCTGCGCGCAGTTTGGCAACCTCTCCCAACGACGTGGTGCCGCAATCCAAAGCGATGAGCAGGTCTGGTTTTCCAAATTGCTCGTAACACTTGGCGATACCGTCGTGGCTCAATCCGTAGCCTTCCTCCATCCGGGTCGGCAGGAAAAGGTGGGCCTTCAGACCATACGCCATCAAAATGAGATACATCAGCGCCATGGAGGTGACACCGTCGACATCGTAGTCGCCATAGAGCACGACCTTCTGCTTTCCGTCCACGGCGCGCAGGATGCGCTCCACGGCGGTCCCCATCTCCGGCAGGACGGTGGGGTCGCCGAGAGAGGCGAGCTTGGGCACCAGAAAATCGCGTGCCTGCTCCACGGTGGTGATGCCGCGCTGCATCAAAAGCTGCACCATCAGCGGAGAGAGCCCCATGTCCGCCGCCAGCTCGGCTGCTCCCTCCACTGCGGGCTTCAGAAGCCAGCGAGGAGCGCGAATGGAAATGGGGGCGGTTACAGACATGCAGAGGTTTGCGCCATGGGCACATTCCTGTATGTAACACGCGTGATGCGGAGTCAAACCGCGCCTCTGAATCGAATGACGAAGCAGCCAAAACGCTCCTCAAATCCCGGCCGCTGGTGGCTGACCACCATGGGAGTGACCCTCGTCGTCGCGGGTTCTTTCTTCGCGTGGCGCATGTGGCTTTCTTTCGAAAAGGCACAGATCACCCGCGGCTGGACGGAGGTTCCCTGTCGCATCGCTTCCTCGCGAGTCGTGAGCGAACGCCCCACTCCCAACTCTCCCCCCGCACATCGCGTCGCCCTGCGCTACGAGTATGAATTCGCAGGCGTGAAGCACCTTGGCACTCGCATTCGCCAAGTCGAGGCAGCGCCCACTCAGCACTTGGAAGACGCCCGCGCCAAGCAGCAGCGGTATCCTCCCGGATCGGCTCAAAAATGTTTCGTCAATCCCGCCGCAACTGACATCTCCGTGCTCGAACACGCCTCACGCGCCGCCCTCTATTCCATCTGGTTCCCGCTCCTGTTCGTCGTGGGCGGGCTCGGCATGCTGCGCGGAGCCTTCCGGCACCGGCCATGACCGGGATCACGACACTTTTTCGAGTTTGATCGGGTAAGTCTGGAAAGCGTTCCACTGACAGACGACGAGATCGCCGTTTTCAAGGACGCAGACGTCGTGCCCGTGGTCAAAAATGCGTTCAGCCTGCATGAGCGGCTTGAGTTTGCCCTCTTCATACACCGGCTCGGTGCCGCCGGGAGCACTGACGACTTTGCCGGCGGCGTCCAAGACAACGGTGAAACCGCTGGGATTCGCCGGAAGCTTGTTGACCGCGGGTGTCTTCGACCAGCAGACACCGGCGTAGAGTTCCTGACCGGCGATGACTGGACGGCAGACCATGGCACCGGGGACGGCGAGGGTTTCGAGATACTTCCCGTCTAGCGTGAAGCGGCGAAAGCACTGATCCGCGCGAGAGGTGACGATGACGGTGGCCTTGTCCACTCCCTGCCGCGTATCGATGGCAATGCCATGCGCATTGTTGAGACGCTCCTCCAGTGGCACGCCATCCTTGCCACCAAAGCGCTGAATAAACCGGCCGCGGGCGTCGTAACGCAGCACAAACTGTGAGCCGTAACCATCCACGACATAGATGTCTCCATTCGGTGCGATGGCGGTTTCAGTGGGGTTGAAAACCATGTCTGGCTCGTACGCCCCGACACTCATGGGGTGACTGATGGAAAAGATCTCCCGACCAGTGAGGTCGGTCTTGGTCACGCGACCGGTTTGGCGGTAGCTCACGCCCCCGACCTTCCACAACCCGCTGTCAGTGACGAATAAAAACTCCTCGCCGTTCTCTTTCGAGAGTGTCAGACCGTGTCCACCCGGCCAAACGGTGCCCCACGACTCGGTGATGATGCCGTCCGGCCTGAAGACGAGCATTTGGTGGTCCCAATGATCGCCTATCATGAAAAGACGACCGTCTTTGACTTGCACCATCTCGTGGCAGTTCAGGATGGGGTGATGCCGCCCCTGCCCTGCGGGCACCCACTCCCTGTTCACCCGGTAGCGATGAGTGCCGTGACCGACGATCACGTCTTTCGACGGATCGGGAGCCGCTTGGAGCGTCTCCGTAAATGTCGCGGCGACGGCCGTGCCCAATCCGGCAAAGAGAAAGTGGCGGCGTGTTTTCATGGCATACGTCAACGGACTTCAAAGCCCGGCCATCGCATCCATTTCAACTGCGTCGCATCATTGTGGCGACCTGATGCACCGTCTGCGTCAGTTCTCCCGCCTCGTAAGGCTTCGGCAGCACGCCCACAAATCCGCGCTCCAGGAAAATCATTTGGACCTCTTCCGTCACGCTACCGCTGGTGCACACGATTCGGGCATCGGGATCGAGATGAAGTATCTCAGAGGCAGTTTCGGTGCCGTTCATACCGCCACGCAGGGTAAGATCCATGAGCACGACGTCCGGCGGCGTCCCGGTGCGGAAAAGACTCTGATAAATCTTCACGGCGTCCTGGCCGTTGTCACACTGCACGACCTCGTAGCCGCAGCGGGAGAGGATCATCTGGGCGACTTTGCGCAGATCGTCTTCATCATCCACGATGAGCACCTTGCCTTTGCCATGCTTCAGCGGTACGGGAGCGGAATCGGACGGTTTCAGCGACCGGGTCGTTCCGGAGCCTTCCGCGGCAGGCAGATAGACGCTGAATTCGGTGCCAACATTGGGAGTGGATTCGACCCTGATTTCGCCCCCCATCTCATCGACGAAGCGCTTGCAGGTCGTCAGGCCGATGCCGTTGCCGTCCGGCTTCGTCGTGAATGACTCCAGAAATAGGCGGTCGAAATTCTCTTTCGGAATACCGCAGCCGCGGTCACGCACGACCACGCGCAAGTAGGGGCCCGGCTTCAGCGCTCCGTCGCCTTCTCCGCCGACCCTGTGATTGTGCGCCTCGACATCCATGTAGCCGCCGTGGGGCATCGCCTGAATGCCGTTCATCACCAGATTCTGCAGCACTTGACTGAGTTTCACCGGATCGGCTTGCGCCAGTCGCAACTGCTCATCATTGCGCACACAGACCTGGACGTTCGAACCGGCTCCGGCAAACTCCACCGTGTCGCGAATGAGCGGAGCGAGATCTGTGGGCTCCTGTTTGCGCGGCACCGCCTTCGACGCTGTGACAACCTGCGAGGTAAACGTTTTTGCACGCTTCAGTCCGGTGAACACCGCCTGAAGCTCCCGGGCGAGTTCAGGCTGATCCTGCACCTGCTGAATCAGCGCCGACAACCGGACCGTGACCGGCCCCAGAAGGTTGTTCACATCATGGGCGATACCCTGCGCCAGAGCGGCAAGGTTTTCTTTCCGAAGCTGCACCGACTGTGCATCGAAATCCTCCGCCACTGGCTTCGGCTCCGCCTTTTCAGTCTTCGCGGCCTCGACCGGACTGATGAGGATGGTGAAGTTCAGCAGTTTCCGCAGGCTGTTGAAGACGGCGCGGACTCGCCATTTGCAGGCCACCGAATTCCCGGACCGCAGACTCTGCAGTTGGCACTCGCACTCATGGCATCCGCCGTTCTCAATGGACTGACGCAGTCCTTGAAAAAGGATCGCCGCATCCCGATCATCCGCCACGAGGTCGTTCAACCCCAAACCACGAAGACCCGTCTCAGGATCCGCCCCGGCCAGCATTGCCGCAGCGGCATTACTGAAAAGAACCTTTGGCCCGCTTTTCGAATCGCTGGCCTCGCTTTCCACAATCACCACACCATCCGCAACCTGATCCAAGGCCACCCTCAGGTAATAGTTAGCCACTTTCAGGTGCTCCAGTCCTTGTTCCAATTCGGCGACCGAGGCGGGAGAGGCATTGGAGGTGGGAGAAGTCGTCATGGAGAATCCGCTCGGTTCCTCTTTCTTTAGCAACCACGAATAATTAAGACAACTTTAATTTTTGATATTTTGAATTTTTCTGACTCCCACTTTTGAGAGTTGGTAATTGCAGTGGTTCAACTTCTTCCTCATTCCCAGTGAAAAACACCTTGCCGAACTCCGCTTCTCCTCTACCATCGCCGCCCCTATGTCCAAAAATGCCGGTATCGCCAAGACGAGGAAAGCTTATTCCAAGCGGTTCAAAATAACTGCCACGGGTAAGGTGCTGCGCCGTAAACAAGGCAAGCGCCACATCCTGCAGAACAAGAACCGCAAGCGTAAGCGCAACCTCGGTAAAGTCGCCCTCGTGGCGGAAGTGGATGTCAAAGCAATCAAGGCCAACATGCCGTTCGCCCATCGCTAAGACGACCACGGTCTCTCAACAAGAGACCACGATGATTCAGCCTGATCCCCGCCGTGGGATCTTCGACCAGGTGAGGCCGGTCATCGCTACTCCAACAACAGCCTGATCAGAGACAACGAAACATGCCAAGAGCCACCAACTCCCCCGCCAGCAGAAAGCGCCGCAAGCGCGTGCTGGCCAAAGCCAAAGGATATCGCGGATTCCGCAGCACGCACTTCCGCTACGCCAAGGACGCCGTCCGCAAGGCGGAAACCTACGCCACCCGCGACCGCAAAGCCAAGAAGCGCAACTTCCGCAACCTGTGGATCCAGCGCATCAATGCCGCCACCCGTCCTCTCGGACTGAGCTACTCCCGATTCATGGAAGGCCTCAAAGCCGCTGGCATCGATCTTGACCGCAAAGTCCTCGCCGACCTCGCCGTCAAGGACATCGCCGCCGTCGAAGCCCTCGTCCAGCAGGCCAAGGCCGCTCTGGAAGCCAAGGCCGCCGCAGCTCCCGCTGCCTAAACCGCAGGTTCACTCCAACCTTTCACCGCAGCCGGGACGCTCCACGTCCCGGCTGTTTTCTTTTCCTGCCCCATCCACTCGTTTCGTCATGCTTTCCCAACTCGACTCCATTAAAACCGAAGCCCTCGCTGCGATCGATGCCGCGCAGGATGAATCCGCGCTCGAAGCCGTGCGCGTGAACTTCCTTGGCAAAAAAGGCAGCGTCACCGCCCTGAGCCAGGGCATGAAGGATGTACCGGTCGATCAGAAGAAAGAGGTCGGCGCCAAACTCAACGATGTGCGCACCGCCGTCACCGATGGCATCGAGTCAAAGAAGCTCGGGCTGCAGGCCGCGAAGGATGCGAAGGCTGTTGAAGGCATCGATGTTACGCTGCCGGGTTGTCCGGGAGCAGGCGTTGGTGCCTTGCATCCGCTTACTCAGATTCGTGATCTCGCCATCCGCACGCTGCGTCGCATGGGATTTGCTTTGGCCGAAGGTCCGGAGATCGAAACGGAGTGGCATTGCTTCGATGCATTGAACACGCCTGCCGATCATCCGGCCCGCAATGAGAAGGACACGTTCTACCTGCCCGACGGCCGTCTGCTGCGCACGCACACGTCCAGCGTGCAGATCCGCACCATGGAAGCCGCGAAGTCGTTGCCGGTTCGCATCATCGCTCCGGGTGCCGCCTATCGTCGTGATGAGATCGACGCCACTCACTTGAGCGTCTTCAATCAGCTCGAAGGACTCTATGTCGCCAATGACGTGAGCCTCGGTGACCTCAAAGGCACGCTCGAATACTTCTTCCGCGAGATCTTCGGTGCGAACACCGCCGTGCGTTTCCGTCCGCACTTCTTTCCGTTCACGGAGCCGAGCTTTGAGATCGACGTGAAACTCGAAGCGAAGGGCAAGGACGCCCGCTGGATCGAAATCGCCGGTTGCGGCATGGTCGATCCCGCCGTCTTCACCGCCATCAACAAAGCACGTGGCGACACGCTCTTCGATCCCGACACCACCACTGGCTTCGCCTTCGGCCTAGGCCTCGACCGCCTCGCCATGATCATGCACGGCATCACTGACATCCGTCACCTCATCGACAACGACGTCCGCTTCCTTCAACAGTTTTCGGCCTAAGGTCGCCTGTTTTGACAGGATTCACAAGATTCTAGGATTATGCAGGATTCACCCAGGATAGCTCGATAACGATGGACGAATTGACGCACGCTGTGATTGGCATGGCGATGGGTATCCATCGTGAGCTGGGTGCAGGGTTTCTCGAATCAGTTTATCATCGTTCGTTGGAGATCGAACTGGGCGAGGCTGGTGTTTCCTTTGAGTCGAATGTGCCATTAAATGTGTTCTACAAAGGCAAGCTGGTTGGCAAATTCGAGGCGGACATGATTCTCTCGGTGGGCGACTTGGACCTACTGCTCGAACTCAAGGCCTGCGAATCCATCACCAAAGCTCACGAAGCGCAGACCGTAAACTATCTCACCGCCACCGGCATCGACGATGGTCTCATCCTCAACTTCGGAGCCAGAAGTCTGGAATTTCGCCACAAGTTCCGAACCTATCGGCCCAAGCCTACATAATCACAAGCGCCGCCCCCTCAGTGCCTCGCGCTAATCCTGCATAATCTTGAAATCCTGTTAATCCTGTCCAACCAGCCTCCGCATCATGCAAACCTCCCTTTCCTGGCTAAGCACCCATCTTGACCTGAGTTCCTACACCGTTCCGCAGCTCTCCGATCTCCTCACCTTTGCCGGTGTCGAAGTCGAAGGCATCGAGGAACGCGGCGTCACGACCGACAAGGTGGTTGTCGCGCAAATTCAGTCGTTCGAACAGCATCCGAACGCTGACAAACTCAGTGTCTGCCAGGTCGATGACGGCAGCGGCACACCGCGCCAGATCGTCTGCGGTGCGAAGAACTTCAAAGCAGGTGACAAGGTGCCGCTGGCATTGCCGGGTGCTGTGCTGACCGGCGGTTTCACGATCAAGGAAGGCAAACTGCGCGGCGTCGATTCGCTCGGCATGATGTGCAGCGGCAAGGAACTCGGCCAGGGCGAGGATCACAGCGGTCTTCTCATCATGTCGCCCGACTCACCCGTCGGGACGCCGTTCAACCAGCTCAATCCCGCCGATGTGCTCTTCGATCTCGAGATCACGCCGAACCGCCCCGACCTGCTCAGTCATCTCGGGCTCGCACGCGAACTCGCCGCGCTCACCGGTTTTCCGCTCAAGAGCGAACGCGATCACGCGAAGACGAACACAAAGTCCAAAAAAGCGGCTGAGGATCAAATCGCCATTCAGGCCGCCGAAGCCTGCCCGCTTTACACGGCACGCTTGATCAAAGGCGTCAAAGTCGGCCCCAGCCCCGAGTGGCTGCGTCGTTGTCTCGAAAGCATCGGCCTGCGTCCGATCAACAGCATCGTGGACATCACGAACTTCGTGTTGATGGAAATGGGGCAGCCGTTGCACGCCTTCGATCTCGACCAGCTCAACGGCGGCATCGTCGTACGCATGGCCGCCGAAGGAGAAAAGTTCCTCGCGCTCGACGGTCAGACCTACTCGCTGCAAACAGACGACCTCGTCATCGCCGACAGCCAGCGCCCCGTCGCCATCGCAGGCGTCATGGGTGGTGAAGAAACCGGTGTCACCGACACCACGGTCAACGTGCTGCTCGAAAGCGCCTACTTCGCCCCCAGCGGCATCCGCCGCACCTCGCGTCGCCTTGGGCTCAGCAGCGACAGCAGCTACCGCTTCGAACGCGGCATCGATCCGCAGCAGGTTGCCGGCGCATCCGAACTCGCTACCAAACTGATTCTCTCCATCGCCGGCGGCACCGCCGAAGACGTCATCCTAGCGGCTGGCGAAGCTCCGACGCTCGTCGGTGAAGTCACGCTCGATGAAGATCGTGCTCGCAAGCTCCTCGGCACGCCTGACATCACCGGTGACGAATTCCATGCCATCCTCGAAAGCTTGGCCTCACCAAGAAGTCCGCTATCGAAGCGAGAGCCAGCGGGTCGATCTCAGCTACCGCCTCGATCTCCAGCGTCTGTCGATCTCATCGAGGAAGTCGCACGCGTCGGCTTACCTGATCGCGTTCCGTCGCGCCAGACCGCCGTCGCTTTCCGCCCGTGGAGGCCGCCGACCGCGCTTATGACTTCGCGATGAACCTGCGCCAATCGTTGGCCAGCCGCGGCTTCTTCGAAGCGCAAACTCTGCGCCTCATCTCCACCACGCAACTCGCCGACAATCCCAACACCGCCGAACCTGTCGCTGTCAAACCCGCTCAGCAGCGACCATACCACGCTGCGTCCGAGCACGTTCCCGGCCTCATCGCCACCGCTGCGTTGAACATTCGTCAGGGATTTCCAGACCGCCTCGCGTTTCTTCGAACTCTACCGCGTGTTCCTTCAATTGCCGAAAGGCGGCAGCCGCGAGGAAGAACGTCTCGCCATCCTGCTCAGCGGACCCGTCTCGCCGTCGAGTTGGCACGCGCGCGAGCCGCAGGCCGCCGACATTCACGAACTCGTCGGTCAGATTCAAAACCTGACGCGCACGCCGTTTGAAGTGCGCCCTGCCAAGGAAAACACCGCGAACTTCCTTCTCACCAGCGAGCTTCGCGCCGGCAATCGCGTGCTCGGCTGGATTGCACAGCTCCACCCTGCTCGCTCTCGTGACATCGACGCCCGTCATCCAGTTTACGTCGCCGAACTGCTCCTCAGCGCCCTGCGGCAGGGCAGCACCGGTCCGACGAAGTTCGAGGAACTCCCGCGCTTCCCCGGCATGACCCGCGACGTCGCCATGGAAGTCCCCGCCGACCTTCCGCATGCCAAGGTCGCCGCCTTCTTCGCCGCGCAGAAGCATCCGCTCTTCGTCGGCGCCGAGGTCTTCGATGTCTTCACCGATCCGTCGGGCCGGAAGATGGCCAACGATCGCAAATCCATCGCCTGGACCCTCACTTACCGCGCCAGCGACAAAACCCTCGCCACCGCTGAAGTCGATGCAGCACATACGAGCATCCTGAGCGCGCTGGAGAAGACGCTGCCTGCAGTGGTGAGGCGGTGATCAGATGGCAATTACGGCGTAAAATAGCTCTCGAATAAGGGGCGCAGTAGCAAAGCCCCCTCAACTGAGAGATGTCCCTGGTCTTCGAAGGTGACGCGTCCGCGATGCACAAGAATTGTTCTACCATCGGGACCAAACAAATAACTTTCCGGGTCGAGCACGCTCACGTCGTCGGAAGCAACACCTGCAAAGATAACATCCAAGCGCTGCTGGCTCTTTTCGTAAACCCCCAGTTCGGCACCTAGATGTTCGACGGACAGCCCGGCCAACATCCGCGCTGTGAGAACATCCTTCACATGGATGGGCTGCTGGGGAACCTGGCGTAGAATGCCGATCCGCCTTACCCCACAACCACGCAGGGCCTCAATGGTTCTGACGATGCCACGCTCCAGGACGGCAAGGCAAGCCTCGGCGTTCATTGGGAGTTTATCGTCATCGGTTATCGAATACTCGGTGTGTCCGGAAGCTGCACCCTCGGTATAGACGGCCCAGAAAGAAACTAACAAGACGGTACGCACCTGGTGCCGCCGAATGTAGTCAAGAGCGGCTTGGTGGAACTCAAACGCCTGTCGTCCTTCGGCAGGACGCCAAGTGCCGACAAGAGGTGCCGTACCCCGCCGACTGATCACAGCGCCTTTTTTGTGATGCTGGCGTCCGAGTACATCCAACACGGGATGCAACGCCATCGCATGGCTGTCACCCCAAAGCACAAACGTCGGTTCCCCTGGAAGCTCACTGCTTCCAATAATCGGCACGCGATCAGCCTTAAGGTCGTTGAGACTGACTTCAATGTTCGGATTGTAGTCCATGTCGGGGGGATTCTCCGTGAGTTGGCGAACAGCCTCGGGCAACCGCTTCCGCAACCCCTTGGTGGCTGACAGAATACCCCCGCATAAGATCAGAGTTGCCATGCAAATGATGCTTGTGCGCAGCATGCTCCTGCGTTCGGAAAGCCATCGTTTTTCACGTAAAGGCACTTCGACAAAACGCCATGACAAAACGGCTAAACAAGGAGATACGCCAATCTGCGATCCAACAAAGAAGACGACGCTTTCGGCGATGAATTTCTGTGAGAATACGAGTATCGGCCAGTGCCAGAGATAGAGAGTATGAAATGACCGATGAAAACCAAGGGGCGCAAGCACAGCAGGCGATGCACCCACGTCTGACAAACGTTACCGCTCCAGATCAACAGCGCCGCCCCCAAACAGGGCGACGCGTTTCCGCGGATGCCCGGGAAAGGCGTGTTCGAAGTGTAGAAAAACGCACAAGAATCATCAACAGTCCTTGCAGGGCCAAAAGACAGCTGCAGCCGACTTTTTCAACTCGGGCAAGAAGACTAGAATCCCCCCCAGCAAAAGTTCCCACGCACGAGTTGGCAGCAGATAAAACGCCGTGGTCGGGAAACAACTGGGACCCGGCAAACTGGCTGCAAACGACAGCAACAGCGCAATACCAAGGAGACGCCTCGCATGTGCCTTGCCAGAACGCGACAGCCAAGCCAGCACAACTGGAAACAGAACGTAGAATTGCTCTTCCACGGCTAGCGACCAAGTGTGTAACAGCGGCTTGCTCTCCGCCGCACGAGCGAAGTATCCCGTGTCATCCCAGAAGAAGATATTTGCCACGAGCAGACTTTGGGCCACGACGGACTGCCCCAGTTCCTTGTAGTCCGCCGGAATCATAAGAAAACCTCCAGCAACCACGGTGAAAAGAACCATGACAAAAAGAGCCGGGAAAATGCGCCGCACACGCCGGTGCCAAAACTCAAGGAGAGAGAAGCGACCACGCTCCAGATCCCGCACCAAAAGTCGTGTGATCAGGAAGCCTGAAATGACAAAGAACACGTCCACCCCCACATACCCCCCAGTGAAG
The DNA here is from genome assembly GCA_041395065.1 of Prosthecobacter sp. Classification (GTDB taxonomy): domain Bacteria; phylum Verrucomicrobiota; class Verrucomicrobiia; order Verrucomicrobiales; family Verrucomicrobiaceae; genus Prosthecobacter. The sequence continues at coordinate 45,592 of JAWLBG010000015.1, read as the reverse complement.
CTCACACCTGCATGGTAGAATAACACCGGAAGCACAGCGACGGCACGCAAGCCGTCGATGTCAGGACGATAGTTTGCTGTGCCGTTTACTTCGCGATTCATCCAGCGCCGTGAATGGCTGCCACACATATGTCTGTCAATCCCAGATTCACATCAGAATCGGCAGTTAACGGACGTGGCCAATCCCGAAAAGAATGCCATCAAACAACCGCACCCACCAACTCTGCCACGCGGTCCATCTCGGCTTCCGTATTGTAAAAATGCGGGCTGAAGCGCAGCAGCGGCTGCCCGGCCCGGTTGTGACGCAGGGAGGTGGCGATGTTGTGCTCGGCGAGGTGCTTCGAGATGTCTTCGAGCGAATGTGTGGCATGCTGCACAGTCGTGATGGCTGACGCATTGATGCTCTGCGGATCGGGGCCGAGGAAGCTGAAACCCTGCGGAGCCAGACCGGCATGCAGTCGGGCTTTGAGTTTTAAAAGCTGGGCGCTGATATCTTCGAGGCCGACTTCTTGAATCAAGTCGATACCCGCTTTCATGCCAAGGATGCCGGAGATGTTCAGTGCGCCGGGTTCGTAGCGACGTCCTCCGCGTTCAAAGGCGATCTCCTCCTGCGCGATGAAATTCGGACTGCGCACATTCCAGGAGCCGAGCAGGCTGGGGCGCAGCATGTCCTGCAGTTCTTCACGCACATAAAAGATGCCCGCGCTCATCGGACCGAGCATCCACTTGTGCGAGTCGGCGGAGAGGAAGTCGACGTGATCGACGCGTGTTTCGAAGGCGCCGACGGTTTGAATGGCATCAAGGCAGAACAACACGCCGCGATCACGCAGCATGCGACCGATGCGGTCGATCTCGATGCGATAACCGCTCAAGAAGTGGCAGGATGCCAGTGCGACGAGCTTCGTTTTGGATGTCAGCGCGGCTTCGACAAGTTCAGGCGTGATCTCGCCGGGCGCTGCGGGTTTGAGCCGCTTCAGCACGACGCCGTGGCGCTCCAGATCGCTCCACGGATACACATTGGCCGGATAATCATCGAGATAGCTGATGACTTCATCGCCCGCCTGCCAGGGCAGCCCGTTCGCCACCAGACTCAGCCCAACTGAGGTGGGTCCGATCAAGGCGATCTCGCTGGCCTTGGCTCCGATAAGCTGCGCAGCGACCACCCGCGTTTCATTCACCGCGCGCCAGGCTTCGGGATACTCCTGCATGCGCAGGCAGCTCTGCTCCAGATAGTCCTTCATCGTGCGCGCCACGCGGCGCGGCAGGATGGTCACGCCGGCGTGACCGAGAAACAGGCTGTCCTTGATGACCGGAAACTCCTGCTGACGCAGGGCTTCATCGCTGATCAGGGCTTCAAGCGTGAGCGCCATATCACGCGACCTTCAGCGTCTTCGCGCCTTCATCGATCAGATGCCAAAAGTTTTTCGACTGGCTCAGTGCCTCATCTTCACCGCCGCCAGGCAGGTTGCTGCGGAAGAGGAAGTCAGTGAGTGTGTTTTTGTGCAGCACACGATGCACTCGAACATTGCCGTCGACGATGGCGAAGTATATGCGGTGATCGTCAGCGCGGCACCGGTAGAGCTTCTTACCTCCGCGTTCGAGTACGCCATAGCGTTTGCCGAGGATGTCTTCGTCGATGTCGGCTGGCTGTATGTTCAGAGCTTCCAGCAGATGGAACTGCACCTGCGTGGGCAGTTGAGAAAGCTCTGATGCACTGATGTCATTAAAAACGATCTGAATCACAATATGATAAAAGCGGTCGGTTCAGTTCCTCTTGATCACGTGCTTCTTGCGCACGGACTCCATCCAACTGTCGATGGCGGCCTTGGATTTTTCCTGACTGATCATGCGTTCAATTTCCAAACGCTTGCTTTCAAGGGAGTGGGGCGTCCTGAGTTTTTTGGCATCGCAGGAAACGGATGATGTAGCTCGTCTCCATGTCGACAGGCTGGCTAATGCCGCCTGTTTCGTGCTCATGGCCGCATTCGCAATCGCGGGCATCATGTCAGTCTTGGCCATCCAGTCCCATTCACCGCCGTTTTCCGCCCGGCTGTCCTGCGAGTAGGCCCTGGCCATCGCCGAGAAGTCGGCGCTGACGATTTTGGTCCGGAGTTCCGGGCAAGTTGTTTTGCTTTCAGGGAAGCGCCCGGACTCACCGGAAAAACTTCGGGATTGTGATCGTCGAGATTTTGATTCGAACCCCTTCCCGCCATTCGTCCAGGACATGCGTTGCTTTAATAGTCCTGCACCTCCGGAGCGCGGGCGGATGTTCGCCGGAATGGCGACCGCGCATGGCGTTCATGATGATCATCTTCTCTCGTATCTCGCGTGAATTTCTTCATGGAGATGCCCGCCTGGCCAGTTCGGGTCTCGATTCTTCAGTATGTCACGATCGCCTTTGAAACTCTCGCGGATGATGCCGTTGATGTCGTCATCGATACTGAGACTTGGGATTCGCCGCTGATTTTTTTGAATCCTCGGCCAGCAGAATTCCCTGGTCGATTGAAGACTCCGACGGTGGAGGCTCGACAGCGGCCAGTTCCTGATTGAGACGCGCAGGGTCGAAATTGATACCGATAGGCCGGTAATCCGCCTGGCCTTGATGGTATCCCGCACCTCGGAACTGATGATCGGCACTCCGTCAACGGAGGCGACAACACGGAACGACTGGCAAAACGCCGGGCAATACAAGGGTAAGAAATAGACAGAGATGCAGGAATGGTACACGAATATTGTCCATCGTAGGGCTTGGGAACCGTGTGCGTGGTTAAGGCCTGAAACGACCTCGAAGAGCAGCTTCGCCTTGCGTGACAGCTACCCAGTTCATCGGGCCCCCAATCGCCGGACTCATTCAACCATGAGCAAGAAAGCCTCCATGGCGAAGAAGCCTCGCCAAAGCCGCCGGTGTTCAACAAACGTTCGCCGAGGAACCGCGGCGCGCCAACCGGCGCCGGAATTCGTCAAGCCTGCATCAAGAAACGGGCCCTGAAGATAAAGACCATGCACGCCGAGTCGCTGAAGCATTCGACCGGGTTCTTTGGTCGCAAGCCAAGGAACTTCGGTGGTCGAAGCCGTTCGAAGAAGGTGCCTGACTGGAAGTGCCCGAAACGCAGTGTTCACCTGGCGGCAAACTCAACGTCAGCGAAACTGCCTGACTCCGGGCCATCTCCACGATTCCCTGCAAGACCAAGGCCGCGCTCATCTGGGAGGGGGAGCCCGGCGAGAAGCGCGCTGACCTATCAGCAGCTTCAATTGCGAAGTCTGCCGCTTTGCCAACGTCCTCAAGCGCCATAAGGTGAAGAAGGGCGACCGGGGTCATCATCGCATGCCGATGATTCCTGAGGCGTTATTCGCCATGCCGGCCTGCACCCGCATCGGCGCCGTTCACAGCGTGATCTTCGGCGGATTCAGCGCGGAATCGATCAAGGACCGCGTGCTGGACAGCGGCGCGTCCATCATCATCACCGCAGACGGTGGTTACCGTCGTGGGTGCCGGTGCCACTGAAGAAAAATGTGATTGATGCTCTCGCCAAAGACACGCCGGTGAAGACCGTGGTGGTGTTTCGTCGCACCGGTCAGGACGTGCACATCGAAGAAGGCCGCGACGTGTGGTGGCATCGTGAACTTGAATATGTATCGATGCCTCATTGCCCGGCGGTGGCGCGATGGATTCCGAGTCCCCGCTTTTCATTCTCTACACCAGCGCAGGCACCGGCAAACCGGAAGGGCATCCTGCACAGCACCGGCGGCGATCGCTGCATGCGCAGATGACCTGCAAATACGTCTTCGATTTGCGCGACGACGATGTGTACTGGTGCACCGCCGATGTGGGCTGGGTCACCGGCCACACCTACATGGTCTATGGTCCGCTGGCCCTCGGAGCGATTGTCCCCACGCGAAGGCGCACCGAACTGGCCGGAAAACGACCGCTTCGGCGGATCAACAGTACGCAGTGACGGTGTTTTACACCGCGCCGACGGCGATCCGCGCCTACATGAAATGGGGCGACGAATGGCTCAAGAAGCATGATCTCAGCAGCCTGCGCCTCCTGGGCACTGTGGGCGAGCCGATCAATCCCGAGGCCTGGATGTGGTATCACAACAAGGCCGCGGCAAATGCCCGATCGTTGACACCTGGTGGCAGACGGAAACCGGCGGTCACATGATCACGCCGATCCCGGGTGCCGCTGTGGCCACGAACCCGGCATCGCCACGCTGCCCTTCTTCGGCGTCGATGTCGGCATCGTTGACGACCTCGGCAGCAGGTGGGTCCCAACGAGCAGGGCAACTCGTCATCAAAGAAGCCCTGGCCCTCCATGCCGCGCGCATCTGGGGCGACAAGAAGCGTTTCCAGGAAACTTACTGGAGCGAGTTCAAAGGCTGGTATTTCGTTGAGACGGAGCGCGACGACAAGGACGGCTACATTCGATTACCATTGGCCGCATCGACGACGTGCTCAACGTCGCCGGTCATCGTCTCTGGCACCGCTGAGGTCGAAAGCGCGCTCGTTTCGCATCCTGCCGTCGCTGAATCTGCCGTGGTGGGTCGTCCGGACGAGATGAAAGGCCAGGGCGTTGTCTGCTTCGTCACCGTGAAGGAGGGCGTCAAGACAAACCGCGATCTCGCCGACGAACTCAAGAAGCACGTTCGCAAAGTCATCGGTCCCGTCGCCACACCGGACGAAATCCGTTTCGCCGCCGCGCTGCCGAAGACGCGCTCCGGCAAGATCATGCGGCGCCTCTTGAAGCAGATCGCCGCAGGCGAAATCATCAAGGGCGACACCACCACGCTCGAGGACATCAACGTCATCGCAGCCCTGGCGGCGAGCGGCGACGATTGATTCTGAACCACGGCGTGAACCAGTCATTCCGCCGTCTCCGGTCAACCACACCTTCCACTGCATTTTTCAGCCCGCCGTGACGTAATCTCCGCACTATCCGCGCTCACCATGACTCGCTCCATTCTCCTCAGCTGCCTCTCCGCCCTCACGCTCCACGCCGCCGACTGGCCCACGTTTCGCGGTGCCGACCGCACCGATGTCTCGACCGAAACCGGCCTTCTCAGAAGCTGGCCTGCCAACGGGCCGAAGCGTGTCTGGCTCAATGAAGACGCGGGCCTTGGATACTCGGGCTTCGCGATCGTCGGCGACACGCTCTACACCATGGGCTCGCGCGATGCGGTGGAGTATGTGATCGCCATCGACGCCTCGACCGGGAAAGAAAAATGGGCTGCCGAGTCCGGCGCATTGCTCACCAATGGCTGGGGTGACGGTCCTCGCGCCACCCCCACCGTGGACGGTGGCCGCGTTTACGCCCTCAGCGGCAAGGGCGTCCTCGTCTGCCTTGAAGCGGTGGACGGCAAGGAGCAGTGGCGGGCGGAGATGACCGAGATCGGCGGCAAGGTGCCCGGCTGGGGTTACTGCGAAAGCCCGCTTATCGTGAACGACCTCGTTGTGGTGACGCCAGGGGGATCGCAGGGCACGCTCGCAGCCTTTGACAAGAATACGGGTATGAAAGTCTGGCAGTCCGGTGACTGGATGGATGGAGCGCAGTACGCCTCCGCCATCGCCGTGGAGCACAATGGAGCGAAGCAGATCATCCAGCTCACCATGCAGAGCATCGCCGGCGTCAACGCCTCCAATGGCGAGGTGCTCTGGCGCACCGAGTTCCCCGGCAAGACCGCCGTTATTCCCACGCCCATCTTCAGCCAAGGACAGGTCTTCGTCGCTGCCGGTTACGGCGTCGGCTGCAAGTCCGTCAAGATCGGCCCCGGCAACTCGGTGGAGGAGGTCTATGCGAACACCGACATGGTGAACCACCACGGCGGCGTCATTCTGCACGAGGGTCACCTTTATGGCTACTCGGACAAGGGTGGCTGGACCTGCATGGACTTCAAAACCGGCGAGGTGAAGTGGCAGGAGAAGAAAGCACTCGGCAAGGGCGCCATCCACTATGCCGACGGCATGTTCTACTGCCTCGAGGAAAACTCCGGCACCGTGGCTCTCATCGAAGCCACACCCGAAGCATGGAAGGAAAAGGCTCGCTTCACGCTCACCCCCCAGACCACCCAGCGCAATCCCAAGGGCAAGATCTGGACCCACCCGGTCGTCAGCGGAGGCAAGCTCTTCCTGCGCGATCAGGAGCTGCTGTTCTGCTTCGATGTGAGCGGGAAGTAAGTGAATCGTGGGCAGATTGCAAAGTCGGCGAGTAGTTGAGGCGTTTGTGTAGGATCAATCGACGTCCAACCATGAAACGCACGCTCTCCCTGCTCCTCGCTGTTTGTCCTCTGCTGACACTTCACGCCGACAACTGGCCGATGTGGCGCGGGGCGAACGGAGATGGCACCTGTTCCGAGTCGAATTTACCAGAGAAGTGGAGCCAGACGGAGAATGTGGTGTGGAAGGTGGCGCTGCCTGAGCGCGGGAACTCGACGCCGGTGGTGTGGGGAGACAAGGTGTTCGTGACGCAGGCGATGGAGAAGGAGGGCAAGCGCCTTCTGCTGTGTTTTGACAAGAAGACCGGGAAGCAGCTTTGGGATGCGGGCACGATTTACAAGGAGCCAGAGCTGACGCATGCGACGAACCCCTACTGCTCGGCCTCGCCAGCGACTGATGGGGAGCGGGTGGTGGTGTTCTTCGCGTCGGCAGGAGTCTTCTGCTACGACATGAACGGAAAGGAGATGTGGAAGCGCACGGACCTGGGCAAGCAGCATCACATCTGGGGCAATGGCACGTCGCCGGTGCTGGCGGGTGACCGCGTGTTTCTGAACTTCGGCCCGGGCGAGAACACGATGCTGTACTGCTTCGACAAGAAGACGGGCAAGACACTCTGGCAGCACAAGGAACCGGGCGGCGCGAGCGGTGAGGCGGGCAACAAGACCTGGCTCGGTTCCTGGAGCGATCCGTTGCTGCGCAAATCGGGCTCCCGCGATGAACTGTTGATGTCGTATCCCGGACGCGCCTGCGCCTTCGACCCGACGAGCGGCAAGGAGCTGTGGACCTGCGGTGGTTGAAGCCCCGCTGGTGTACAACTCTCCTCTTTTTGCGGACGACATGGGAATCTTCATGTGCGGCTACGGCGGCTGCGATGGCCGCGGGAAACTGGGGGGCGGCGGCGATGTCTGAAAAGAACCGCGTCTGGCACCTGCCACGCGTGCAACAGCGCATCGGCAGCGGCGTGAGTTCATGAAGGCCATCATTACATCCTGACCGACGGAGGTGTGGTCGAGTGTCGAAACCTCAAGACGGGCGAGCAGGTTTATCAGGAGCGCCTGAAGGGTCCGGGCCCCACGGGCAGAACTGGTCCTCGCTCGTTCTCAGCGCCGACGGCAAATGCTATGCGGCCAATCAGGGCAGCGACTGCTTTGTCTTCAAGGCCAGCCCGACCTTCGAACTGATCTCGACCAATTCGCTGGGCGAGCTGATCATCGGCTCCATCGCCGTGAGCGACGGGCAGCTCTTCATCCGTGGAGTACAAGAACCTGTGGTGCATTGGCGGGAAGTAGACGGTTCTGCACGGAAATGGCGGGGCGCATTTCCTTTGACCCTGAGGGGCCGAGACGCTAACAAACGCGTTTCCAGCCCCGCCCATGGCCGCCTCTGATCGTCAACACACCCTTGCCAAAGCCGTCTCCATGACGGGAACCTCGCTGCACACCGGAGAGCCAGGTCACTCTCACTCTGCGAAAACAAGCGCCCGGAAAACTTCGGCTTCAAATTCCGCCGCATCGATCTGGAGGACAAGCCCTTCATCCCGGCGCTCGTCGAGAAAGTGCAGAAAGTCGAGCGCGCCACGACCATCGCCGAAGGCGGGGTCAATGTGCACACCGTCGAGCACGTCATCTCCGCGCTCGCGGGCATGGGCGTGGACAACGATCATCGAGATGGATGCCAATGAGCCACCCATCGTCGACGGCAGTTCGATGCCGTTCGTGGAGTTGATCAAATCCGCAGGACTTCAGGAGCAGGGCGAGGCGCGGAAGTTTTTCGAAGTGCGCGAACCCATCTACCAGGAGACCCGCGACGGCACCATCCTCACGATCGTTCCCCGACAAGAAGTTTCGCATCTCCTGCACGAACGTCGGCCCGAACGGACGCTTCACGCAATGCACTAACCACGGAGATCAATCCAGAAACCTACGAAGGAAATCGCCGCCGCCGCACCTTCGTCTATTACGAGGACATCGCGCCGCTGATGGAGAAAGGCCTCCATCAAAGGCGGCACGCTGGAGGCCGCGGTCGTCATTCAGGGTGACACCTTGCTTTCCAAGCAACCCCTGCGCTTGCCGACGAGTTCGTGCGTCACAAGATTCTCGACATCGTGGGCGATCTGATGCTTTCCGGCAAACGCATCCTCGGCCATGTCATAGCCGTGCGTCCCGGCCACAGGCCGAACACCGAACTCGCCCGCGCCATTGTTGTGCGGCAATACAATCAGATGCGCAGCATGGTGCGGCACATGTTCACATTCCCGGCGGCGAGACGGTGCTCGACATCAACGAGGTGATGAACATCCTCCCGCATCGCTATCCCTTCCTGCTGGTGGACCGCATCATCGGCTTCGAAGGCGAAACCAGAGTGTCTGGGCATCAAGAACGTGACGATCAACGAGCCCTTCTTCCAGGGGCGCTTCCCCGGCCATCCCATCATGCCCGGCGTGCTGCAACTCGGAAAACATGGCCCAGGTCAGCGAGCATCGACCCGCTGCTGCGCATGCCAGAAACCAGGGCAAGATCGGCTACTTCGCGAAGCGCCAACAACGTCAAGTGGCACCGCCCCGTGCTTCCAGAGCGACACGCTCACAATCGAGACCGAAATCCTCAAGGCGAAGCGCAGCATCGCAAGCGGCATCGGTAGCTGCATCGTGAATGGCCAGGTCGTCTCCGAGGCGGAACTCATGTTCAGCGTGGTGGATCGCTAAAACTGACTGCACGCGCATGTCCTCCTCGATTCATCCGACCGCCATCATCGACTCGACCGCCAAAATCGGCGCGAATGTCCACATCGGTCCCTACTGCATCATCGGCGCGGACGTCGAGATCGGAAGTGGCTGCTGGCTGCAGCATCATGTCACGATCATGGGACCGTCCCAAGATCGGTAAGAACAACCGATTCTTCGCCTATGGCTCATCGGTCAGCAGACGCAGGATTTGAAATACAGGAGGAGCCAACGTGGCTCGAAGTGGGTGACAGCGCAACACCTTCCGCGAGTTCTGCTCCGTGCATCGACCACCTCGCCGAATGACAAGACCATCATCGGCAGCCACAACAACTTCCTCAGCTACGTGCACATCGCGCACAGCGACTGCATCGTGGGGGAACCACGTCATCTTTTCCAACAACGGCACTAATGGCGGACACGTGATCGTGGAAGATCACGTGATCATCGGCAGGCTCACCGCCGTTCATCAGTTCTGCCGCATCGGCACGCGTTCGATCACCGGCGGTTGCGCCAAGGTCACGCAGGACATTCCGCCCTACTGCACCGCTGACGGCAATCCGGCCCGTGCGCGTGGCTTGAACATCGTCGGCCTGCAGCGTGCAGGCTTCACCCGCGAGCAGATTCGTTCGCTGCGCGGAGCGTTCCGCAAAGTCTACCGCAGCGGCTTGAACAACGCCCAGGCAGTGGAGGAACTGCGAGCCGGAGAACTCACACCCGAAGCGGCCACCTTCACCGATTTCGTCGCCACCACCAAGCGCGGCATCATTCCTGGCGGCAAGGCGACGGACGAAGAAGAGTGATTTAGCCAAGCGGCCCTGTTCTTCTCAAAAGATGACGGCTAAGAGGTCTGCCTGAGGCTCAGGACATGCCCAGAGCCGTCAGCACTTTACCCACACAGCCTTCCACCGTGAGTCCATGCTTCTTGCGGAGAATCGGGACGCTGCCGTGTTCAACGAACTCATCGGGCCAGCCAACGCGAACCACGGTCGTCTTGATACCGGCATCACTAAGATGCTCGATCACGCCGCAACCAAAGCCGTTGCGAAGGACGTGATCTTCCAGGGTGCAGACCACCTTGGCTTTCTTGGCGAAGGATTCGATGCAGCCGGTGTCGAGAGGCTTGATCCAGCGCGGATTGATGAGCGCCACGGAGAGGCCTTTGGATTCGAGTTCTTTCTTCGCGGCTTCAGCGACCGGGAACATATCCCCCAGCGCGATCAGGGTCACGTCATCGCCGTCGGCGACGACTTCGGCCTTGCCGATCTCGAGAAGAACGGGCTTCTCCTTCGGCAGGATGCCCGGCCCGTTGCCGCGCGGATAGCGGATGGCGATGGGACCCTTTTCGTAATTCGCCATGGTCCAAAGCATGTCCACAAACTCGTCCTCGTTGCGCGGCTGCATGTGAACGATGCCGGGCACGCCGCGAAGATAGGCGATGTCAAAGAGGCCGTGATGCGTGGGGCCGTCGTCACCACTCAGCCCGCCGCGGTCCATGCACATGCGAACCGGCAGGTTTTGAATGGCCATGTCGTGCACGATCATGTCGAACGCACGCTGCATGAAGGTGGAATAGATGGTCAGGAAAGGCTTGATGCCGCGAGTGGCGAGACCGCAGGCAAAGAGAGCCGCATGCTCCTCGGCGATGCCGACGTCAAAGTAGCGCTCCGGAATCTCCTTTTTGAAGACGCTCAGTCCTGTGCCTCCGGGCATGGCGCCCGTGATGGCAACGATCTTCTCGTCCGCCTTGGCGAAATCCGTGACGGCACGACCGAAGACCTGCGAGTAGGTGGGCTTGTCGCTGGAGGCCGTCTCCCCGGTCTCGACATTGTATTTGCCGAGCCCGTGGAACTTGAGCGGGTCCTCCAGGGCCGGCTTGTAGCCGCGCCCCTTCTCCGTGATGATGTGGAGAATGACCGGCTCATTCTGCGTCTTGAGAAACTCAAAGGTCTGAATGAGCAGCGGAATGTCATGGCCGTCGATGGGGCCGTAGTAGCGAATGCCAAACTCGTCAAAGAGCACGCTGCGGTTCGTGGGCGTCTGGCTCTGCGGAAGAATGATGTTCTTGGCTTTCCCCTCGACCTTTTCCGCAAAGCGCCGGGCGTTTTCCCCCAGGACAAACTCAACAAACTTGGCCGCCTTCTGATGCAGAGTGGCATAGCCCGGGTTCGTGGCGATCGCGTTCAGGTACTTCGCGATCGCACCCACGTTCTTGTCGATGGACCATTCGTTGTCATTGAGGACGACGATCAGCCGCTCGGTGTGCGCTGCGATGTTGTTCATCGCCTCAAAAACAGGGCCGCAGGTGAAGGCGGCGTCCCCAGCGACGCAGACGACATGTTCGTCACCACCGGAAAGATCGCGCGCCGTGGCCATGCCGAGGGCTGCTGAGAGGGCGGTGCCAGCATGCCCCGCGCCGTAGCAGTCATGCTCGCTCTCGGTGCGCAGCAGGAAGCCGTTGAGTCCGTCGTGCTGCCGGATGGTGTGGATGCGGTCCCAGCGCCCGGTGAGCATTTTGTGCACGTAGCCCTGGTGGGCGACATCGAAGACAAAACGGTCCTTCGGTGTATTGAAAACGCGATGGAGGGCCAGGGTCAGTTCCACCACGCCAAGGTTCGGTCCCAAGTGACCACCAGTCTGGCTGAGCGTCTCGATGAGTGTTTGGCGGATCTTCTCCGCGAGATCGGGCAGTTTCTCCAGCGGCAGGGCTTTGAGATCGGCGGGCGAGTTGATGGCAGGCAGTTCGGTGTCCACAGGGTTAGAAAAGACGTATTTCGCCACCCTCGGCGGCGTTGGATTTGCGACGGCGGGGCGTGGTCTTTCGCGTGTCCTCCCCGTCCGTGTCTTCGACGTCAGCTTCGAAGGGTGAAAGCTCGGCTTTCCCGCCTTCCAGATCGGTGCTGATCAGTTCCACCCGGCGGCGGGCACCGTCGATGCGCTGGCGGCAAAGCTTGAGGAGTCTCACCCCCTCCTCGTAGCTGGAGATCATTTCCTCCAGCGACAGTTGGCTGTCTTCCATGCCCGCCACGATGTCGTCGAGGCGCTGCATCGCGTCCTCAAAGGAGGGTTCGTCGGGCTTCGGGTTGGATTTGCTCATGAGGATCCTGCGCTGAAAGGGAGGCGGAAAGGGCGGCCATTATCAGGGCATCAAAGGGGGCCGCAAGTCAGAAAAGCCGACATGAGAAAAGGCCTTCGGCAAGGCGAGTTCGGCACCCGGGCCATTTCGCGCTGGAATCAGCATGAAGGAGGCGCTTTCCCGCCTCCTTCAGCGCACGATTCGAGGCTCGATCTTCAGGCAGCGAAGCTGACCGTCCAACAGCCAGCCGTGCTCGTTGCGCACGATGGCGCGCAGGGTTTTCGGCGTCCCACCACCCAGGTAGGTTTCTGCTTTGACGAGAGTAATGCTGAGCGTGCCGTCACTGTGGCGGACGATGGTTTGCGGTTTGTCACTGTCAAACCAGCCGTCCTCCGTGAAGACGATGATGTCGTCCGCTTCATGCTGACTCCTGCTGATTCGGGCGCCGACGGTGGGTCGGAGGATGAGGGTGATGCTCTCCCCTTTCTCGCTGGCCTCTGCTATCCATGCGTCGCTACTACGCTCCCGACGAGCGCGCTCGGCTTCGATGAGCTTGTGCGTCTTCGGCTCGAGTTCGGCGGTTTGCGCGACGGGCAGCGTGAGACTGAGTTCCATCGAGCCGGGATGACAGGTGCGACCGCAGCACATCCACGAGGCAGTCCCTTTGAGGGTCACGGTGTCGCCAACTTTCAAATTCTCCGGCGGGGTAACCTGGGTGCGCAGCATGACGTCGCGATCAAAGCCCTGCGCCTTGATCTTGAACATGAGTGTGCGTTCCGGCTCCGGATAGACGAGTTCCCCGGCCTTCCAGCCCTCAGGCAGTTTCCATTGGATCTGCGTGGGCACACCAACGATGCCGGGAAAACGCCAGTAGGTGTGGTAGCCGCGATCGTGATCGATCCACAAGCCGACGGTGAAAGGCTTGCCGGGAACAACGGCGGTCTGCTCGGAAACGAGCTGAATTTTAAGACCGGTCTGGGCATGCGCGGCAAAGGGCCAGCCACAAAGGGCTAAGAGTACCAGCCACCAGCGGCGAACGGCGAACGACGGACGGAAAACCATGGTCAATAGTCGGCATGCCCGGGTGTGCGGGCAAAGGGAATGACATCGCGGATATTGGGCACGCCTGTGACAAACATGAGCAGGCGTTCGAATCCGAGCCCGTAGCCGGCATGGGGAACGCTGCCGTAGCGGCGTAGGTCGGCGTACCAGGCGTAGTTGGCGGGATCGAGTCCCTGCTTCGACATCAGGCCTTCGAGCACGTCGAGACGCTCCTCACGCTGGCTGCCGCCGACGATTTCGCCGATGCCGGGAACGAGCAAGTCCATGGCAGCAGCGGTCTTGCCGTCGTCATTTTGGCGCATGTAGAAGGGTTTGATATCCTTCGGGTAATTGAAAATGGTCACGGGACCTTTGACGTGCTCTTCGGCAAGGTAGCGTTCGTGCTCGGTCTGCAGACCCTCCTCCCAGACAACGGGATTCTCGAAGCTGCGGCCGGACTTGAGCAGAATGTCCACCGCATCGGTGTAGCTGATGCGTTCGAAGGGCTTGGCGAGCGTCTGCTGCAGGCGGGCGATGAGCCCCTTGTCGATGAACTTGTTGAAGAACTCGAGTTCGTCGGGGCATTCGTCAAACATGGCCTGCACAAGGTAGCGCACGTTCTCCTCGGCCAGCGTCATGTCGTCGGTGAGATCGTAGAACGCCATCTCCGGCTCGATCATCCAGAACTCGGCGGCGTGACGCGTGGTGTTGCTGTTCTCGGCGCGAAAGGTGGGGCCGAAGGTGTAAATGTTGCCGAGGGCGCAGGCGAAGGCCTCCCCCTGAAGCTGGCCGCTCACGGTGAGGTAAGTCGGACGCCCGAAGAAGTCCTGCTCCGGTTTCGCCGGCGTGTTGGGCTTCAGTGTGGTGACTTGAAACATTTCCCCCGCCCCTTCGCAGTCGCTGCTGGTGATGATCGGCGTGTGGACGTGGAAGAAGCCGCGCTCCTGGAAGAAGCGGTGGATCGCAAAGGACATGCGGCTGCGCACACGAAAGACGCTGCCGAACAGATTCGTGCGCGGACGGAGATGCGCGATGGTGCGGAGGAACTCCGGCGTGTGACCCTTCTTCTGCAGGGGGTAGCTGCCGTCGGCCTCGCCGAGGAGTTTCACCTCCTTCGCCTGCACTTCCCATTTCTGTCCTGCGGCGGGCGAAGCGACGAGATCACCGGTGATCTCGACGGACGCGCCGGTGAGAATGCGCGGCAGCAGATCGGCGCTCGGCAGCGCCGCATCGACGACGACCTGCAGGCCTTTGAAGCAGGAGCCGTCGGTGATTTCGAGAAAGGCGCAGGCCTTCGACTCGCGCTTCGTGCGCACCCAGCCGCGGGCGGTGATGTCGGCCCGGGGGGATTCGGAATGGAGGAGACTGTGAATCGTTTCGGGCATGGGCGGTAGGCGTTCGGTCAGTTGGTCTTGAGCACCTCGATGAAGGCCTCCTGAGGGATGTTCACCTTGCCGATGGCCTTCATCTTCTTTTTACCCTCCTTCTGCTTGTCGAGCAGCTTGCGCTTGCGGCTGATGTCCCCGCCGTAGCACTTGGCGGTCACGTCCTTGCGCAGGGCGCTGATGGATTCGCGGGCGATGATCTTGCCACCGATGGCGGCCTGAATAGCGACGACGAAAAGCTGCTGGGGGATGACCTCTTTGAGCTTCGTGCAGAGCTGGCGTCCGCGGCTTTCCGCCTTGGCGCGATGAACGATGCAGGAGAAAGCGTCCACGGGATCGCCGGCGATGAGGATGTCCATCTTCACCAGTTCAGCGGGCTGGTAGCCGGCATGCTCGTAATCCATGCTGCCGTAGCCGCGGGTGATGGACTTCAGCTTGTCGTTGAAGTCCACGAGGATCTCGTTGAGCGGCATCACCGTGTGCAGCAGCACGCGGCGGTCGTCGAGCGTCTCGGTGTTGTTGACCTGGCCGCGCTTGTCCATCACGAGCTGCATCATGTCGCCGATGTTGTCGTTCGGGATCATGATGTTGACCTTAACCATAGGCTCGCGGATTTCGTCGATCTGCTGGGCGCTGGGGAGAAAGCAGGGATTGTCCACTTCCATCTCCGTGCCGTCGGTTTTGCGAACCTGGTAAATCACGGAGGGATACGTCGAGATGACGTCCATGTTGAACTCACGGCGCAGGCGCTCCTGGACGATTTCCATGTGAAGCAGGCCGAGGAAACCGCAGCGGAATCCGAAGCCGAGCGCGGCAGAACTTTCACTCATGAAGGTGAAGGCGGCGTCGTTGATCTGCAGCTTGCCGACGGCGAGCTTCAGCGCTTCGAAATCGTCCGTGCTGACGGGATAGATGCCGCTGAAGACGAGCGGATGAATCTCCTTGAAGCCCGGCAGGGGGGCGGGCGCGGGTTTCTTGGTTTCCGTGAGCGTGTCGCCGATCTTCACGTCGGCGGTGGTCTTCACGTTGGCGATGAGATAGCCGACGTCTCCTGCCTCAAGCTTGTCGCAGGCGGTCATCTTCGGACGGAAGATGCCCACGTCCTTGATTTCATAGTCGAGTCCTGTGGACATCATGCGCACCTTCTGACCACGCATGATGGTGCCGCTGACCACGCGCACGTAGCTGACCACACCGCGGTAGGGGTCAAAGACGGAATCAAAAACGGAAGCCCGCAAATAGCCGTCTCCGATGTCCGTCGGCGGCGGGATGTAGGCAACGACGGCTTCCAGAATGTCCTCGATGCCGATGCCCATCTTCGCGCTGGCGGGAACGGCTTCGTCGGCGGGCAGTTGCAGGATGTCTTCGAGCTGGCGCTTGCACTTTTCCACATCGGCGCTCGGAAGGTCGACTTTGTTGATGACCGGAATCACGTGCAGGTTCTGCTGCATCGCCAGGTTCAGATTCGCGACCGTCTGCGCCTCCACGCCCTGCGAGGCATCGATCAGAAGCAGCGCTCCTTCACAAGCAGCCAGCGAGCGGCTGACCTCGTAGCTGAAATCGACGTGTCCGGGCGTGTCGAGCAGGTTGAGCTTGTAGGTCTGGCCGTTGCGGGCCTTGTAGTTCATGCAGACCGGATGCGACTTGATGGTGATCCCGCGCTCACGCTCCAAATCCATCGCATCGAGGAGCTGATCCTGCTGCTGGCGCACCGTGATGGTGTGGGTGAACTCCAGCAGGCGATCGGAGAGCGTGGTCTTCCCGTGGTCAATGTGGGCGATGATGGAGAAGTTACGGGTATTGGCGATGGACATTCAGAGGGCGTGGGCAGGGGGAGCGGTATTTAGCGCCTCGCGGGATGGAATGCAATTGAGATGCTTGCGCCGTTCCCGGCCCGAACGAAGCTGCCATCATGAAACCGGAACGTCTCACGGAAGCCGCCGTCAATGAAGCCCTCGGAACTCTGCCGGGCTGGACCGTTGAAGGCAATGAACTGGCCAAGGAGTATCGCTTCCCCGCCTACCTCGACGGCATCGAGTTCGTCCGCCGCCTGGCAGTCGAGGCGGAGGCCATGAACCACCATCCCGACCTGCGCATAGGCTGGAGACGGGTCCAAGTTCGACTGACAACCCACAGCACCGGTGGCCTGACGAACCTGGATCTGGAACTGGCCCGACGTAGCGAAAAAGCCGCAGGCGACTGATTCACACCCCACTTCATCGACCCACGGCAGGCAGCACATCGTCCAGATCGGCGGGAACAACAGGCACGCCCGCGCGCGAAGAGCGAACGCTGCCGTCCGTGTTCCTCCATGGATCCACAAGGAGGACCGGCGACTGTGGCCGGGTCGTCTTGTCGAACACTGCCCGTGGGACCCTCACAGGCTCTCCGGTATTGGGATCGGAGACCCGGACAGCCGAGTTATCGATACCAAGCAGACGCACCCATTGCCGTGAGTTGGAGGCAGGAGTGTCCATCAGGGTGAGCACCGCCCGACCACCCGCCAGATGACTGCGCAAAACATCTGCGGGAGGGGCGCTTCCCAGCGTCGTGACACGGCCTCCGGTGCCCCGCAGCAGGTCGGAGACATTCACCGGACTCGCACCCGGGGCGGGAGCTGGCGACAGTCCGAGAAGGCGCCGTGCTCCGGCTGAAAGACCGGATGGCTGGGTGGAAGGCACCGGTGAGGATGAAAGACGCTGCAGGGACGCCTGTTGCAAAGCCGCAGAGGCAGCATCCGCCCATTGTGCAGGCGGCACCCCGGAGGGAAGCCCGGAAAGAATCTGATCGATCTCGGGACTTCGGAGTCCCGAGGCGTGCGCACCTTGCAGCGCAGTCTGAAATTCACGCTTCACCCGCATCGTGCCGGGAACTCCGCCCGTGGTATTTTCGAAGAATGCGTTGTAAGCATCAACCGCATCTTTCACGGATGCTCCCGCAGCCCTGATGGCACCCGAGTTGCGTTCCGCTGCTTCGATGGCGTCAATGCCGAGCAGCGCCACCTGCCGCTCCCAGGGAGGAATGCCATCTGCGGCGCGTCCCACTTCTGCGGCGATGCCAACGAGGCCCGACCGGGTGACCACCTGTGAGTCCAGCGTCCGCTGGGCTTCCAGCGCACGGCGAATGTACTCCTCATGGGTCCAGCCGTATTTCTTGAGGACATCGTTGAAGCGGGCGGCAGAATCACGTGCAGCGTCGAGTTCCAGCGTGGCGTGAAGCAGCGCGGGGGCGTCCGTCAATTCCTTCAGGTCCGCACCTGCGGCATGGGCTGCATCAAGCTGGCGCACGAAGTACTTGCCTGTCTTGACCGCCGCCTTCTCAAGATAGTCGGGCTTAAGTCCGGATTTGAGTGCACCCGTGGACTCGTCGAGAACGTGTTTCGCGTTGAGCTCCTTGATCAGGTTGGCCCCGTTCTCGTAGTAGGAGTTGATGTAGCCTGCGACGGAGATGTCGGCGGTGGAAGCACGCTGCCCCAGAAGAGCCCCTTCAGGGTCAAACTTGAGGCCGTTTTTTTGGATCTCCGTCACCACATGCTTTATGGTATCACCGGACTGGTAGGCCTCTGAAGCGTAGTACAGCGCCAAACCCTGCTCATTGCGCATGTTCAGCACGGTGCGGTCCCGCAGTTTCTCCAGCGCATCCAGCCCCGCCTTGCGGGTGGCGGGGTCGTCGAGCAGTTTTTGGATGTCTCCGAGGGTTTTGGACATCCCGGTGTTCCTTAGCTTTGCGGGCAGGCGACTTTCCAAAAGGCCCTTTGCACCTGCGGCACCGCTTTCAAGGCCGTTCAAAACCTCGTCGAGATCATCCACGAAATCGCGGTAGCCGTGAATGCTGGAAAGCACGTCGCCATACAGATCGTTCGTGGCCCTTAGGACGTCAGCCTCACTGGCGAGTTCCAGTCCGCTCGGAACTGCCTTCGAGGCCTCTCCGCCAGGAGGCGGAAGCCATTTTTTCATCGTCTTCAGCCTCTCGCTGATGCTCTGTTGTGCGAGCTTCTTCGCCCCCTGGGCCTGATCCATGAGGTCGCTGAAAAACTTGCCGGCCTCCGGTGGCAGGCTGCTGAGGAGGCTCTTCCGTAGAACTTCAAACTGCCCGTCCGTCCGATACTTTGCGTTGGCCATTTGCTGGAAGAAAAACTGCCTGGCGGAATCGAGGACTGCGGGCGTTACGCGGCGTCCGCTCTCCGACCGCAGGAAGCGGAACGTATTGTAAACCGGGTCCGTGTAGAAGTTGTTGTCCAGAACCGCGCCGCTCTCCAGACCCCACACGGTCCTGAAACGTCTGTTGTATTCCTGCACGGCCAGTTCCGCACCCGGTCCCTTGAATGCGACATCGTAGTCACTGCTGAGATTTGCCGAACCGAAAGCATTACGCACAAGCCCTTTCTTGCCGGTGACCTTTTCGATATCGGCTATGACTTCGTCTGCGATGCCATGGGATAAGTTCCGGCGATGAGTGGCAACCTTGTGAATCAGCAACTGCTGTTCTGCAGGCCCCTTGGAGTAGTCCACGAAATTCTTCCACAATCTATCCTTGGTCAGGATCAGTTGGTGAGTCTGCGCCGCATCAAGTTCGTCAAAACTGCGTCTGCCATTCAAAAGGTCGAGGTCGCGTTGGGAGATCCGTGTGGTTGCAGCGTCGCCGACCGACTTGTCCAGAGCGCGGATGCTTTCACGCGTGGTCTCCAGTTCCTCCAACTGGCGAGTCGCCATCTTGATCTCAGCTGAATCGGGTGCGAGGCCCGCGATGCGTGTCCTTGTCTGCTCGATGAGGTCGTCCACCCGCGAACCTGCGGCGGTGAGATTCACCTTTTCAAGATTCCCACCATCGAACCGCCTGCCACCGCCGAGCAATTCGACGGCATCGTCGAGCGTTGCCTTGTTGAAGTTGGCCGCCTCCCCTGTCAGCAGTTTCGCGACATCCTTCGGCACCTGAACGACCGGCTGCTCCATGGCGTCCACGATGATTTTGTGCTGTTTGCGGGCGTCCAGCTCGCCTCTCAGAAGGTCCAGTTGCTTGTACTCGGGCGTCCCCTCGGCGACATCACCAAGCTTGCTGATTTTGGCCTTGGTTTCCGCAATGAGGCCATCGATGGTCTTTCCGGTTTCCTGCAGAACCTTGCGATCCACGTCCAGCACTGGAGACTCGGCGACTTTCTCAAGCTTCTTGGAGATGCCGGCGAGGTTCGTGCCTTCGACCAGCTTCTCGAGAAGATCGTTTTTGTCGAGACTGGCATCAAGGAGTTTCTGGAAAAGGTCTGTGGGTCGACCGGCTTCGGCGGCGGCTTCAGCAGCCTCGGCGGCGCTTAGCAGAATGGCGGCTTGGTCTTTGCTGAGGGAGCTAGTGAGCTTGCGAAGGGCGGCGGGATCCGCCACATCAACGTTCTTGAGGATGTCATCGGCCCGTTGGAGAAGTTCCGCCTGGGAGAGCACGCGGGCGTTTTTCAGGTTCTTGAAAACCGCCCCATCCGCACCAAGACCGACCAGCGAGCCCCCGATGGAAAGCGACTGCTCTAGCGTTGAAAGGATCTTCCCTTCAGCTGCACCCGCCCGCTCCGCACCGAGGACGGCACCTGCACCAATTTCGAACTGAAGTTCGTCCCTGCGTGCGGAATTGAGGAAACCATCCTGATAGACGGCGTAGGCGGCATCCGCAGCGCTCAGACCGACTGCCGCCGCCGCCGCCCAGACACCGCTGACATTTCCGAGGGCGACGCTGGCCAGGGCCGCAGTGGCCTGGATCACCCGGGTGTCGGCTTCTGAAACTTCCTTCTGGGCACGAACGGCAGCGCCCAGCACGCCGAGGCTGGTGACATACGCCCTCGCCACGCGGTCCGGCACCCAGCGTGAGCGGCGAGCCTTGGCATCCACATCCAGTTTCATGAGCTTCGGTTTCAACCGTTCAACCACAGGCTCAAAGCTCATGCCGGTGAGTTTCAGCAGGCCATGCACATCGCCATCGTCGATGAAGCTCGCGTCATGGATGGCACGGCGCATGAGTGCGCCCCAACCTGCATAGGCCAGCTTGAAGGCCTCCCATTGAACGAGTTCAAAATCCTCCGAGAATTTATCCACTCGCAACTTGCCGGAGACGGACTCGCCGCTGAACAGCATGTGCAGCAGAGGCTCCTCATCCTCGCGGAAAAAAAGCGAGATCGCCTGCAGGGTGGACGGGGAGATCTCGCGGTAGCCCTGGAGTTTCTTGATGGGAACCCGCACATAGGAGAGCGGGGACTGACGCGCACCGATGGCCGCCTTCTGCGTTTCAAAAATGGCACGCATGGCCGCCGGCGCCTGGTTGCGCTGCCAGTTGGCATGCTGCTCATACATCAGTTTGATGAACTCTTTCCGCAGCAGAAGCATGGCGGCATGGTCACCGATGCTGATGGGCGTGGAGCGAACCGCTGGATTTCTCCGTGCTGTCTGGTCGATCCAGGTGTTCATCGGGATTTCCAACCCGCCTGACGCCTTTGAAACTTCGTTCATGGCATAGCGGACATTCCGGTTAAAGAAGGTGCCCGCTTGAAACAAAAAGTCCGTGATGATGAAATTCGAGGCGGTGGTAGTGGTGCCGCGGGCTACCTCATCCCAGTCTTCGATCGGCTGACCCGCGAGGTCGGCAGCCTGTTTTAAGGCGGCTTTCCAAAGGGCGCTGAGATTGTCCGGCGTGGTCTCGATGGTGGCCTTCGCCAGGCCAGGCTGCAAATAATAGCCCGTGTCGTTGGCGGGCATCGCAACCAGGGTATCCCCGCCTTTGACGGCAAGGACAAGAACACCCGGCTGATCCTTGAACCGCTCGTAGTCCCCTTCCCTCACGAGTTCGATGGGCGGTGAAAGGTAGGTGAGAGGATCGTTCGGATCGGGCTTGAGAGTGATCTCTCTCATTTCCGGTTTCGTCTCCGGCTTCGCGTCCGGATCTTCTCCCGAACTCTGAATCGCGAGAACAGCGGGAATCTCCCTAATGTCCTCCAGCGCTGTCTCAACCTGAACGCTGAGGTGGATTGTTTCAGGAACGAAAAAAACGGGCGCAGATTCCTGCTCCCCCCGCTCTGCGGCGGCACCGTCTTCGGCAGCCTGGCTTTTCGCGAGGGTTCGGGAAATCATGAAGCGGCCGGTGGCGTCTCCGTAAAGCAGTTTCCAGCTACCCTTGGCACCGTTCAGTGCAAAGTTCTGGGGTCCCGGCGTGGCGCGCGCTTTGATGGTGGCACGCGCCAGCACACCCTCCGCGTCCTTTTCAGGCTTGTTCGGCGCGGCTGGCACTCCCTGCGGTGCCGCCCGGTCCGCAGCGGCCTGGAGACTGGATTCGTAATGGGCCCACTCGGTCTTGAGGCGGGCATCGTCCGTCTGCCCATTTTTTCCCCGAGCCAGAATGCGATACTCCGTGACCACGCCGCCTTCAGCTTCGAGACGCAGTGAATCGCCACTTCCAGGAGGCAGGTCGGTACCAACGATGAAGATCGTGCGGTCTGAGTCTTCACTGGCAGCCAGCTTCATCTCCTTGGCCTCCTCCTTCACCGGCTTCGAGGAAGACGTCCATTTCTTATACAGCTTCCACATCCAAAAGGCGTCATCCGGCTTCGCAGTCGGCCGACTCACCAGCGTTTTGTCCCCGACGCGATACTTCGGCAGCGGACGCCCCTCCCAAGTGTTGTCAGGATCGAGACCCAGTTGGTCGTCAGTGCAGTAGGCGGTGATGATCCTGGGCGCATTTCTTGCCCAAGCCTCGCGTCCCGCCATCCTGCCAGTGGAGGTTTCCACTTCACCGGGCTGCATGAGCCCGACACGCCCGAAACCTTCGGCATCGCGCTGCGTAGCGCGGTCAGCCTCGTAGTGCCATTCCCAAATCAACACGCCATTGGGCTCAATCTCCACGAGTTCCAGCGTGACTTTTTGCCGGTCTGCCGACTTGCTGCGCGTGACCTGCAGACTGGCATCCACATCACCGGCCTTCAGCGTGACGGGGTCCGGCTTTTCGGCATCCAGGGTGAACTTCACCAGATCGTCTGCACTCAGTGCCGAGATTTTCGGCGAAACGACTCCCTGCCCTTCGAATTCAAGCTGGAGTTTTGGCAGCTTCACGCTTGCCGGTGGCGGCGTCTGCTCCGCCTTTCCCTCGGGCGGGGCGGCGGTCACTTCACCCAGCACGCGTGCAGACCGAAGCTGCAAAGATGCGGCATCTCCCCCATCCGGCGGCAGATAGGACAGACTCAGACTACCGTCCTCGACCACTTCAGCCCAGCCGGAGATGTTGCCGAGCACGCCATCCTTGTAGAGCGTCCGCCACGTGCCAACTATCTGTTTCCAGTCATCCGCCGTGGCTTCCCGGCCCGCCGGCGGCGCCTCCTCTGCCGTTGGCGAAGCGCCGGCCACCCCCAGCGCCATTCCAAAAGTCGGCATGAAAGCCCGCGTCATCAGGAACCCCGGCGGAAGTCCCTCCTCAGGCTTGTCTTCATCGCCGGGTCTGGCGGCAAGCGTGAGGGACTGCGAACCGGAGCTGAGAGTCACTTCAGTCGGGCGGCGTGTATCCCCTCCCATTTCAACGACAACTACCATCGGCATGTTTTCAATCACCGTGGTGGCAGGCTCATAGCCCCCGGGTGTCCGGACAAACAGCCGCAGGTTTTTGACTGCCTGCTGGCGAACGAGCTGAAACTTCCTTTCCGTCTCGCGGATCTCCTCGCTCTGCATTTCACAGACAAGACGCCGCCCTTCGTCCTCCAGTGTGAATCGAAACGGCGACTGAGTCTTTTCGACGGGTTTTCCCTTTGTCACATCCCCTTTTCGCACGGTCATGCTGCCTGTGCCGGAAATCGTGGCGTTGAAGAAGTCGAAACCGGGACGGATGCCGTAGCGGTTGTTCGCGGGAATCTCCTTGTAGGTGGCCGTCAGCGCCGTTCCGGTTTGGTTCACCTCGATGACGATGCCGGTGGCCCTGCCCCCCATGTGAATTTCCCATTCACCCGTGAGTGCGGGTGCTTTTGCCGGAGGCGTGGACGCAGGTTTGTCTGCGGATGCAGGCTCCTGGGCTGTTCCGGGAACAAGGCAAAGCAGCAGGGTGAGCAATACAAGGATTCTCATGGCGTGTGATGTGACTTGTGTGTTTACTCCCACCAGAGGCGAAGCTGGGTGGCAGCACTGACGCCAGCCCCCTCCGGAAATCCGACGCGCACATAGAGATGCGTGCCGCGCACCGGCCAGCGATCGCTTTCAGGATGCAGAGCGCCGCCACTGGCGTCAAAAAGGTCAATCCTGTCCACCAACGGAGCATCGGGTCCGGTGATCTGGATCTGCAAATCTCCGCTTTCCGGTATGGCACAGCGGAACCAGCCGACACCCGCACGCAGCGGCCCTGAATAAAACGCATCAGCCGTGGCAGCCGGCACTTCGACGACGGTACCCGGAGGCAGCGCCGCAACATCCACCGCGCTGGCTCGCTCGGGGCCCGCGATGGCTTCATCCCGTTCGCGGAAAAGATAGAAATCCAGCCGGTTGGTCGCGGGATCCGAATCACCTTCCTGTGGGATGGACACCGACAGTTTCAAGGGCGTCCCGGGACGCCAGCCGTCCGGTGCGCGGACTTTCACGATGGCCTGAATTCCGGTAAATGGTGCAAGCGAGGGGATGTCCGCCCCGCCGATCTCATCTTCATTCCCAAGGGCCTGCAGGCGTGCGGGTTGACTGGGCTGATCACCGGCATTGAAGACGCCGATCTGCACCGGAACCTCCTCTCCGGGCTCCAAAGATCGGGGCAGTTCGGTACCATTGGAAGCCAGCACAAGATCAGGGGCATCGTGCCGAACATCCCCGGCGCCGAGCTTCGCCAGCACATCGGCTTCTTCACCATCCCTGGCGACCACGCAATCCTGCAGCCAGTCGTGCTTCGAGTACAGCGCGCACTTCTGCGCGATGTGAAAATTGCCGGGACCGATGCCGCGGCTGCGAATGGTAACGTTGTTGCCCTCCGACGCAGTGGCGTCCGGTGGCGGCCCACCCTGAAAGTCAAGGGATGTCACAGGCACGCGGTAGAGATATCGTCCCGAAGGCGTACGGCCTTTGACTTCGGCGATCTTGCGCCCGTTGACGTCGAACCCGATGTCCATGGGCTTGTAATGGGCGCGGGCGAAGGGAGGCGTGAATTCAACGGAAACGGCCGCATTCTCCACCGGTGCCTCCGGAGTGAAAAGACGCGTTGGCTTCCCCCACTTCCCATCCTTGTATTCCACCGCGAAATGACCACCTGAAGTGTCCCGGCCACCATCGCCTGCCGGGGCCACCGGGCTCGGGTAGGAGAGGCGGATGCCGCCGTTGTTCAGTGTCATCAGGCTCGGTTTTCCATAGCCGGAGCCGGGCACCGAATGGCGGGTCTGCCCGCTTGCCGGATCCACCACGGAAATGGAGCCATCCGAGCCCTGAAGGGCGACGAACGCATCTCCTCCATTAAAGGCGAGCGCTGCTGATCGGCCCTTCAGTTCGCGAGCGCCCTCGGGCTGGCGCAGCACGATGGTGTCGGCACCTTCGCGGGTTAGCAGCGCAGCTTTTCCGTCACTACGCGTTTCTGCGGCCAGGATCGGGCCCGTTTTTTCCCCCGCCGGCCAGCCGTCAGAGGGGGTCAGGCTCAAATCTCCGCCCAAACGAGTCCGCTTCAGCACACCATCCTCCCAGTGGATGGCGTCGATGCCACCATCATTTTCCACGGTCACCGGAGAGTCCGCCTTTTTTCCCCTGGCACTCAGTTCAATGGCACGCCCTGATGCGGGGTCGAGCAGTTCGGCGACGGTGCCGCCCTCTTTGTCCTTCTTTGTGTAGGCGGCCAGCGCGGGCCCGTCTTTCACAGGGGAAGGCCCCAAACGTGGTGATGAAATGGGACCTCTTACTGTGGAGGAATTCCGGCGCCAGACCGTGCCACCGATGCCGAAACCGAAGTCGATGAACTGAGCACCATCTTTGAGAGGACGACGCACCATGTGTGTGCGGGGCTTGCCTTTGTCCACCCGGCTCGCCACAGAACCGGCATCTGGTTTTCCTGTCGT
Organism: Prosthecobacter sp.; assembly: GCA_041395065.1. Classification (GTDB taxonomy): domain Bacteria; phylum Verrucomicrobiota; class Verrucomicrobiia; order Verrucomicrobiales; family Verrucomicrobiaceae; genus Prosthecobacter. The sequence goes on along the minus strand of JAWLBG010000015.1, from coordinate 20,127 downwards.
CTTCTTGTCATCGCCTTTGTCTTCCGGCGATTCGGGAAGGTCCGGAAAGTCAAAAGAAGGCAGCTTACTATCGTCTTCAGAATCCGGCGGCGGCTTCTTGTCAGGAAATGGACTGAGTCCACCACCGGTTGTCAGCAACTCCATGGTTCCGCACAAACCTGCACGCGCATTCGAGTCCATGTAGCCCAATATGCCATTGTTGAGGCGACCGAGTTCGAGGCCGCCGATTTTACTAAAGTCCGGCGGCAGCACCACATCGTCAGCCTCGGCGACTTCATCCTTCTTCTTTTTGTCATCTTTCTTCTTTTCGTCGTCCTGGGATTCAGACGATTCCTCGGCCACCTCCTTTGCCCCCGGGTCAGGATCGATGCCAAGAAAGCCAAACCCGTCATCGTCATCTTTCTGGTCTTTATTGTCCGTCTCCCCCGCGGTGGTGTTTTCTGCCGAAGGCTTTTCTGCGCCTACTTGGGGAGACGCCCCTCCAGCCAGTGAGCTGCCCAATCGCCCGCCGCCGGTTCCTCCCGATGAACCGCCGCCAAAACTGGACGCAGGAGTGCCTGACACGGGAGGCATCGAATAGGTGCTGGATTTCTGATTCGTGCATCGGTTCCCATTGTTTTCCGAATAGCCAGTGGTCCGAGACAGCGTGACGAACACTGACTGCCCCTCCGGAACGGCAGCCTTGTAAGCGACACGGATTTCCTGATTCAGTCCGCCGATAACCAACGTTCCTTCCAGGCTTTCAAAGCCCGGATACAACTGCGGGCCGATCATCACGTCCAGAGATTCAGACTCGATCAGTCGCGCCATTTCAACAACCGGAAGCGAACGGATCTCGTGATCAGCCATCAGCCCGTCTCGTTCAAAATGCAGGGACAAATCCGCAATGGGGGCCCCCTTGTTGAGCAGCCTCAGCACCCGACGCAGTCGCGCACGATCCAGCGGGTTCTCCGGTTCCAGCCAGGTTGTTTCGATTTCGAGCTTAGGCGTAGCCACCTGCACAACCAGTTCAGCCACACCGACCACCTCCTGCTGGTGCAGGGCGCGCAGGGAGATTTGATACTCATTTTTTTTTGCCTGGTTGGCGTGCACCAGAAGTGGCGCCTCCCAAACTTCGCCAGGAGGAATGTCCAACACGGTATCAGGCACCTCCCAGTCCTCAGTGCCCCTGCCAACAAAGCCGCTGGCAAAGCCAGGGAGCGTGGAGGCTTGCAGACGCAATTTGGCCCGGCCCGGCCCTTCGTTCCGCACACCGATCATGATGCGCTGATTATAGTCGCGACCCACCAGAGCATTCTCGGGCAGTACGAAACTCACTTTTGGCAGCTTCGTCCGGGATGCTGACGGCCCTCCGCATCGACGCAGGCCCCACAGGGCCAGAAGTGCCGTCACAAGGAGAATAACAATGAGGCGAATGCGTTTCATGGGGCGTCAGCAGTCTGGCGTTTCAGTTTAAAGGTCCACTTGCGAGTCTGCGGGGTGCCCTCCTTGACGCCGTCCGCGTATTCAATCACGGCTTGAAGCACCCGCTCGGATGACCACCCCCAAGCTTTCACGCCGAGGTAGACCGTCTCGTCCGCTGCCACAGAAATGGTGTCTGCCTCGAAGCCTTCTTCTTCGGAGCTGCGCCGCCATGCGCGCCGGACCAGTCCAGGCGGCTCAGATATGAACCGCAGTTTCAAGCGCCCCTCGTAGGGTGAGCGGACCTTGTAGAAGTCCTGGTCATAGGATGGAATCAGGGCCATCAAAAACGGTTCCCCGACGTCAACCTCCCGCGCGTCTGCAATGCTGTCCCCAGACTCGGGGGCGGCTGGCTCGGGCATGTATTCAAGAATCAGGGGCACCTCCACGTCTGCAGCGGTTTCATTGAAGCTGTAGTTGCTGCTCCGCAGTCCAAGCACCGAGGGACGCCCTCCCTTGACACGGTGGTCCCACGAGCCCTCAATTTGAATCTTTCCGTCCTCCCCTACCCAAGTAGGATGCAAGCCAGGGTGGACATCCCTGCTGTCATCAAGTCGGCGCAGAGTGACGATCCCGTCCTTCGAAGGAGTGAATTTAAAGTAATCCCTGTCGTGCAAAGGCAGGAAAATGACCCCGAAAGATTTCTCCAACTCCACTGTCTGCGCCAGCTCCGGAGTGTCATTGGGTTCACCAGGAAGTGCTTCACCCACAAACTCGAACATGCCCTCGATGATTTCATCGTTGGACACTTCGTTGAACGAATACTGGCTGCTGCGCACGGCGAAGGTGCAGACTTCACCCGCAGTCACCCGACGATCCCATATCTTGGCGCGAATCTCCCCACCTTCGCCATCTTCACCCCACCACACGAACACCCCTTTGTGCTGCTTCAATGGCCGGGTTAGTTTGAAGCGCAGCGTGCCCTTCCCCGGTGCTTTCACCTTGAAGTAGTCACGGTCATGCAACGGTGTGAGCGCGAAACTCACCGGCTTGCCCACCTCCGCCGCCTCCGCCTGCTGCGCCACATCGTTCGGTTCACTCGCGGCGTGCTCCGGCACAAACTCAAACATGCCTTCAATGATTTCGTCGTTGGACACCTCATTGAACGAATGCTCGTTGCTGCGCACGGCGAAGGTGCACACTTCACCCGCAGTCACCCGACGGTCCCACATTTTGGTGCGCACCTCCCCACCTTTACCATCTTCACCCCACCACACGAAGACCCCATTGTGCTGCTTCAATGGCCGGGTCAGCTTGAAGCGCAGTGTGCCCTCTCCCGGTGCTTTCACCTTGAAATAGTCACGGTCATGCAACGGTGTGAGCGTGAAACTCACCGGCTTGCCCACCTCCGCCACCTCGGCCTGCTGCGCCGCATTGTTCGGCTCGCTCTCAGCCTGCAACGGCATCGATAGCAGTGGCATGAAAGCCGCAATCCATGTGAAAGAGCTTCGTGAGAACACCTTCCGCTTCATTCCTTGAGAGTAGGAAGCGTTCGCCAAAACCGCCAGTAGAAAATCCTACTCAAAGCATCATGCGAATGCATTCATGCCAACCTACTTGACGCGCCGCAGACACATGGGCTCCGTCCAGTTCCAAAACTGCGGCTCCAGCAGGACCGGGTAGTTGACGGGATCGGCGATCAGATGGTTCTGCGGATCATTTTTGACGACTTTCGTTTCCCCTTTGAGGCGGCCGCTTTTGATCGCCTTCGCGACGGCCTCGTGGTTGATGCCCCAGATGAAAATCACGCCGTCATCCCCTTCACGGAGCAGGTAGAGCGGCAGCGGCGCCTTTTCCTCCCCGATTTCGCGCATGGTGGCGAAGCGCAGCGGCGTCTTGGCCTCCGTGGGCTGGCGAAGGAGGATTTCGGACGGCTTGTCCTTTCCGTCCGTGTCTTCCAGACGCACCACACCCAGCGCGGCGTCCAGCACGGTGAAGCGGGCCTCGTCATCATCATCCCCCGCATGCGTCCACGAGCCGTTCCAGTCATCCGCATCCAACACGGCCGGACGGGCGCCGAAGTTCTCATCGACCGTGGTCTCGGGACATGACGTCAAGGCGCATGCAAGCAGCGCTGCGAGCAGGAAGCGGAACGTATGTTTCATCGCGGTGGAGTTGGCGGAGGTTCAGACGTGAGTTGCTCGCGCAAACCTCCCGCACCGGGAGGAAGGGAAAGCGAAACACCGCGTCCCGACGAAGCGTCATCATCGTCTGGAGGAGGCATGACGACCGGCGCCTCGATGGGGATCGCCTTTGGCGCTGCGGGTGAGGAGGCGGGAACAGCGGGCGTAAACGCTGTGGCGCCCGTTCCCGCTGAAGGGATCGCAGCGCGTCTCTTCAACCACAGCGCATCTCCGGAAAAGTGCGCGAAAATGCCACCAAGCACCATGGATCCGCCAATGAAGACCGCCGCCTTCAGCCACATCGGCACGCCGTCATCGGACACAAAGTGCTCCGGCAGCGTTGGAGGCGCGGTGGCGGCGGCGCGCGCCCAGTCGGGAGCGTCGGGTGGCGCGGCGTCACCGTCGGCATTCTTGAAAAGCAGTTCGGCAAAGCCGATGTAGGGCGTGTCGCGACTTTCCGATCCTCCGGTGGTGAGAGCGGCCGCGGGGACGCTCTTAGCGGCGGGCATCGGGTCGCGCTTGACGGGTGCGGGATGAGGCTTGCTGACGGGCGTGGTTTTCGGAGAAGGGGTCAAACCAGAAACCGTCGCAGGTTTCGTGCCTGCGGGCTTCACGGGCAAATCGCCGGGACTGACCAGGTCGTAGTGCTGAATGATCCGGGCGTAACGGGCGAGGAAGTCGGCGCGCTGCGCGGGCTTGCTGTCCGCGACTTTCGCGAGTTCTTCATCCAGCAGTCGAGCCACCGTTTCGCGTTCGCGAGCGCCACCTTGGGGATCGACCACCATGCCGACAGGCGCGTCCAGACCGAGAAGGAAACGGCACAGCGCCGCCAGCCAGCCCGCATGCCACGGCGAATCACCGGCATGACGCGCAGGTGGCATCAGTACGGCGGGATCGGTGCCGCGCCCGCACATCGAGGAGAGTGTGGGATGGGCGCGGACGATGACGTTGAAGGCCGGCCATTCGTTGAGTTTTGAAACCAGCAGCTTCGTGCTGCGCGGATCCTCCCGCGCGAAACCCGTGAGCAGGAAAACATCCTCCAGCCGCAGCTTGGCCGTGGGCAGGGACGAGCGTTCGAGCTGCTCCAGCGCAGAGTCCAGCGCGGCGAGCACTAGGTAGGCTTCCTGAACTTCGAGGTAGCGGCGCTCGCGCATCACGTCGGCCAGACTGATGCCTTCGACGACCTCTTCGGCGAGGCAGGTGATGTCATCCGCGTCGTTCACCAGCGAGAGAGTCAGCAGGCTGGCGTTCCCGCGCTGCTGCGTGGCCTTCAGCGCGGCGATGTCCGCCTCTTTGACGCCGGCGCAGGAGATCCGGGAAGGCGGCACCTGCTCGATCAGCACCGTGCGGCCGGTTTTCGTCAGCGTTCCGCGCATGCTGTAGGGGTTCGCCATGTCGAGGCGCTGGCTTTGAACCCTCACCAGATTGACCAAGCCCCGCGCCACTTCCTGATAGTTCGCCAGCAGTGGCGCGAGCAGTGCGCGCGGCTTTTGCGCCGTGGGAATCTCCCCGGAAAGCGCATCCGGCGCGAGCTGCTGCAGCGCGGAGCGCAGCTCCCGCATGGCCGCGATGCTCCCCACACTGGCGGCAGCGAGACAGGCCTCGAGCAGTTCCGTGAAATCCGCCGTCTGCAGGGAATGGTCCGCGAGAGCCGGGCCGCTCCCCTGCTCCGAGAGGAAGGCCCGCAAAAACTTTGCCTGCTTTTCAAAGCTGCCCTTCAACGCGCGCTTTTTGGCGGCGGTGTTTTCCAGCACGCGGAAGTCGGACGCGATGACCTGCACGGCCTGCGGCCCGCTTTGCAGAATGCGAAAGCTCTCCAGCGACGCATCGGTGAGAAATTCACCGCGTTCGCAGACGGCCACGGCGGTTTCCAGGGCGCGGGAGGCGATCATGATCGCCAGCCAGCCGGGGAGTTCCTGCTGGCGGGTCAGGTAGGAGCGCAGAGGTTCGCCATCGACGTTGCTGGTGATGTAAAACGGATTCCCCTCGTCCTCGCCAAACTCGATCAGCCGCGCCAGCGCCGGATGGCCGCGCTTTTGCAGGGTGCCGCAGGCTTCGTTAAAGGCGGAGCGGTTTGCCAGCGGCTCCAGCAACACATGACACTGCGCGTATTCGAGCCGCTTCATGTCGAACGACAGCACCGCCACCTGCTCGGCATTGCGCACCAGCTCGACGTTGTTGCCGTCGGCGTCCTGAATGATTTGATAATGCCTGAATTGACTCGGCTCCGACATGAAGGCTTTTTTGAAGGGAAAGGAACCCGGTGATTATCCTTCGGCATGGCGGATGTTCAAGCCAGCGTTTCCCCTGCGGCAAAACACCGCGCCTCACGCCTTCGCAGGCGACTTCCACGCATTGATGTCGTCCGGTGACTTCGAACGCATGCCCAGCCTCCGGCTGGTGAACTCCTCCGGCAGCAGGATCTCCGAGGCGGAGCCCATGGTGAGTGAGCCGAGGAAATGCGTCTCCGTGCGCTCCGCCGACTCCGCCAGCCATGAGAAGGAACGATGATACAGGCCGAGGAAGGCATCCACGTAGGGTGCGATGCACTCGGAAGCTTCCGAGGCCATCTTCAAGCCGATGGACTTCATGCTGTCGACATCCAGCGAGGTCATCGAGACACCGGGCATCTCCGGCACTCCCCGCGGCAGCAGGTGCTGGTTCAGGCTCACGGGGCGTTCCCTGTCTCCGAAGGGATAGGGCGCGCCGTCCATCGTCGAGATGATCTGCCGCAGCAGGTTGAGCATCTTCGGCACGACGGACTGCAGCGCGGCAAGGAAAGAGCTGGGATCGTCCACGTTGGCAAACTTCGCACCGAGCGTCTGAAAGGCGAAAAAGGTGGTGAGCAGTTCGCGGAAGGAAGGCATGGCGCAGGCCATGGCCTCGTAAACGGTCACCCATGACGGCAGGTCCTTGCGCCGCTGCTTGAGCCAGTCGCTGAGCTCCGCCGTGTCGCTCCACCACAGCATGCCGAGCGCCGAGGCAAAGCGCGCCTCCAGAATGCGCTCGCGCTCGTTCAGCGGCCCCTCCATGTGCTCCATCACCATGCGCTGGCGGGCGGCCTCCGCGCGCAGTGCAGCCGGGCTGGCGTCTTCGGTGCCGAACTGCATTCGGGACACGGTGAATCCGGCCAGGCTGAGCGTGGCGGCGGCCTCCAGATCACGCCGCCGCTGCCAGGCCTGATTCCACTCCTGCAGGGTGACTTTGAACTGCGGCCCCCAGAGCACCATCTCGTTGCGCACCCGCAGGATTTCCTGCCGCAGCGCCGCAAGGTTGGCCTCCCCGGCGGGAGCGCCGCCGAGACCGCACAGCACTCGCTCGGGATGGGCCAGCCCTCCGAAGTAGCGCCGGACGGCCAGCAGGTCCCCCTCTTCCCGACGGTTCTGGTGAATCACCTCCTCATCCGCCACCATGCGGTGCTCGTGCAGGTTCAGCCCCAGATCGTGCTGATAGTAAAAATAAGTCACCTGGCGCGAGAGATCGACAAACCCGCGCATCACGGCCGCCGCCGGCTGTCCCGGGGAAAGATGCGCCACGATCCCCTCGCCGACGGGCTTCTTCCCGCTGCCCTTCGTCGTCTCGTCGGCGGGGCCTTCCTTCTCCGCCTTGGCGGAGGCTCGCTCCTTCGCCACCTGCGCCACGTGCCGCGCCATCAGCAGGGAGAGGTTTTCAGGCAGGCGGTGCTGCACCACGCCGCGCCGGATCTCCTGCCCCGCCGCCTGCCAGGCACCGCCCAGAAGCGACATCTTGCGCTGCATGCGGTCGTAGGACTCGCCGCCGATGACGTTGCAGCCGCAGCGTTCCGAGGCGCGCCCAATGAGCCACAGGGTGACCGTGCTCACCAGGCGCGACGCCAGCGCGAAGACCATGAAGGGAATCTTCGCCAGCCACATCCACGCGCCCACCACACGGCGACCCACGCGCCGCCAGGCGGGTTCCTTTTTCGGCGTCTGCGCCAGCGTCAGTTCCCAGGCGTCGCGCTCCATCACGGCGCGGAAGAACCACGCGTTCATCTCGCGCACCGCGTGCACAAACATCGTGCTCATGCCACCCGCGTTGTGGCTGAGTTCGTGCGCCAACAGCCCGGCCAGCTCCCTCGCCGTGATCACCGACACCACGGGCAGGCCGATGTGCAGTTGCGTCTTTCCCGTCAGGATGCCCGCGAGGCCGCAGAACATCGTGCTGCGGATGGAGATCGTCGTGTCCAGCCAAACCTGAGTCGGCGGCTGTGCCCGCAGGTGCCAGCAGAGGGTGTGAATGAGGTCGAAAAGCTGCGGCTGCGTCGCCGAAGTGATCTGCACCGCAACCTTCGCCGACTTCGTACGCGGTCGCAGCGGCCGCAGCATGAAGACCCACGTCACCGCCATCAGCGCCATCTTGAGCAGCTCCAGCAGCCAGTGCCATTGCAGAAATCCGGAAGCGGCCATGCTGCCGGTGATCGCGATGAACTGCAGCACCAGCCATCCGCCGATGCCGGCCACCAGCAGGATGTAGGAAAGCTGGAGGGCCAGGGAAGACGCCGCCGAAACCACCAGCAAAAGGAAATGCAGCGGCCCTCGCCAGGGTGCGATCCGCACTGGCTTGGCCGGTTTTTCCTGTAGCTTCTGAGATGACATAAAGCTCCGGAGAACCACCCAAGGGTTCGCCGGAGTGACAAAATTAACCTCATTTAATATGGTAATTCTAGTTAATATTAATGAATCGAGCACTTTTCCCACTTCCGAAATGGCAAGTTCAACGGGTGGAGGCCGTTTTTTCTCCCCATGACGACCCGTGCCTCGCTCCTCCTGCTTCTGCTCTGCTTCTCCGCGTCGCTGGCCACCGCCAAACCGGTCAACCTCGTCTTCATCCTCACTGACAACCAGGGCGCGTGGACCCTCGGCTGCTACGGCAATCCGGACATCCGCACGCCGAACCTCGACAAGATGGCCGCGGAGGGCATCCGCTTCACGCGCGCCCTGAGTAGCAATCCCGTCTGCTCCCCCACCCGCGCCACCTTCCTCACCGGGCTCATCCCCTCGCAGCACGGCCTGCATTCCTTCCTCGATCCGAAGTTCATGATGGGCCCGGAGGCCTACAACACGCTTCAGGAATTCACCTCCCTCGGCGAGATCCTGCGCGATGCCGGTTACACCTGCGGACTCAGCGGCAAATGGCACCTCGGCGCGAACATGACGCCCAGCGAGGGCTTCACCTCCTGGATCACCAAGCCCGATGGCAGCACGGCGGAGTTCTACGACCAGAAGATCATCGAGAACGGCGAGGTCCGCGTCGAGGCGGAATACACCACCGACCTCTGGACGCGCAAAGGCGTCGAGTTCATCCAGCAGAACAAGGACCGGCCCTTCTTCCTCTACCTCGCCTACAACGGCCCCTACAACCTCGGCAAGCTCATGAGCAACCCGCCGCAGAACCGCCACGCCGCCTACTACAAGGGCAAGCCGTTCACCAGCTTTCCGCGCGACACGATGCATCCCTGGCAGTGGGCCAACAAGCAGTTCCACAACACCCAGACCGCCATGGAACGCTGCGCCGCCGAGACCTCCGGCGTGGACGACGGCGTGGGCGAAATCCTCGCCGCGCTCAAAGCCAACGGGCTCGATGAAAACACCCTCGTCGTCTATGCCGCCGACCAGGGCTGGATGGGCGGTCAGAACGGCATGTGGGGCATGGGCGACCACTTCCGCCCGACCGGCGCCCACGAGCTCATGATGCAGATCCCGCTCCTCTTCCGCCAGCCAGGCAAAATCCCCGCCGCCCAGACCTGCGACGCCCTCGTCAGCAACTACGACTTCCTCCCCAGCGTCCTCGGTCACCTCGGCATGGCGGACAAAATGCCGCAGCAGCCCAGGTCCCCCGGCCGCGACTTCTCCCTCGCCCTGCGCGGTGAAAAGCTCGCCAACTGGGACAACACCGTCTTCTACGAAATGGAAACCACCCGCGCCATCCGCGCCGAGCGCTGGAAATACGTCGCCCGCTACCCCGACGGCCCCTACGAACTCTACGACATGGAGGCCGACCCGCAGGAGCGCTTCAACCTCTTCGGCCAGCCAGGCACCGAAGCAACCCGCGCCGACATGGCTCAGCGCCTCAACGCCTTCTTCGACCACTACGCCGATCCGAAATACAACATCTGGAAAGGCGGCGGCTCCAAGGCCAAGCGGCACACGGAGTAGGAATTCCAAACCGGGGCTCACACGAAGGCACAAAGCCACGAAGACCTTCAGATTCTGGAACTTGGTGCCTTCGTGCCTTGGTGTGATGCCCTCCTGTGACATCCACCAGTAAGCTCGTTACCAGACTGGGACCTTCGATTGCGATACCCCTTTTGCAGACCCGTCCCATCCGGTCGTGAAAGTGTCCGGCGAAGCCGTGGCGGGCGAGAAACTCATCCAAGACACGGTCGTCTTCGCCAAGGCGACTCCTGCCGGTTTCAATCTATCATGATCTCGTCAGCCCAGTGAATGGACGCTCCCCTAAGGAGCTTAACGTCGACGTCCGCTCACGCTGCCCGGGGGCGAGACCTTGAATGTTGGTTGAAGGTTGAACGGTCATAGCAGATTTCACTCGCTCCGGAGCAGGTGTCGAGAGCGACGCCTTGGTTCAGGATAGCCCGCGTGAGATTTCGAAAATCGGCAAAAACCGCTAGCGCTTGAGTTCCAATTCCCGCCCCTTTTTTCCGTTGGGATCTATGGTCCACAACTTCTTCCGGCGAACATCGATCAAGAAAGATTCCTTAACTGCAGCTCCCAAAGTAGAAGTAATAATTTCACCATCAATTTCCCACTTAATTTTCTGCGGCCTGCCCTGAAACATCTTTATTCCTGACCCATCGTCCATAAACTGGAAGGAAATCGAGGCCGCACTACCTGGGATGGCCCAAACCGGTCCAACCGCAACACTCCTCATCTCGTCTTTTTCAGGCACTACCGGCCGACTTGATGCGGCCTCATTTTCTTGATTTTCTTTCGGTGCCAAAGCTTCGATTTTGTTCTTTAGCGCCAGTGCTCCCTCCAGGTTCCCACCACGGGTTTCCCGTTCCATGTGGGCACGAAGAACTTCGGCTACTGCAAGTCTTTTGTCTGCAATCTCCTTCTGCGCCTTGCCTAAAGTCTCTTGTTCGAACGACTCAAGTTTTTCAATTAGAGCCTCAGAATCAGATGGCAATGCCTCGGCTGCGTTAGATGGCGTCGTCCATAGGAAAATCGCTAGCATTAGAATTAGTGGGCTATTATTCATTTTGAGGCGAACTAGTTGATGAGAAACAATTCTGTTGAGTACGACAACAACTCTATAACCGACAGTTTTGTCGAGTACCAACGGGTTTTCGGCTGCATGGGTGTCGATTATGATGCGTATCTGCGTCATATCTAACAGAACGGTCGGTTTACGCGCACATGCGCGTCATAATCCACTGTAAATGATGACTGGGCCACGCCGCAATCCGGGATGAAGCAGCTTTCCGAACCGGTTGCGTGCGCCGTCCACGAGGCGGGAGGGCGATTGGGGGACGGTGGCGGATGATCCCGCGCCCGTGGGGATGGTTGGGGACGTTTTTCAGCCGGCCCGGGTGGGTGGGGACAAGGTGTGGAGTTCCCGGGACAGGGTGTGGACGAATGGGGACAAGGCGCGGACTGTTTGGGCGGGCGATTTCGGGAGGACTGGCCGTGCGCGAATCAACGGGGACAAGGTGTCAGACAGCGGGGGCGTGGCAGAAAGCGTTCCGCGCCGGGAGTGAACCTCCGGAGACAAAGAGTGGACATCCGGGACGGACGGGCCGGAGTCGCCGGTGCGGCGCGGAATGGCCGGGGGCGTGTCCCGTTTTCTCCCGACGCTGTCCCCGCTCTCTCCGCGCCGCGTGCGGGACGGCGGCGCGTCGTAACCGGTCGTTGTGGACAAGATCGATAAGCTCATCAGGGCGCTCTACCTTTGAGTCCAGAAAGGTTGGCCTAAAGAAACGAAAAGCTGAAAAAAGGGAGGGCTGCTCATTTCCTTCTTTCGTCTTTTTCGGCTGACTGGTCCGGGAGACAAGGAGTGACGCCATCCTGGCGTCAGCGGCGGGTGACGACGGCAGGCTGCGCAGCCGCGAAGCGATCCCGTCGCTCCTTGGGGGACGGCGCCTGGTTCCTCGGCATTGGACAGGCACGCAAGGCTGTGCCAAGCTTCGCGCCCCATGTCCATCGCACGCACTTTTGCCCCCCTCCTTGCCCTGGCTCCCGCGTTCCTGCACGCGGCTGACAAGATCGACTTCAACACCCAGGTCAAACCGCTCCTGGAAGGCGCCTGCACCCACTGCCACGGCGCGAAGGAGGACAAGGGCGACTTCCGCATGCACACGCTGGAAGACCTCAAAAAGGGCAACGAAAACGGCCCCGGCCTCGTCCCCGGCGACCTGAAGCAGAGCGCGATCTACGCCACCCTGATCCTCGACGTGGAGGACGACATGGTCATGCCGCCGAAGAAGGAGGGCATCCTCGAAAAGAGCCAGATCGAAGTCCTCAAGAACTGGATCGAGCAGGGCGCGGAATGGCCCGCCGGCGTGGTGCTGGAGCAGACCCCGCGCATCAAGTTCGAGAAGCACATCCAGCCGATCCTCGAGGAGAACTGCGTGTCCTGCCACAACGAGGACAAGGCCAAGGGGGACTGGATCATCACCACGCGCAAGGAGGCCTTCGAGTCCGGCGAAAACGCCCCGAACATCGTGCCCTTTGACCTCAAGCAGAGCGCCATCTACACGCTGACCACCCTGGCCGCCGACGAGGACGACCTGATGCCACCGAAGAAGAGCGGCGGCCCGCTGCCGAAGGAGAGCATCACCTACCTGAAGCTGTGGATCGAGCAGGGCGCGCCCTGGCCCGAGGACCTCAAGCTCACCGCGAAGGAGAAGAAGGGCCCGGCCACGAACAATCCGGACACGATGGACCTGGTGAAAAAGATCCACGCCAAGATCGTCGCGACCTCGAAGGAAAAGACCGAGGCGGAGATGAAGGAGTACGATGCCAGCGTGCCAAAGACCGGCGCGCCCTACAGCATGGTCGTCATCAAGGGCGGCGAATTCACCATGGGCAGCCCGGAGGGCGAGGCGGGCCGCGCGGACGATGAAGGCCCGCAGGTGAAGAAGAAGATAAAGCCCTTCTGGATGGGCAAATACGAGGTGACCTGGGACGAGTACGAGCCCTTCCAGCTCACCAGCCAGGGCCGCAACAAGGACGGTTCCCGCCAGGTGTGGAGCCCCACCGACAAGCCGGAGGACCTCATCTCCCAGCCGACACCGCCCTACCAGCCGATGGACTTCGGCATGGGCCGCGAGCGCTTCCCCGCCATCTGCATGACGCAGCACGCCGCGAACAAATACTGCCAGTGGCTCAGCGCCCAGACCGGCCACTTCTACCGCCTGCCCACCGAGGCGGAGTGGGAATACGCCGCCCGCGCCGGCACCACCACCGCGTATTTCTTTGGAGACGATCCCGGCCAACTCAAGGAGTATGCTTGGTACTTCGACAACGCGCCGAACTTCCAGTATGCGAAGGTGGGCGGCAAGAAGCCGAACCCCTGGGGCCTCTACGACATCTACGGCAACGTCTGCGAGTGGACGCTGGACCAGTACACCCCCACCACGCCCTCCGCCGAGATCCTCGGCAGCGACTGGGTGCGCTCGAAGACCCCCTACCCTCACGTGGCGCGAGGCGGTCACTACGACGATGATCCGGAGATGCTGCGCAGCTCCGCCCGCAGCGCCTCCGATCCCCTCTGGAAGCAGCAGGACCCGCAGCTGCCGAAGAGCATCTGGTACCTCACCGACGCCACCTGGCTCGGCTTCCGTCTCGTCCGCCCGCTGGAGATCCCGACCGTTGAGGAGATGTTCGCCGCCTGGAACAACGGTGTCGCCAAGGAGTAGGCAGCGCCTTTGACAAGCAGCGCCTCACGGGTGCGTCCGAACTGCCGGACGCGCTTCCGGCAGTGGCTAGTGCTTGAGGACAAAGTCGTCCGGCTTGAGGCCGGGCTTGTTGCCTTTGAATCCGTACATCGTGGGCTGGTAGTCGCCGATGGGCGTGACGTCGGCGGACTCGGGCACCTCGAGGCCGAGGCCCCAGAAGACGGCGTTCACAACCAGCCGGCGGGTGCCTTCGACGGCCAGATCGGTGGCGGCGCCGAGGGTGGTGCAGAAGACCTTGTTCTCCGAACCGGCGTCGTTCTTGACCACGCGCACCCAGGCCACGGGCATCATGGGTGAGTTCACCGCCTGCTCCACCTTGGCCGCGTTGGGCTTGCTGTATTCGGCAGGCGGCGAGTCCGGCGTCATTCCCTGAAGCACCTGGCCGCGCAGGAGGACGACGGCGTCGGCAGGCGGGGCAGCTTCGTAAACGTCGGAGTTGCCGAAGACGCCCTCGACGCCGCGCAGGATCGGGTGGTTGGCGTTCGCCGTCTCGACAACGCCGCGGGTGGCCTCGAACTTGTGCTTGCCCCAGTGGCTGACCCAGCTCTCACCGAGCACTTTGCGGCCCCAACCACCATCGGGACTGTTCCAGTTCCAGGAGCCGTAGGGGCCGTCTTTCGCGTAGCCGTTGAAGGCGTGCGTACTGGTGCGCAGGGCGATGATGGGCACGCCGTGGTCGATGGCTGCCTTGAATTTCGCAGTGGTGGCATCATCCCAGTGGCGGAAGCGCAGCAGCATGACGATGGCGTCGGCGGAATCGAGCGCCTCGGGATGACTCAGGCTGCCCCCGGCCGTGGGATCGATGGTGCCGTCCGCGGCAAGGCTGAAGAGCACCGTGCATTTGAAGCCGTGCCGCTGGCTGAGAAGCTGGCCGAGCATGGGCAGGGACTCCTCGCTGCGGTATTCCTCGTCGCCGGCGAGCAGTACGATGTGCTTTCCGCGCGCCTCACCGGCAGGATCATAGACGACGTGGTCGGCGGCATGGATCCGGGCGAAACCGAGGGCGGAGAGGGCGAGGGTGAAGAGCAGTGATTTCATGACGGTTGGAGAGAACGCTGGAAGCATGAGTCTAACGGCGCATTCCGCCAGCCTTTTCCCGCCGCTGAATGGGCTTCGACTTTTCGCCATTACGGTGGCACCTGTCGCGCGATCATGATTCCCAAGTTTCCCTTTTTCCTGACGCTGCTCCTGGGTGGTTTCACGGCGTGGCTGTGGCTGAACGACCATGTGATGCGCTCCGTCTCGGTGATCGTGCTGCTGCCGCTGTGGCTGGCGCTGATGGGCCTGTGGTGGGCGCTGCGGCGGAAGGGGGCGCGGCTGAAACGACTGGCGATGGTAGCGGGCGGATTCGCGCTCTTCTTCACCCTGTTCCGCTACGACGGCTCGGCAGACGGCTCGGCTTTCCCGAGTCTGGTATGGCGCTGGCAGAAAAAGATCTCCCGGCCGGAGCTGCACAACATCGCCGGCAGTGCCGGGGCGCCTGCGGCTGCTCCGCAGGGGGCGGCGGACATGCCGCGCTTTCTGGGCGCGAAGGGTGACGGCGTGCTGCCGGAGCCGGAGTGGCAGACGGACTGGCAGGCGCATCCGCCGCGCGAAGTCTGGCGCATCGAGGTGGGGGACGGCTGGTCGGGTATTGCAGTGGCGGGAAACCGTGCGATCACGCAGGAACAGCGCGGTGAGGAGGAGTGCGTGACCTGCTATGACCTCACAACGGGCAAACTGCTGTGGTCCCACGCGGACAAGGCGCGATTTGACGAGGCGATGGGCGGGATCGGCCCACGCGCGACTCCGACGGTGGATGCCGAAAAGGGGGTCGTTTTCACCATGGGCGCTGAGGGCCTGCTGAACTGCCTGGATCTGGTGACGGGCAAGCTGCGCTGGAAGCGCGAGGTGCTGAAGGAGACGAAGGCAAAAAAGAACCTGCAGTGGGGCATGAGCGCGTCTCCCCTGCTGGCGGGAGATCTGGTGGTGTGCAGCGGTGGAGAGTGCGGTGCCTCGCTGATCGCCCATCACCGGGACACGGGGGAACCGGCCTGGAAGGCGGGGAACGACGGCGGCAGCTACAGTTCCCCCGTGCTGATGACGCTGGCGGGCAGGGAGCAGATCGTGAACGTGAACAACGGCTCGGTCACGGGGCATGATCCGGCGTCAGGCACCGTCCTGTGGCGTTTCGACTGGCCGGGCGGCTTTCCAAAAGTAGGGCAGCCGGTGCAGGTGACGCCGCAGCGCTTTTTGATCACCTCAAGCTATGGCGTGAAAGGCCATCTGATCGAAATCCAGCCGGGAAAAGATGGCGCGTATGCAGCCGCCTCCATCTGGAGCAGCAGCCATCCGCGAACGAAATTCAGCAGCGCGAGCGTCTTCGGCAGCCACGCGTACGCATCTGATGAAGGCACCTTCTGCTGTGTCGATTTAGCGACGGGCGAACGCGGCTGGCGCGAGGGACGCTACGGCTTTGGCCAGCAAGTCCGCGTGGGAGACCAGTGGATGCTGGTGCAGGCGGAGAAAGGCTACGTGGCCCTGGTGAAGGCCAATCCGGAGAAACTGGAAGAAGTGTCGCGCATCGAGGCGCTGAACTCGAAGACCTGGAATCCTCCCACCCTGGCCGGACGCTGGCTACTGGTGCGCAACGACCGCGAAGCGGTATTACCCACGAATCCCGGCGAAATAAAAAAGCCTCACCAGAAGCGGTGAAGCATCCTGCCGACGAAGCCGCGCGAGGAGTCCGGCTTCGAATAACGCTGGCCGGCGACTTCCTGAACCTGCAGCGGACCTTTGTGGTCGACGATCTTGATGGATTTGACCTCGATCCGGGCAACGGGGCAGTCATTGCTGTCCACCGGCATGCGGGCGATGTTTTGCACGACTTCGAGGCCCGAGACGACCTGGCCGAAGACGGTGTACTTCATGTCGATGGAACCGTAGTTGCCGAGGCAGATGTAGAACTGGGAACCGTTGGAGCGGCGGCTGGGGTTGACCTTGTCAGAGCGGCGGGCCATAGCCACCGCACCGAGGCGGTGGTGCCGTTTGATTTCGGCGGGGATGGTCTTGTCTTCGCCCCCTGTGCCCCACTTTTCGCGGGCGGACTCGTCGGAGGTCAGAGGGTCGCCAGTTTGGACGAGGAAGCCCTCGATGGCGCGGTGAAAGGCGAGGCCGTTGTAGAATCCGCTGTCACAGCGGTCGATGAAGTTGGAAACCGTCTGCGGAGCGGCGTCGGGAAAGAGCTCAATCATGACCGTTTCGCGCGAGCCGCCAAAAGCGATGTCCATCACCGCGAGCTTGCGCACGGAATCCCTCTCCCATCTGGAAGGGCTTTCGAGCGGGATGACCGGCGCCCGGGACACTGGAGCGGAGGCTGTTTTTTCGCCACCTCCGCCCACGGCGTCGTAAAGCGACTTCTGCGCCTCCTCGGCCAGTTTCTCCACGCTGCTATCGCTGGCCGGAGCGGCGGGCACCGGAGCAACCGGCGATGGGCGAAGCGAGTCGGGCGCCTTCAAATCCTGCGCCTGAAGCGAGACGGCGGAAGCGAGAGTCAGAAGGGAAAAACGAAGGAGGGAGGGGATCTTCACGAGACGGGGGTTCGGTCAGCAGTGACGAAATTCAGCGCAGCGAGGAGGGAATCGTCGGGCTGATGGGAGCGGGTGCCGGAGACGATGCGGGAGCGGGCGTCGGCACGGCGAGGGGCGGAGCCATCGCCTGGGGAGCCGGGCTCGAATAATCGGGTTCGGGCGCCCGATATTGCCTGCGCAGCTGCGGATTTCCGCGGGACTTACGCGGCGGCAACCCCCAGCTCACATCATAGGCATCCTGCTGGGACACGGTGGGGTGTTTGGAATCGTAGCGCTCGGGGCCGCAGCCTGGCAACAGTATCATGGTGGCAAGCGCAGCAGCAATGGACAGAGTTCGCTGGAGAATCATTATTTGGCTGGATTAGAAACTTGGGAGGCTGTGATACTAGGCTGCCGCGCTCTGACTGGCAAGATCGAAGTCACCGCCGGGTTCGCGTGACGAAAAAACCATTCGCCATGCGGGACGATCTGCCGGTTGGTACGATCCCCTCCCCCAACATGAAAGTACTCATCACCGGCGGCGCCGGCTTCATCGGTTCCCACATCGCCCAAACCCTCCACTCGCGCGGTGCGGACATCGTGGTGCTCGACGACTTCAGCACTGGAACCGCGGAGAATCTGGACTGGCACGGGCATGGCGGCCTGGAGTGCGTGGAGGGTGACGCCGGAGACGAGGTGCTGCTGAAAAAGATCATGCCCGGGTGCGACTGGGTCTTCCACGAGGCAGCGGTGGCCTCCGTACCGCAATCCGTGGCCGAACCGGTGGCCACCCACCGCACCAACCTCGATGCGACGCTGAACCTGCTCGTCGCCGCCCGTGACGCCGGGGTGAAGCGCTTCCTGTTTGCCTCGTCATCGGCCATTTACGGTGATTCCGAAGTGGAAAAGAAACACGAGGGCCTGCCTCCGATCCCGATCACGCCGTACGGCCTGCAAAAGTATGCGAGCGAACGCTAC
This sequence comes from Prosthecobacter sp., assembly GCA_041395065.1. Classification (GTDB taxonomy): domain Bacteria; phylum Verrucomicrobiota; class Verrucomicrobiia; order Verrucomicrobiales; family Verrucomicrobiaceae; genus Prosthecobacter. The sequence continues at coordinate 2,080 of JAWLBG010000015.1, read as the reverse complement.
GGACAGCTTTTCCATCAGCTCTACGGCCTGCCCACCGTCTCGCTGCGCTACTTCAATGTCTTCGGTCCGCGGCAATCATTCAACTCGCCCTACTCCGGCGTGATCGCCAAATTCTGCACCGCGATGCTGAAGGGCGAAGCGCCGCTGATTTTCGGCAACGGCGAGCAGTCGCGCGACTTCGTCTTCATCGACAACATCGTGCAGGCGAACCTGATGTGCGCGGAGGCACCGGAAGAGACCGTGGCTGGCAAAGTCTTCAATGCCGCGACGGGAAGCAACATCTCCCTGCGGCAGCTCGTGGCGGATATTAATGAGCTGACCGGGCAGCAATTGCAGCCGCGCTTTGAAAAGGAGCGCGCGGGAGACATCCTACACTCGAAGGCGGACATCTCCGCCGCGATCTCCGCCTACGGCTTCTCGCCTAAAGTGACGTGGAAGGACGGCCTGGCGCAGACGCTGGACTTCTACCGCCAGCAGCCCGACTGAACACGCATCAGGCGGCGGCCTTCACCGACTTGGTGATGATCGTGCGACCGAGGAGCATGTCCACGCTGCCCATGGCGGCAACGAGAGGCTCGTTCGCCTCGTCGAGCGTCTTGAAGCGCAGGCGCTCGCGGCGCATGGCCAGCCAGCCGAAGAGTTTGATGAAGGGGTAGAGCAGCGCGAGCTTTGGCATGGCGGAACGCTGGCGGCGGTCGATGTGCGGCGTCACATCGGGGAAACCGGCGTCGAGGAGCGCATGGGCGACATAAAACCATGACACCGGATTGATGTGGCCGCCGGTGGAGTAAAGCGCGCTGTGCTTCACGGGCAGCGGGCCGAAAAGATTCCAGAAGCCAAAGGTGAGGAAGCGCAGCCGGGAGTTGAGATTTAAAATGTTCGGCGTGCTGAGGATGCAGACGCCGCCGGGTTTCAGCACGCGATGAATTTCCCGCACCACGCGGCGGAAGTCCTCCAGGTGTTCGATGACCTCGGTGGCCGTCACCACGTCGAAGGTCGCGTCAGCATAGGGCAGCGGCTCGTGATTGAGGTTGGCGATGTCCACCTTCTGACCGGGCACCTGCATCAGCGTGTCGGTGTAGTCGCAGGCGGAGGCTTCGACGTTGAGCTTAGACTTCACCCGCGTGATCAGCGTGCCGCGTCCGGAGCCAATGTCGAGGTAGCGCGTCCAGGATTCCCAGCCGGATTCGGCGAGGAGGAGTTCGAGGACTTTTTCGTGGATGCGGTCGATACTCATGCGGAGTGGGCGTGCTTATCGAAGGGCGTCCTCCCGGCAAACGATTTCTTTCACACGCCCCTCACAACCCGCACGGCGACATGGTCGGTTTCCGGCAGGATGCGCTTCCGCAAGTCAACAATGACGCCGACAGCATGGAACTCGGAAATCATGCATTCGGCCATCTCGGCAGCCAGGGTCTCGATGAGTCGGCGAGGCTTCGACGCCGCGAGCTCCCGCAGGCGTGCGGCGGCGGCGGCGTAGTCGATCGTGGTGGAAATATCGTCCGCCATGTCCTCGAAGCGGGTGGCAACACGAATGACGACATCCGCCTCCAAGGTCTGTGGAGCGGCGCGTTCCTCCTCGGGCACACCGATGTGGGTTTGCAGCTGAAGGCCGGCAATGCGGATTTCGTCGGGCGGGTTCATCGGGTATCATGTCACGAGTCCGCGGTGGACGCATTCTTCAATAAGAATGCGGGTGGGAATGTTCAGATCCATCCGCAAGGCCTCATCCAGTGGCTGCCATTGGAAGGACTGCGCCTCCTCGTTGAGGACAACACGCGGGTTCTCGTCGGCGCAGCGGGCGACGTAGTTGAGCAGCAGGAAGTGCGCGGAGCGCTGAAATTCCGGAGGCTCGATGCAGTCCTGCACCATGACGAATTCGATGTCCCGAATGGCCAGCGCCGTTTCCTCTTCAATCTCGCGGACGAGCGCCTCCCCGCAGGTTTCACCGCGTTTGATCTTTCCTCCGGGAATCCCCCAGCGGTGACTCCACTTATGCGTGCGAATCAGCAGCAGTTCACTGCGGCTGTTGAGGATCAGGGCGCCGACGGTGGAAACGGGGATTCCGTGATGCGCCCCA
>JAWLBG010000014.1:0-113222 GCA_041395065.1 Prosthecobacter sp. | reverse complement strand
GGCGGTTACGGCGTCGGTCTGCGTGCCGGCGGCGATCCTGCCGGGCCACCACGCGATGGTGCAGACGCGCATGCCGCCTTCGAGCGTGCTGCCCTTGCCGCCGCGGAGCGGGGTGTTGTCGGCGCCGTGATTGAGCGGGCCGCCATTGTCGCTCGTGAAGATGACAAGGGTGTTGGCGTCCAGCTTCAGCTCTCGGAGAGTGTCGAGCACCTGGCCGACGCACCAGTCCACTTCGAGCACCCAGTCCTTCTGCAGACCGGCGCCGGACTTGCCCATGAACTCCTTGCCCGGATACAGGGGGAAGTGAACGGCGTTGTGCGGCAGGTAGAGGAAGAAGGGGGCCTTCTGGTGCTCGCGAATAAAGGCTACCGCACGCTCCGCGTACTTGCGGGTGAAGGCGTGATGCTCCTCGACCTTGACGCGTTCCACGACGTTTCCGCCATCCAGCATCGGAAGCGGAGGTTGCGAGTTGCCCTTGAGGCCGGTCTCCGGTTCCGCGTTGGCTTTTTTGGCCCCCTTGGCCTTGGTCGGATTCGGTAAAGGCTGGTCGGGATTGCTCTTGGATCCCTCCGAGGCCAGTCCCATGTCGTTGGAGTAGGGAATGCCCATGTAGCTGTCGAAGCCCTGCGCGGTGGGGAGGAACTCCGGTTGGTCGCCAAGATGCCATTTGCCGATGCAGCCGGTGGCGTAGCCTTGCTCTTTAACAACCTCAGCCACAGTGATTTCCGTCGGATTGAGGCCCACGGCGGAGGCGGGAAACAGCACTCCGGGGATGGGCAGCACGCGCTTCGGGTAGCAGCCAGTCATCATGGCCGAGCGGGAAGGGGAGCATACGGGTGCCGCGTAGTGGCTGGTCAGCTTCATGCCCTCCCGGGCCATGCGCTCGAGATGCGGCGTGGTGACTTTTCCTCTGAACGGGCTGATGTCGGCATAGCCGAGATCATCGATGTTGATGAGGACGATATTCGGCGGGGCGGCAAACAGAGAGGTGCAAAAAGCGAGAAAAAGCAGGACGAGACGCATAAGGCGGCTTGAAACGGAGGGCGATGCCACGTCTTGCGGATGGATGGCGAAGACACAGTGACTCATAAAACGATAAAGATTACATTTATAGGTAATAAAACTACCCAAGCGATGGGTTATTCGTCTGTTTATTTAGCACTAAAGCTTTAGCTGCGGCGGGTAAATTATCTATAGCATTAAAAATCAATGATTTATATGCTAAAAAGCGAAGTTTTTTCTTGTCCGAAAGAACTGATCCCGGTCATACTGCCCCACCCAACCTTGAAGAATCCTCCCGTTGTCTGCCAACGAGACGGCGATCGATTGTTTTGAGGCTTTACTGAAAAACAGCTATTTCTTTATGAATCAACTCCGCACCCACCGTCGGCTCATCAGCAGTCTGATGTTCCTCCTCATGGCTGCCTGGCAAATTGGCCAACCTCTCCAAGGTGCCACTTTCTATTGGGACACGGACGGTAGTGATGTCAGCAATGATGTTGCAGGAACCAATCTCGGCGGCACTGGCGACTGGGATTTGACCGCGATGAACTGGTGGGATGGAACGAACCCGCTGGTTGTATGGCCGAATTCACTGTTCGACACCGCCATCTTCAATGGAACAGCCGGAGTCGTGACGTTGGGGAGTGGAATCAATGTGGGGACCTTGATGTTTCAGACCACTGGCTATCAGATCACTGGAGCCAATACGCTGACGCTTGGGGATGTGGCGCGCGTGGATGTGGCGGCGTTTTCGAATGCGCGCATTGATTCGGTCATCGCCGGCAGTGCCGGTTTGTTGAAGACGGGAAATGGAACCCTGTTCCTCGGCAGCGCGGGAAATACCTATATGGGTGACACGGTAATTACTGGCGGTGCTTTGGTGATCACTGATCAGTCACAGCTGGGCAGCTCAACCAACACGATTTCAGTTTATGGGATTGCCAACACAGGAAACCCGGGGTTTTCCGGAGGCACGCTTGTCGTCGATGGCAGCCTCTCTCCCGTGACGATCACGCGTGAGATCGGCCTGCACGGACGCGGCCCAGGTGCGGCCAACAACAGCGGAGCCCTGGTTAGCATAGGCAATAATACTTTCAACGGTGACATCAACATCGCCGGCCCGGGTAGCGAGGCGCGAGCCGTAGCCACTCATGGCATCACGACGGTGAATGGTGATATATATTTGGGCAGCAGCGCGGCAAATGTTTTCCACGGTAATGGGAACTGGATTGTCAACGGGCGCGTTTCAGGCTCCGACACCGCCGGTGACCGCTTTGTCAAAACGGGCAACTCGATTGGTTCTACTTTATGGCTGACCAATCCCGACAACGACTTTCGTCAGACGATTCGCGTCGATTCGGGTTCAGTGCGCGTGAGCGGGCCGAACGCCCTTGCTGCTCTCGGTGTCAGTACCAGCGGCCAGTCTCTCGACAGCAATGGAGGTTACATCGAAATCCACTCGGATTCGCTCGACTTTTCCACGAAGAATTTTCGCAAACGTGGCAACGGTGGTGGCATTTTCGTGGACCACGACTTCGGCAGCACACTCGTGGGCCAGACGATCTTGTTTCGTGATTTGCTCATGGATGCGAATGCGATCTTCACGCTCAACGGTCGCAACGGGTTCGGACTCACTTTCACGCCGGTGGATGGCAAGGTGACTTGGACCAACGGCGGAAACGCCACTTTTACGAATAACAGCAACGGTGTCTTAACCATCGATGCAAACGTTGAGCGTGCTTCAGAAACTGGAGCCCGTTCCTTCATCGTGGCCGGACACGGTGAATTCATTCTCACGGGAAATCTCCTTCAGCTTGGTACCGGTGACGTAACCCTGGACAAGCGTGGGCGCGGTACTTTGACCATTGGCGGTAACGCCGGCACCTATGAAGGGATCACGAACATTCGGGAAGCGCACCTTTCGGTCTCGTCGTTGGGGCTTTGGCAATTAACAGCACCATCAAGATGGGGCGGCACGGGCGGCAGCGGGCTGCCGGCCAATACGGTGACCGCGGCGCTGGAATACACCGGTGCCGGGGAGGTCTCCAACAAGGTGATCGACCTGCAAGGCACCACGGGCGGTGCCATCCTGTTGGGAAATGGTACAGGGGGCCTGACCCTGACCAGCAACCTTACAGCTTCCGGGGCGGGTGCCAAGACACTTACGCTCGGTGGCTCCTACGGGGATCAGAGCAACTTCAACATAATCGCCGGGGCGATCGTGGACAACGGCGGGGCCAACACCACCTCAGTGTTGAAATTCGGTTCTGGCAGCTGGGTGCTCTCAGGAGCCAATACTTATACGGGCAACACGACAGTTACCGCCGGCATCCTGGCCCTGGCAGACACATTCTCCGGATCTTCACATGACGTTCTGGGCGACAGTAATGCAGTGATCTTCGATGCCAGCGCGTTCACGCAGACGGCAGGGGGTGTGTTTGCTTATGCGGGTGATGGTGCTAACGCGAGTGTTGAAACGATTGGTTCCCTGGCGGCCAACGCAGGTGCCGGCACGGTGGTCGTGGTCGCCGGGGCGGGCGGCACCGCAGCGTTGACGTTTGGTAGCCTGGGTGCCATTGCCAATGGCTCCACCATCAACTTCGTTGTCACAGACGCAGGCAGTTCCATCACGCTGACGGGGGCTGCGGACACAAGCGGCATCCTTGACGCGCATCTGTTCTTCAATGGCGCGGACTTTGCCTCTGGCAGCACGGTGGCTGCGTCGACTTATATCTCGGAGGTGCTCGGTAACAGCCTCGCTGGTGGCAACAGCACCCCATACTTGGTCAACACCGTGGACATTGCTTCACAGCTAACGGCCACCATCAATGCGGGCATCAAATTCGACGATACTCGCAATCTCACGATTGCCGGTGGGGAGACGCTTACCATCAACAACGGTGCCAACACCGCAGGCGGCATCCTTGTTACTGGTGGCAGTTCGGTGGTCATCAGCGGCGGCGCGGGCATCACCAGTGGTGGATCCGGGGATCTGGTGTTTCGCACCGACAGTGCCGGTGACACCCTGACTCTCAACACAGCGATCACGAGCATCACCACCGGTGGCTGGACCAAGAGCGGTGTTGGCACTCTGGTTCTGGGGGCCGCCAATGCCAACACCACGGTCGGAAAGGTCAGCATCAATGAGGGCATCGTGCAGTTGTCCACGGGAGCAACCTTGGGAGCGAACAGTGTGGACGTGGCTCTTCGGCAGGGCGGGGTTCTGGACTTGAACGGCGTCAGCCTGGGTTCCACGAGCACAGGAACGGGACCAAGTGCGCTTGATGAACTCAATGGAGCAGGGGTGATCAAAAACTCCGGCTCTCTTGCCACGCTCCAAGTGGGCACCGGCAATGCCAACAGCATGTTTACAGGGAGCATCGAAGGTGCCATCCAACTCGTGAAGAATGGCAGCGGAACGGGTTTGGGCCAGTTCAGGCTTGCAGGAGCACAGTCGTATTCCGGCGGGGTGGTTCTTAATGCCGGGAACTTGTATGTCACCTCACTCGCTGACATTGGGGTGGCCAGTGGTCTCGGCACGGGGGATGCCACAGACGACGCCAGCAATGCCGCCAGTCTGGTCTTCAGCGGTGGTGCGCTCGTTTACACCGGATCGGACGGCACGTTTTATCAAACCACCTCCACGCCGTCAGTGAGCATTGATCGTCTGTTTACCTTGGCGGCGAACGGCACCATTTATTCGAATGGACGCTTTGGCGGCGCCAACCGGGAAAGCACGGCCAATCATGCTGCCTTGGTCTTTAACAATACCGCTCCTATTGCCTTTAGCGGCACTGGAAACCGGACCCTGAGCCTCAGAGGGGACTCCTTTGGTGACAATCAGATTAACATGCAACTGATTGACAACCCCAATACTGGAAAGCTCAACATTTACGGCGGAGGGGGATTGTGGATTCTTGGCAACACTGGCAACAGCTACACAGGTGACACACTGATTTACAGCAGTGGCATTCTTCGGGTTGGGGATGACAGTTCTGAACTCACCCGCACTCTGCCTATGACGAGTGCTCTTCGCCTAGGCAATACCACTACCTATGGAATCCTGCAGACCAGCGGCGTATTCACGCGTCCGGTTTCTTCGACTACCATTGCGGGTGCAGTTCGATGGACCGGAACAACCGGTGGTGGTGGATTTGCGGCATCGACGGCGCCGCTTGTGGTCAATCTTGGCGGTGCCAGTGCCCAGCTTACCTGGGGGACGGGCGGTTTCGTCGGCACAGGGGGGACGCAAACATTTTATCTCAGTTCCAGCACTTCCTGGGCGGATGTGGATTTCCAGAATCCGATCAATCTGGGTACGACCGGCTCCGGTCGCCGCAGCATTCGTGTGGACGACAACGGCAATACAGGGCTTGATTACGCCACCCTCTCGGGCGTGATCTCCAATTCTGGCGGAACCTGGGGCTTGCAGAAGGACGGCACTGGAAACTTGATTCTTGGCAACGCCAATACTTATGATGGTGACACTCGCATCACTGGAGGTGCTCTCGTTGTTACTTCAATTGGCAACAGTTCCGGCACAACGGCCAGCAGTCTGGGGGCTAGCGGCGGAGCGCTGACCTTCTCGGGCAACGGAACGCTCGCTTTTCTTTATGTTGGTGGAGGTGAGACATCTTCCAGACAGGTCACACTGACGGGCGGGAGTATCTCTGCCGACCGAACCTATCGCATCGATTCGAGCGGCGCGGGAGCACTCACCCTGAACGGAGGCTTCTCGAACACACTCACTGCCAATGCCGCGAATCGAAATCTGAACCTTGAACTGCGCGGTCAGAACACGGGTGCCAATTTCATGAATCTTGTTCTGACCAACAGCTCGGGCAGCAACACTCCCAAGCTCAATCTGGCCAAAGCTGACGGAGGCACTTGGATCTTGGCACCTTCCTCGGCAAACACCTTCACAGGTTCCATCACTCCTCAGTGGGGGGCGTTGGGCCTGACCGCGAACGGTATCGGCAGTGCCTCCAGATTAACTTCAACAACGGCGCTATTTTTGCACACGGAGGAGATCTGACGACGAACAAGCTGGTGCAGATCAACGCCAACAGAACCGCTGTCTTCGCAGGTTCGAACAATATCACCCTCGAAGGCGTCTTCCGCGTGGCCGCCGGTAACAACGATGCGACCATCAGCAACAACCTGGAGAATGGCGCGGTTCTGACGATCAACAATAGTTTCACCAATCTCAAGGTCCACAATCGCACCCTTTTTATTCGGGGGTATGGCTCCACGGTTTGGAATGGTGCCATTCAGGATGCGGCAGACAACTCCACGTCTTGGGATATTCGCATCCACAATGATGCCAGCTTTACCATGACCGGCGCAGCGAACACCTATACAGGCTCCACCTCTTTGGGGCAGGGCAGGTTGATTGTGAACAAGACGAACCCTCTGGGCACTGCCGGAAATTTCAATTTCTACGGCGGTGAGTTGCAGGCGGGTATCGATCTTTCCGGCGCGAACGCCATCGTTAATCCGGTGCACCTGCTCGGGGACCCGGCCACCGTCGTCGGGACGAATAACATCGAATTCAGCGGCAAACTGACTAACAACAACGGCACTCGGAAACTGCAGAACAATCTCACAGGCGGTGCTCTCCTCACGCTTTCCGGAGGCGTGGATCTGTCGCAGAACAGCACTAACCGAACAATGTGGATCATGGGTTCTGGCAACACGCTAGTCAACAGTGTCATCGCCGATGGCGTAGGCGCCACGGCCAGTGCCCTGTTTATGAATGGAACCGGCATACTCGAGCTGACAGGGGTCAATACTTATGCGGGTTCGACTACGGTGGAAAACGGTGTGCTGAAGCTTTCCGGAGACGGCTCCATTCTGAACTCCGAGGTTTCGGTCAACGGGGCGGGCACGCTGATCCTGGACAACTCCGTCACAAACTCTGGAGACCGGATCAAGGACGGTGTGGACTTTAATCTCAACCACGGCCTGCTGCAGTTCATCAGTGATGGAACCTCCTCTTCCGAGATCTTCGGGCGCCTTGACATCAACAGCAACGGCCTCGGCAAGATTCAGATCAGCGGCGGTGGAGGCAGCGCGCTGACCTTCGCCTCGGTCAACTTTGCCAACACCGGCTCCACGTTGGATGTCACTGGGATTACGGACCTGGGCACAACAAACAAGATTCTATTTTCCACAGCGCCCACGGGAACAGCCGTATCAAACGGCATTCTCACCAAAGTGCTTTTCGGAACGGACTTCGCCGAGTACGATGCCACCAATGGGATTCAGGCCTACACCGGCTACAATGCTTCGAATGATCTAAACGCGGCGGACAGCACGCACACGATGAACGTGACGGCCAGTGCAAACATCACAGGTAACCGCACACTGAACGCCTTGAAGCTCGATCACGCGACCGGTGTCACCATTGGCTCATCAGGCGGTCAGAATGCCACGCTGACCCTGACCGGGGGAGCTCTGCTGGCTTTGGGGGGTGGCACCCATGTTCTGGATGTTCCTCTGATCAACATGGGAGCCAACAACGGGTACTTCCAGGTGGCCGCCGACACGACGCTTGACGTCAATGGTTCGCTCACGGGGGGGGCGTTCACACTGCTCCAGGACGGCACGATAAACTTCAACAGTAAGCAGTTCTTCCTCAGTACGCTGAACATCCATAGTGGCACTGTCAAACTTAACGGCGGACTTAACACCATCCTGAACAGCCGCCAGCCGATCTTCATCAATGAAGGTGGCACGCTTGATCTCAACGGGCAGGTCCAATACTCCGGCTACCTTCTTACCAGCAGCTCACAGCCCGGTATCGGGGGCACTCTGACCAGCAGCGCGGGAATGGGTACCTTCATCGGTGACTACACCGTGAACGCCAGCTGGATGGGAACCATTGAGGGCAGTGTCAATTTCGGCCGCATCAACGGTTTCACTCTCACCATCGGCACCGCGCAGACATACACTGGCTGGACTTACCTCACTGGTGGCACCACCACACTGCGGGATGACGCGGCGCTGCAAAACACTTCCGGCATCGACATCAACGTTGCAACGCTCTACTTGGCCAACAATGACAACCTGCAACGCCAGAACAACAACCGCATCAACGATACGGCAGCCATCAATCTGCGTGCCGGCACACTTACTGTCACCGGTGCTGTGAAAGCCGAAGCATCAGAGACCCTCGGTGCAGTCTCGGCGCTGCTGGGGGCCAACGTGATCACAGGAACGACGGCGGGCTTGGGCACGAACGGGGTGTTCTCTTCGATGACCCTATCTATTGAGTCATTGAGTCGTTCGGCCGGCGCGACGATCAACTTCACCGGTTCCAACCTGGGTGCCGAAAACAACAACGCCAAGATCCTGTTCGGCACTCCGCTCGCACCGGCAGGTGACGGCGTCCTTGGTGCCTGGGCATTCGCGAACACCACGGACTACGCCGCCTACAACGCCTCGAACGGGGTTGGAGCGATTGGCGGTGGCGGCTTTCGCGGCTATGACGCGGACTTCGCCAGTGGCAATATCACCAATTTGGGAATGGGCAGTGCCGCCGCCCTTACCACGACCCTTGCGCCGGGTACAACTACCACCGCGCTTCTTCGCTTTCACGGCGGTTTTACCAACAATCTGGAATTCACTTCCGGCACTGATACGCTGCACTTGGAGCTGGGCGGCATTTTGCGCAGCAACAATAACAACCTCACTAGTATTGGCACTCTGGCAGCCCGCGGCGTCATCACCAGTGGCACGAACGAACTCGTCGTTTACAATAATCAAAGCACTCTGACGATTCACTCCGTGATCCAAGGGGCTACTAGTTTGGTGAAATCTGGAGCTGGTACGCTTACCCTCACAGCAGACAACACCTACTCTGGAGGAACTGTCGTTAATCAGGCTACTCTGCGGCTCGAAGGTGACCTCGGTACCGTGGTCCTCCCCAATGGCGGACTGACCATCACCAGCGGCACGGTGACGATGGTCGCCAACGCTGGTCAAATCGGCTCCAGTAACACGGTGACGCTCAACGGCAGTTCCACCCTCACCATGCTGGGTGACAATGTGCTTGATAAAATCGTCTTCAACCACATCGGCGGCTCCACGAGTCCCACAGTGACCAGCGGGGGTGTGCTGACACTGACGAATGCCACCCCGATTTCCGTCACAACAAACAGCGCCTTCGGTGTTCCGACCATCAACGGCACTCTTAATCTCGGATCCGGTGCGAAGACCATTCACGCAGACGCCCCACAGATGAATGGTGTTATTTATGACACCTCCATGAACGCATCGCTGCTGATCTCCGCTGGCATCATCGGTGACGGGTTGTCCATCACCAAGACGGGCACTGGTTTGGTCGAATTCGCCGGTCAGAATCAGTTCGACAGTCTGACGGTCAGCGGTGGCGGGGTCATTCTTGGGGCTAGCAGCGCCACCACGACCGCCAACGGACTGATTTCCGGCCCGCTTGGCCGCGGCAGCGTGGCCATGGCGTCCGGCACCAAGCTCGGTGTGGACAACAACAATCGAGCTATTGCCAACTCCATCAGCTTTGCCGGAGACCCCGTCTTCACCAACATCGGAACCTCCACCTTTACGATGACTCTCAACGGTGGCTTGACATTCAGCACTCTGACTTCCTCTGGTCTGGTGGCGAATGTGGACACGCCCTTCTTGAACGTGGTTCTCGGCGGACGCATCACCGACATGGACACCGTGACGGCTATCGGCAGCGCAGCGGGTCCGAATACCATCACCAAAACCGGTCTCGGCAACATCAGTGGTCTGAACATCACCGGTCTCGGTTCGGCCGTGCCCATCAATATCGACGGACTTACGAACCTCAATACTTTCTCTCTCCTTCACGATGGCGACACGACGAGCAGTTTTGAAATGATCAATTTGGGAGTGGTGGACTTGAATCCGGTCAATGGCGGCAATGATTTCGCTGACCATCCCATTGCTCTGGAGACGGCGAACTACGGGACCGCCTACAAGACGCTCTCTCTGGCCAGCCTGAACTCCTCGGTGTTGCCCAACGGCATCACCCTCGTCAACAACAACGGGTATGGCCTGATCATTCCAGATGCGATCACCCTGTCCGCCACCAACAACTGGGCGGTCAACAACGCCAGCACCCTCCCTGCAGAATGGCGGCCTCACCCTGTCCGGCAAACTCAGTGGTACAAACGGCCTCCAAGTCCGGCAACGGCATTCTCCGCCTTGGAGACGCCAACAACGACTTCACCGGGACGATCAATGTGACCAATGGAACCGTGGAAGTGGCGACGGACGGAGCGCTCGGCAACGTCGTCAACATGGTGAACCTGAGTTCCAACAGCCTCGCCGAGGGGCTGCGCATCGCCGGCACGTTCGACACCTCCCGCACCATCAATCTTGAAGACGCCAGCAGCGGTATCGACGTGACTGGCGGCAACACCTTCATCACTCTCAACACCGCCTTCACCACCACAACGTCTACCAACAACCTGCGCAAAAACGACCTCGGCACCCTGGTGCTAACTCAGGCCCAAACTGATTGGGACGGCGTCCTGACCATCGGCCAGGGGGTCAGCATGTATTACAACCGGGAGGTGCTCGGAACCACAACGGGGCGGGGTTATCCTGGGCAACGTCGGCGCATCCCTAGAACTCGATGGCAGCGGCGGAGCGATCACCGTGGCGGACGCCATCCGCATCGCCTCGACGAACAACTCCTCCAGCAACGGCATCAATAGCAGCGGCGCCATCCGCAGCCTTTCCGGCAACAATATCATCTCCGGCACTATCACAATCGACACGACGACCGCGGACAGCCAGTCCCGTTCTGGATTCATCACGGCGGACTCGGGTTCGACCTTGGATGTGACGGGCGGCGTGGTGCTCGGCCTTGGCACCGACGGCAGCAATCGCGACAACTGGATCTCCTTCGGCGGGGAAGGCACCATCAACCTCACCACCACCGGCATCACTTACACCGGCAATTTGATCGCCGACGGCATCGCCTGGATCGACAAGTCCGGCTCCGGCACGCTGAACATCCAGGTGGCTGACGCCTACACAGGCGATCGGGTCAACATCAAAAGCGGCACGCTTTCCTCAACGGCGCGGGGTCCTTTGGCGCTCCCGGAGCCACAGGCGGCACGAACACCATCTGTTTCCAACCCCTCTGGCATTCTTGTTTTGGACAACTCCGGAACGGCGGTGGACAACTGACTCGGCGGGCGCAACATTCATCTCAACAGCGGCAGGCTGAACATCTTTAAAAACAGCGGCGCGGCGACGTCGGAATCGGTGGGACACGATTCGTGAGGGGCTTTCGATCATCACCCTGGATGCAGACGCTGGTCAGGTGCTGGACTGGCGATCAGGCGCTTCACCCGAATGCGGGTGCGACGCCGATCGTGCGTGGTGACAATTCGGGCAGCGCCAGCGGCGCGGGCGTGGCGACTTTCACCGCAGCAGCGCTACGCCTATGTGGGACAGACCGGCGCCTCTGAACGGTGACCAAGGGCATCCTGCCCTGGGCGCTGGGTGACACCAGTCTGTCGGGGGCGGGAGTCGGCTTCCTCACCTCCGACACGGTGGCCGATACCGGCACCGCGATCCTGCGCCTGCTGACTCTTTCAGAACAGACCACCGATTTGGCGACCGCGGCGGCGAACGTGAATCTTTCCACCAACGAGACGCTGCAAACGTTTACCTCCTTCAACTCCCTGCGACTCGACTCCGGCGGCGGATACGTTGGAATACGTCTCCTAACCCTCGGATAGCGGTGGTGTCCTGGCGCTTGCAGGCCACACTGGTATCACCGGCTACAGTGGTGTCAGCTACCTGACCAGCACGGCGAACGCCGAACTGGTCATCCACAATCAGGCGGATCTCACACTCGACATCCCGATCGCCGCCACAGCGGGAACGGTGACGAAATCCGAGCCGGTATCCTCACCCTGGTGCCGGAAACAGCAGCCACAGCACGGTCGGAGTGTTAACGAAGGCACGCTGAAGCTCGGCGGCGGGGATCAGACCATTCTGCCAGGCAGAAACATGTATCTAAACTATGGGGCCACCCTTTGACCTCAATGGCATCGTTCAGCAGGCTGTCAACATCCCGGAGTCTCGCCAGAGCGGATCCATTCCGCGAACGCCATGCATTTCGGTGGGGGGTCAGTGATCAACAGCGCCGGCACTCAGGCGATCTTGGTCATGGCGTCCTCTTCGTCCATCTTCGCCGGCAATATCGACGGTAACATTGCCGTGGTTCGTTCTCACGCGGCGGGCTCCACCGCCGACTGGAATCTCTACCTTCCTCAGACTTGGACCGGTCCGTCGCTTTTCAACGGCGGTCGTACCATCTTTCAGGATACTGCCAGCCTGCTGAACACCACCTCCATCGAGATATCCAATGCCACGCTGTATTTTGCGGCCAGTAATAATTCAACCGAGGCGGGAAGTCAGACAAACCGTGTCAGCGACACCGCGCCCATCACGATGAGTGGTGCCATGTTTCAGTTCCGCAACCGCGCCGCGCTCATTACCACTGAGACGATAGGAGCCGTGACCTTGAAAGGCGGCCGCAACATCTTCGACTTCGCCGAGGGGGGGACGGGTGTGAACCAGACAACCTTTACGATGGCCAGTCTGGCACGCGAGGCGGGTTCCCACACCACGCTGCGCTTCTTGAATATCGACGGCACGCCGAATGACGACCAGCAGCTCTTCATCAGTACCCTGAACGGTGTGGCCACAACGAACATCGGGGACGGGCTGACCAACCACCTCATCGGCGGCTGGGCCACATTCGAACGCGAATGGGCCAGCTACATCCCCGGACAGGGTGTCAGTGCGCTGAACAAGGAAGGTTACGCGGGCTATTCGCCAAACCTAATCAACTTCGGTGGCGCCACCGACAACATCCGCATCGTCACTCCTAATGCCGGTTCCATCACCACCCTTGATGGCGATCTGACGATCAACAGCCTGAACATGCAGGCGGGGGCCAGTTCCACCGACAGCAGCTCGCTCGACCTCAATGGTCATACCCTCACGCTCGCCAGTGGCGGCATCATTCTCTCACCGGTGGCCACCAACGCCTTGAGCATGAGCATGACCGTTGAGAACGGCAATCTGACCGCAGGCACGACGGCGTCACCAGCGGACCTCTATCTGCATGCGCAGCAGTGGTTTAACGGTCAGGCGAACAATACCGGGAATGCAGATGTCATCGTGAATGCCAGCATTGTTGACAATGCCGCAGGCGGCGCGGTGACTCTGGTGGTCAGCGGCGAGGTCGGGCGCGGCAGTCTGGTGAACACCAATGACGTCTTCATCAACGGCAGCAACACCCACACGGGTGGCACCTTCATCAATTCCGGCCGAATTCGGCTCGATAATGCTCTCGCTGACGGAGTGAACGTGTTCGCCATCCCGGGAGACCTGACCATCGCCGGTGGCTACAGTGGCAATGCTGGCGCTTACGAAGACCGCCTGACCACAGTGATTTACAATGCCGGGGACCAGATGGCCAACACCGGCAACCTCACCGTGATGGGTGGTGGTATCCTGAACCTGAACAACTTAAGTCAGACGGTCGCCTCCCTGACATTTGACAACAACGGCGGCAACACCCCGCAGGTCACCACCGGCAGTGGTACCTTGACCGTCACCGGCGCGATCACCGCCAGCGGCCAGAACGCCAGCTCCAGCTCCACCCGCATCGACGGCAAGCTTGCTCCTCGCGGCCACCTTCGGCGACGATCACCGTGAACTCCGGTCGAGTGAAACAGCACCATTCTCAATCCCTACTTGCCCAATCTGACCATCAACGCGGTGATCGACGGCAACAACATTGTCAAGGCGGGCACTGGCGTGCTTCGTCTGAGTGGTTCCAACGGTTTTACGGGAGCCTTCGACCTACAGGCGGGAGGCGTGCTCCTAGGCCACAACAATGCCCTTTCGACGGCTGCTCTGACCCTCGGTAACGACACCTTCTTCAGTTCGAGCGCGGACGACCGCGTGATCCTGAACGACTTCACGATGAACGGGAACTTCGGCCTGCGTGACGCTTTCAACCTCACGATGAACGGAGCGGGAACACTCACCGCCGGCCTTCACAACATCGAAGTCCAATTCGCCTCCAAGAACCTCACCTTCGGAGGGACCCTTAGCGGAGCCGGTGGCATCAACAAGATCGGAGACGGCATCCTTCTGTTGAACAGCAGCAATGTCTATGACGGCGTCACCACGGTGACGGACGGCACCCTCATTTACGGTGCGGTGGGCGCGGTACCCACGGGTTCGGCCCTGACCGTCCAGGAAGGCGCCCTAGTGGACATCACCCTCGGCGGTTCCGCGGTCACGGTGGGTTCCATTGCCAGCAACAGCGCGACGCAGGGCGGTGTCATCGTCACCACCGAGACGTCCGGCACGACGGTTTTCACCGTCGGCGGCGACAATACCAGCACCAGCTTCGGCGGCACGATGGTGGCCACATCCGGCGCCACGCTTGAATTCGTCAAGACCGGCACCGGCACCCTCACGCTTGGCGGCATCAATCTCTACACTGGGAAGACCACCGTGGAAGACGGTCGCCTGGTGGTGAAGACCGTTGCTGGTGGCAGCGCCTTGGGTGCCAGCCAGAGTCTGGCCTTTGGCAGCGCCACAACCAATAGCTCGGGTATTCTGCAACTCGGTGACGCCGCTGCGCCGCTAGACAAGACCTTCACCGCCGTCTCTAGTGAAGGCACCGGCACGGCCAATGCCATCGTTTCCGGCAATGCCGGCATGTCGACTCTCACGTTTGATTTTGCCGATACCAGCACCTTCGCCGGCAACATCGGGCTCGGCGGGACCAACGAAGGCAACCTCAACCTTGTCAAGAACGGCGCGGGTGATCTTGTCATCAGCGGCACCGGCACCAGCACCTACAGCGGCACGACCGTGGTCAATGCCGGCAAGCTATTCTTCGATACCGTGGGCGGCTTCTCCTCCACGACAACCAGCCTGACAGTGGCCGATGGCACCGAGTTCACCCTGCGCGGCCACACAGGCAACACCGTCACCAGCTACGGTTTTTCCGGTGGTGCTGGCGCGAAGATTGTCGTGGGTTCATCAAGCGGTGCGACCCTGGGGTTCGGCATTGATGGTGCCGTTGGCGTCAACCAATTCGTCCTCGCCGCTGGCCAGACTCTGCAGCTCACCGGGACGTTGACCACGGCCATCTACGTCAATGGCGCTCCAACGGATGGCAATCAGTATGTGCTGATCGATGGTGTGGACGCCGGATCGCTCTCCGCCTTCAGCGGCACAGGTGCGTTCAATCTCAACCCTGTAGTCTTCAATGGTGGCAGTTTCACTTACGGGCTGGCTCTCACCTCGGGTGTGCATGGAGGTGGCGCGGAGCAGTGGACGCTCACCGCCACGGCGGTGCCCTCTGCTGCTGACCCCTGGTGGACGAGCGATCTCGACGGCCTGGCGCAGGGTGTGTGGTCCGCCACGCTGACGACGGGCACTGGCTTCCCCTCTAACTGGGCCACGGACAACACGGGTGGCACGGACGCGCTCGTGCCGCCGGACGGTCAGTCCAACGTGCACTTCAGCGCCGCTGGTGCCGACAATTTCGACACCACGCTGGGTGCCGACATGACGATCAAGTCGCTGACCTTCCACTCGGGCAACGCCGCCACTACGATCGGCAGCTCCAATGGCATCAATACCCTGACCCTCGGCAACGGCACCGACCCTACAGCCCTCACCTTCGAGGCAGGAGCGGAAGATGTCGGCATCAGCGCCATCGTGAATCTGCCGCAGGATCAGTCCTGGAACATTGAAGACACCGTCCGCATGCTGACCCTTTCGGGGGGGCTTACCGGCACAGCCCGCACACTGTCGGTCAATGATTTAGTTACCAATGCGGGAAGTTTGGTTTTCTCCGGTTCCGCAGCCAGCATGACCGGCACGCTGGTCATCAACGAGGGCAACCTGGTGTTTGATGACACCGGCAGTCTTAACTCTGGCCTTGATGTCGTTCTGGGCAATGCCAGCACTTCCGCCACGCTCCGACTAGGCGGTACCTCGGCGGCTTCGGGTGCCGTGATCGGCGGGTTGAGCAACGGAACTTTCGCCGGGAGCAGCGTGATCGGTGGCAATGGCACGGCCTCGACACTCATCATCGGAGCAGCCTCGGGCTCGCACACCTTCACTGGCAGCCTTGGCGGCGGCGGCACCAACGAAAACAACTTCAACCTGGTCAAGGCGGGTGCCGGCACCCAGATTCTCGACGGTTCCATCACCTACGCCGGAACCACCATCGTGACCGAAGGCATTCTCCAACTCGGCTCGAATAGCTCCTTTGCTCCCGGCGGACTGCTCTCCGTGATCGCCAACGCGGGTGCCACAGCCACCTTTGATTTCAACGGCAAGAACTACACCACCCTCGGGGATCTGGTCCTTGGCGGCGGCACGGACGGCATCTCTCAAGTTCTGGATACGAACGGCACGAAGGGAACTGTCACCCTCGGTGGGAACATCGTGTATGACCCCACCAACGATCCGGGCGGAGCGGTGATTTCCGTCAATCTTGGAAGCGGCAGTGCCAATCGCACCATCACCGTGGACGACTCCGCGAACACGACAAATGAGCTGACACTGAACGGTAACTTCACGGGTGCCACCAACAACAACCTCACCATCAACGGCAGCGGCAACGGAACGATCAACGGCAACATCAGTATCCTTAACGGTACGGGGACCACCAAAGACGTGAACTTCAGCAGCACGGGCGTTTGGACGATCAATGGGAAGATTGAGGTGACAGACAATATCGGCATCAATACCGGCGTGGTGAACGCCACCGCCGGCGAATCACTCGACGCAACGAACGACGTCGTCGTGGACGGTACCGGCACGCCGGGCAGTGCTATCGTGAACATCAGCTCGACCTCGCAGGTGCACACCGGAGACGCCTTCTTCATCCAGAACGGCGGCCTGGTCAATGTCACCGGCAACAACGGCATTGGTACAGGCACGGCCATTCTTTATGTCGGCAACAGCGCCTCCAGCACGACCGCCTCCGCCGCCGTGTTGAATCTTGACCTCGCCGGTAGTGATGCGATCAGGCCCGGACAGATCCTGGTGGGTAACGGTTCGAGCATCGGTTACGTCACC
This sequence comes from Prosthecobacter sp., assembly GCA_041395065.1. Classification (GTDB taxonomy): domain Bacteria; phylum Verrucomicrobiota; class Verrucomicrobiia; order Verrucomicrobiales; family Verrucomicrobiaceae; genus Prosthecobacter. The sequence goes on along the minus strand of JAWLBG010000014.1, from coordinate 96,068 downwards.
GGCACGGGAACCATCACCACCACGAGCAACAAGATTCTTCGCAACGGAACGATAGGCGAAAACATCACCCTGGCAGGCGATGGAGTGATGCTCCGTGACGGCTCCGGCAGCCTGACCTTCTACGGGGCTCGCGACGTCGCCTCCACGGGCGACACGCTCATTCGCGAGGGCGAACTCATCCTCGACTACTCGCTGAACAATGCCAGCAAGATCGGTGATGTCCTGCAACTCGGCTACACCTCGGCCCAGAGGAATCCGATTTTGATCATGAACGGCAGCTCCAGCGCCTCGATCACGGAAACAATGCTGAGGACCATCATCCTGCCGGGAAATACGACGGTCGGCATCAACAATGGAACCGGGCAGACGGCGACCCTCGCTCTCCAGGCCATCACCCGTTCGGTCGTGGGGGGCACCGTGGACTTTGAGTATTCAAGCACGGATGCGAAGGTGACCTCCACCAGCCCCGCCGGAACCCTCGGCTGGGCCACGGTGAAAACCGGACTGGGAGGAATCGCGAGTATTGCCGCCATCAACGGCAGCGGAGACATTGTCGCAGCCACCTTGACCACCCAGAACGACGTCTCGGTCTGGGCTTCCGGCCAAAACATCGTCAATGACGCGGCTCTGACCGGCATCATTGACTGCACCCACATCGAGAGCCTCACTTTCGCCGCCGCAGAGGCCTCTGCTCTGACCATCAGTGCTTCTGGCAACCTCGCGATCGAGTCAGGTGGCATCCTGGTAAGTGAATCGGTCGGGGCCTTCGACACAGTGATCACCGGTGGATCCCTGCACGGCACCACTTCGGGCACCTCGGGGGAAATCATCGTGCATCAGAACAATACCTCTGGATTGCTCACGATCAGTTCCAACATCGTCAACAGTGCGGGCGTTACCAAGAGTGGTGACGGCACCTTGGTACTCACAGGCAGCAACACTTATTCGTCGGGCTCCGAGATCAATATCAATCAGGGCATCCTGCGCCTCAGCGGCGGCAACGTCATCGCTGACAATGGTCTAGTTCGCTTGAAGCTGGGAGCGACCCTTGATCTGAACGATTCCACCGAGACGATCGGTTCCATCACCGACGAAAGCAACGGCACACTGGCCCTGGGCACCAGTGGATCACTCAAGATCAATCAGGCGCTCACCACCGATTATCGTGGTCTCTTCACCGGCGGAGCGGCGAGTTCTCTGACCATCAATGCCGTCGACAGCAACGGCACCACGACCTACGAATTCCGCGTTTACGGGGCCACAACCACCGGGTTTACCGGAAGCGTGAACGTGGATGGCGGCATGCTGCGTCTCTACCAGGGTGGCCGGATGGACAACGCCGCAGGCTTTGTGGTTAACAATGCTTCGCTGCTCTTCGACAACACAAGCGGCACACGCAGCGGTGTGCGCGTCTCCAATTCGGCGACCATCACCCTCAACTCCGCGAACGGCACCTTTTCGAATGCCACCCAGGTGCGCGGGTTGGCATCGCACGGATCAGAACTCCACATCAAACGTCAGTGAAACCGTGGGCGTCGTCACCTTCGCTAGCGGTGCCAACTACTCCTTCGTCGACAACCAAGGCGGCACCAGCAGTCGGGTGACCCTGAGCATGGCGGACATCGTACGCAATGCGGGCGCGACCTTCAACGTTCGCGGTCGTCTCCTCGGTGACACGAACGGTTCGGCGGCCTGGTCGCAGTTCGAGATCGGTGACAACGGTGTTGAAGCAACCTTCATGACGAACAACCTGGTTGGCGGTGGCGGCACGGCGGGTGGCATGGCCACGAACGTTAGCATCGTTCCCTGGGCCATCGGCGAACGCTACACGTCCAATCTCGCCAACACCAACATGGGCAACACCTTTGTGACCTATGTGCAGGATGCCGGCTTCAAGCCGCTTAATTTCAGCGAATACAGTACCTTCACTGCCGCTGGCACGACGGACAATGTCCGCGAAAGCCTGACCGGCGACCTGACGACGCTTGCTGGCAAGACCATCAATTCCCTGATCATTCATAACAACAGCACGGCCGCGTCAACGATCAACGTGACCGGCTCCGGAGCCGGTCAGACACTGATCAACACCAGTGGCGCCTTCCTCTTCACTCTGAACACTTCCGCGACCACCAACTCGGCGCACAGCGTCATCCTCGGCGGCTTCGACGACGGCATCCAAGTCGGAGGGGGCGAGTATGTGTTCCATGTGGTGAATCCTTCGGCCGCCGCCGATACCGCGACGCTCAGTGCTACGGTTTCCTCCCCGCTTAATTCGACTGCTGACATCACCAAGTCCGGCCGCGGAACCCTGATCTTTACCGCGGTGAACACTGCTGGCGGTGGGGCCAACAAGACAACCATCAACGAGGGGGTTATAGAGATTTCGGATCTGGACAATATTGGTGGTGATACGGGCGAGATTGTCTTCGCCGGTGGCGGGTTGCGTCTGGGCAGCGGCTTCATGGACGACCTCTCCACTCGCACCATTTCCATCCTGGTGGGTGGAGCCACGATCGACACGAACGGCATGGATGCGGCCATCGGGGCTTTCGGCACGGGCAGCGCCGGATCGCTGACGAAGCTGGGTGCCGGCACCCTCACTCTGGGCGCGGCGGTCAATTACTCTGGTGACACGAACATCTTCGGAGGTCTGCTGGCCATCAGTGCGAACGATAATCTCTCCACAACCGGGCATCTCCGCCTCGGCAGCGGCACGTCAATCGGTTCCCTCGACCTCAACGGGTTTAACCAGACCGTCGGATCCCTTTTCGCGTTCGCCAACAACGCCAGTGCCAGCGTCATCACCGTGGATGCGGGCAACACGCTGACCATCAACGGTGACATTCTCCTTTCCAACAACACCGATGCAGGAAATACGGACCTGACCATTGGTGGCGGTGGTGCCGTCGTGGTGAACGGTGGCAGCATCGTAGTGGGTCGAAACACGACCGGAACGAATAACTCCAGCGAGGCCACTCTCGACCTTTCCGACTTGGGTTCCTTCACGGCGACGCTGACCGGTGATTTGGTGATCCAGCAGCAGGGTGACAACAGTGCCGCCGATCCGGCCGTGATGATTCTCAGTAACACGGCGAACACGGTGACGGCGGCGAACATTTTCATCGGTGCAAGTTCCGCAGGCTCGCAGGTGAACAGACTTGCCCTTGGTGTCGGCACGAACGTCATCTACACGAATCTGATACACCTCGGTATCGGCGGCCGCGACTCAGGCGTGTTCGAATTCAGTGGCACGGGCGGGTCGCTGATGCTTCGCAGCCTGCACTCGGCCACGGTGGCTTGCACGGATCAGCGCGTGGACATCATCATGGGTGTTACTACCAATACTACAACGAGCTACCAGACGGCAAATGTCTTTGATGTGACCGGCAATTCGGCGGACTTGGCGATTGGCACTCTGACCACATCTATCGGTGCCAAGGCCGCCACCAACACCAACGAGTTCAAGTTTGACCAGGGAACGCTGGACATTCTGAGCATCAATCTGGCCGTGGCCAAAGGAACCGGAACCTCGACAAACACGATCAGCATCGGCGGTGGCACGGTCCTTCTGGGTGGCTCCGCCACTTACGGGGATGCCGGCACTGGGTCGGTTTCCCTGGCGACAGCAGGCGCGGGCATTCTGAACATCACCGGCGGCATGGTGACGACATCGGTTGATCTGAACCGTTCGGTGGGCACCGGAACCGCGACTTTGAACTTGGCCGGAGGCTCGCTGGACATGGCCGGCCACTCGATCGGCAACAGCACCGAAACGGTGGCCTTGGTGGCCGAGTCGGGCACGCTGAGCAATCTGAACGAACTCAACGGTGGCGGAGACCTCACCAAGACGACGGCGGGCACTTTGGTGATTGAGGGCACCAATACTTATACCGGTGACACGGTGGTGAGTGGAGGAACCCTGCAACTCGGCAGCGGCGCGACCACCGGCACGCTCAACACCTCCAGCGCCATCAGCGTGGCCGACGGCGCCACCTTTGCCGTCAATCGGAGCAACACGGTCACGCAGGGCACCGACTTCAGCACTGCGGCCATCACCGGAGCGGGCGGTTTCACTCAGGCCGGTTCCGGCACCACGGTGTTGAACGTGGCCAACACCTACACCGGCAAGACCTCCGTTACAGGGGGCAAACTGTCCATCTCTGACGAGACCCAAATCGGCGACAATCCGGGCACCTTCGCCGCCGACCACCTCACCCTCGACGGAGGCACGCTGCTGACCACCGCCACCATGGCGATCGACGACAGCAACCGCGGTGTCACCGTGGGCGCGGGTGGTGGCAGTTTTGAAACGGCCGATGCGACGACTTTGACCGTTGCCAGTGTCATTACGGGAGCCGGCGCGTTGAACAAGGAGGGCACCGGTTCGCTGATCCTCACCGCCACCAATACCAACACCGGCACCACCACCGTCAACGCGGGCGTCCTCGGCGGCACCGGAGCGGTCGGTGGCGATCTGACCGTGGCCAGTGGCGGTACGCTGGCACCCGGCGTCGGCGGAGCGGGGCAGTTTACGGTCGATGGAAATCTGGCGCTCAATGTCGGCGGTTCACTGGCCTTGGAAATCGGCGGAGCGACGGCAAATGACGCGGCGGTCATCCTCGACTATTTCAATGCCAATGGACACAGCCTGGTGGGTCTGACGATTCAGACCGGCTACGAAGCGGAAGATACAGGCGTGCATGACTTCATCTCCGTCGGCGGAGCCGCCGCACCGGACTTCAGCGGAACCGTGAAACTCACGACGATTTCATCCTACAACCCGGTCTATGGAGACGTCTTTGACCTGCTGGACTGGACTTTCGTCGGCAGCGCCACCGGGACGCCCACGTTTGACTTTAGCTCCATCGTTCTCGACGCGGGACTCGGCTTCAACACCGAACTCTTCGCCACCAATGGCATCGTAGTGATCGTTCCCGAACCCTCCCGCGGACTGCTGCTACTGTTCGGACTGCTGGGTCTCATGCTGCGCCGTCGGCGTAAATGACGATGGGTGCAGCCAAACTACTTGGTTGCCACTATACCGGTGGCTGGCAGGAGAACGCGTGTGCTAGTTGTTTTTGAAAGCCTCGGCGTAATGACTGCAAAGGGTGGCGTGCGTTGTTTGCGCCCCCTTGTGTTGGCGTTACCCGCGTCCAAAAAATGCATCAAAGATGAGCCCGCAGGATATTCGACGTATAAAATGGATGGCTACATAAGTATTATTTGTAGTTTGAAAAATTCAAATAAGTCTAAAGTTAAACTTTGGTAACATTGATCTAAAACTTTAGTCTTGTGTGGCAAGGAGGCTTTCGGTAATTTTTATGGGCTCCCTAAACCCCCAACAACTGAAGGCGATTACCGAACAGAATCTTGTCTCTCCCAGAAAGTCATCACCCGGCTCCGCACTCACAGCAAAATTGGATGCGCATGCGGACCGTTTCATCTGAAGGTCAGCCGTAAGATTATTTGCTCTGTCTGGGGTGATTTTGATTCAGGCCAATCTTGATCCCATATGAAGACACTTCGATTTCACCGCCGATTCATCAGCAGTTTGATGGTCGCCTTCATGGCTTTCTGGCAGATCGGTCAACCTTTGTCGGCGGCCACATTTTTTTGGGACGACGGCGGAGGTGACGGCCTCTGGAGCAGCGTCAACAACTGGGACGATGTCAGTGCTCCAGGCACGGGAGACAATGCCACCTTCAATGCGGCCAGCGCCAACACGATCATTGATCTCGGGGCCGGGGTGACGGTCGGCACCCTCGCTTTCGACACGGCTTCGGCGGCGGCTTACACGATAGGAGCAGGCGCCGTGAACAGCCAGGCCCTCACACTCGACAATGGCGGCTCCATCACGATGGCTGCGACCGTCGCGGCAGACCAGCTCATCAATGCGGCAGTCACTCTCGGGGATTCGACCGCCAGCACATTCACGCTCGACAATGACAGCACGACCAATTCCCTCACTCTCGATGGCACCATCACCGTTGGAACCGGCGGCACCGCGGGTGAAAACTTTCTCGCTGTCACTGGCGAAGGAGCGACCATTTTGAGCGGTGTCATCAGTGACGGCGGAGCAACCTCGCTCGGCATCATCAAGGATGGTGTCGGCACCCTCACCCTCACGGAAAACAACACCTTCACCGGAAACGTGCAGATCAATGCCGGAACGCTGCGGGTTTACAACACCGCTGCAAAAGCCAATGCCCTGGGCACCGGTGCTGCCACCCTCACGCTGAACGGAGGCACGCTGGAACTGCTTTCCGATACCACCACGGACTACAACCGTGCCACCACCGTGACCGCCAATTCGCAGATCAATATCGGCCTCATCACTACTGGTACGGCTCCGAGGGATTATCGCTTGGCGTCGCTCTCCATCGGCGAATTCACCCTTCTGGTTCAGAACACTGGAGAAGCGGCGAATTCCACCACCGATCCCGACTTGATCATTGACGGCGAAACGACGCTGACCGGCAACGCAACTTTCGAGATCGTCAATGCCGGCGACGGCACGACGATGAAATTGGCTGGGGATGTGACCGGGGACTATTCCGTTACGAAAACCGGAAACGGGATACTGCTGTTTCTGACCAGTGCGAAGACCTACACCGGAGGCACCTTTGTCGAGGCGGGGACTCTCCAGGTGAATTCTGGTGGGAGCTACGCCGGTGACACCACCGTGAATGGCGGCACGCTGTTGATCAATACGGATGACGGACTCAGCGGGACCACCACACAGACCGGCGGTACGATTCAGTTGCGCACCACCGATTCAGGAGCCTTGGCCACCATCGATTTTTCCGGCGGTAGTTCCAAAACGATCAGTTTCAGGAACAACAACAGCACGACCTTCAATATTGGAACGTGGATGATGACCGGCAGCGGCACCCTGACGATCAACGCGACACGTGCCTCCTCCGGCGGTGGAACGGGCGATGTCTGGACCGTCAATGAAGACATTGCTTTGAACGGAAACTTGTCGCTGACTTCTGGTGTCACGGGTTCCACTTTTGTCTTCGGAGGAGTGATCAGTGAGGCTTCGGGTTCACGCTCTCTGACGACTGGATCGGGGGGCACCACCGTGCTGACCGCCCAGTCCACTTACTCCGGCCAGACGGAAATCGACTTGGGCATTCTCCAATTGGGAGTCACGGATGCTCTGCCGACTTCGACGCGATTATTCATGGACGCCGATAGTGCCACAGAGACCGCCACCTTCGACCTGAATGGTTTCAATCAAACCATCGGTCGTCTGGACAGTAGCGACAACGGCGAGTTGTTCATCGACAACACGAGTGCGACCAACGCCGTTCTGACCATCGGCAATGGCGATCTCGACGCCACATTCGGCAGCCAGTATGTCGACGGCACCACTGAGGATCGCATTGCCACCATCCAGAACACCGGCTCCGGCACACTCTCCATCGTCAAGATCGGTGCAGGCACCCAGACACTTAACGGTGTGGGCACCTACACTGGTGACACGACGGTCAACGGTGGTGTGCTTGCCATTTCCAACGGAGCTGTCGGTGCCAATCTGATCGTCGGCAGTATGGGCGACGCCACCTTGACGCTGGTTGAACAAGGGATTGTGGAGACACCTTCAAACGCCAACGCTGTAACCCTGGCTACCGACGCCAATCTCACCCTCGGGGGCGCCTCCAACTACGGTAACATCCTTTTTGAACTCGGTGCCGACACTGCCAGTTCCGACCGCATCATTCTCCAAGGCAGCGGAGCTCTGATCGTTAATGCCGGTGGTGGCATCATCAGCGCCGTGGATCTCGGCACAATGGTTTCGGGTGTTGCCTACGACGTGATCACCGGCACCGCCGGGAACTCTGTCGTGGGCTTCGGCAACTTGGAACTCGGCGTCCTTCCCGGCGGATTCACCTACACGCTGACCAACACGGGGGGCAGCATGGAGAACGTTACTCTTACCCCGACGGCCGCAGTTGGCACCGATCTCTACTGGAAGGGAGATGTCGACGTCAGTTGGGCTTCCATTGGCTCCAACAACACCAATTGGACCACTGACCTCGCAGGCACGACGGACGGCGGCTTCACTCCCGGTTCAGGCCAGACGGTGAACTTCAGCGCGAGTGGTGCGGGCAACTTTGCCACCACTCTCGATAACATTCACAGCGTCGTCGGGATCAATGTCCTGGCCGCCGGAAGTGACGTTATCATAGCCCAGGGTAATGTCCTGGGTTCCCTGACCGTGGGAGCGGGTGGCATTGATGTGGAGACCGGCAGAATCCTGGAAATCAGCGGTCCCATCGTCGGCACTGGTGCCAGTGTGACCAAGAAAGGCGTCGGCACGCTCACACTTTCCGGCACCAATACCTTCGATGGAGGCGTGACGCTCGACGCCGGCACACTCAACATCAACAGCGCCGCCGCGCTGGGTGACACCGCAGGCAACTTTGTCATCAACGGCGGCGTGATCGACAACACCAGCGGTCTCGCGGTGGTAAGTTCGACCCACAACGCCCAGTCATGGAACGCTGATTTCACCTTCACCGGTTCCAACGATCTGGACCTCGGCACCGGAGTCGTGACGCTCGGTGCTGACCGCATTGTCACCATCTCTGCTGGCAATCTCACGGTGCAACAGGTGACTGGTGCCTTTGGCATCACCAAGGTCGGCGCTGGAACGCTCGAAACGGGAGCTGGAACCGACTACTCTGGAGCCACCATTTTGAATGCCGGTTTCCTGCAGGGCAGTGGCGTCGACAATCTCAGTGCGAATTCAGCTTACACCATCGGTGCGTCTGGCACTCTCCGGCTCAACAACAACTCCCAGACGATCGGCTCCCTGGCTGGCTCCGGTGTCGTGGAAAACAATGGCGGCACGACTGGCATCGACACTTTGACCGTCGGCGGCGATGACAGCAGTACTGTCTTCAGCGGCACGCTCCAAGACGGGGCGGCGGGTGTGTTGGCCCTCACCAAGGTTGGCACAGGAACCTTGGAGCTCAGCAGTGCGGGGACTTTCACCGGATTTAACGGCAACCTCACTGCTAATGGAGGGCTTCTCAGAATCACCGGCACCATCGACAACGTCTCTGGAGGAGCCGGGATCGCTGACACCAATGCCGGTGTCGCCGACAGCAGCAGCGGCATGATCTACATCGATGCCACCGGAGACCTGACCACGGACACCATCACCCTTGGCAACGGCACTGTCGATCGCAGCGGCTCCCTCGTGATCGACGGCGGCGATGTGACGCTGACCAACCAGGGAGGTGCCGGCATGACGGCGGGTAATGGCGGCTATGGCTATGTCGGCCTTCGAAGCGGCACGCTGACAGGGAACCGCTTCGAGTCCAACAACAACGGCAACGGCGTTGCAGTGTACCGAATCGACGGCGGCACCCTTACCAGCAACGAATACGTGATCCTTCGGAATGAACACACGGAGTTCACCGTGAACAGCGGTCAGGTTCTCCATGTCAACGCCGGACAGAACTTCGCGCTGGCTTATGGCAACGGAGGCACCACCGTCATGAACATCTCGAATGCGACGGTGAACAACTCGGGCAGGGATGTGACTTTCGGCCAGAGCAGTACGAACAATGGGGGCTACGTTGGTATCCTGAACCTGAATGCGGGGAGTAACCTGATCGCCGACCGCATTGTTACCACCCAGCGCGGCGGCACAAGCCAGGCCACGGTGAATTTTAACGGAGGCACTCTGACCGCATCGATTAACGAAACCGCCTTCTTCAACAGCAATGCCGGACTGATGACCTATGTGCATGGCGGCGGTGCCATCATCGACACCGCCGGTAGTCAGGTGACGATCAGTGAGGCGCTTCAGGCTCCCACGGGCTTCGGGTTGACTGGGCTTACGGTGAGCAATGTGGGCAGTGGATACATCGGTGCTCCGTATGTCGAAATCACGGGTGGCACTGGCACAGGGGCGACTGCGTATGCGACGGTCGATTTGGATCCAGATAGTGGAACCTTTGGTCAGGTGACCGGTGTCATGATCAGCAATCCCGGAACCGGCTACTTGAACACCGATGTCCTGACCATCAACCTCCTGGGCGGCGGCGGTAACGTGACGACGGCGGTGATCGACACCCCGACTTTTGCCGCCAACACCTCCGGTGGTCTCACCAAGCAGGGGGCTGGGACGCTCACGCTGGCTGGCGTCAATACCTACACCGGTGGCACGACCATTGCCGGTGGCACTCTGGCGTTGGGTGTCAATGATGCCCTTGTCAGCACCGGCGTGGTCACCATTCAGGGCGGCGCCACCTTTGAACTCGACACGTTTACCAACACGGTCAGCCAACTGATTCTGGAGGACGGTATCATCTCCGGCTCCACCGGAATTCTCACCTCCACGACTGCCTATGATCTGCGTAAAGGGACGGTTAGTGGCATTCTCGCCGGCAGCGTCGGCCTGAACAAGACCACTGGCGACTCTGTTGCGCTTTCCGGGGCCAACACCTTCACTGGCACGGTGTCGGTCACGGGTGGCACGCTGGCCTTTGAAGACGCCGCCAATCTCGGCAATGCCGCCAACTCGGTGTCCGTGGACGGCGGCACGCTGAGCTTTACCGGGATCACGACTCAGACGCGGTCGGGAGGTCTGACCATCGGTGCTGGCGGAGCCACTCTTGACACCGCTTTCGGTGCCGGAACGCTGGAACTGACTGGCGGAGTCACCGCAACGTCAGCAACCTCAAACATTACGAAGACCGGGGCGGGAACGGTGACCGTGACCGGTACCACGGACTTGATGGGCAGTTCAGTGACCGTTTCTGGTGGCATCCTCAACGCAGGGTTCATCGCCACTGGCATCAGCGGAATCACCGTGGCAGGAGGTGGCACATTGAATCTCTTCGATGGCAGCGCCGTCACCACCGCCATCACCACACTCAGCCTCGCCGATGGCAGCAGTCTCGGCTTTGATCTCAATGCGCCAGGGACCAACGATGTATTGAATCTCACGGGTGCACCGACTCTCTCCGGCACGATCTCAGTGGGTCTGACGGATCTGGGCAGTCTGGCGGTCGGCACCTACGATCTCATCAACATCTCGAGTGGTTCGCTGGCGGGCGCGACCTGGGTGCTCAATCTGGCGGCGGCTCCCTCAGGTTTCAATTTCACCTTTGATCCAACCTTCAACGGCAACCAGACCCTGCGGCTGACCGCCAGCACGCTGAATCTGGTTTACTGGCATGGAGACGAAACCGTTGGTGGCTCTTCCTGGGCAACGATCAATGGCGCAGGCCCCTTCACCACCAACTGGTCCAGTGATGTCAGTGGGACCGAACTGGGTGCCCTCCCAGCCGCGACCGACACGCTCGTTTTCAGCACCACCGGTGCGGGCTTCACCAGCGGCACCGAGATTGTCACCACCCTGGACGGAAGCCGGTCGGCAGACAGCCTTCAGTTCACCACCAGTCCGTCTTCGATCACCAGCTTCGTCGTCAATCCTGGCAGCGGTGGGACTCTGACGCTGACCCCGCAGAGCGCCAACAACGGCATTGCTGTGGCGGACAATGCGGGTGCGATCACCATCGCGACCCTGCTGGCGACGGGAGCCAATCAAACTTGGGAAGTGCTCAATACGGGGTCCAACAATTCCTCCCTCACCCTCTCCGGGAATGTTGCGTTCAATCACGCCGTCACCAAGACCGGGGAGGGTGTTCTGACGCTGACCGGAACCAACTCTGGTGCCGGCGAATTCATCATCAACGGTGGCACCGTGGAAATTGGCAGCGATCAGGCATTTGGCACAGGCATGCTGACCATCAATCCCGGCATCGTCCTCGATGCCACGGGAGGCAGTCGGGTGCTCACCAGCAACAATCTGATTTCCCTCAATGGTTCCTTCACATTCACCGGCACCAACAGCCTCAATCTTGGAACCGGAGCGGTAACCATGGGTAACAACGCAGTGGTGACCCTGGCCGCCGGCACGCTGACCATCGGCGGCATCATTGGCGACGGTGGCAACAACTACGCTCTCACCCAGAACGGTGCGGGTGTTCTCGTGCTGAATGGTGCCAATACCCACGGCGGCGGCACCACACTGGCTGGCGGCACGCTGAATATCGGTCATGCATCCGCTCTTGGGACAGGCACCTTCACAATTGCCGCTGGTACCATCTTCGACAACACCTCCGGAGGCGCGCTTACTTTGGCCGGGAATCTCACCCAAATCTGGCAGGGGGATACCACCTTCACAGGCACCCATGATCTGAACCTCGGCAGCGGCGGCGTGACGATGACGGCTCCCGTCGCTCTTACCGTGAGTGCCGGCACGCTGACGATCGGCGGGGTGATCGACGATGACATCAACGCCTTTGCACTCACGAAGCTCGGTGCTGGAACGCTCGTTTTGAGTGGCTTGAACGACTATGACGGCCGCTCCAAAATTCACGAGGGCGCCGTGCAGATCGGCGTGAATAACGCCCTTCCCACAGACCAGGTCGTGGAACTCGGCTTTGGCGGCTGCGGGCACCCTCGACCTCAACGGCTTTGACCAGACCATCGCCGGCTTGGAAGTTCTATCCACGACCGACACGGTCACCAACAGTCTCATCATCGACACGAACAAGACTCTCACCATCAGCGGAGATGTGATAGTCGGGCCGGATATTGATGCCTCCAATAACTCGTCAACGAAGTTGGTCGCCACGGGTGGTGGGTCGCTGGTTGTGAATGGCGCGAACTTTCAGGTCGGCGGCTCGACGGTGAGCACCAACCGCAACGCCGCCAATGTGGACTTGAGCGGCTTGGCGAATTTCACCGCGGAGCTTGGTCTTGGAACTCTGAGAGTCGGTGATGTGTCGCAGCAGAGTTCCACCAATTCAGCCACCTCCGATTTGCGCCTCGCCACCAACAACACCATTACCGCAGGCAATCTCTTTGTCGGAATGGGGGTCGCCTCTGAAAATACCGCTGATCCCCACAGCCTCATCCTGGGCAGCGGTGTCAATGTGTTCAATGTCAACGTCATCGCCGTCGGCTCCGGCACCGGATCCAGCCAGAGCCGATCGAGCGGCGAAATCATTTTTGATGCCGGTGATGCCACCGGCACCCTCAAAATTCGCGGTGCCGACACAACCTCCGCTGCCTTGACCATGAATGTGGGCAACTCCACGAGCACTGTGAATCAGAGCTGGGTCTCCATCGTCGACCTCACCGGGCACTCCGTCGATGTCCTCGTCAATGACCTGATTATGGGCCAGCGCATTTCCGCCAGTGGAGGCAATGGAAACGTCACTTCGACGCTCAGTTTTGACACGGGCACCTTCACGCTTGTGGATGATTTGTTCATGGCCCGGCGCACGACCACCGGAAACGGTGACGCTACCGCCACCCTCAATATCGGCGGGGGTGTCTTCACCGTGGGTGATGACACGACCATGTCCGTAGCCGCGGGAGGTAACGCCGATTCGACCACCACCGCCACCATCAACGTCACCGGAGGCCAAGTCTTCTTTAACGGCATTTTCAGCATGGCCAACGCCGCTGCAGGTCAGACTGCCACGTCCACCCTCAACATCACCGGCGGCATGGTGACCATGACGCCAAGCATTACGGTGACCGGGGACGGCACCGTCAACGCCACCGTCATCCTCGACGGTGGAACCCTCGACATGACCGACAGCAACATTGGCACAGCCGCGAACATGATCACTTTCGACGTCCGGTCCGGCACGCTGCAGAATCTTAACAACCTTAACGGTGGAGGTGATCTGACAAAGACAACGGCAGGGACGCTCATCCTCGAAGGCGTCAATGATTTTTCCGGCAGCATCATCGTGAGTGCCGGCAAGCTTCAGCTCGGGGACGGCAGCGGGGACGGCTCCGGCAGTGTCGCTGCCGGAGGCAGCATCAGTGTCGCCAGTGGGGCCGTCTTTTCGGTCAATCAGAATGATACCGTCATCCAGGGCACCGACTTCAGCGGTTCCGCCATCAGCGGTGACGGCGGCTTCGAACAAACCGGCACTGGAACCACAGTCTTCAATGTAGACAATACCTATGCGGGTGTGACGACCGTATCCGCCGGAACTCTGCAAATCGGTGAGGGAGGAGGCACAGGTAGCATCGACAGCAGCAGTGGTGTGACGGTCGCCAGCGGAGCTGTCCTCAAGACCAACCGCGACGCCACTCTGACGTTGAGCCAGGTCATTTCCGGCACCGGCGCCGTCGAGGTCGCCAACGCCGCGACGGGTGTCACGGTACTCACCGCAGCCAACGACTACACGGGCACCACTTCAGTGACGAGCGGCACGCTGCAGGTCGGTGACGGTTCTTCGGGTTCTTTAACCGGCAGCGGAACCGTCACGGTCAGCAATGCGGGGTCCCAACTTTCCGGCTCCGGGAGCATTGCCGGCAGCACCATCATCGGCAGCGGCAGCGTTTTGGCTCCGGGTGTGGGAGACACGGTCGTCAGTAACAAAGCATTGATCTTCACCGCCGCTTCGACGGCGCTTGAGGTGCAGAATGGCGGTCAGATCCAGCTCGGCATCACCAATGAAACTTTCAACAGCTCGGCCTATGTCGAGTCCATCGGTTCGGGTGCGGCCACTGACGCCCTAAGCTTCCTTGGCGGTGTCGGCGCCGGCGAACTTGCCTCTTGGAATGCGGCTCCGATGGCCTCCTCGGACATGGACTTCATCAATCTCACCAATGGCACGATTTCCCTCGGCACGCGCAGCGGTGGAACCGGCACCGGCACGATCTCCATTGCCGATCTGGGCTATGTGGCCTCGGCGGCGCAGGGGGATGTGTTCAACCTGATCGACTGGCAGGGCGTGATGGGCGGGACCTTCAGTGCCGGCAGTGGATTCGTGAATGGCGGAGTTCTGGGCGACTTCGACCTGCCCACGCTGGGTCTTGGTCTGCAATGGGATACGTCGGCTTTCACGACTTACGGCATCGTCGTGGTCGTTCCCGAACCTTCCCGCGCCCTGCTGCTGATGCTCGGACTTTTCGGCCTCATGCTGCGCCGTCGGCGCAAGTAATGGCGGGCCGGACGAGGCAATTCTGCACAGAATGTAGGATAAGGTTGCCATTCGGTCGCCGTTTTGGCTAGGCTCATGAAATTCCGTGGCCGCGCTCAGGTGAGCGCGGCCACTTTCGCCAGAGCCCCCCCCTCCCAACTTGTGCTTATGAACCAACACACAACCTCCCGCCGCGCCTTCATTCGTGGCACAGTCGCCGGCGCTGCCGGACTCGCCTCCCTTCGCTCTTTCGCCGCACCGATCGGTGCCAATGGTGACGTCCGCGTCGCGGTCATCGGGTTTCACAGCCGCGGGGCGGGCCACATCAAGAGCCTGGAGGCGATTCCCGGAGTGCGCATCGTCGCACTCTGCGATGTGGACAACAACGTGCTTGCGAAAGGCGTCGAGGCTCAGGCCAAGAAAAACAACACCGTCACCGCCTATACCGATTATCGGAAGCTCATGCTCGACCCCGAGGTGGACGCCGTGACCATCGCCACGCCGAACCATACTCACACTCTCATCGCCATGACGGCGATGCAGCACGGCAAGCACGTCTACGTGGAAAAGCCCGTCTGTCACAACATCTGGGAAGGCCGGCAGCTCTTGAACGCCGCCGAAAAAGTCGCCAAAAAGGGCATCGTCGTGCAGCATGGCATGCAGCGCCGCTCCAGCCCCGGCTGGCAGCAGGCCATGGACTGGGTCAAGGAAGGCCACATCGGCAAGGTCACGCTCTCTCGCGGCATCAACTACAAGAAGCGCCAGAGCATCGGCAAGGTCGCCGAGCCGACCCTGGCGAAGGATGATCACATTAAGGGCATGTTCCGCGACACCGGCGGCAAGCCGCAGGACGTCGATGTCGATTTCAAGCTTTGGAGCGGCCCGCGCGGCGAGCTGCCCATGCGGCGCGAGCAGTTCCATTATGACTGGCACTGGCAGTGGGCTTTCGGCAACGGCGACATCGGCAACCAAGGGCCGCACCAGCTCGACGTGGGCCGCTGGGCGCTGGGAAATCCCGAACTGCTGCCCAAGTGTGTGATGAGCCTCGGCGGTCGCTGGGGCTACGACGACGACGGCGAGACCGCCAACAACCAGCTCGCGTTCTACGATTACCAGCCCGCACCCTTCATCTTTGACAACCGCGGTCTTCCGCTGAAGGACATGAACTGGCAGATGGAACCGGTTTACCGCGTGAAGGGGCTCACCTCCGCCGCCCGCATCGGCAACGTCATCCACTGCGAGGGCGGCTACGTCATCGAAGCCAAGGCTTACGACAACGACGGCAAAAGCATCATGAAGTTCGACAACTTCAACGACGGTTCGGATCACATGCTGAACTTCATCAACTCCGTGCGCGCTGGGAAACTCATCAATCCGAATCTGCACGTCTCCCACGGCTACCATGCCGCCTCGCTAGCCCATCTCGCCAACATCTCCTACCGTCTCGGCAAGGAAGTGAGCGTGGGTGAGGTCAAGGAACGCCTCCAGAACGACGCGGCCGGCCTTGAGACCTTCGAGCACTTCGTGCAGAACCTCGTCGACAATAAGATCGATCTCGACATGAACAAAATCAGCGCCGGTCCATGGCTCGATTTCGATCCGGTGACCGAGAAGTTCGTTGGCGAGTTTGCCGTGGAAGCCAACAAGCTTGCCACCGAAGAGTACGTGGATGAGTTCAAACTCCCGGAAATCTGATCATTGGGACTTTTGAACCGTGAGTTCAATTCAGCGCGGGGCCGGGAAACCGGCTCCGCGTTTGTATTTGGCTCCGGTTCCCAAATCCGTCACACTGCTGCGTCATGGAATCTCCCACACCACCACCACCGCCTCCCACAGCCTCGCAGGATGACAAGACGCTCGGTATCGTCATGCACATCCTCTGCCTCATCGGTTTCCCCATTCTTGGGCCGCTGATCATCTGGCTCATCAAAAAGAATGAAAGCGCCTATCTCGACGCGCAGGGTCGCGAGCTGCTGAACTTCCAGATCACCTACCTGATCTACGCCCTTGTGTCCTTTCTGTTGATCATCTTCCTCATCAGCATCCCGCTGCTGTTCGTGGTCGGCATCGCCATGCTTGTCCTCACCATCATCGGCATCGTTCGTGCCGCCGAAGGGCGGGTCTACCGGTTTCCGCTGACGATCCGCATGCTCTGAGGCAAAACGTTTGCCACACAGCAGGCGCGATGCTAGCAAGGCAACCCTTTTCCGCCCCCCTCCTCACATGCGAGCCAACCAACTTCTTCACGCCATCGGCCCAGAACTCCGCGCAGACATCATGACTTGGCTGCAAAACGAGGAGCGTCCCGCTTACAAGGCCGTCGTCGATTCCCTCGCCTCCGCCCGCAAGCTGCGCCCGGTCTTCATTCTCGAAAAACCCCGCGCCAAGCAGGCAGAGTGGCTCCTGGAACAGCTCAACACAAAGACCAACGAGGAGGTCACTGCACAGATCTTCCAAATCTGGCTGCTCAAAGGCCAGTCCAAGATGCTCATTGCGTTCCTCGATGCCGCTGGGATCGAGCACAATGGCAAGGGGGAGGTGGAGGAGTTGCCGGAAGAAATCGCGGAAGACAAGGCGGAAGCAGCCGTGACGGCGCTGCTGGCCGACTTCCCGGCCAAACAGGTCGCCCTTTATCTTCACATGTTTCAGGAGCAGCGCCCTGGCGGCTGGCCTTCCCTCGCGAAAGCCATTGAGGCCCGCCCTGAACTGAATCTCGAAGCCTGAAGCTGCCCGTCATGATGGACGCCCTCGACCGCGCCATCGCCAACACGCAGGCTCATCTGGAATCGCTGCGTGGTCATCACGGCCACTGGGAGGGGCGTCTCAGCAGCAGCGCCCTGTCCACGGCTACCGCGATTGTCGCGCTCTCGCTTGTCGATTGTGAGAAGCATGCCGTCTTCATCCAAAATGGCGCGCAATGGCTGTGCGACCATCAAAACGCCGATGGCGGATGGGGAGACACGACCATCAGCAAGAGCAATCTCTCCACCACGCTGCTCTGCTGGAGTGCGCTGCATCTTGGAGCGCCCACGCCGTCATCAGCCATCGCATCCGCCAACACCTGGATCAGCGCGCACATCGGATCGCTGGAGCCGAAGGCTATCGCGAAGGCCGTGATCGCCCGCTACGGCAAGGACAAGACCTTCTCCGTTCCCATCCTCATGCTTTGCACGCTTTGCGGCACCCTGGGGAAAGACGGCTGGCGTCACGTCATCCCGCTGCCCTTTGAGCTCGCCGCACTGCCGCGCACCTGGTTCGGCGCAGTCGGTCTTCCGGTCGTCAGCTACGCGCTTCCGGCGCTCATTGCCATTGGTCACGCGCGTTTTTATCACGCGCCGCCCGCTTGGTGGAATCCTCTGCGCTGGATTCGTTTTCTCGTCTGGCCGCGCATTCGCCCGATGCTGCAAGCGCTGCAGCCGAGCAGCGGAGGCTATCTCGAGGCCACTCCATTGACCAGCTTCGTGAGCATGGCCCTTGCCGGCGCGGGGCAGCTCGACCATCCCTGTCTCCTCCTTGCCGTGCAATTCCTCACGCAATCCATGCGCGAGGATGGAAGCTGGCCCATCGACACCAATCTCGCCACCTGGGGCACCACGCTGGCGATGAGGTCATTGAATGGCGACGAGTCTTTGCCAAACAAAGACACGGAATGGCTTCTCTCCCAGCAATACCGGGCCATTCATCCTTTCACCAACGCCGCCCCCGGCGGCTGGGCATGGACCGATCTTCCGGGTGGCGTTCCCGATGCCGACGACACCCCCAGCTCCCTCGTCGCGCTGAAGAAGATCGGCCACGTCGCTGACACCGCCATTGAGCAGGGCGTTGTGTGGCTGCTCGATCTCCAAAACCGAGACGGCGGCATCCCCACCTTCTGCCGCGGCTGGGGCGCGCTGCCCTTTGACCGCAGCACACCGGAAATCACCGCCCATGCCCTGCTTGCCTGGTGGACGTGGCACGACGGGCTTTCACCGTCGCTGCAAACGCGCATCGCCTCTGCCACTGAGCGCGCGTTGCGCTATCTCAAGGCCTCGCAAACCGCCGACGGTGCCTGGATTTCCCTGTGGTTCGGTAACGAACACACGCCCGACGAAAACAACCCGGTCTACGGCACCGCTCAAGTCATCAACCACCTCGGCGGAAACAGCCGACTGGCCGCGCAGGCCCGTGACCTGATCCAAACCGGCCTGACTTACCTCCGTGCCGCTCAAAAACCCGACGGCTCCTTTGGCGGTGATGCCCTCGCACCCGCCAGCATCGAGGAGACTGCCGTGGCTCTGCAGGCGCTGTCGGTTTCATCGAGTCCCGGGGATCTCGCGTCGGGTATGCAGTGGCTCCTGAGCGCCACGGCAGAAGGCACGCGTTTCCCCTCCGCCCCTATCGGCCTCTACTTTGCGCGACTTTGGTACCACGAGCAGCTCTACCCGGTGATCTGGACACTGGGAGCATTGACGTCCGTCAGAGCGGCCTTCGGAAACAGCCCGTCATAGTCCGAACAGCGACCTGTGCGGCTCAATGCACGCCTTTTTCCGCCAGATAGCGCTCAGCTTCCAACGCGGCGGCACAGCCCTGGCCGGCAGCGGTGATGGCCTGACGATAGACATGGTCCGCCACGTCGCCGGCGGCAAAGAGACCTTCCGTCTTGGTGCGGGTTCCCTGCGTCTGCAGGATGTAACCGTTTTCGTCGGTGTCGATGAGGTCGCCCAGGAAGCCGGCGTTGGGCACGTGGCCGATGGCGACAAAGACGCATTTCAGTTCGAGCTCGCTTTTCTCTCCGGTGACGAGGTTTTCCAAGGTCACGGCACGCACTTCGCCTTTTTCGTCGGTGAGATACTCCGTCACGGTGCTGTTCCAGACAGGCTTGATCTTGGGATTGGCCAGGGCGCGGTCGGCCATGATCTTTGAGGCGCGCAAGGTGTCCCTGCGATGGATGAGATAGACCTCGCTGGCGAACTTGGTGAGGAAGGAGGCTTCTTCGCAGGCGGAATCGCCACCGCCGATCACGCAGACGGGCACGTTGCGGTAGAAGGCGCCGTCGCAGGTGGCGCAGCTGGTCAGGCCGTGGCCGATGAGGGATTTTTCGTTCGGCAGGCCGAGGTGCTTCGGCGAGGCGCCGGTGGCCACGATCACGGTCTGCGCCTCGCGCACGGTGCCGTCTTCAGTGACGACTTCAAAATGGCCTGCGGCGGTCTTCTTGATGCTCGCGACTTGGGAATATTCGATGCGTGCGCCGAATTTCTCCGCCTGGGCCTGCATGTTCATCATGAGTTCCGGTCCCATGATTCCGTTCGGGAAGCCGGGGAAGTTTTCCACCTCCGTGGTGGTGGTGAGCTGGCCGCCGGGCATGCTGCCGGAAAGGATGAGGGGCTTCAGGTTCGCGCGGCCGGTGTAGATGGCTGCGGTGTAGCCGGCGCAGCCGGTGCCGATGATGATGACGTTTTCCATGATGCGGGTGGGGGTCGGGGGGAAAGAAGTCGCGGAAGATGAAAAGGCGGGGCGGGGGTGCAAGAAACGCTTTTTCCAATCCCGGCGTTGGAGTTTTACGCAGGACGGTTTATTCCCATCCACCTCGATGTCCGCCCCCGCTACGGAAGCCACCGCCAGCCGCACCTCGCTTGCGACGCTGTTCTTTTTCGCGGCTCTTCCCATGGGAATGTGGAACGTGCCGCTGGCCAATGTGTTTAACGCCTACGGGCGCGTGCATCTGGTGCCGTGGGTGCTGGCGACGACCTCGGTGGCAGCGTTCATCTCACCGCTGTTTGTGGCGGCGCTGGCGGACCAGAAGCACTCGCCGGTGACACTGCTGCGCTGGCTGACCGGTTTGACCAGCCTCTCCTTGCTGCTGACCTGCGGCTCGCTGTTCTGGGGCTGGAGCGACATGGCGATCCTCGCCTGCGCGCAGGTGCAGGCGCTGGTTTCCATGCCGGTGTGGAGCGTCACCAGCAGCATCGTGTTCTCCCAGTTGCACGATGCTAAACGCCAGTTTGGCCCGCTGCGCGCGTGGGCCACCGGCGGCTGGATGGTGGGCTGCTGGGTTGTCAGCTTCGTGCTGCGGGCGGATGCCTCGCTGGTGGCTGGCGTTACGGCGTCTGCGCTCTGGCTGGTGGTCATGGCGCTCACCTGGCGTCTGCCCAGCGTCCCGCCGCCGGTGGTACTACGGCAGCGCACCTGGGGGCAGGTTCTTGGCCTCAGTGCGCTGGAGTTGCTCAAGAATCGCGACCACCGCGTGGTGTTCATCACCGCGGCGCTCTACTGCGTTCCGCTGGCAGCCTTCTATCCCTACACCGCCCGGCATTTGAGTGATCTCGGTGTGAACAACATCTCCGCTGTGATCTCGCTGGGGCAGACGACGGAAATCCTGGTGATGCTGGTGCTCGCCGGCGTGTTGGCGCGGGTGCGGTTGAAATGGGTGTTCCTGTCCGGCATCGCCATCTGCGTGGTCCGCTATGCGTTCAATGCCATTGGCACCACCGGCTGGGTGATGACCGGCACGCTGCTCCACGGCTTCGCCTTCACGCTTTATTTTATCACCGCGCAAATCTATCTGGAGGAACGCATCGACCCCAAATGGCGCGTGCGTGCTCAGGCGCTTTTGGCGCTATTGATGAGCGGTGTGGGAAACCTGCTCGGTTATCTCGGAGGCGGATGGTGGTACAATGCGTGCCGAATCGTTCATGCCGATCCCAACAGAAAAATCGGGCATCCAGATTGGTGGTATGAACAGTCCACCGATTGGTCGAAATTCTGGTGGGGCGAAACGGTGCTCACGGCGGCTGTCTGCATCTTCTTCGCGCTCGCCTATCGCGGACGTGCGCATCCGGCGGCGACCTGACGAAGGAAAACCGCGCGTCAGGCTCCCGGTCCTTCGTTTGCCGCGGCACCCGCGCCCTTGCGGCTGCCAGCTTCGCGGTCGAGCACGAGCAGGCTGGCGGGATCGTCACCGGCGAGCTTGAGGCGGTCGAGCATGTCGCGGACGGTCTTTTCCTCTTCCATCTGTTCATTGAGGAACCAGAGAAGGAGATTCTTCGAGGCATGATCCTTGACCTGCTCGGCCACTTCGAAGAGGTCGTTGATCTGCTGCGTGACCTTCTGCTCCTGCTTCAGACTGTGCTCAAAGACATCGATGGGGCTCTTGAAGTTGGCCTTCGGCTTCGCGATGGTCTGGAGTTCGACCTTGGCGTCGCGATCCACGACATACTGGTAGAACTTCAGGGCGTGCATGGTCTCCTCGCGGCTCTGGGCGAACATCCACTGCGCAAAGCCGGAATAGGGCGTCTGCTCGAACCAGGCGGCCATGGCCAGGTAGACGTAGCTGGAGGCCATTTCATTGTTGATCTGTTCGTTGAGAAGCTTGGTGAGTTTGGGGCTGAGAGTCATGGCGCGTGGATGAATGGTTCGGATGGATTCAAACAGCATGGGATACGAACCGCAAGCCGCCGGCGGATGTTTTTCTCCCTGCGTTAAGGGGATCGCATCATGAATCACTTTCCTTTGCAGTGGTTATCGCCACGATAACTGGCTCCGTGATGCCACCGTCCGACGCATCCCATCACTCACCGCACCACCCGCCGGTCGTGCGGCGAAACTTTGTCTGCCATTGCTTGGAAGGCGGCCTCTACATGGGCGGCGCGGCCTTTCTCCAACCGGAGACGGTGATGCCGAAGATGGTGGAGCAACTCGGCGGCCACTCGGCGATCATCGCCGTCATGCCGGCGCTGCTTCCCGCCGCTTTCGCGGTGGCGGGTTTGTTTGTCTCCCCGCTGGTGGAGCGTCTCACGCGATTCAAGCCGTGGGTGATGACCTTCGGCATACTTCAGCGCCTGCCTTACCTCGTGACGGGATTGCTGCTGTGGTTCGCGCAGGATGCCGGCGCCTGGCTGCTGCCGGTGGTGGTGCTGACGCCCGTGGTTTCCGGCCTCCTCGGCGGTGTCGGCGTGGTGGCGTGGATGGAAATGGTCACGCGCATGGTGCCGGAGCGCATTCGCGCGGCGGGCTGGGCCATGCGCTACATTATCCAGGCCAGCATCGGCATGGTCGCGGGCGCCATCATCCATCAGGTGTTGACGCATCTGCCCGGTCAGCGCGGCTACGCGGTGCTGCACCTCATCACCTTCGGATTTCTGCTGCTGTCCTGGATCTCCCAGGCGTTCATGCGGGAGCTGCCGCCCGCGCATCATTATCACCCGCCCAAGGAGGGCTACCTGCGCTATCTGCGCCGCCTGCCGCGGTTGCTGGCGTCCCACCCGCACCTGCTGCGTCTCATCGCGGTGCGTTTCACCGGCATGGGTTATTTGATGCTGGTTTCCTTCCTGACGATCCATGCGCTGCACACCACCGGCCGGCCGGAGGCGGACGAGGGGCACTTCGTTTCGTTCCAGAACATCGGCACGATCCTCGGCAGTCTGCTGGCGGCATGGCTGGGCTACCGCAGCGGCGGTCGTGTGCTCATTGTGATGTCCCGTGTCATTTGCATTCTGCTGTGCGGATGGACCTGCCTTGCGCAGAGCTTTGCGGGCTTTTCAGCCGCGTACTTCGTGTTCGGATTCGGCTTGTTCCTCGATCGCGTCGGCGATCTCACACTGACCGCCGAACTCTGCCCGCAGGAGCGGCGCTCGACTTATCAGGCCATGCTGGGTTTCTGCAATGTGTGGGCGCTGCTGCTGGCCACCAGCCTGGGCGGGCTCATCTACGCCTTCACCGGGTCGTTCGTGTTCGTGGCTTCGGGTGCGGCGTTGCTTTCCATCCTGTCGATTGGCCTCCTGCGCGGAATGCCGGAACCGCGTCAAGCCTCCGCGTGACGCGCCTGGCTCACTCGGAGCATTCAATCGTCGCCTGCATGCTGCAGCGGCATTCCGGCACCCGTTTGTCAGGGCCGTAATCCTCGATCTGCTGCTGGCGCAGTTCGGCGAGTTCCTTGTGGACGGTGGCGACGATGACGCGCCCGGAGGCGTGCACCTCGCGCGCCATCTTCAGTGCCAGTTCGGGGGAATGCCCAAGAACCGCCCCCAGCATCTCGATGACGTATTCATGCGTGTGCACGTCGTCGTCGTGAAGGATCACATGCCACGGCGGCTCCAGCGCGGGAGGCGCGGTCTGGGGCTGGACGCGTGGCCGGTGCGGCGCCACCCGCGGACGGGACGGCGAAGCGGGGGCGTTGCGTATTTCAGCGGGAGGAGGCATGCGCCTCATCATGCCATCATTCGCGACTGCCCTCAAGCACCACGCGGGCGCGCCCGTGCCTGCGAATCCCTCCGCAATGTTTGCGCGTAGGACAAAGTAAGCTTGCCGGTGGGGGTGGTTGCATGGCAGTTTCAGAGCATGAACTCTTCCATCTGCCGCACCCTCAGCACGATCTGCTTCCAGGCCGGAATGCTTTCCATTTTGCTGTCCATTTGGATCTGGTGGTTTCTCAACGGCGACTCGCCCGAAGAGCAGGCACATGCCGAGCGCTTCGGCATCTTCATCGGTCTCTGGGCTCCGACGCTGCTGATCCTCTCAAACCGCTTCGACCGCTACGCCGACAAGGCGAAGGAACTTCCGGGATTGAAACCGGAGGCCGGCGGGGAAAACGCCTGATGCGGTTTCGCGCTTGGTTCCTCAGCTCGGCGGTGCTGATATGCAAAATGAGCACATTTATAATGACCGCCGCAGGCATCGGGTTGGGCAAAAAAATCTTGGCATAAAGGATCGAGATGGTACTATCCAAGTGAGTTTGTTGCGTCCTGAAATCACCTGACTTGCCGAGCAACTGTCATTGAATTTAAACGAATGGTTTCATGAAAAGATTGGCATGCCTCCTTCTCGCTGTAACCGCCCTACACTTGCAGGCGGCCATCATCGTCAACGGCAGCTTCGAAAACAACACAGGAGGCATCCCGGACTCCTGGACGGCAACGGGGAACCTTGGGGTTTCACCGGTTCAGGGAAAGAGTGACGGCTCCTTTGCGGTCGCTTTCAGTCTTGGAAACACCCCCTCGAACGGGGTGCTTTCACAGACCTTTTCCACGACGCTGGGCCAGGACTACCTACTTACGTTTGACTTCGGCAAGTATGCGGTCAACCAGCCCACCGAGGTGGCCCGTTTGGTTTATGACATCTTTGACGGAGCCGGATTTGGAGGCGCCTCACTGCTGAGCGGGACCGTGAGTGACGGCACTCCCGGTCTCAACTCGGATTCCTCCCTGCTCTACAATCCGTATCAGTTCGCCTTCACCGCCATGGGTGCGTTGACGACGCTTCGGTTCACGGATACCTCGGATCCTCAGTCAGGCGGCGGCGGTTTTGATGCCATGCTGGACAATGTATCCGTTGCAAGCGTGCCGGAGCCTTCCCGGATTTCGATGTTTGCTTGCGCGTTGATTGGACTCGCGATGCGTCGCCGCCGTTGACCGATGCGTGGGATTTTTGGAAAGTCCTTGTTTAGAGCGGCTCGCGGCCTGTCGTCTCGATGAACTGCTGCCGCAGGCTGCCGTAGGCTTGCCGCCATTCGTCCACCACGCGCTGCAGTTCCATGACCTGACGCTCCAAAGACGCGATGTGGGCCTTGAGCGAAGGGTCGCCGGGACCGCGCTTTCCTGCGGGCCATTGCGAGCCCACAAAGGTGGTGGACGCACTCCGCGCATGATGCGGGCTGGCCTGGAACCAGGAGAGATCCGCCAGACGACTTTCACGATTGTCGCGACAGTTGATGATCGTGACGTTCTCGTCGATCTCCCCCGTGGCCAGAAATTCCTGAATGGTGGCCACGTTGGTCGGGCCGTAGAGGTAATTGTCCGGCATCTGCACCAGCAGGTCCATCTTCAGTTCCGGGATCATGGGCGCACGCTGCCAGCTCATGCGATTGTCGTTCGAGACCTTGTCCAGCGGCGAAATCTTCGCGTCGGCAGCCCATCCGCGCAGGGTTTCGAGATCGATGGGTCCGTAGATTTCCTTGTCCGAGGCCTTGAGGAGATGCCAAGTGCGTTCTTGCATGGTGCCACAGCTAATCAAATTCCGCCGCCGCCGCCAAGCTCAAAGTACGAGTGCTCCGGTCTCTCCACCAAATTCAAGAGGGGTGGCCCATCGGTGAATGAGTGGAGCATTGATCCTTCTCCGATCCTGCGGCAGGCTCGCCGCAGTGAATCACGCCCGAACACGCCGCCCTCCTTCCCAGCCTATGGCTTGGATCGCTTCCGGTGCGCGCGAAGTGTTTGAAAAGGAGGGGACAAACGCCCACCGGATCGCTTCGGGCTCGGAGGGCTGGGTGGAGCGCCTTGGCGATGACGTGATGATTTCATACAAGCATGACGCGGCACTCCCCGAACTGGACGCCGGTCTGCACGCGTGGTGTGCGAAGGCGGGGTGGGCGCCAGCGCGGGTCTTCACGCGTTTTCTGCCGCTGAAAAATCAGGAGCGCGTCTCACCGGTGCTGCATTCCGGAGACGCGGCGCTGCCGCTGCAGACGGTGGTCACGGAGGCTGGCATCCGCTACGGGCTGGATTTCGCCGCAGGGTACAGTCACGGATTGTTCCTCGACCAGCGGGCAAACCGGGCGTGGCTGCGGACGACGACTCCGAAACGACTGCTGAACACGTTTGCTTACACCTGCAGCTTCAGTGTGGTCGCCGGCTTGGTCGGCGCGGAAACGGTGAGTGTGGACCTTTCGAAGAAGTCGCTCGACCGCGGTCGCGAGAACATGGTGCTCAACGGCATGGAGGATGCGGGTCACCGCTTCATCGCGGACGACGTTTTGGAAGTGCTGCCGAAACTGGCGCTCAAGGGGGAGCGCTTTGACGCGATCATTCTGGACCCGCCGACATTCTCGCTCGGCAACGGAGGGCGGCGCTGGCAGGTGGAGCGACACTTTGAAGACCTGCTGCTCGCCGCTCTCGAAGTGGCGGGTCCGGGTTGCTCCATCCTGCTTTCCACCAACTGCACGAAGGTTGACGTCGTCTCACTGGAACGTCAGGGGCGGTTCTGCGCGAAGGTCAAGCGCCGCACGCCGCAGTTTGTCCGCAGCCCATCGCTGGTGGATTTTCCGCCGGGGCACGGCGCCAGCACCTTGTGGATGATGGTCCGCTAGGTCTTCGTCGAGTCATGGACTGGACGGGTGCTCTGCATGCGCTGGTGATGCACAGCCATCTCGTCCGGCTTCAAGCCCCTTGTTTTTTCTTGGGTGGTTTGGGGCTCTTGGCCGATGAATCCGACGCCTTGATCTTGGCGAAGATCTTCTGGGCATAGTCGGCGTTTTGCTCCGGCGTGAGCTCGGGATGCTGTTCCGTCCTGGCCCGGATGAGTTCTTTGAACTTGTCCCGAGCCTCGGGGGAAAGGGATGAATACATCTTTTTCCCGTGCTCGCCGAGAAGAGAGGATGTGCGGCTCTTCCCGCCTTCTTTTTTGTCCGAGCCCGCGAGTCGTGCCTTCGATTCGTAGGGGCCTCCGCCGGGGGAAAGCTGCTGCCCCTGGTAATGCATCGCGATGAGTTCCTCGCCGATGCGCACCTCGACCTGAGTCTGATTCAGATCAGACCCGGCAGTGGCGTTGATCAGCTGCCAGCCGAGTGCGTTCGGCTCTTCGGAGATCACAAACCTCTGCTGGGTGTCCTTGTTTAGGACCGTCGCAATGGGGTGACCATCGACGTAGGCCACACCCGTGAGCTGGAGCGATGCCTGCAAATTGACCGCACGGGTGAAGGGCGAGTTCGTCACCAAACCCTCCGCGAAGAAGTAGTCGATGGGTTGCGGCAGGTCAGGATCGATCGGCGACCCCTCGCCAGCCTGCAGGGAGGAGAGAGGGAGGACAAAGGCGCAGGCACGAGCGAGAAACGTCATTTTGGGAGCAGCACGAACGGGCAGCGGCCATCGCTCTATCAAAGGAAACAAGTTTGTGGAGGAGGCGCATGCAGATCATTGAGCAGCGGCAGGCCGGACCAGCTTCGGCAGGAACGCCACGACCCGATACAGCAGCAACAGCCCGACAATCGTACCGAAGGCATAGGGCCAGGTGAAATCCGACTTCACGATCAGCCCATAGTGCACCACGCCGCCGATGGCCACGAGGTAGGTCAGGCGGTGGAGCAGACGCCAGCGGCGCGCGCCCAGCTTTTGGACCATTGCATTCGTCGATGTCACGGCCAGTGGCACCATCAGCAGGAAGCTCAGCATCCCGATCGCCACGAAGGGCCGCTGCCACACATCCCCCGGCACCGTCTGCCAGCGCCAGTCACGATCTCCCGCGAGGTAGGCCAGCAGATGGGCGGTGCCGTAAAGGAACGCATACAGCCCGAGCAGCCGGCGCTGCTTCACGAGCCAGGTCCAGCCAAAGATCTTCCACAGCGGCGTCACCAGCAGCGTGAGCACGAGGAACACCAGCGTCAGCACGCCTGTGGAGCACGTCACGAACTCCACCGGGTTCACGCCGATCAGCCCGCGGTTGAAGTCGATCATCATCAGCACCGCCGGCAGCAGCCCGTTGATCAGGATCAGGTTCTTGTGAAAGGTGCTGTCGGCTCGCAGGTTCACGACGTCTCAGAAGTTTTTACGCAGGTCCATCCCCGCATACATCCCCGCCACCTGCTCCGCATAACCGTTGAACATCAGCGTCGGTCGTGTCCCGCTGCGGCCGATGCGCCGCTCCCGCGCCTGCGACCAGCGTGGATGCGGCACCTCCGGGTTCACGTTCGAGTAGAAGCCGTACTCGTCCGGGTTCGACAGGCTCCAAGTCGTCGGCGGCTGCTGGTCCGTCAGCATGATCTTCACCACCGACTTGATGCTCTTGAAGCCATACTTCCACGGCACCACCAGCCGCACCGGCGCGCCGTTTTGATTCGGCAGCGTCTTCCCGTACAATCCGGTCGCCATCAGCGTCAGCGGATGCATCGCCTCGTCCAGCCGCAGGCCCTCCACATACGGCAGGTCGATTCCCGCATAGATCGAGTCCGGCATCTGCTTCAGGTCGTGGTAGGACGTGAAGGCCACATGCGTCGCGCCGCTCATCGGCTCCACCATCGCCAGCAGCTTCGCCAGCGGGAAGCCGATCCACGGCACCACCATCGACCAGCCCTCCACGCAGCGGAAGCGGTAGATGCGCTCCACCGGTGCGATTTTGAGGATGTCTTCCAGGGCGAAGGTGCGCGGCTTGTGCACCAACCCGCCCACCTCCAGCGACCACGGGTCCGTTTGGAAATCCTTCGCCTTCTCCGCCACCGCCAGCTTGTGCACCGAGAACTCGTAGAAA
This sequence comes from Prosthecobacter sp., assembly GCA_041395065.1. GTDB lineage: Bacteria > Verrucomicrobiota > Verrucomicrobiia > Verrucomicrobiales > Verrucomicrobiaceae > Prosthecobacter. The sequence continues at coordinate 66,879 of JAWLBG010000014.1, read as the reverse complement.
TTGTTGTAGCCCGCAATCACCTCGAACGTGCTCGGCTCGTCGTCCCACGCCACCGAGGACACCGCCGCCGCCTCCGGCACCGTCGCGATCGCCGTGCCGGTCTGCTCCACCTTCAGACGCGGCCGGAAGGATTGGTAAAGCTGCGCCGTCACCAGCGTCGAACCCGCCCAGATCGCCGACTTCATGAAGAATCGCCGGTTCCGAAACACCGCCTCGGGCGTCACCTCAGACGGCGGGATGTCAGCACGTTCCGGCATGGCATGGCGATACTGCCTGCCGGCAGCGGAGGCAAGCGTGCTGTCTTCCCTCAAGAAGTGACGGCACCTTGCCGCCTACTTCTTCTCCGGCATCTCCGGCTTCGGCCAGGGCTGGCCGCCTTGCTCGATAAAGGCCTTCTCGACCTGGGCGGGGAGGAAGTTTCCGGCGTAGCGGGCGATGCGCTCGTTCTTTTTCAACGCGGCCATGATGGCGGGCACGGCGGCCTCGATGGCGGCGGGTTCCTTCCCGGCGAACTTTTTAACCTCGTCCATGAGGGCGATGAAGTAGGCCTGCTGGTCTTCGAGCAGCTCGGGGCCGCCGCGCGGGCCGTGGCCGGGGCAGACGATCTTCGGGCCGAGCTTTTTGACGGCCTCGAGGGTCTGGATCCACTCGGTGATGCTGCCGTCGCCGGTGTAGTTGTAGGGGCCGTTCACGCAGGCGTCGCCGCTGAAGAGGATGCGCTCCTGTGGCAGCCAGGCCCAGCCGTCGCCGTGGGTGTGCGCGGTGCCGAAGTGCAGCAGCTCGACGCGGTGCTTCCCGTCGTCGAAGACCATCGCGGTTTTGAACAGGAGCGAGGGTGCCTTCAGGCGGCTCTCCGCGACGTCGGGGCGCGTCTTCGCGGCGTCCTGCCAGCGCCCGGGCTTGTCGCTGAAGAGAGCGGTCTCGTACTTTTTCATCTCGGCGAGGACGCCCTCGTTGGCGACGATGGTGGCGCCGCGGTCGGCCCAGACCTGGTTTCCGTAGGCGTGGTCGCCGTGATGGTGCGTGTCAAAGGCGAAGCGGACGGGCTTGTCGGTGATGGCCTCGATCTTCGGGATGATGACGCGAGCGCCTGAGGGGAAGTTTGCATCGATGACGAGCACGTGATCCTTGAAGACGATCCAGCCGTTGTTGCAGTGCCCGGCGGGGCGCACCTCGCCCTCGTGGAAATAGACGTCGTCCGCGACCTTCTCGACCTCGTTCACCGCGGCGTGCGCGGTGAGGACAGGCAGGCAGAGCGCGACAGCGACGGCGAGGCACGGAAGAGCGAGCAATGGTTTCATCACTGAGCGAGTCTGGAGAAAAAAGCGCGCCGCTGGCAAGCACTGCGGGAGGATCACTGATCCAGCGCCGCCATCGGGAAGTCGGGGCTGTTGGTGTGCTGGGAGGCCATGATCGTCTTCATCTTCGCGACGAGGTCGGGATGTTCAGCCGCGACGTTTTTGGTTTCAGCCGGATCGGTGGAGATGTTGTAGAGTTCTTCGGTCGGAGTGACGGCCTTGCCGCGGACTTTGCCGCCGAGATTGCGGCGCAGCAGCTTCCACTCGCCCATGCGCAGCATCTGCTGGCCGCCGTAGCCGTGGAATTCGCGGTAGAGAAATTCGCGTGGCGTCTGCGATTCGCCGAGCAAAGTGGCGGCAAAGCTGATGCCGTCGGTGGTTGCGGGAGTTTTGTCCTTTGCGCCGGCGAGTTCCGTGAGCGTGGGCGTCCAGTCTTCGAATCCGGTGATGCGATCGCTGACGCTGCCGGCTTTGATCCTGCCCTTCCAGCGCACGATGCCGGGTGAGCGGATTCCGCCTTCGTAAAGCGTGCCTTTGCCGTCGCGGCGGTTCTCGTTTGAATTGAAGAAGGCGCAGTCGGTGCCGGCAAGGCCTTGATGCGTGCCGTTGACGGGGCCGTTGTCGCTGATGAAGACGAAGATCGTGTCGTCATCGAGGCCGAGTTCGGTGATGAGCGCCATCATCTTGCCGATCTCGCGGTCCATGCGCGTGATCATCGCGGCGTAGGCGGCCTTCGGTTTGAAGTGCGGGATGTAGCCGTTGCCGCCGGTGTAGGGCGGGTCGTCGAACTTGCCGAGGTATTCGGCGAGCGAGTCGTCAGGCACCTGCAGAGCCACGTGCGGCACGGTGGTGGGCCAGTAGAGGAAGAAGGGCTTGTCCTTGTTGTCGCGGGCGAATTTCAGCGCGGCGTCGGCGATGAAATCGGCGGAGTAGTCGTTGCCTTGAAAGCGCTTGTAGCTCTCCGGTTTTGTCGGGTCCTCGTCCGGGCGGAAGGTGTCGTGCGCGGAGAAGGGCGGGTTGTTGAGGTCGATCGTGTTCGCGTCGCTCCACAGGTAGGTGGGGTAGAAATTGTGCGCCACACCCTGACAGAGGTAGCCGAAAAAGCGGTCGAAGCCCTGCTTCGATGGCACGCCCGAGGAGGTGGGCCCTCCGAGCCCCCACTTGCCGAAGCCGCCCGTGGCATAACCGGCGGATTTGAAAACCTCCGCCAGCGTGATCGTCGAGTCGGGAATCGGATACTGGCCTTCGTGCTCGGGCTTGCCGATTCGCGGCAGTCCCTTTGCATCATCGGCCTGGCGGTTGTCGCGGATGAACGCATGTCCCGGATGCAGGCCGGTCATGAGCACGCAGCGCGACGGGGCGCACACTGCATTGCCGCAGTAGTGCTGCGTGAGCTTCATGCCCTCCGCGGCGAGGCGGTCGATGTTCGGCGTCTTGATGATCTTCTGTCCATAACACCCGAGATCGCCGGGACCGAGATCGTCGGCCATGATCAGGATGATGTTCGGCTGGCGGGCGTGCGCGCTGAAAGACGCCGCAAGGAGGCAGAGGAGGATCGTCAGGTGCTTCATGGTTGGGAAAGGGAAACGGGAGCAGGAGGCGGTTCTTGTTTTAGCTTCCCCTTTGGAAGCGTGTCGAGCCTCCATTTCATCCACGACGTTAGGAGCAGCATAACGAAGAGGAGGAGGCCGATGACATAAAAGGCCGGGCGGGAGAGAAGCTTCATGTGAATGGCCGAAAAAGACGAAAGAAGGCGAAAAAAGCGAGTTCCTTTATGCATGGTTCGTCTTGTTCACGACGTGTCCCGCTTTGTGCTCACCCTTTGTCTGTTGCTCGCTGCTGTCCGGCCAACTTCGGCCCTCACGGAAGGCGAGATCCAGAAGTTCATCGACGAGGCTATCAAGGCTGGCGGCGGCGAGGTGGCGATTCCGCCCGGGATTCATGTGATCGAAAAAGGCCTTCGTCTGACGAATGCGAAGAAGCTGAGGCTCATCGGACTGGATGCGGAGGAGAGTGTGTTGAAGGCTGGCAAAGAGGCGCCGACGCTGCTGCTCATCGGCGGTTCCTGCGAGGAAGTGCGAATCGAGAAGCTGACCTTTGAAAGCGGACGCGATGCAGTTGCCGAGAATCCTGATGCCGCTGCCGGGAATCATTTCTCGAAGATGCTGATTGGACGTTGCTTCTTCCAAAACCAGACGCATTCAGGCATTCGACTGCCGAAGGCCGCGATGGAGGGACTGGAGATCGATGGCTGTTCGTTTCGCGACATTGGCGGCGATGCCGTGCATCTCGGCCGTCAGGTGTCGAACAGTCAGGTCACCCACAATCATTTCACCCGCTGCCAGACCGGCGTGAAACTCGCGGGTTCGCAGAAGTGCCTCGTCGCGAGCAACGAACTGAGCGACTGCGAGACGGGCATTCTCATCGAAGGTCCCGATGACAATGCGTCCGTTGATCAAGTCAACATCATCGCCATCAATGCGATCGAGCGCACAAGCCAGAATGCAGTGGTGATCCAATCAGGCACTCAAAACAACGCCGTGATTCAGAACGAAATCCACGACAGCAAGGGCGACGGCATCCGCCTCTCCGGGAACAAGCACGTGGTGAAAGCGAATCAAATCACCGGCAGCGGCGGGAAGAACGTCGTCGTAGTCGAAGGGACACACGAGATCGCGCAGTGAACGAGTGAGCTGGGCACATCACTTGCGGGAAGAAAAACAAAGGGGTAGGCACTCTCCTAGCTTGACAACGGTCCAATTTTGCTGCCGTAGCCCTTGCCATCAGTTCCTTGAAGGTGTTTGAGGAGGTTCACTGCTAACACGAACGCCACCGGCTGCAGAAGACTTTTTGGCGGGGGCGTTTTCGTCCTTGGAGTGGGTAATTGCCCCGTCCCTCTTTTCTCCTGTAGCCGGAAAGGATGGGGCCAACGATGCGCCTTCTTGGATTCGGCGTTCTCGCGACGGCACCCGAAAATACTTTTTTGTATATGGGCATTTCATCAGGTGGCCGTCCTCTAGAACTTTGGGAATTGTCAACGGCGGTTTGTCCTTTGCATAAGGGCTGATGATCTTGCCATGATCTGTTAGTATCCCTTGCGGAGCAGTGTTCAGGGAGCCGATTATTCCACCTAATGTTGCTCCCACCAATGCTGCTCTGTATGCCGAGCGCTTGGAGGCGGCTTCTTTTGCAAAGACGCCACCCATTGGACGCCCCCCACGTACACCTTCGCGCAGCATTCGTGATCGATGCGTAAGCTCGTTTAGTTCTCGTTGCGATTTTTCCAGCGCTTCTTCCAAACTACTCGATCGCTCTCGTGATTCCTCCAAAGTTGCTTCCAATGATCTTAATTCCTTCTGCTTGGCTTCAATGCGCTTTTCCAAATTGCTGCTGCTCCAGCCGAACAATCCACCACTGAAAGGATTTTCATTTTGAGAACACCCTGAGCAGGTCAAGACCCACAGACCATATAAAATACAATGATAACGAGCTAAAAGCTGGGAAGGCGAATTCAGTTTAGTGTGCATGGTCGTCTCCAAGTTTCGAGAAAATACACCGCACAATGATATCCTTCACTGCGCGCGGAATCGCCAGCAACAGATTCTCTAGTTTGTCATGCAGGAGCATCGCAACGGCAATCAACGGTGGATCAGTCCACACGACGCGAAAAAACGCGGCCAGCACGATCCCCGCCACGACCACCACGATGATCGCAGCCCAAGTGACGAGTCCGTGTGTTCCGTGGATGTTCACCTTCGCACCCTTCTTTTTGCGATACATGGTTCTCACTCCTTGCACCGTCAGGATCGCTAAAGCAGAGAGAACAACATCGGAGATCAGACGGGCGTGGTGTGTGGGCTGGATCAATCCTCCCCGCAACAGGGTTAACACACCGCATGCGTGCGTAAGAACCCCAGGGATCACATCATAATCATCCACACCGGCACGCGGCAGGCTGCCATCATCAAGCCGGGCGATTCGTCCGATCAACACGACTTTGTTGGCAATTTTTTCCTTTGCGCTGGCGATCATCGCCGGCTCGAATCCCAAAAGAGCCTCGTGTCGCAACCGATTCAATGACGAGTAATCGACCCAGTAACACTCATCCACCCACAGATTGTCATGGGGGCTTTCAGGGATGGTCTCATGGAGATAGCTGAACCAATGTCCTGCGTGATCGAGAGACTTCGCACCGCCTCCAAGAGCAAGCTGGGCGCTCAAAGAGTAGAGCACCGATTCGGACGAGTCATTATCTACGCCTCGTTTTCGGAGCAGCCAAGGAAGACAGCGCGGGTCCTTGACCAAAATGGATGCAGTGCCGGCAAGTTCATAGTAAGCGGCATCGCCCAACCAATCTTCCGGTTCCAGATACTGCGAACGGTCGCCTACGGCGACTACACATTTTATCGGCTTTGAATTTCGCTCATGATCTGGAGTGCCCAATGCCTGCATCAGCCCGAGCAGTTCGCGGTCTTTGACGCTTAGTTTTGGACGATCAGCCTCAGGAGCCATGTTCAGGTCCAGTCCGATCGCGCAGGGCCCCTCTTTCGCAATTGCCTTGATGAGTTCAATCAAGGGTTGCCTCGGAGTGATGGCAATATGTTTGCCACTTGAGCCGTCATCGTTTTCTGGCGTTGCAGACGGTACTTCTTCCGTGAGATCGGAAATGTCCACCACGGTCACTGGTAACTTATCTTTGGGATCGGGTTTTGGCAGCAACCAACGCTGTACCGCCCCATAAATCAGATGGTCAATATGTCTTCCAAGGTTAGTTTCCTCCCACTGGATTTTGCCCTCTGTCAGCAAGGCTACCGTTATTCCACCGACCCAAATCGACTTAATAACGGACTTCCAAAAAACATCTTCAACAACTGGCATCTCAGCCTTCGGTAGTGCGGGGGATTTCCTTCTAGCCATAAGGGTTATTGATAGTGTGTTACGACCGACAGTATCAGAATCCCTTACCGCACTGCCGCAGTATTTGCTCCCACCTGCAAGTCGGATGAAATCATATTGGTGCCAGGATGACTCGTGAAATCATTCATCAGGGCAAAAGTTGGCGCGGAGGACCGGCGCAATGGTAAACATTCAAGAGGCTGTTCTATCCAATTCGGGAATGATTCGAGTGGCAAGGCGTGTCTTAAGGGAGGGGTTTTGTTAAGCAGCCTATGGGGTAGGTTACGAGGAATGGATGGGAATTAGGTTCTTCGTTAGTCGTTTAGTTCGGTAGGCGGTAGCAAAATGCACCTCATGGTGCGGACTCTCAGCAAGAAGTGGGCAAGTCTCGCACTTTCGAGGCAATGTAATCTAGCACTAGCATGAGATTTCGCAGTGATCAGCCTTCATACAACGCCCGCACCAGACCCTGCACGCGTTCACCGGGCAGGGCGCCGACTTCCATCTGGTTCATGACGTAGGCGAAGGCGATGCCGTTTTCTGGATCGGCAAAGGCGAGGCTGCCACCGGCGCCTGGGTGGCCGAAGGCGCGCAGGCTGGGACCGTAGAGCTGGCGCAGTTTTTTGCCGTGATTTTCAGACTCTGGATCTTCGTCGATCGGATCCTGCATGAGTCCGGCCGAGAAGGCGATGGGCGTGAGCAGCACGGCGTCGTCCTCCTGGGTGAGCGTCTGCTCGAGGCGGCGCACGACGCTTTCCGGCACGATTTGCGTGCCATTCCAACGGCCGCCCTGCGCGAGCATGGCGTAGAATTTGCCGAGGCCGTGCGCACTGCCCACACCGCCCATGCTGGCGTAGCCACGTGACCAGGTCTCGCTTTGGTTGAAGTCGCTCACTGCCGCCAGACCGAAGGGCGATGTGAAGGTGCGCTGCGTGAGGGAACCGGCCGTGTTGAAGGCCTTGATAAACGGCTGGTCGCCGGTGGAGATGCTGATCTTGCCCGGGTAGATGGGCGAGACACGCTCCCACTGGGCGCTGGGCAGGCCGATCCAAAAATCAAGTGCCATGGGGCTGCCGAACACTTCGCGGAAGTACTCGCCGAGAGATTCGGTCTCGGCGAGACGGCGGACGACTTCATCCATGAGGAAGCCAAAGGTGCGTGCGTGGTAGCCCTGACGCATGCCCGGTTCCCACAGCGGATGCTGGCGTTCCAATGCCTCGACGACCGCCTCGAAATTGTAGATGGGCACGCGTTCATCGAGTGCGCACAGTCCGGCGGTGTGGCTGAGCAGGTGCAGGAAGGTGACGTTCGCTTTGCCGCCTCCGACGAATTCCGGCCAGACGTCCGACACGGGGCAGTCGAGCGGCACGCCGGCTTCTTCGAGGGCGAGCAGGCAGCAGACTGCGGCGGGACCCTTGGTGGCGGACCAGACGGGCACCAGTGTGTCTTCAGTCCACACCCGGGTGCGGGCGCGGTCGCAATGGCCGTTAGCCAGATGCAGGAGTTCGCGTCCGTGCTGCCAGACGGACACGGAGGCTCCCATTTCCCAGCGGGTGCGGAAGCTTTCCTCAAACCAGGCCTGCACGGCCTGCAACTGTTGCGGACTCACGACGATGCTCATGCGTGATGGGCCTCCAGTTGGGCCCGCAGGCAGTCGAGATCGTGATCCTTCCTGGCATGCCGGCGCAGATCGCCGTCCATTTCGAAGGCCCGTTCCAGATAGGTGAGCGATTGGTCGTAGTGCCCCAGTCGGGCGTGGTAGCAGCCGATGTTGTAGTAGTAGACCGCCTTGGTGCGCAGCGAGGCAGGTCCATTGGAGAGCACCTCGACGGCCTCCTCCGTTTTTCCCAATTCATGGAGACAGAAGGCGGCGTGGATGAAGCCTCCGGGTTCGCCGGGTTCCTGCCGACAAAGCTGCGTGGCGAGAGCGAGCGCCTCCTCCCACCGGCGACCGCCCATGAGGCAGAGCAGGATGATCTCGATGACATCGACGCGTTCACGCATCGCCGCCGGGAGTGGAGACAGTTCCGCCTCGGCCTCAGCAAAGAGACCCAGCTCCACGTAGCCCTGGGCGGCGATGATCCTGCGTTCCTGTTCGGTCATTCGATTCGTGCGTCACCGAATGAGAACGCAAAGCGGGCGGTGGAACAAGGTTTTTCCTGCCAATCCTGCCGTCGTGTCACCAAGCGCGCCCTAGCAGGCCTAACCGACTGCCTTGAGCTTCCGGGCCTGCTCCATGCGCGCGCCGATTTCCCAGGCGCCCCAGGTGAGGATGTAGCTGAGAACCGAGAGGATGGCGCCCAGCAGGATGCCGCCCATCAGCATGACCGGCGCGTGTTCCTTCAGCACCACCCACGCATCCACCATCGATTCCGGCAACTGGTCGGGGAAGGGAGTGGTGGGCACGGTTGTGTAGAGCTGGAGAAACCATTTGCCGAGGGCGTATTCCGATCCGCCGATGAAGACGAAGGTGAAAGGGTTGCTCAGCCAGCACAAGACGATGGCGATGGGGATGTTCACCCGGAAGATGGCGGCGAGAATGATGGCCGATGGCGTCTGGATCGGCAGCAACTGCAGTGTGATGAACATGCCGACGGCCATCCCACCGGACAGCGTGTGCTGCGTGGGCCGCCACACGCGCTTGTCGAGGAAGTGACGGGCGAACCAGCGCATGGCCGGCCTGTCCCGCAGTTTTCGCGGGTGTTTGAGAAAGCGGATGGTCTTGAAGACCGTGCGGCGGAACCAGCCCTGGATCATTGCGACCATGTCAGTTTCCTCCGCCAAACGAAACCCATGCCAGCAATGCGCCGCCCAGAGCGAGCCGATACCACGCAAACCCGTTGAAAGTGTGGCTCTGCACGAATCGAATGAGCCACTTCACGACGATAAAGGCGGAGATCGCGGAGACGACCGTTCCCAGAGCCACCATGCCCCAGTCCTCGTTCCCCGCAGTGCCGTCCTTCAGGGCGGACAATATCTTGTAGGCACCGGCGGCCATCAGTGTCGGTATGCCCAGCAGGAAGGAAAACTCCGTGGCGGCGGGACGCGCCACTCCGCAAGCCAGTGCCATGAGAATGCTGGCTCCCGACCGCGACGTTCCGGGGAACACGGCGGCGAGCAATTGCGCGCAGGCGACGCCGACGACCACGCCCCAGCCGATGTCGGTGGTGCCTGGCTTGCCTTTGTGCAGGAATTCCAGAACGAGAATGACCACCCCGCCAATGAACGTGGCCCACGCGACCGGCGGAATGGTCTCCGGCAGTTCGATGTCGAACTTTTTGATCAGCAGCCCGCCAGCCGCGGTGATGAGAAAGGCGCCCGCCAGCTTCGCGAGATAGTCCCTCGTGGCCGGTTCCGAAAGCGTGGTGGCGAGCTGCTTCACCCGCTGCGTGAAGACGGCGAGCACGGCAATCACCGCCCCGCTCTGGATCACCACGTTGAACAGGTCGCTTTTGGAAGGAAGCAGGCCGAGGTTTTGCGGAATCAGCAGGTGCCCGGTGGAGGAGATGGGCAGGAATTCGGTGACACCTTCAATGATGCCGAGGAGGATGATCGCGAGCCAGTCAGGCATTTGTGGGGAGAAAAGAACAGGTCGAAAGGCTTCAGTGTCAGGCGTGCCGGGAGTCTTTGCAAGCTCATCGACTCCAGTCACTGCAATCGGTGTGGAAATTTCGTCACAGGGAAAGGCGGGTGTTTTCAAGCTAGCCAATGCGTCAAACTTGGCTAATTTCCCTTCCCCCTTCCGGCATGCCAACCAGTGCCTCACAATCACCCCGGCCTCGTCCGCCGCATCTTGCTCCGATGCGCGCGGTCTTTTTGGTGGCTGCGGTATGCTCGATGTGGTTGTCAGGTGCAGGCCCGGTCCAGGGGCAGTCGGGATCCACGATTCGTGTCCGGTTGGCGGACGGTTTTGACTTCCCCGTGGGCAAGCCGGGGGCAACCGGCTACCACAAGGCGCGAGGCTACTGGCCCAACGGTCACTTGGGCGAGGACTGGAACGGCAACGGCGGCGGGGACACAGATCTCGGCGCCCCGATCTACTCCATGGGCCGCGGCGTCGTCATCTTCTCCCAGAACATCGGCGTCGGCTGGGGCAACTGCGTTCTCGTGCGCCATGTCTTTCGCGAGCTCGACGGCCGGATCGCCATGGTGGACTCCCTCTACGCCCATCTTCACGAGAGAAAGGTCAAGCTGCACCAGCTCGTCGAAAAGGGAGACTTGGTGGGCACGATGGGCGGCAACAACGGCATGTACCTCGTCCACCTCCACTTTGAGGTTCGCAAGAATCTGCACATCGGCATGAACCGCTCTAGTTTCGCCAGGGACAATTCCAACTACTACAGCCCCACTTCTTTCATCAACGCGCACCGCCAACTGGCCTCATCCACGCAGAAGTACGACGTGCCGGTGAACAACTTCGCCCCCTATGGCCGCTCCCTTGCGAATGTCGGCAACGGCCCGCGTGATGCCGTCGATGTTCCCTCGTTCGAACCCGGTGCCGCCGGCGTCGCAAACGCCGACCAGGCCCGGGAGTCCACGGATTTCTGGTCGCGCTTGAAAGCCAAAATGCGCGGCGACGAGACGAAAACTGACGCCGAGGCCAAGCCCTGAGCGCTTTCCGCCCTGATTTATTAGGCCTTGATTGACTGCCTTCCGTGGTGGCATCTTTGCTGCTAACTGCATAAAGTTTCTACCGGCCATGAGATCACCACCACGCAACCTCCTCGCCCATGGATGTCATGGGGGCAGTCTCGTGCCCGTCCTCATCGTCGTGGCGGCCCTTGTTTTGAGCACGGCCATTTTCTTCCTCTTCACGAAAAACAAGATGATGGAGCAGGAGGAAAAAGCCGCCGCCGAGGTCGCGGCGAAGGTGGAGGCGGCCAAGGCGGAAGCCCCGCCGGTGCCTGCCATGGTGCCCCCGCCGCCGCCCAAGGCGGTGCCTCCTCCTGCGCCAAAGCCCGTAGCCTTCGGTTTTGCGCGTCCCATCGATCTCGGCAAGCAGCTCGCGCGGAGCCTCGCCGCGGGGGATTTCGCCACGGCTGGAAAGCTCGCCGCCGCTGCGGATGCCAGCCAGTCCGACGAAGCCGCCAAACTTTTCGAGAAGCTCATGAGCCTGGGCTACAAACCGGGCCGCGAGGACGAGGTGAGCATCCTCGGCTTGGTCGAGAATCGCACCCGAGTCTCGATCCCCTTCACCAAGCCGGGAGCCGACGAAGCGGTCCGTCTGCAGATCGACCTTGAACGGGATGATCAAATGGGTTGGAAAATCGCCAAGGCCATTCTGCCTGCGGAAATGAGCGCCGCCGTCGCTGCGATGCCATCGCCCGCGCCGCCTCCTGCCGCGGGTGACGCCCCGGCGAAACCGGCTCCGCCGGGGACAAAGGCGCCCATGAAGCAGCTCTTTGTGGTTGAAGAGACCATGGACGCACTCGCCTTTGCCAGTGACTTCGTGACCCACCTCCTGAAGCACGACTTCAGCAATGCGCGAAAATTTGTCGATGAGGACAAAGTCCCCGTCGAGCGTCTCGTCGGCCTCTGCATTGTCTTCGAAGAAGGGCAGTACGAGCTGAACGAAGGCAAGCCGCTGATCATCACCATCGCCAGTCCAGAGGTCTCATGGGCCATCGCCCAGGTGAAGTCCGAGACGCTCCAGCAGAAAACGGAGTTTGGCATCGAGCTCAAGCGTTCGGACATCGCGCAGCCCTGGAAGGTCGCGGGACTCAATCTCTCGGAAATCCTCGGCTCCTTCGCGCAGAACGCCTCGAAAATGGGCGTGCCCTACACGCCGATCGTGAAAAACCCCAAAGGCGGCGAGTCTCTCGCCCTCTATTTTGAGTACGACAGTGCCGATCTGCATCCCCGTGCACAGAAACAGATCGATGTGATCGCGGAACTCATGAAGGCCGATCCTGCGAAGAAACTCCGCATCGCCGGCCACACCGACGAGAAAGGAGAGGACGACTACAACATCAACCTTTCCCGGTTGCGCGCAGAAAACGTGAAGCAGCAGCTTGTCGCCAGGGGTGTGCCTGCAGATCAGGTGGAAACCGCCGCCCTCGGCAAGGCCCAGCCTCTCAGCCCGAACAAGAAGTCTGACGGCACCGACGATCCGGAAGGACGCAGCCGCAACCGCCGCGCCGAAATTTACCTCGACTTCTGAGACGCCATCGCGTCTTGCGCCGCCACGCCGTCCGTTTAGTCTGGCGTGCGAATGAAGAAAAAAGCTCCGCCTGAACCCAAAACACCCGCATCCTCATGGAAGGCGGGTGTTTTGCTGGCTGTCGGCGGCATGGGATTTCTCGCACTGCTCGCGATGGCGTTGCGCCCGAAAGACGAGGTCGCCTCGACGCCTGTCGTGGCGCCGGTGGTTTCGCTCGCGAAGGCGGAACCCTTCGTCATGCCGGACGAAAAGAAGGTATTCGCCCAGTATGCGGGCTCTGAGAGCTGTCGGGAGTGTCATGCGGACCAGTACGCCAAATGGAAGGCGTCGAATCACGGTCTGGCTGAACGCAGGCCCGACCCCCAACTCGACGACCCGGCCTTTGTTCCCGCCCGCAGTTTCAAGCACGGAACCCAGACGACAGAAGTGCGCAAAAAAGGCAGTGACTACGAGCTCATCGCACTCGGATTCGGCGACAAGATCACGCCTTACCGCGCCGAGCGTGTTATCGGGCATGATCCTCTGCGGCAGTTTCTTGTCGACGGCGGCAACGGGCGCTTTCAGGCCATGGAAGCCTGCCTCGATCCGCACAAGAACGAATGGTTCGATGTTTACGGCGACGAGGATCGCAGGCCCGGCGAGTGGGGCCACTGGACGGGCCGCGGCATGGTTTGGAATCAGATGTGCGCGACCTGCCACAACACGCGGCTGCGCAAAAACTACGACGCCAAAACGGACGGCTACCACACCACGATGGCCGAAATGTCCGTGAACTGCGAAGCCTGCCACGGCCCCATGAAATCCCACAACGAGTGGCAGCGATCCAATCCGGGAGTGAAGGGTGATCCGACGCTGGTGGAATGGACGCGTGACCAGAAGGTGGAAAACTGCGCCGGGTGCCATGCGCGGCGCGGCGAGATCACCGGCGACTTCGTGCCCGGCGAGTCCTTCTGGGACCACTATCATCTCACCATCACCGACCAGAGCGACACGTTTTATCCGGACGGTCAGATTCGTGACGAGAACTACGAGTTCAGCAGCTTCCTCAGCAGCCGCATGTACCACGCCGGCGTGCGCTGCATGGACTGCCATGACATGCACAGCATGAAGACCCTCCTACCTGGCAACCAGCTCTGCATGCGCTGCCACACGCCGGGCGGTTTTCCCAATGCGCCGCCCATCATGCCTGAAGCGCACAGCTTTCATCAGGCCGACAGCACCGGGAACCAGTGCGTGAACTGCCACATGCCGCAGACCGTGTACATGCAGCGCGATCCGCGTCACGACCACGGCTTCACCATTCCCGATCCGCTGCTCACCAAGCAGTTCAACGTGCCCAACGCGTGCAACAAGTGCCACACTGACAAGGATACCGACTGGGCGCTCGAAGCCACGCAGAAGTGGTGGGGGGACAAAATGAACCGTAAAACCCGCACGCGGGCCACCCTCATCGCCAAAGCCCGCGAGGGAGACGTGACGGCTCGCGACGGCCTGGTGGAACTGCTCGGCAGTGATGAAATCCCGCACTGGAAGGCCAGTGCCACGCTTCTGCTCGACCGCTGGATCGACCAGCCTGCCGTGCAGAACGCCGTCACCGTGCAGCTTCAGCATCCGCATCCCCTCGTGCGTCAGAGCGCCATCCGCACTCTCGAACCCATGCTGGGGGACGGTTCCATCCGCGCCACGATTGAGCCGCTGCTCAATGATCCGGTGCGTGGCGTGCGCGTCTCCGCCGGCTGGGCTCTGCGCGAAAGCCTTCACCTGGACTCCGCAGCGGGTCAGGATCTCCAGCACATGCTCAACTGGAATGCCGACCAACCCAGTGGCCGCATGCAGCTCGCGCAGTTCGAATTCGCCCGCAACAACATTAATGCGGCTATCGGGCACATGGAAACCGCCATCCGCTGGGATCCGAATTCTCCACCCTTCCATCACGATCTGGCGATGATGTACAGTGCCTCCGGCCAGACGCAGCTCGCCATCGCCAAGCTGCGCGACGCCATCAAGCTCACGCCGAGACACGCGGAGTATCACTACGAACTCGGCCTCGCTCTGAGCGAAACGGGAGACCTGCCTGCCGTGATCTCTGCGCTGCAGGAGGCCGTGCGGCTGGATCCGATGCTGTCACGCGCCTGGTACAATCTGGGGCTGGCCAAAAACGGAACGGGCGACATCCCCGGCGCGATCGACGCGCTTCAACGCGGTGAGTTGGCGAATCCGAGCGATCCCGGCATCCCCTACGCACGTGCGACGATCCTTGCTCAGCAGGGGCGCAGGCAGGAAGCCATCGCTGCGCTGGATCGCGCCCTTCTTGCGGCGCCCGGCTACGGTGAAGCCCTGCGATTGAAGGCGATGCTTTCTCGTCCGTGACCGACCGGCGGACTCAGGAGTCACCTGCGCCCATGGTTGAAATCGACCGGTTTGACGACGGTTTCCGCACCGTGATTGCCTTCGATTCTTGAGTTTTTGCAGGTGGGATCGACGACGATTTTGACGGGGCGGTTTTGAAAGGTGTTACCGGTGAACTGAAGATCTCGACCGTTCGGCGCGAAAGTGACGGCCTCCTCCGGTGCGGAGTCTCCCACGACGAAGATGTTATCGCGGACGATGACCGGCCCATAGACCGCGTCGGGCTCGTAAATGGTGAAGTAAAGTTCGGGGAACGTGCCCGGCTCCGCCGTGCGGTAGGCGATGCGGCCGCGGTGCATGTCGGGTTCGTTTTTGGTCGTGTTGTTGACAAAGACGTTGCCGGTCATGATGAAGTTGACCGGTTGGTTGATCCACGCGCCGCGTCCGCCATTTCGGAAGGTGTTGCCGGTCATGGTGACATCCGTGCAGCTCTTTTCGACGCTGACCACGCGGCTGCCGTTGGTACCGTCCACCAGGTTGCCGGTCACCGTGGCGTTCTGGCAAAACTCGGCCAAGAAGAATGCGCCCATGCGGCTGCCGAGGATGTGATTGTTTGCGAAGACGATGTTCCGGCAGCGTTGGATGTGCATGGTGTCGCCGATCGCGCTGATTTGGCAGCCGGTGACGCGGACGTCCCGCGCTCCCACGATGTCGAAAGCGCCCTTTCCGGGAGCGCTGCCGGTCGGGGAGTAGAGGGAAAGATAGGTCGCCGAAATGTGATGAGCCGCCGCGCCGCGGCCGTCGCCTTCAAATCGGATCGCGGACCCTTTCGGTTCGTCGGCGATTTTAATGAAGTCTTCGCCCGATTCGACAATGAAGTACTGCCTGCCGCGTACGATGTTCTTCGGCAAGTCGGCGCCCATGAAAGTCAGGGCTTCCTTGGTGTCGTTCGTTTCGCTCACGGCGATGGGTTTGATCCGGTTGTCGAGCTTCACCCGGTCGTCACCGTTACTCATCGTGACGTCGCGCATCAGGTCGGTGCGGAAATACTTCCGCGCCCGCTCGACCTCCCACGGCTCGTAGGCCTCCGGCCAGGTCATGATCTGCCAAAGATAGCCATAGTCCCACATGAACTTCCCGCTGCGCAGCAGCGTGCAGCTTTCCACCGCGACCCGTTCCGCGTAAGCCTCCACCGGAGCGTCGCTGTGTCTGCCAGCCAGTCCATGCACGCCGATCACCGCCGCCGCCATGCCGTTTGACTTCACGTCGCGAAAGAGAATGTCGTGCGTGCCGCCCTCCCTGCTTGTCGTTATCTCAACGCCCTTCGTGCTCGCATTCGGTTCCCACAGGTTTTTCTTTTGCGCAGGATCAAACACATGGCCGATGAACTCCCCGCCATGCCACTCGAAGTGCGAGATGTCCTGGCCGGCAAACAAGACGATGCGCGCCTTCTCCGGCAGCGACTCTGGCAGGATGAAGCGCGCACCACGGGCGATCACCGTCATGTTCGAGGCCAGCGGCAGCGGATTGGTGCCATCGAGGTGGTAGTCGCCCGCCGGGATCGTCACGACGCCTCCTTTTTCCAGCAATCCCGCGAGAACAGCCGAGTCATCGGCGAACAAGTGAGTGGCGAACAGGGCGAGAAGGAGAAACGGCTTCATGGACAGAACTTTACGGTGTCGGTCGGATCGCCTTGCACACGCGGCGCGATGTCCGTGCTTCAACTTCGCAAAGTGAATGCCGGACAGTCGCCGATTGGAGGTTGCGACCGTCCGTGATGTGGTGAAAGCCGTAGTACTTGGAGAGTTTCACCGGATTCAGTCTGGCCTATCGCGCCTCCGGCTCTCCCATCATTCCGCCATGCATTTGACTTCCAGAATCCTTCCCGCCGTCTTCACGTTCTTTTGTGTCTGCTGCCATTCCCATGCGCAGCCTGCGGTAGGAGATTCGGAGTCCGTTGCTCCCGTCACCATCTCGCAGGACATGCCTGTCGATCAGTTGAGCCTGGTGTTGAAGCCGATGACCAGGGAGGAATTGGCCGGAGAGGCGACCGCCTGGCGCGACCGCCTCAAGCAGAAGGCCACGCAGATCGCAGCTGTGGAGGTTGCCGTCCGTCGCCTGCATCAGGACGCGGAAGCAAACGGGGAAAAGACGGACACGGTGAAGAAGAAGTCGGAGATGATGGGTCAGGTCAATCGTCTGCGTGAAGAGCAGGCGGTGCTGCTCGGTCAGTTTAAGACGGTGCTGGACGCCTACGAATTGAAGGGCGGCGACGTGGCGGAATACCGCCAGTATGCCGCAGCGCTCGGCGGGATCACGGTGGATGCCACCGACGCGGTGGGCACATGGATGGCGGCCACGGGCTGGCTGACCTCCAAGGAAGGTGGGGTCAAGTGGTTGATCTACATCGCCCAGTTTACCGGAATCATGATCGCCTTTTGGTTCATCTCGCGGCTCATCGGTGGACTGGTGCGCAAGGCGCTCTCAGGCGGGCACCTCCGCTTGTCGGGTCTGATGAAACGATTCATCAACAACATGGTGCGGCGGGTGATCCTGTTGATCGGGCTTTTGATCGCCCTCTCGACCATCGGCGTGAATGTGGGCGCCCTCGTCGCCCTCATTGGTGGCGGCGCTTTCGTCGTCGGCTTTGCGTTGCAGGACACGCTGAGCAATTTCGCCAACGGCATGATGGTTTTGATTTACCGCCCCTTCGACGTGGGAGATGCGGTGGACGTCGGCGGTGTTGCCGGGACCGTGGACGCCGTGTCGCTGGTGAACACCACCATTCGCAGCTGGGACAACCAGTTGATTCTCGTGCCAAACAAGGAGGTCTGGGGCAAGGTCATCACCAACATCACCGGCAGCAGCGAGCGCCGCGTGGACATGGTGTTCGGCATTGGATATGCGGATGACAGTGACAAGGCCAAGGCGATTCTCGAGCGCATTGTGCGCGAGCACGAGCATGTGCTGGCGGAGCCGGCCCCTGCCATTCGCCTCCATGAACTCGCCGACTCCAGTGTGAATTTCATCGTGCGTCCCTGGACCAAGACCGCCAACTACTGGTCGGTTTACTGGGACCTCACGGAGCGTGTGAAGAAGGCCTTCGACGCCGAAGGCATTTCCATCCCGTTTCCGCAGCGTGACGTGCACGTCTATCAGCATGCGCTCCCGGCGAAATCGCCAGTGCGTCCGGTGGCAGAGGCGCCAAGCGAGCCGGTTTCCCAAGCGGGCATCGATTCTGACGACGAACGATAGAGGCCAATCAGGCCTTCTTCCCGCCGACCATGTAGCGCAGAACGCGTGCGAGCGTGGAGCGCATGTCCTTGCGCTCGACAATCATGTCCACCAGTCCGTGCTTCATCATGAACTCGGCCGTCTGGAATCCGGGGGGCAGATCGGCGTGGGTGGTTTCCTTGACCACGCGCGGACCGGCAAAGCCGATCATGCACTTGGGCTCGGCGATGATGAGATCACCGAGAGTGGCGAAGCTGGCGGTGACACCACCGGTGGTGGGGTGGGTTAGGACGGAGATATAAGGCAGTTGCGCCTCGGCGTGGCGGGCCAGTGCGCCGCTGGTCTTCGCCATCTGCATGAGGCTGAGGATGCCCTCGTGCATGCGGGCGCCGCCCGAGGCGGAGAAAACGATGACCGGCTTGCGCTCGGCCGTGGCCGCTTCGATGGCGCGGGTGATTTTCTCGCCGACGACACTGCCCATGCTGGCGCCGAGGAAGCGGAAATCCATCACGGCGAGCAGCACGGGCACGCCCTCAATGGACGCGCGTCCGGTCACGACGGCCTCCATGATGCCGGACTTCTTCTGGTAGGCTTTCACCTTGTCGAGGTAGCCCTTGAAGCCGAGCGCGTTCACGGAGTCGAGCTGCGTGTCCATCTCCTGGAAAGTGCCCTCATCCACCATGCTGGCGATGCGGTCTTCGGAACCGATGGTGAAATGGTAGCCGCAGTTCGTGCAGACGCGGAGGTTCTTGTTCAAGGCGTCCTCAAAGAGGCTTTCGTTGCACGAGGGGCACTTCGTCCAAAGGCCCTCGGGCATGTCGCGTTTCTTTTCGCCAAGTTCGTCAACGGAGCGTTTTTTGAAAAATCCCATGGTAGGTCGGTCAATGTGGTGGCCGGACGATGGTGGACCCGAGGGGGCGTCTCCCCGAGTGGCAATTCGCGGGAGTTGCCAGTCGTCGATCCGACCGGCGTTCGCCTTTTCAGGTCCGGCCATGGCCGGACGCAGGCGCGATCCTAGCCGCGTGCCACGGTGATGACCACCACTTTTTCTGCCCCACCCTCACGCTTCAGAACGCGGGCGCATTCGCTGGTCGTGGCACCCGTTGTGAACACGTCGTCCACCAGCAGGACGCTGCGTCCGGACATCGGGATGGGGCGCTGCCAGGGGAGCGGATGGCGGATTCCAAAGGCGCCGCGGAGGTTGCGCAGCCGCTGCTCGCGGTCGAGACCGGCCTGGGAATCCGTCGCGTGCCGGCGTTCCAGCGCATTGGTGGCGGGAATGCCCGTCCACTGCGAGAGGCGGCGGCAAAGTTCCCAGCTTTGGTTGAACTCACGGTCCAGCTCCCGGTTGCGGTGCAGGGGGACCGGGACCAGCAGCCAGTCTTGCAGGTTTTCCCTGATCAATCGCGGCTCCTCTAGCGTGCGGAGCAGCAGAGCCGCGAGCGGAGCGCGGAGGTGGAGGCGGCGCTCATACTTGAACTGGTGAATCAGTTCGCGCGCGCCTTCCTCAGCGCGGCAGGCCGCCACGGCGAACTCGAACTCCAGCCGTCTGTCGCCGCAGTTCTGGCAGCGGAAGGCCTTGGTGAAGGCGCCGTCGTAGGTTTCTCCGCAGACATGGCAGTAGGGCGGCTCCACGAGCGGCAGCCCGGCCTCGCAGCCTTCGCAGAACCACGCCTTGCCGCCACGACGCGGTGTCTGCGGCGCGAGCGGCACCTTGCAAAGGCAGCACAGGCGCGGGTAGATCAGGTCCAGCAGCCCTTCCAGCACCGGGGCCGCGGCACGGCGCCAGGGAGATCGCTGCGCGGGACCCGGGTAGGACATTCGGCAGGATAAATGCAATTTGCCGCAAGCCAACTGCCGCTCAAAATGCGCCCATGGCACGCATCGGCACTCCTCTTTCCTCTTCCGCAACCAAAGTCATGCTCCTCGGCTCCGGTGAACTGGGCAAGGAGGTCGTCATCGAACTCCAGCGCCTCGGCTGCGAGGTCATCGCTGTGGACCGCTATGCGAACGCGCCTGCCATGCAGGTGGCCCACCGCAGCCACGTTGTATCGATGCTGGACGGCGAAGCGCTGCGCCGCCTCGTCGAAGTCGAGCAGCCGACGTGCATCGTGCCTGAAATCGAAGCCATCGCTACTGACACGCTGGTCGCACTCGAAAAGGAGGGCTTCCGCGTCGTTCCCACCGCGCGTGCCACCAAGCTCACGATGAACCGCGAGGGCATCCGCCGTCTTGCCGCCGAAGAGCTGGGGCTCAAAACCTCGCCGTATGTCTTTGCCTCCACCGAAGCGGAGTTCCGCGCAGCCGTTGAAAAAATCGGCATGCCCTGCGTCGTGAAGCCCGTCATGAGCAGCTCGGGCAAGGGACAGAGCGTGGTGAAGAAAAAATCCGACATCGCCAAGTCCTGGAAATATGCGCAGGAGGGCGGCCGTGCCGGCAAGGGCAAGGTCATCGTCGAGGGCTTCGTCGAATTCGATTACGAGATCACGATGCTCACCGTGCGTCACGTCGGCGGCACATCGTTTTGTGCGCCCGTGGGTCACACGCAGATCAAGGGCGACTACCGCGAATCCTGGCAGCCGCATCCGATGTCGAAGAAGGCGCTCAAAGCCGCGGAACACATGGCAGGTGCGATCACCGAGGCGCTTGGCGGACGAGGACTCTTCGGCGTCGAGATGTTCATCAAGGGCGACAGCGTCATCTTCAGCGAAGTCTCGCCGCGTCCTCATGACACCGGTCTGGTCACGCTCATCTCGCAGGACTTGAGCGAGTTCGCGCTGCATGTGCGCGCCATCCTCGGCCTGCCGATTCCAAACATTCATCAGCACGGACCCAGTGCCAGCTGCGCCGTGCTCGTCGCGGGCGAATCATCCCAGGTGAAATTCGGCCGGCTCGACAAGGTGCTTGCCGAACCCGACACGCAGATCCGCCTCTTCGGCAAACCGAACGTCAGCGGCCAGCGCCGCATGGCCGTGACGCTCGCCCGCGCCAAGACTATCAACGACGCCCGCGCCAAGGCCCACCGCGCGGCCAAGGCGATGCAGATCAAGCTGTGATGAAAACAGGATTGCGTCCCGCGGGAGCCGCGTGATATCACATTCCCATGCCCGCGCTCCCGCATCTGAGCCACCTCATCAAACTGCTCGACGACGAGTCCGAGGTCGTGCGCGAGGCCGTGAGGCAGGAGCTCACCGGCATGCGCCGCGAGCTGCCGCAGCATATTGAGGCGCTCGAAACGCCGCTGACGGCGGGGGAGGAGCGTCTTGTGGCGCAGCTGCTTGAGCCCGCACGTCGTCTCGAGCTGGAGGAGACCTGGATGCGCTGGCGCTGGATGAACGGGCCGGACGAGCAGCTCGAAGAGGGGCTCAGTCAGATTTCCGCCTTCCTCAACGGCTGGAAGACACAGTCGTCCGATCTTGCCAAACGTCTCGATGCGCTCGCCGAGGAGGCCTTCGCCGATCAGGGGCGCATGGACGCCCACGAACTGGCACAGTGGCTCTTCGCTCCGCACGGAGGCATCACCCGCTTCCGTGGAAACACCAAGGACTACTACTCGCCCGCCAATAGCAACCTTTTCTGGGTGCTCGACACTGGTCTGGGCAATCCCATCAGTCTCTGCTGCCTCTACCGCCTGCTTGGCAGCCGCTTCGGCCTTGAAATCGAGGGCTGCAACTTTCCCGGTCATTTCCTCTGCCGGGTGAAACATCGCGAAGAGACCTGGCTGGTGGACTGCTTCAACCGCGGCCGTTTCATGCTCGCCGGCGACGTGGCCAAACATCATCCTGCGGCCAATCCGGGCATGGAGGACCTCATTCGCGAATCCGCCACCTCCGAGGCCACGCTCCTGCGCATCCTGCGCAATCTCGACGACGCCTACGAGCGCCTCGGCCAGATGTCCGAGCGCCAGTTCATCCGTCGCCTCGCCGTGAAGCTGATGGAGGACTGAGACGTTTCACAAGAACCGCTTCAGCAGCGGCAACAGGTCTTCGACGGTCTGTTCCGGCCAGAGTTTCCGGTCGGTCATCAAGGCGGTGTCGAGGGCATGGTGCTCGGGCCATGAGGGTTCGGTGGGAATCTGGGGGATGACCTGCTCGAGGATGGCCTTCGCGGCGGCGACGTTCGCATGCAGATGACCGATGACGGACTCCGCAGTGACGGCCTCCTCCTCGATCTTCCAGCAGTCGTAGTCCGTGATCATCGCCAGCGTGGCAAGCGCGATCTCCGCCTCGCGGGCGAGCTTGGCCTCGGGCAGGTTCGTCATGCCAATGACATCGAACCCGAGCTGGCGGTGCGCATTGGATTCCGCGCGCGTTGAGAACGCGGGGCCGTCCATGCAAACGTAAGTGCCGCCGTTGTGGACGCGGCGGCCTTGCGCGACGCAGGCGTCGTTCAGCAGCGCCCGCAATCCGTCGGAGATCGGGTCACCAAAGGCCACATGCGCCACGATGCCGCGTCCGAAGAAGGTGTGCTGGTCTCGCCGGCTGGTGCGGTCGAAAAACTGGTCCGGCAGCAGGATGTCCCGCGGGTGATACTGCTCCTGCAGGCTGCCGACGGCGGTGACGGCGATGATCCAGCGCACGTTCAGACTGCGCAGCGCCCAGACTTAAATGTTCGCCCGATGGTTCAGCTCCGTGGGCAGGATGCGATGGCCTTTGGCATGCCGGGGAAGGAAATACACACGGCGTCCGGCGAGTGTCCCTGTCACCAGGTCATCCGACGGCGGGCCGAAGGGCGTCTGCACGGATATTTCCTCGCGGTTTTCAAAACCTTCGAGATCATACAAGCCGGAACCGCCGATGATGCCGATGGCTGGGGGTAAATTGTCACTCATGCGGCAGGGTAGAAGGCACGCCTGTTGCTTCAAGAGGCTTCATGATCCGGGTCAAAATTGTCGCGATCCTTCGTGGATGAACAGAATCTCCGAAAGTCGCGTCAGACATTCATCGTTTTTGCCAACGTCTGCTGCCATGAAAGCCCTGCGCCTCACCCTGCTACCGCTGCTGCCCGTTTTTGTGCTGTCCGCCTGTTCGATGCCCGACCTGCTGGTTTCCACCGCACCCCACAAGATCAAGCTGAAGGACGGACGCGAGGTGCTCTGCGACGGTGAGCCGCACTATCAGGCAAAGACCGGCTACTACCGCTACCGTACGCCGGACAAGCGGGACGGCGTCGTTCGCGCGGACGAAGTGGCGGGCATCATTGGGGTCGGCGCGTGAGCCGGTGTCCGCTTGTTCTCGCCTCCGCCTCGCCGCGACGCCTCAGCCTTTTGAAAGAGGCGGGTTTTGAATTCGAAGTCGTCCTGCCGCAGGTCGAGGAAGCCCATGACGCCAGTCTGACACCGGAGCAGCTCACGGTGGAAAACGCCCGCCGCAAGGCGCTGGCAGGCAGTCTGATGAAACCCGGCGCGCTCGTTCTCGGAGCTGACACGCTGGTGTATGTGGACGGGGAGCCTCTTGCCAAGCCTGCGGACTTGACCGAGGCGCTGGCCATGGTGCGGCGACTTTCCGGTCGCAGTCACGAGGTCTGCACGGGTGTCGCCCTGGCCCGTGATGGCACAGTGGAGAAGGAACTGCACGTCATCACGCATGTTACTTTCAAGCCTCTCACGGACGAGCAGATCCGCGCCTATCACGCCAGGGTGAACCCGCTCGACAAGGCGGGGGCCTACGGCATCCAGGAATGCACCGACATGCTGCTCGACCGCATGGAGGGCTCGTTCAGCAACGTCGTGGGTCTGCCGGTGGACGAGGTGGCGGCGGCGCTTCGGGAGCTCGGAGCGTGACGAGTTGATTTCAGCGCAGCAGGTCCTTGCCCTGAACGATTTTGCCGTCGGCCATCACCGCTGTGAATTTTCCGCCGTTCCTCCGCGCCATCTCATCCAGGTCACGCGCGGCATCCGGCGTGCCAAGGGCGGTGGTGTGAATGATGGTGCGCTTGCCGCGGCTATTCTCCTGCGTGATGGCATTGATCCAGCCCTGCTCGTCGCTGCGATTTCCATCCGTCATGAAGAAAATGACATCCGGCTTCGGAGTGGCCCCCTTGAGGGCCATCATGAGGCCGCTGCCCCAGTTCGTTCCGCCGGGGTTATTGGCTGCGGCGATGATCTTTTTGCTCTTGCTGACATTGGCCCCGTTCGTGGCGAGGTAGCTGTAGCGTGGGATGGTGGTGTTGCGGCTCGAAGACGTGATCTTCCATTCATAGTCGTTCAGCGCCCGCATGTCGTTGCTGTCCACCGTGTCGTGTGGCCAGGCAAAATCGGAGAAAAACAGAATCTGGTAGGCGGTTCCGGCCGCCATCGCGCTGATGCTTTTGGACAGCTCCTTCTTCAGCAGGTCGAAGCGCGACATGGAACTGCCGCCGACATTCATCGAAGCGGACATGGAACCGGACACATCCACCACAAAGACGACGTGTTTGGCCGTGGCCGTGTTGCCGAGAAACGAAATCTTCCCGCCGGCTCCTCCCGTCGTCACGCCCGAACCGAAAGAACCGAACGACGTGCCGAGATTCAATTCGCTCGTCGTCGCCGCGAAATCGATCTCCGGCATGGCGATGTCGCTGATGCCGGTGGACAGCAGCGGCGAGACGGAGGCCGCCATCGGACTGGTCTGCGGCATCTCGGTGGTCACTTTCTTCCAGGCCTCGTTCTCCATTTCATCCACGGCGCTCGTCGCGACGATCTCCGGCGGTGAAGAATCCAGCATGGGCACATGCATGAGCAGCATGACGAGGATCACGGCCACATGCAGTCCGATCGTGGCGATCAACGCCTTCTTCCGGGCCAGCTTGATTTCCTGGCTGTTGTCTGCGGGAACCGCTTCCGGTTCATCTTCGCCGTGCACGTTTCCGGAATTCGCGGCGGATTCGTCTTTCTGAAAGCGTTCGTCGTCCACGGGGGCCCGCTCCTTCGGTGGCGGCGGCGGGACGGATCTGGTGCTACCCCCCAGCGAGACGCGCGGCGTGCTGGGAGGCTGGATCTGTATTGGCGAATCAGGGGCGCTTTCGCGAATCGGGGCGGAAAGCGGAGCGGGACTGACAATCGTCGGGATATCGCCGCCTTCTTCCTTGGCGTAAGCCTCCCACAAAGCCCGCCCGTTCTGCGAGGGAGTGACCGGCGCGACTTTTACCGCCGCTTTCGGAGCGTTGACGGAAAGTCCCCCACTGGATGCGGCCAGCGGCGTCGGCGGTGCGATGAACTGACGCGGTTCGGGGACAGGCTCCTCGTGCGGTTCGTCCGCGGGAGGCTGCGGCTCCTGCGGCGGCGGGGGCTGATGGTATTCCTCGTGGACGGCCTCAACAGGAGGCGTCTCCTTCGGCTTCTTCTCCCACAAATGGTCCTTGATGACGTCCTTCTCGCCCGCCGAATCGACGGTGGGCAGGAAGCTGAAATCATCATCAGGTATGTGCCGCGGCATGGGGTCGGATTGTCGCGTCAAACGACTTGGGTTCAACTAGGTTTACTCGCCGGGTCTCCCCGGGCGAAAATCATCCCAGCACATTTTCTCCGCGATTCTCCGTCTGATGAATTGTCATCGGCCAACCGGGGAACTGATTTGTCGGTTTCCCGTCGGTCGCATCAATGAGGAAGCGGAAGGACTCGACGAAGTAGGTCTTCTTGTCCGTGTCAAAGGTGATGAAGCCGAAGCCGCTGGCCTTTTCGTGCGCCTTGTCATAGCGGTTCGGTGCCTTGCCGATCTCCGGATTGCCCACGGCATACACATAGGCCTTGTTGCCGAGGCCGTCGATGAACTCGCCGGTGTTGGCATGGCCGTGTTTTGGCCGGTTCGTGTGCGGCATCTTCAGTTCATCCGGCCGCCACCAGCGCGGATAACCGGCGGAAATCGCCGGCGTGCAGAAGGACCAGTTGCTGTCGCGCTGCTTTTCCACGCCGTATTGCGTCATCGTGGTGAGGTGCTGGTCGCCGTTGATGTGCAACGCCATCGATTCGCGCAGAATGTCCACGGCGCGGTTGCGCGGCGTCTGCGGCCAGCCGCCGGAGTCGAGATCGGCTTTGAGATAGCCGTCCGGACCGCCGTGATGCGTGGCGACGCCGGCGAAGACCGTCTGGCTGAGCACGGCTTTGAGCGAATGACCGCGCCAGTCTTTGCCCCACTTTTTGAGGAACTCCTCCTGGCGTTCGCCAAGCAGCACAAGGCCCGGTTTGTCGAGAACGGACGTGTCGAAGTTCGGATCGGGCACGTGATCAGCGCGACCGCTGCCGGTGTCCACACGTTCCGGCCCACTCTTCCACTGGCGGTCAGCGATGATCGCGAAACCGACGCCGCCATAGACCATGTCGCCATAATAAACGCTGATGTCCTGCAGGCACGGCGTTGGATCATACGCGTCGGGGTGGTGAGCCAGGTTCGTCTTGTGCACCACGTTCACCATTTTTGCCGGTTCGATGTAGCCGCCCTTCGACGATGCGCCGGTGTCGCCCACATCCATCTTTTTGCCGCCTTCGCCCCAGATGTTGCCCTGGAAAACGTCGTGGTCGTCCGGCAGGCATAGCGTGGGCGCATTGCGCATCACCTCGCGGAAAGCCATGCCGTGCTGGTAATACTTGCGTAGATAATTGAGGATCGCCGGAGCCGCGGGCTCGCGGATGAGGCCGAAGCCGCCGTGGTTTTCGTAAATCTGGTCGCCGGAGAAGAAGACGAGATCTGGATCGAGCTTGAGCAGGTTCTCCGCCACAGGCGCATACGGGAAGCCGTAATCGTTCTGGCAGGTCAACGCCGCCATGCGCAGCGGACGTCCCTCGGGATTCGCCTTGATCGTGCCGGTCCACTCATTCGGCGTCTCGCTGCCATCCGTGTGCTTCTCGCGATACACGAGCTTGTAGGGCGTCGCCCGCTTCTCATCCCATTTCGGAATGCGGAACGTGGCCACCCACGCGTCGGGATCGAGCTTTGCTTCGCCGAGAGATTTCCATGCGCCGTCCTTCTGCACCTGCAGTTCGACCATCTGGTTGTCCTTGGCACCGAGCGGGCCGGTGAGAGCGCTGACCTTCATCACAAAGCCCTCATCCGTGCGCGAATCACTCAGCGAATACATCGACCACAGGATCGGACCGAACTGGTTCGCCGGCGTCACGGTGAAAGCCGCGCCATCCATCGTCCAATTTTGAAAACGATAACGGCCCGCGCCCGCGGCACCCGCCTTGCCTTTGCCCTTCTTCTTCGCCGCGCCGACTGCGCCAACGACAAAGTTGTTCGCGATCGACACGTTGCCGAGAAGTTCCGTCGCATTGAACGACTGCGAGATCGTGCCGAGCTCCGCACCTGAATCGACAGCGCGCGCCGTGAGCGTCAAAACGCACTTGTCGCCTTCGGGAGTGCCTTTCAGTGTCAGCCGCACCCGCTTCATGGTACTGCCATCCTTCAGCGGCGCCGCCTTCGGCCCGAGCACGAGCTGATCGCCCTGCCAGCCGGCGTTGATGCCCTTCTGCACGAAGCAGTTGCTGCGGTACTCATTGAGCTCGCTGCGGATGCCAATGCGGAAACCTGCGCCGCCGTCGGTGTTTTTGAATTCAAGCCGCGTCAGCGTCACGCTCATGGTGAAGGTGCTGTTGTTCGTCACCTGATGCGTCAACGAGTGCACGCTGCGTCCTCCGCCCATGTTCAGGCACTCTGCACCACCTTCGCTCACGCGCCAGTCCTCCATCGGGTTCGCCCAAAAGTTGCCACCTAGGAACACGCGGTCATGCGTATTGCCCCAGCTGTCAATGGAGGCGGATTCGGCGGCTGAAACCTCGGAACGACCCGCCAGGCCGGCGAGAGTTCCTGCCGTGATGAGTTTGAGTCCGGTGCGACGTGAGATGTTCTTGTTCATGAGTTCGATTGGGATTTCTTTGTCAGTGAATAATGGATCGCTCTCGATGGCAAGCCGCCATTGCCTGCGAGGCGGAAAGAAGCGCCGTGACGCCGGGGAAAAGTTTCCGCGTGAGGTTTCATGCCGATTCGGCGTTTGAAGCGGACGCATGAAACGACGCACCTTCCTCCTCGCCTGTGGTTCGACCGCTTTCGCTGCCGGCGCACCGTCACGACTTCGCATCGGCCAGATCGGCACGGAGCACGCCCATGCGGCGGGCAAGATGACGGCGATGCGTTCGCTGACGGATTTGTGGGAGGTCGTGGGTGTCGTCGCGTCGGACAAAGGCTACGACGGCGTGCCGTTGCTGACGGAGGAGCAACTCCTCAACACGCCCGATTTGAAGGCGGTGGCTGTGGAGACGCGCGTGGAAGATTCTTGCGGCACCGCAATGCATTGCATCCAGGCCGGCAAGCACGTGCATCTCGACAAACCGGGAGCGTTGAACCACGACGAATTCAAAGCGATGCGTCTCGATGCGGAGAAGCGCGGACTCACGGTACAGATGGGCTACATGCTGCGCTACAATCCGGCGTTCGAACTGCTCTTCCAGGCCGTGCGCGAGGGTTGGCTGGGTGAGATCACGGAGATCGACGCGGCGATGGGCAAGCTGGCCAACGGCAGCACGCGTGGAACCATTCGCAAGCTCGAAGGCGGCGGGATGTTTGAACTGGCCTGCCACGTGATGGACGCGGTCGTCACTCTTTTGGGCAAGCCCCAAACAGTGACGGGTTTTTCGACGCCCACTCAAGACGATGGCGTGAAGGATAATCAGATGGCCGTGCTGCAATACCCCAAATCCACGGCGGTGATCCGCTGCAATCACGCGGATCCCTTTGGTGGTCCTCGTCGCCGTTTCAATGTGACCGGAACCGAAGGAACCTTCGAGATCGTGCCGCTGGAGAGCGGGAAGGTGAATCTGTCTCTCACCAAGACGCGTGGCAGCTACAAAAAGGGCACGCAGTCGTTCCAACTCGACGTGCCGAAGGATCGCTATGCAGGCGAGTTCACGGATTTGGCCAAAGTGGTTCGCGGCGAGAAGAAGCTCGTATGGGACGCCGCCCATGACATCGCCGTGCATGAGACGGTGCTGCGCGCGTCGGGCGTGTGGAAGTGACTACTGCGTCGCAAACTTCGTCAGCAGGCCGCGTTTGCGCGTGATGTTGAGCACCCAGATAAAAAGCCAGCCGGCGAGTGAGATAGATGACGTTGAGTCCGGCAGCGAGCCAGAGATGGTTCCAGCTCATGGTTCCGGTCCGCATGACCTCGCGCATGCCTTCAAAAACGGGAGTTGCGGGGAACAGCCACGCCAGAGGCTGGGACCATGAGGGCATGTCCTGCACTTCGTAAAAGACGCACACGAAAGGCTGAATGAAGAATGGCACGGCCCAGGCGAGTGATTCCGCGGCCTGCCCAGCGCAGGATGAGCGCGGTGGAAATCATCCCCAGCGCCCAGCCGAAAATCATGAGGTTGAGAAAGAACGGCAGCCAGCCACCATTGCAGCTGGAAGATGTTGAACGAGTAGCCGATCCACGACACAAGGCTCATCACGACGACGGTGACGAGAATGCGCAGAAAACCCACCACGAAGGTGGCGCCCACGTATTCAGTCGTGCGCACGGGTGCCACAAACACGTTCAGCAGATTGCGCGTCCATACGTCCTCGAGGAATGAGATTGCCACGCCCTGTTGCGCGCGAAACAGCACGTCCCACAGGATCATGGCGCCGATGAAGAACAGCACAAAACTTCCGAACTCTTCGTTGCTGTGCCTCTGAATGAAGACGGTGACGTTTCCCCAGACGACAAGGTCGACCAGCGGCCAGAAAATCAACTCCACCAGACGCATGGGAGTCCGTGCATAGAGAAACAGGTAGCGCATCACCAGGGCGCTGATGACATGGAAGTTCATGGTGCTTTCTCCTTTTCCGGTTCGTCTACGATCTCGCCGTCTCGGGCGATTTTAATAAAAACGTCCTCCAGATTGCTGCTGCTGGATCGGGAGACGATCTCATCGGGCGTGCCTTCGCAAACGATCTTCCCTTTGTGCAGGAAGATGACTCGGTCGCAGACCTCCTCGATGTCGCGCATGTTGTGGGAGGTATAGAGGATGCCGATGTTGCGCTCGCGCTGCACCTTGCGCACGACCTTGCGCACCTTGTCGGCGATGTCGGGATCTAGCGACGCGGTGGGCTCGTCGAGCATGAGCAACTCGGGGTCGTTGAGGAAGGCTTTGACCAAGTTCACGCGTGTGGACTCGCCGGCGGAGAGCTGGCCGGTGACGCGCTTCTGAAGGTGCGAGATTTCGAGCAGTTCCATCAGCTCGGCGATCTTCTGCTTGGGATTCGGCACACCGTAGATCCGCGCGAAGACGCTGAGGTTCTGCCACACGAGCAGGTTGCCGGGAAGAGCGGTGTAGGCGGAGGAGAAGTTCGCGCGGCGCAGAATCTCAATGCGGTTCGCCTGCAGCGGCATGCCAAAGGCGATCAACTCGCCCGAAGTGGGCAGCGTGAGGCCAAGCAGGCAGTTCATCGCGGTCGTCTTGCCTGCGCCGTTCGCACCGAGCAGACCGAGCACCTCGCCGCGATGCAGCTTGAAGCTGAAGCGATCAAGCGCTTTGACGCCGTCGAACTCACGTGTGAGTTCGCGGGCCTCAAGGATCACTTCGCGGGTGTCGGGAGAGGACATGCGGCTTCAGAGATACCCGTCGATGGGCAGTTTGCCGTTCGAGGCGCAGATGAACATGGTGCCGGGCTTCGTCGTGCTCGGTTTGAGCATCACCTTGCCGCCGCCTTCCTCGACCATGAGCTGCCCGGCGGCGATATCCCACAGGCTGATCTGCTCCTCGACATACGCGTCGAGGCGACCACAGGCGATGTAGGCCATCGCGAGCGCAGCACTGCCAAGCATGCGTGTCTTGCGCACTTCGTAGGCGATGCGCTTGTAGCGGGCGAAGCCGAGATCGAGCGCCTCCTTGCTCTTCGAGAACCCAACCGTGACAACCGCCTCGGCCATCTCGGCACGGTCGCTCACGCTGACGGTTTTGCCGTTGAGCATCGGCTTTTCTCCGCGCACGACAGTCCAGGTTTCGTTCTGGTTGGGATCAAAGATCACGCCGATCAAGAGTTCCTTCGACTCGCGCTTCCGTGCGGCGATGGAGACGCAGTAGTGCGGGATGCCGAAAAAGAAATTCACCGTGCCGTCGATCGGATCGACGATCCATTCGACGTCACCGTTGCCGCCGGTTTCACCACCTTCCTCGCCGAGGATTGCGTGATCAGGGAAGCGGGCGAGGATCATGTCGGTGATGAGCTGCTGACTGCGCACGTCGAGCTCGAGCTTGATGTCGTGGCGCTGCATTTCGTTCACCGTGAGCTCGGAACCGAAGTTTTCTTTGATCATCTTGCCTGCGGCATGGGCGGCTTCGGTGGCGGTGGCGAGGAGTTCTTTCACTTCGGATCGTTGGGGGCTGAGAGCTGGGTGATGTGCGCGATCAATACGCGTGCGAGGGCGGTTTTGGACTGCCTGGGGATGGCGATTGTCCGGCCGTCGGGGAGGCAGAGAGTGACTTCGTTTTCCGCACTGTCAAACCCGACGCCCGCCTGCGACACGTCGTTCGCAACGATCATGTCACACCCTTTGCGCTCGAGCTTCTCCTGCGCGTGAGTGATGAGTTTCTCGGTCTCCGCCGCAAAGCCGACGAGGAAGCCCTGAAAGCCGAGCTTGGAACGGGCCGAGCCCAGGATGTCCTCGGTGCGTTCGAGTTCGAGCGTGAGCTTGTCGGCCTTCTTCTTCATCTTCTGCGCCGCAAAATGCACGGGCCGGTAATCCGCTACCGCTGCGCTGAAAATGGCCGCGTCGCAGCCACTGAGGTAGATCTGCACCGCATCGAACATCTCGCGTGCGGTTTCGACATGGACGAATTGCACGCCCTCCGGCGCGGGAATCGACACCGGTCCGGAAACGAGGACCACTTCATGCCCCGCTTCGCAAGCGGCCTCGGCCAGCGCATACCCCATGCGACCGGACGAGCGGTTGGTGAGGAACCGCACCGGATCAATCGGCTCGCGCGTCGGGCCGGCGGTGATGAGGAATCGCATGGCCGAACGTCCAGAGTCAGGGGAGGGCGGTCAAGAAGTTGTCAGCCGCCAGGGACTGTCATCTGCTTGCCGTTGTCCTTGGGACCGAGCTTGATGAAGAAAGGGACGGCGCGTTTGGCCCAGTCATCCGCATCGGGAAAGCCGCCTGCGCCGCCGCCGAAGGTGCTGCGAAGCATGTCGGTGTCGATGATGCCGGGATTCATCGGGATGACGGCCACCTTGCCGCCGGTGTCCTGCGCGGTGGCCATACTGAGACCTTCGATGGCGTATTTCG
This sequence comes from Prosthecobacter sp., assembly GCA_041395065.1. Taxonomy (GTDB): domain Bacteria; phylum Verrucomicrobiota; class Verrucomicrobiia; order Verrucomicrobiales; family Verrucomicrobiaceae; genus Prosthecobacter. The sequence continues at coordinate 34,698 of JAWLBG010000014.1, read as the reverse complement.
TGGCGCAGTAGGGTGCCACGTCTGAGGCGGTGCAGCGTCCCCAGCCGGAGGAAAAATTCACCATCACGCCGCTGCCGCGTTTCAGCATCGGAGGCAGCAGATGGCGCATCATCGCGGCGGGACCTTTGATGTTGATGTCGATGATCCGGCTGAAGTCTTCCGCGCTCGTCTCCCACAGCGGTGCGTTGGGGTTGATGATGGCGGCGTTGTTCAGGACGAGATCGGGAGGACCAAATTTCGCGAGAATGTCTGCGCAGAATGCCGCGACCTCGTCTTCCCGCGAAACATCGCAGGCGCTGAAAACATGGGGCGCGGGCCACCGCCGTCCGAGGTCGGCGATGTGGTCCGCGTTGCGCCCGCAACCGGCGATTTGCCAGCCGGCATCAGCAAAGAGGGGAAGCATCGCGCGTCCGAGACCGCGCGTGCATCCCGTGATGACGACGGTCTTGACCGGCTTCATCAGAAGGAAGGCTTGAAGTAGCCCAGCCAGGCCAGCACTCCACCCACGACCATCGCGATGAGCACCACCATCGGTGCGGAGATCACGCGACGTTTCGCCAGCACGGGAAGGAAGCCAAGCACCAGCCAGAGGGCGAACTTCGCGATCACCCAGGGCTGGGTGTAGAGCGAGGGCGCTCCTTCCGGTAGTCCTTTGGACATCTTCGCCAGCATGCCGAAACCGGACACAAGGCTGATGACGAGGCCGATGCCGTGCCATTTCATGGACTTCTTCGCGCCTTCGCTGGAAAGCAGGCCTCCGAAGCCGACGAACACGAGGATCAGACCGATGAGATGGAGAAAATGGTAGGTTTGGAGGGTGAGCATGACGGCTTAATGGCGCAGGGGAACGCCTCCGACAAGTGCCGGGATGCGATGATTTTGCCCGCTGCGCTCTGATCAGCCCGCTTCGCCCACCTTCTCGCCCGCGAGTTTGGCGGCACGTTCGGCGAGTTCGATGTGGAACTGCTCGGGGGTCGGCTCAGCGCCCTTGGTGCGGGTGCGTTCAAACCAGTCGGCGAAGATTTCTCCGTCCTGACGTTCGGCTTTGAAGGCTTCGAGGAATTCGCGAACCTTGCCGGGAACGTCTTCGCCGAGCACGGTTTTGAATTCGAGACCGGCGAGGCGGTTGCCGCGGATGCTGCCGCCGACGAACATGGCGTACTTGTTCGGCGAACGTCCCACGAAACCGAAATCGGCGTTGTAAGGACGGCCGCAGCCGTTCGGACAGCCGGTCATGCGGAAGAGAATCGGCTCGTTTTCGAGACCGAGTTCGCGCAGCGTTTCGTCGATCTTGTCCATGAAGCCGGGCAGGGCGCGCTCGGATTCGCTGAGCGCCAGACCGCAGGTTGGCAGGGCGACGCAGGCGTGGGCCACCTTGCGGGCGCGGGTCATGCCATCGGCATGAACGACGCCGTGCTTTGCCAAGATGGCATCCACTTCGGCTTTCTGGTCCGGTTTGACGTCGGCGATGATGAGATTCGTGTTCGGCGTGACGACGTAGGGCAGGTCGAGGGTCTTCGCGAGTTCAGCAAAGACGCTGCGATACTGCGGACCGTTTTCACGATCGACGACTCGGCCCATGCTCACGTAAACGGCGCAGTAGAGGTTGCCGTCGCCCTGTTCATGCCAGCCGAGGTTGTCTTCGACAGTATCGAATTGGAGCTCCTTAGGCGGGAAGGTTTCGATGCCTGGCAGGCGGCGCACAACTTCCGCACGGAAGCCGTCGAGGCCCATCGTCTGCACGGTGTACTTGAGGCGCGCATTTTTGCGCTCGGTGCGGTTGCCGTGGTCACGCTGCGTGGTGACGATCGCCTCGATGGCATCGACCACGTTGGCACGCTTCGCATACAGCAGCGGCTGGCCGAGGAAGGGGCGCGTGGTGAGCTGGCCGTGACTCATGCCGAAGCCGCCACCGACGGTGATCGTGTAGCCTTCGACCTCGCCGTCCACGACGTGCGGCACGAGACCGACGTCCTGCGAAAAGATGTCCGCATCATTGAGCGGCTGGATGGCCACGCCGATCTTGAATTTGCGCGGCAGATACACCTTGCCGTAGATCGGATCGTCGCCTTCCGCAGCCTTCGTGGCTTCACGCACGGCGGGATTGACCTCTGGGTCCTTGATCCAGTCCGGATCGACTTTTTCGCCGTCGAGCCAGATGTCGGCATAGGCTTGGCTGCGCCAGAGAAAGCGCTGGCTGATTTCCTCGGTCAACTTCTGGGTGTCGGCATGTATGGCGTCCTTGATCGGAGCGGCGGGGCCCATCGTGTTGCGCACCACGTCACCGCAGGCGCCCATGGTGCTGAGACCGCTGTGGCAGACGTTGTGGATGACTTCCTTCAGGCCGCCTTTGAGCACGCCGTGAAGCTGGATGCCCTGACGGTTGGTGAGGCGCATGTTGCCGAAGGCCTTCGTGCAGAGATCATCATGAATGAGCCACTGCTTCGCCGTGATGCGTCCGCCGGGCATCTTGCTGCGGATCATGAAGCTCCAGGCTTTCTCCTGCTTCGCCTTGGTGCGCGCCGCACGGACATCGCGGTCGTCCTGCTGATAGGAGCCGTGGTGCTTGAGCAGGATGTTGGAGTCATCCGGAATGTTAGGCGTGCTGGTGTCAGCGAATTGCTCGGCGAGCTGGCCGCGGAGGCCGGCGGATGCGAGCTTGATGTCTTCGACGGAGGCTTTTGACATGAAAAACGGAGGGTTAGGGCGAATGGGGGAGCGGAGACTGGCCTAGAATGACACGAAAGCAAGCGGAGGCAATCGCTATTATCACAATAGTCTATCGGAATTATATATAATTTTAACGCGAGGGCAACCCTCGAAACCCGATGCCTCCCCCTGAGATTGCAGGTGGTTTCGCTGCTCGCTGTCCTGCCGATCGGCGTCCGCAAAAAATGCTAGGCAAATGCCAAATTAAATCGTTCTCTAAGCCGCTGCCATGACCCACCGCCATCCTTTTATCGTTCTCGCACTCGTCGCGCTGACCAGCACCGCCACCGCCGTCGACTTCGCATCTCAGATCACGCCGATCTTTCGCAACAAGTGCTACGCCTGTCACAGCGTCACCCGAAAAGTGAAGGGCAAGCTGGCGCTGGACAACGACAAAATTTCCGAGCAGATCGGACCGGGCAACAACATCATCCCCGGCGAGCCGATGAAGAGCACCCTGTTCATCAGCTGCACGCTCGACAATGACGATTCCGATGTCATGCCGCCGGATGGCAAGAACCGCCTGACGGACGCCGAAGTCGAACTTTTGAAAAACTGGATCGCCGAGGGTGCCAACCTCACCGGCGGCGGGGCGGCCCCGGCTGCTGCGCCTGCCACCGCGATGCCCGCAGCGGGCGGTCTGATGAAATGGACCAGCAGTGATGGCAAAGTCATCGAGGCGGCCTTCGAGCGCCTGGAGGGCGACGGCGTCGTCCTGACCATGCCAGGCAAAGGCAGCTTTCTGGTGCCACTGAGCCGCCTCTCCCCTGAGAGCCAGGAACAGGCGAAGACGGCGACGAAGTAGCGCGGTCGATCAGAAATCTCGAGAGCGCCACCGGAGAGAGTCCGGTGGCGTTTTCATTTCAGGACAAAGGCGGATTCGGCCACGCGTCGTCCGTTGATTTGGAGCTCCACACGATGGCGTCCGGCATGGTGTTTGCGCGTGGTGAAATCGCGAATCACCTGAGTCTTGTTCAGGTCGAGCGAAGCGCGCGCCGGTAAATCCACCTCCGTCCATTTGAAAACCTTTTCCGCACTCGCACCGCGTGCCTTCACATAGTGCACCACGTAATCAACGACGAGCCGCTGGACGCGCGATGATGTGGAGGTGATGGACGCAGTCAGGGAAAGGCGATCACCGAGTTTCAGGCTTCGGGGAGATGCTTTCAGCTCCGCCTGAACCTCCGCCTGCCGGCCAAAGCCAAACAGTTTCAGCGCCCGTGGGTGTCCGCGTTTGATCAGTGTGCGGCAGGCGTGCTTCGCGATCCAGCGGAGGTGCTCCCGCTCGAGATCCCAGTCTTCGAGGCTGTCGAGCACCCGTTCGGGATGATCCTTGGTGATGTCGTTGAAATGGTTCGCCACAGAGCGGCGGACATACAGCGAATCGTCGTTCTTCAGCGCTTCAAGAATCAACAGCGTCGGCGAAGGATCGCGCACCAACTCTGTCAGACGCATGCCCCAGGGCAGTCGCGGTCGCGAACCTTCGCTTGCGAGGCGGCGTACTTTTTCATTCGTGTCGCGCGTCCACTGCAGGAGCGTCGTGAGCGCCCTGTCCCGGTCCGCGACGATGAACGGCCTGACTGCAAACTCGGCGGAGCCGAACACGGTAAAGTGCCGCAGTGACTCCAGCGAGAAATCAAAGTCTCCGCCGCCGAAGGTCGCGACAAAATCCGAGAGAAAGATTGCGACGAATTCGTGCCCGACTTTGGGCACCAGTTTTTGCAGAACGCGCACCTGCTGACGAAATGAGCCCGGCAGCGCTTCGTTGAGGGCGAGGGCACAATGGTGCATTCGCTCCATCAGGCTGCGGTCCTCGAGGCCTTCGAGAACCTGTTTCAGAAAGCCTCGTTCATCAAAGTTGGGCGCGATCCCGACGAGATCGCGTGCGATGGCTCGATAGCGGGCTTCGTCGAACCAGTCTTTGAGAGGGGAAGGTGGGGCAGCTTCGGAGGGCATGTTGGAAAGGCGGAGTGATAGTGCGTGGGAATGGGCATTTATCAGCAATTCCGATGCATCGTGGTCGTTTTCAGGCCGCCATGTATTCTCGCATTCTGCTTTCCGCCTTCATTGCTGTTAGTTCTGCCCTGCCCGCCGCCCAACCGAATGTCGTCCTGTTCCTCGTCGATGACATGGGCTGGATGGACTGCGGGATTCAGGGATCGCAGTATTATGAGACGCCGAACATCGACCGGTTCTCGAAGCGGGCGATGCGCTTCACGAATGCGTATGCGCAGCCGTTGTGCTCGCCGACGCGGGCGAGCATTTTGAGCGGGCAGTACACGGCGCGCCACGGAATCACGACGGCAAGCGGGCATCAGCCGCCGCAACCGGCAGGGCATGTGTTTTTGAAGGAATCCGCACCACCGAATGCGCCGATGCTGCTGCCGGAGAGCAAGAACTATCTGGAGCCCTCGCAGATCACGCTGGCGGAAACGCTGAAGAGCGCCGGCTACCGCACGGCACACATCGGGAAATGGCATGTCGGACTCACGCAGCCGTATTGGCCCGAGCAGCAGGGCTTTGACGTGGCGTTCCACTGCCATCCCGACCCAGGGCCGCCGGGCGAGTATTTTTCGCCGTATGGCGTGGTGCCGGAAGGCACTCCGAATGCGCGGCAGCGTGTCGGCACGATCACGGATGGACCGGAGCATGAGTATATCGTGGATCGACAGGCGGACGAGGCGGTGAAGTTCATCGATGCGAGCAAAGGCGGTCCGTTTTTCCTGAATCTGTGGTGCTATGGAGTCCACGGCCCCTGGGGACACAAGGTGGAGTACACAAAGTACTTCGCCGCGAAGAAGGATCCGACCGGCCGTCAGGGAAATCCGATCATGGCGTCCATGTTGAAGAGCGTGGACGACTGCTTCGGTCGCATCCTCGATGAACTCGACAAGCAGGGCATCGCCGACAATACGATCATCATTTTCTACTCTGACAATGGCGGCAATACGCACAGCAATGTGCCGGGCACTGGCAAAACCGAGGCGGCGGAGAAGTTCAAAAGCGAGTTCTTGGCCGACTGGCGAAAATGGGCGGGGAATCAGCCGCCGACGTTCAACACGCCGCTGCGCGACGGCAAAGGCACGCTCTACGAAGGCGGCACGCGCGTGCCGCTGATGTGGGCCTGGGCGGGCAAGATCAAGCCGGGCACCTTGAGCGACGCCATCGTGGGACCGATCGACCTGTATCCCACTGTGATCGACCTGCTCGGCATCGCCAAACCCGAACAGCAGATCTTCGACGGTGTGAGTTACGCGAAGGTGCTGAAGAGCGAAGGTGACCTCAAGCGCACGGCTTACTTCAACTATCATCCGCATGCTGGGGCGAATCGCGCCGGCGGTGTGTGGGTGCGCAGCGGCGACTTCAAACTGCTGCGCTGGTTTGGCAATCCCAGCACGCACGAACTCTACAATCTCAAAGACGACCTCAGCGAGTCGAACGATCTCAGCGAGAAGATGCCCGACAAGGTGAAGGAACTTGAGGCGCTCATCGACGGTTTTCTCAAGGATACCGGCGCTCTCTATCCGCGCCCGAATCCGGCCTACAAGCCTGTTGCCGCCAAGAATCTTGCGGCGAAGGCCGATCCGCTCGACAACTGGAAGGAGCGTGGTTGCAAAGCGAGCGTCAGCGAAGGCATCCTGACGATGAAGAGCACCGGCAAGCCCGGCGCGGCTTTCCTCGGTCATGGCATGGCGCGCATGAACGGTCCGGCGACAGTCAAGCTCCGCGTGCGCAGCGACTCTGGGGGCACTGGAAAGGTCGACAGCCTGCCGAAAACCTCCGCCGATCCCAGCGTCGTTCACAGCGTGCCGCTGGAGATCAAGGCTGGTGACTGGCAGGAAGTGAAGGTTGAACTGCCCGAGAAAGGACCGCTCGGCACGCTGCGACTTTACCTGCCCGATGCCGAGATCGACTTCATCGAAGTCGCTCCGGCCAATGGCAAAGCTTTGCGTTCCAACTTTTGATTCAACCCCATGATTCGCCACACCGTCGCCTTCCGTCTCAAGCACGCTCCCGGCTCCGAGGCCGAGCGTGATTTTTTGCAAGCCACCTGCGCTCTCGCCAAGATCGAAGGCGTGCAAAAATTTGAGTGCCTGCGTCAGACCGGTTCGAAGAACCCTTTTACGTTTGGCCTGTCGATGGAGTTTGAAGACGCGGCGGCTTACTCGCATTACAGCGATCATCCGGATCATGTCGCCTTCGTGCAGGGACGCTGGATCCCCGAGGTGGCTGAGTTCATGGAGGTCGACTACGAGCCGATGGGCGAGATCACCTGACGAACAAGCTCACCGGTACTTCGACAACCCGTCGAGGTACTGCTGTGCGAGTTGGGTTTGAGGCCGGTTGAAGAAGTCGGCGGCGGAGGAAGACTCTGCGGCCTTGCCGGCGGCGAGAAAGACAACCCAGTCGGCGACTTTGCGGGCGAAACTGATCTCGTGCGTGGCGAGGATGATGCTCTGGCCGGCTTCCGCGAGTTCGCGGACGACGTCCAGCACCTCCCCGGTCATCACGGGGTCGAGTGCCGAGGTGGGTTCGTCGAGCAGGAGCAGCCGCGGCTTCGGCGCCAGGGCGCGGGCGATGGCAGCGCGTTGCTGCTGGCCGCCGGAGAGCTGACTCGGGCGTTTGTGTTCATGTCCTTCGAGGCCGAGACGATGCAGCAGCTCGAGCGCGCGCTGTGTGGCCTGCGCGTTTGTCATGCCGTGAACTTCCTGCAGCGGCAGGGTGATGTTTTGCAGTGCGGTGAGGTGTGGAAAGAGGTTGTAGCCCTGGAAGACGAAACCGTTGGCGCGGCGCTCGAGCAGCGCGCCGCTTTCATCGTGCGGAAGCGTGCGCGCATCGATGCTGACGCTGCCAGCATCCGGCACCAGCAGGCTGCCGAGTACGCGGAGGAGAGTGGACTTGCCTCCACCCGAGGGGCCGAGCAGTGCGATCACGCGGGCTTCGGCGTCGGTGGCAAAGGACGCGCCGTCGAGCGCGGCGTGCGCTCCGTAGCGCTTGGTCACGGTCTGCGCTTCAAGTTTCATACGCGAACCTCCCTTCAAGACGGCGCGCGAGATGCGACAGCGGCAGGGTGACGATGAGATAGGCCAGCGCGAGCGGCAGGAAACCCTCCAGCGGCTTGTAGGTGGCGGCGTTCATGATCTTCACCTTCTGCACCAGTTCCTCGATGCCGATGACGGAGAGCAGCGAGGAGTCTTTGATCAAAGAGACGAGTTGCCCTGTGGTGCCGGGCAGGGCGCGGCGCAGCGCCTGGGGGATGATGACGAAGCGGTAGGTCTGCACCTTGTCGAAGCCCACGGCCCGCGCGGTTTCAAGCTGCGAGGCGCTGATGCTCTCTACCGCACCGCGGAAGATCTCGGCCAGATAGGCCCCTTCAAAACAGCCGAGCAGAATGATGCCGGTGAAGATCGGCTGGTCGATGCGAAGGGCGTTCGCGATGATGTAGTGGCCAATGAGCAATTGCACCAGCAGCGGCGAGCCGCGCACCAGCTCCACCACGCCGCCGCAAAACATGCGCACCGGCTCCCATGGCGAACGTCTCCCGAGCATCAAAAGGAAGCCGAGCGCGATGCTGACGATCATTGCGACGAGCGAAAGGCCCATCGTGGTCAGCCAGCCGTAGCCGAACTGCTGGCGGTAACGCCATACGCCGTCCCAGCTCCACTGGTAGGCGACACTGGAAAAGAGCGTGTAAAACGCGACCGAGGCGAGCGCCAGCAGCGGGAACGCGTAAAGCGCGCGGCGGACTGGCGAGGCGGTGCTGTCGGGAGATGCGGGCAAGACGCGGTGATTTACGCCGGAAAGCGGTGTTTTGTCCCGCTGATTCTCATCTGGCCGCCGTGGCAACGAGTGGGCTCCGTGCCGGGCGGGCCTGAAGGAAAAGGGTCACGCCCCCGGCGATGCCGGCGGCGACCTGATCACGATAGGACTCGCGTTTGAGCTTGGCGCACTCGCTCGCGCTGGTGATGAATCCGCATTCGACGAGCACCGCCGGGCATGCCGCTTGAGTCACCACGGTGTAGCTCCGCCGCTTCGTGCCGCGATCAGCCGCCTTCGTCGCTTTGCAGACCATGCGCTGCACGGCAGTGGCAAAATCGGCGGAATCACCGTTCTTGTTCCCGGAGGCACCGCCAAGCTGGCGCGACGACAGTGACGAGGTGTCCGCAAAATAGGTTTCGACGCCCTCGGCATCGCTGCCGGAGCCGTCGGTGTTGAGGTGGACGCTGACAAAGGCGGCCGCCTGGTGCCTGGCGGCAAAAGCCGCGCGATCCTCAAGCGGCAGGAAGACGTCCGTGTCGCGGGTGGTCATGACCCGCAGGCCAGCGGACAAAAGCTCACGTTTCACGCGGCGAGCCAGATCGAGGGCCAGATCCTTTTCGATCACATCATTGGCCACAGCGCCGCCGTCGTGACCACCGTGGCCGGCATCCACGATGACCAGCGGAGCACTGTGGTCCCAGCGGGGAAGGGCGGGAGTGGGGAGCGCCATGTTGTGCTTCTCCAGCCACACTAGGGAGGCGGCGCTACCCGCCAGTGAGGCAAAGGCGATGCAGGTTTGAGCGGTGAGGGCGATGAAATGGCGAAATTTCAAAATTATATTCGGTTATATAAAATATTTGATTGAATTAACAACCGAATTTTCTACAATAACCATATGAAACCTCTGCCCACCGATTCCTGTGTGCTGAAGCACCTCATGGTCTTTTGCGGGACGATCTTGACCGCCTCGGCGCAGGTTTCCCATACTTACACGGCTCCGCCACCCCCCGGGTATCCCGCTTCCTCCGGCAGTTCACGCAAGTCCGCCGCAGCCATCCAGGCCCCGGCCTACAATCCGGCTGCGTATCCGCCGCCTCCCGGCTATGGCACCTATGCGCCTCCCAGGGTGACGACACCGCCGAAGACGACCGCAAAACCCGCGACCAGCTCGAAAACCAGCTCCAAACCCACGACCTCTTCAAAAAAATCCAGTGCCGGCCCCCCTCCTCCACCTGCCAAGGTTTACGGTCCCTCGGGAGATATCACCAGCCAGGTGGCGAAGCTTCAGGAAAGCGACAAGATACAGAACAGTCGCTTGGGAGAACTGGAGCGTGATGTGAGCAGCATCAAGCGTGGCTCTAAGAGTTCAGGTTCTTCCTATAATGGCGGCACGGACCTTGCCGCCCACACGACCTATGTCGCCCGGCCGGGAGACACGCTCTGGCGCATCGCCACCACACACCGGGTCAGTGTCGGCGAAATCCAGCAACTCAATCGCATGGTCGGTGAGGAAGTGCTCGTGGGCCAGACCCTGCTGATCCCATCGCCGCATCGTCTCGCCTCCACGACCGCGCCCACCAGCTACAAGCCTTCCACACCCGGCGGTTCGGTGCCCAGTTCCTCGAGCTCATCCTCCTACACGGTGAAAAAGGGTGACAGCCTGAAGGCCATTGCCATTCGCTACAAAATGACGACGAACGCCCTCGCCAGCGCCAACCGCATCAAAGATCCGAACAAGATTTACGTGGGCCAGCGACTGAAGATCCCTGGTTCATCCCGCTCTTCACAATCCGTGGCGGCGTCGTCCTCGGATACCGTTCCGCTTCCTGGTTTTGGGATCGGTCAGACTACCCAGCCTCCGGGTACGGCGAGTCTTGCACCGCCTCCGATGCCTGCTCCCGCGCCCCCGCCTCCATCATCACCCGCCACTGCATCCGTCGCTGACTCCCATCGCGGCATCCTGGCCTACCGGGTGGACCGTTCGGACACGATCGAGAGCATCGCCACGCAGTTCAGTACCACGCCGGAACGCATTCGGGAAATCAACCGTCTTGGCCCTCAAACAGCGCTTAAACCCAACGACGAAATCATGGTCCCCGCCATGGGCGCGGTCTCGGTGAATCGATAAGCGGGTGGTGTTCAGCTGGCTTTGATCACTGGCAGCAGCAGATGGAGTTCTGTGAAGCTGCGGTAAAACTCCATCGCCGGACGTGAAGGATCGACTTCCTGCTCCGCCGTCATCTGCTCGAACAACGATCCAATTTCGCCCGTCCTCTGGTTCCAATTCTCGACCTTGATGCGCGCGCACGGACCACCGGACACTTCAACAACGTGCAATCCCGTGACGCGCTCCTCGAGTTCGCCGTCAGAAACCAGTCCGGCATAGTATTCGGTCTTGCCAGGCATGTCGTAAATCAATCCGAATGCCTTGCGTCCCTTGATCGCACGTTTCGACTCGATCTCCCGCCACGCGTCACGAATGCCTTCGGGAAATGATTTTGCCTTAACCGTGATGAGCCGGAGCGGTGACTGCTGGATGAGGGTGGAGACCATGCATCAGTTCCCGCTCGCCCACTTCACCGCGTTGGTGAGGATCGTTTGGTAAGGCTTCAGATCGTGAACGCGCTGGTCGTGTCCGAGGGCGATGCCGACGACTTTTGCCTTCGGATGCTCGGTGATCCACACGCTCGGATGCGAGGCCTTGTATTTGTCGCTGGGACTCGTTTCAGCGAGAACGGTGATCTTGGCGGTGTCTGCGGGGATTTTATCGGGCTCGGCGTTCACGTAGTAGAGTTCGTCCTCGACGGTGAAGCTGGCGGGCACGCCGGCCATGATCGGATGATCGGCCTTCACGGCTTTGACATCGAAGGGATGGATCTTGTCGTGGCCACGTGCGCCGCCACCGACGATCTGCGCGTTGAGTTCGGGCCAGTTGGCGAAGCCATACCACGTGCCGGGATGCAGCATGATGATGCCTTTGCCAGCGGCGGCAAAATCGAAGAGCGCTTTGCGATAGGCCGCGGTGTCGAAGAACTTCCGGTTCACGCTGATGATGGCGACATCGGCGTTCTTCAGTTCAGTAGCAGCTTGGTCGCGATCTTCCGTGTAGTTCACGCTGAATCCGCCGGCCTTGAGCGTGGCGACATCCGTTTTGCCGAAGAACTCGGCGAAGTTGTGCGAGGAACCGCCGCCGATGACGAGGACCTTGGTTTTACCGGCTTCCCACACGACAGGCGCGGCGGGAGCGAGCGGACCGTCACCGGGGCCGCCGGCCTTCGGCGCGTCTTCGGGCTTCATGTTGGCGGTAGCGTCGTTCTTGGCCTTGGCTTTGCCTTTTCCTTTCGCCGGTCCACGGGCGGGTGGCGGCGGGCGTTGGGAAACGTCGGCACTGCCAGCAGCGGGGCCGCGGCCTTCAATGTCAGCGGTGATCGCCGCGACAACGGGCACGGTCTTGTTTCCAGCGGGGCTTTCCAAGATGAGGGTCTTCGCGACGCCTTTCTTTGTCAGTTCAAGCGTCAGCAAACGCATCTGCTGGCCGTCGGTGAGGCCTTCGACGTATTTCGAGCCGGGCACTTCGACGGGGCGAATGTAGTCAGAAAAATGGACGCCGTTGATGAAGGTGAACTCTTCTTTCTCGCCGCTTTCATACACGACGGTGGCTTTGAGCGCGGGAGCTTCGTCGCGAACGGCGGGCCAGCCCCAGCCGGAGATACCGCTAAGCAGTTGCAGGCGCTTTGTTTCCACGTTGAGGGCCACTTCGACCTTCGCGGGGAAGGTCTGGCTGTGGTTGTTCGGAGCGGGGCCGCCTTTGAGCACGATCAGGTTGGCACCGGTGCCGCTCTTGGCGGGATCCTGAATGAAAAAGGGCACGTGCTCGACATTGACGTTGCCGAATTTGTTCAGCTTCACACGTCCGCCGTCGGGTCCAGGACCGGCGAAGACGCCATCGCGGCTGTCGGCGGTGTAAGCATCGGCGAGATGGATGATGCGGAACTGCTTCATCGCATCGCCGCAGATGAACGCGAGGATGTCGCGCAAGGCCTCAGGACCGAGCGCATCGAGTCCTTCCGGCATGAGGCTGCGACGGGTGTTCTCGCGCTTGTCGATGTCGCTCTTCGCGATCTCGCGCACGCCGACCTGCGTGGCGAGCGTGACGGTGGCGGTGTTTTCACTGGTCACGACGCCTGCAAGCGTCTCGCCCTTCTTCGTGGTGATGTTGAAGGCCCAGAAGCTCGGATCGACCTCGCGGTTCGGATCGACGATGTGCACCAGCAGTTCGGCAGGACCGTGTGCTCCCATGCCATCGAGCGGCGGGCCGACGAGCACGCCGATGTCGCCCAGCTTGTGGCAGACGGCGCAGGCGGCGGTGAAGAGCATTTTGCCGTTCGCCGCGTTGCCGGGCTTCTCGACCTCCGGCGTGAGCTTGGCGATGATCGCGTCCTTGGCGGCGTTGTTGATCTTGAAAAGATCGTTCGCGCGTTTGGCGATCTGCTTGTTCGGATGCGAGCGCAGCCGCGCAACATCGCCGGGGGCAAACACAGCGCGGTCAATGCTGCCGGCCTTCACTGCGTCGAGAAGCGCGCTGGTGGCCTCAGGACGTTTGAGGATGGCTTCGAAGGCAGCGGGCTGCACCTCCTTGGGCAGGCGTGCGAAGGCAAACGCCAGATTCTTGCCGACTTCGGCATCTGCCTGTTCACCCAGTGACTGGACCAGCCGGAGTTTGAGTCCTGTTGAGAGACTGTCAGAACCGAGCGTCTCGAACACTTCCCCCAAGATCGTGCTGTCCGCATCGCGTGCGCCAATCAATCCCATCGCCGCTGCGAGTCGCAAATCCTCAGCAGCCTTCACGTCGTCGCGAAAGAGTTTCATCAGCTTCGCGAGTTCTGCCTTCACCTCCGCTTTCAACACACCACCTTTGTCCCACTTCGACACCAGCGGCAACGTCGCGGCGGTGAGTGCGGGCTGGGCGAGCAGCTTCTTCAAAGCCTCCGTGATCGCTGGAGACATAGCAGGCGCTTCATTCACGCTAGCGGCAATGCCACGAAGAATTGCGATCTTGATCGCGTCGGCTTTTGAATCGGCTTTGGCGCAGGCAGTGATGAGTTGTTCGGCGTTGGCAGGCAACGCGGCGGGGAGAACGGCGCCAACAAAGGCCGAAAGCGACTCGGATGAAGGTGCGGACAAGGCGGCTGAGATGACTTCGGGTGCTTTGTCGGAAGCGGCAGCGATCAGGGCACTGCGCGTCCAGTCGTCCTGAGCTTTGGCGTAGTTCGTGAGCATGGCTTCTATGAAACCGGTGTCATGTGCGCTTTGATAGACGATCTGGGCGATGCTCCCCATCGATGCCATGATGTCGTAGGGATGTTCATTTACGGCTTCATGGTAAAGACGGGCGGCTTGCTTCTTCGTGTGACTATTGCCGCCTTTTTCGATGACACTGATGAGCTGCTTGGAGTTCTGGGGATCGAGTTTCACCACCTCCAGCTTCTTCGCCTCCTTGTGCTGCACCTTCCAGATGCGGCCGTAATAATGGTCGCGGTCGGGACGGACGGCGGCATTAGCGGGGCCGTGGGTGGGGCCGCGGGTGTCGTTGTGGATGACGGCCTGATTGCAGAAGTCGACGACATACAGCGCGCCATCGGGACCGACGCGGACCTCGATGGGACGGAACCAGAGATTCTTGCTGCGGATGAACTCGGTCTGCTCGCGGCCGGGTTCGCGATGCGCCTTGTAGGTGACGCCGTCGGGCTCAACCATGAAGTGGCTGACGATGTTCAGCGTGGGCTCGGTGACGAAGTAGCCGTAGTTCCATTTCTTGGGCCACGCGCCGCCTTCATAGATGGCGCAGCCGGCGCCGGCAGTGTAGCTGCCGACCTGGTCGATCTGCACGTAGGCCTGCTGCTCCCAGTGCATGGCCGGATAGGTCGGCTCTTTTGGCAGCATGCCGTTCGTGCCCATGACTCCGGGCAGTTTGCCTTTGGCGAGCACATACTCTGGCAGCACGACATGGATGAAGTGATTGCCGCTGGTCGGCTGCGTGTAAAAAACTTGGCCGTCGGTGGTGATGTCGAGGCCCCAGGTGTTGCCGCCGCGGCTGGCGTATTGCTCAAAGGCGCTGCCATCCGGCTTGAAGCGCACGACGCCGCTGCCGATCGGGCCAAAGTGCTTGCTGCCATCGCCGGAAGTCGCGTCATCAGTGCTGGAGTAACCGTGCGTGGCATACACCCAGCCATCGAGGCCCCAGCGCATGTTGTTGATCACAGCGTGCGTGTCACGCGTGCCGAGGTTCGTGTAGAGCTTGGTGCGCTTGTCGGCCTTGTCGTCACCGTTGGTGTCTTCGAAGTACCAGATGTCCGGCGCGGCGCAGACGATGACACCGTTTTTGTAAAACACGCTGCTGGTGGCGAGCTCGATCTTGTCGGCAAAGACCTGCTTCTTGTCCATGACGCCGTCGCCGTCAGTGTCGGTGAGAATGGAGACGCGGTCCATCGGCTCGCGGTCGTATTTGCCGGGCTCGAGCGAACCCGAATCCATCCAGGCAACGACGTTTTCGGCACGCAGACCATTGGGATACTCGGGTGTCTCGACGACCCACAGACGGCCTTTCTCATCCCAATCGATGTTCATCGGATTGTTGATGAGCGGCTCGGCGGCGACGAGCGAGAGATTGAACTCCGGATGCACTTCGAGCGCCTTTGGCAGTTCCTTCGGGCTCGGGCAGCCGCCTTCGACGTAGCGCAGCGCGTCGCCGAGTTCGTTCGGTTTGCAGAATTCGTCCACGTTCTCCCGCTTTCCAGCCCACGCGATGCCGCGCAGGATGGCGGTGCGGACGCCGTTGTGGGCGAAGTTCTTGTACCAGTGGCCCGGGATGCAGGTGAAGGCGCGGTAAGTGACGGGGGCGCGGGCACTCTTGCCCGCATCATCAGAGCGGACAGGAGTGTCCGCGCTCCTCTCATAAGTCCACATCTGCGGCTGGATGTCGTAGATGTTCACGCCCTTGCGCTTCGCCACGGCCTCGGCGGCGCGTTGCTGGGCCTCCCTGTTGCCTTTACCGCCGGTGTCCTTGGAGTTTGGTGTGTAGGCCGCGGCAAGAATCTTCGCCTCGGGCAGCAGGTCCATGTCGTAGTAGATCTCGTCGTCGATGTCGAAGTTGCTGATGTCCTTCGTGATCGGGTTTTCGTGATCGGTGAAGTAGAGGCTCATGGGCGCCTCCAGCCACTTCGTCTGCCCGAAATGCCATGAGCCACCGATGATCGTCTTGAACCAGTCGTGATCGCGCGAGACCGCCGCCGCATGGATGACCACCAGGCCGCCGCCGCGCTTGAGGAACTCCGTCAGGTTCTTGCGCTCCTCGCCGATCTTGATGTTTCCCGCCTCCTGCGCGTGCAGGATGAGCACGTCCGTCTTGTCGAGCTGCTCCTTGGTTGGGAATTCGAGCGCGCCGTCGGCTTTCGCACCGCGTTCATTGAGCATCGGCACCCAGTCCTTCAGAAACTGCGGGAAATCATGCGCGCCGGGGGCGTGGGATTTTGCGCCGG
This sequence comes from Prosthecobacter sp., assembly GCA_041395065.1. Taxonomy (GTDB): domain Bacteria; phylum Verrucomicrobiota; class Verrucomicrobiia; order Verrucomicrobiales; family Verrucomicrobiaceae; genus Prosthecobacter. Next base: position 18,691 of record JAWLBG010000014.1, on the reverse strand, counting down.
CACGGATGAAAACGCGGAGCGGTTCGGCGGCGGACGAAACCTGCGGAAGGACGAAGGACGAAGCCAGGGCAAGGCTGAGGAGGAGGCGTTTCATGGTTGGCGCAATGGTAGGCAGAACCAACGTCCGCTGTGAAGCCCGTTTTCGCACGGTGCACTATCGGAAATGCACATGAAGCCGCCGAGGCGGCGCTCAACGCGGTCCCGGGGCGTTCACGTGGATCGCATCACGGTCCCAGCCGGGAGGCGTGCGGCGGTAGTCCTGCTCTTTGATTTTAAGCCGCTCGCCGGTTTCGCGATCGAAGTAGTCCTTCGAGATCTCGTCGGGCACAGAATCGCCGGTGGCGTCGGTCCACTCGCTCATGAGTTTCGCGAGGCGTTGTTTGACCGAGGCGTAGTTCGGATCGTCGGCGAGGTTGTTCAATTGCAGCGCATCGGCATCGGTGCGGTAAAGTTCCACCGTTGGACGCGGAGCGAGGAAGACATCCGCTTGCGCGGGGGTGAGCTTGCCGGTGTCGCGCACGGCGCGCAGGCTTTGGAACGATGGCGAGTGCACGGAATCCGCCGGCCCCTGCCACGCGAGGTTGGGGCGTGCGTTGACGATGTAGAGGAAACCTTCGGAACGAACGGAGCGCCCATGCGCCTCGTAGTCATGCCAGTTGTGCTCGGAAAAGGCGTACTTGCGCGGCGTGGCTTCCGGATTCTCGAGAATTGGCGCAAAGCTCACGCCCTGCATCGTTGGCGGCACGGTGACATTCGCGAGCGAGAGGATCGTCGGCGCGATGTCGATGGAGCTGATCAGGCTTTGCGTGGCCGTGCCCGGCTTGGTGATGCCCTTCGGCCAATGCGCGACGAACGGCGTCTTCATGCCTGAATCGTGCAAACGTGTCTTCGCACGCGGAAAGGGGCGGCCATTGTCGGCCATCACGAGGATGAGCGTGTCATCGAGCACGCCTTCTTTTTCCAGTTCGGCAACGACGCGGCCGATGAAGTGATCAAAGCGCGTGATTTCGTTGTAGTAGGAGGCGAGATCGTCACGCGTGGCGGCATCGTCGTTCAAATACGGCGGCACGACAACCTTCGCGGGATCGTGTTTCGGACCATACTCCTTTTCGTTCCAATCCTTGTCCGCATCCCACGCGCGATGCGCATCGGTCGAGGCGAACCAAAAGAAGAACGGCTTGTCCTTCGGGCGCTCCTGCACCGTTTTCACCCAGGTCGCATGACCGCCCTTGTTGCCGGGAGCCATGCCCTTGTCCACGAGGTCAAACGGCTCCGGCTGCGGCTGTTCGCCCGCGGCAGGTTTGTCGGAGGTCATGTGATGCTTGCCCACGAGCGCGGTGTAGTAGCCCGCTTCGCGCAGCAGACGGGGAAACCACGGCAGATTCGCGGCGATGGGCTGATGCAATTCCGAGGCGCGGCCGTTGTTGTGAGGATAACGCCCGGTGATGATGCTGGAGCGGCTGGGACTGCAACTGCTGGCAACCAGAATCGCCTCGTCAAAACGCCGTCCCTTTGCAGCGAGTCGGTCGATGTTCGGTGTGCGCGCCTCGGGATTGCCGTAGCAGCCGAGGTCATTCCAGCTCACATCATCTGCAATGAAGAGAATCGCATTCGGACGATCTGCTGCATAGGCAGCGGTTACGGCGATGAGGAAAAGCAGAAGGTGACGCATCATGGTTGGCAAATCTGAAGTGAGGATTGGAAACGAAAAACCGTTCGCTTCCTTCCACGTTTCTGCCCCGGCGTCACGCAAGACAGCGTTTCTGGACTCGTTGGCTTTTCGTAGCAACCAAATGACGCCATGCGAACGACCTTCAACGCACCCTGGAGCACCAGCCTGAAAGTCATTTCCATTTCGGTCAGTCTGTTTCTCCTCGCAGTTACCTGCATCCTTCCGCTTCCCTCTTCAACACAACCCCTGGCCTGGTGCATCGTCCGTTTTCTGCCGGTGATCCTGCTGGTTGGCTGCGCTCTTTTCACGGTTCGAGGCTATGAAATCGAAAACGGCATTCTGCTTGTGCCGCGGCTCCTGTGGAAGACTCGCATTCCACTGCAAAGTCTGACCCATGCCGAGCACCGTCCCGGTCCCTTCGGCTGGGCCTGGCGCACCTGCGGCAATGGGGGGCTCTATTCCTTCAGCGGCTGGTATCACCAGAAGCCGCTGGGTTCATTTCGTGCTCTCGCTACTAGGACTACCGACGCGGTCATCCTCACCTTCAGCGATGGAAAACCCATCGTCGTTACGCCGGACGATCCGGCGCGTTTTGTGGAGGAGATAAGTAAGTCGGCCTGATGTGATCAGGCTTACTTCTTCGCCTTTTTCTTTTTTGCGGGTCTTTCAGCGGCAGGTTTGGTGCCGTTCAAGTCTGCAATGAGACGTCCGACATAGCCGGAGAAGCGACCGTCAGGTGATTCGCCCTTGGCGGGCAGGGTTTTGAGCTGGTCGGCAATCGGTTGGGCTTTGTCGCCAAGGTCGCCGATGGCGTTGAGGGCGCTCATGGCGGTGAAGACATTGTGCTGACTCCAGTTGGCGAGGCCTACGAGCGCGGGCAGTGCGGCCTCGCGGTCGGCGTCACTGCCGTATTTGGCGAGCGCCCAGTTGGCGACGACCTGCACATAGGTGGAGCTGTCCTTGGCGGCTTGGACGAGTTCGTCGTGCGCGGCTGTGACGCCCTCGGCGCCGCGCATTCGGACGCCCATCACGCTCCAGTAGCGGATGGCACTGTCGGGATCGGCGAAGCCCTTTTTGAGATCGGCCATGGCGTCGTCTTTCATGGAAGTCGCTTCACCGGCAATCTTGAGGATGCGCTTCAGCGGATAGAGATTGTCGTCGTGAGCCATGTCGTAGGGCGTGGTGCCCTCGGAGCGCTGGTGCATCTCGCCTTCAGCCAGCATGCCGGCATCGCGGATTTTCAAGACCAAGGATTCCTGTGCCGCGCGCATTTTCGCCAGCGTGTCGGCGTGTTCGGTCGAGGTGGCGAGGTTGTGTACTTCATCGGGATCACTCTGCAGGTCGTAGAGTTCCTCAGGATCCTTCGGCTCCTTCCAGAAGATCGACTGCTCGGGCGTGAGCTTGCCTTCATCGTAGAGCTTCCGCCAGGCGGCGGTGGTGGGCGTTTCAAACTGATACGACACGTGCTGACCCTGCGAGAGATGCGGCATGTAGTTGCGCAGATAGACGAAGCGTCCGTCGGTGACGCTGCGCACGCAGTCGTAGCGCTCGTCCATGCGGCCGCGGAAGCCATAGATGAAGGGCTGCGGCTCGGTTTGGTATTTTCCAGCGAAGGCGTAACCCTGCATCCACTCCGGCGGCTGCACACCGATGATGCTGAGCAGCGTAGGCGCGAGATCGACGAAACTCACGAGGCGGTCAGACTTCACGCCGGGCGCGTATTCCTTCGGCGCGAGGTGTTTCCACTTCGGCGGGAAATAGACGACCATCGGCACCTGCAGACCGGAATTGCACGGCCAGCGCTTGCTGCGCGGCATGCCGCTGCCGTGGTCGGCGTAGTAAAACACGATCGTGTCTTCAGCGAGACCGGCGTCCTCGACTTCCTTCAGGCGTCGGCCTGCAGAAGCATCGGCGAGCGTCACCTGATCATAATACTGCGCCCAGTCCTGACGCACTTCCGGGATGTCGGGATGATAGGCGGGCACGCGCACCTTGGCGGGGTCATGAATCGCGACATGCGGGCGTTTGCGGATCTGGCTCTCGTGGCTGCAGGTTTCGTTGAAGATGGCGAAGAACGGCTGGCCTTCCGCGCGGTTTTTCCAATGCGCGTTGCCGGCGGAGACATCCCACACGCCTTCCGGCTTCACGAGGTTGTAGTCTTCCTTGCTGCAGTTCGTGCAGTAGTAACCGGCTTCACGCAGGAACTGCGGATACATCTTCGTGCCCTTTGGCATCGGCACCATGCTGCGCATGTGCTGGCCGCCGGTGGAAGGCGAATACATGCCCGCGATGATCGTCGTGCGCGCCGCGGCACACACGGGACCGCAGGACCATGCGTGCTTGAAGAGCATGCCCTTCGCCGCCAGCGCATCGACCACCGGCGTGTCCGCATACGTGTCGCCATAGCAGCCCATGTGCGGGCCGTGGTCTTCGCTGGTGAGCCAGAGAATGTTGGGACGCTGCTCCGCAGCGAATGACGAAACCAGAATGAGGAATGACGAAAGGAAGAGGCTGAGGAGCTTCATGGGGCGGTTGGAACGAAAGCATGTGCCGTGATCCTTCACGTCAATGCGCCTGCATGGACAAAGCCGCCGCCGGGATTGTGCTGCGCAGGCGCATGCGATGAGCAGTGTCGCCAGCGGAGCATTTCTGTGCGTCCATTCGCATGCAATGAACCTTCGCACTGAACTTCAGGCCGAATACGCCGCTACCGCACCCGCCGCTGGTTTTTCAAAGACTGCGGCGTGGGTCTCAGCAGCCTTGCGGCGATGGATCTGATGCGCGGCAACGCCGCTGCAGCTCCGGCCGCCCGCTGGCGGTCAGAGACCGCATTATCCGGCGAGAGCAGAAGCGGTGATCTACCTCTTCATGGGCGGTGCGCCGAGCCAAATGCTGGAGCTGTTCGACAACAAGCCGGAGGCTCTCGAAGTGGGACGGCAAACTGCCGCCCAACTTGCTCGGGCTCGCGCCGCGTTCATCAATCCGAACAGCAAGCTGCTCGGACCGAAGTTCAAATTCGCGCGGCATGGTCAGAGCGGTGCGGAGTTGAGCGAGTTGCTGCCGCATCTCTCAAAAATCGCCGACGATCTCACGATTGTACGCTCGATGAAGACGGATGCGTTCAATCATGCACCCGGGCAGATCTTGATGAGCACCGGTTCGCAGATTTTCGGCCGACCGAGTTTTGGCGCGTGGACGCTCTACGGCCTCGGCACGGAGAATGAAGACCTGCCCGGCTACGTCGTGATGCAAAGCGGGCAGAAAGGTCCGAGCGGCGGCCTGAGCAACTTCGGCTGCGGCTTCCTGCCCACCGTGTATCAAGGTGTACCTTTCCGCAGCAGCGGCGAGCCTGTGCTGTTCCTCAACAACCCGCAGGGCGTCGATGACGCGACGCAGCGTGACACGCTCGACGTGTTGAAGCAGCTCAATGAGGAGCGCCTCAATGTCGTGGGCGATCCGGAGATCGCCAGCCGCATCAACAGCTTTGAGCTGGCTTACCGCATGCAGCAGACCGCGCCGGGGCTGATGGACATCTCGAAGGAGCCGAAGCACATCCTCGATATGTATGGCGCGAAGCCCGGCGAGGCGTCATTCGCGAACAACTGCTTGCTCGCGCGTCGTCTGATCGAAAGCGGTGTGCGTTTCGTGCAGCTCTTCCACGAGGCGTGGGATCATCACGGTGGCCTCGTGAAGGGCTTGAAGGATCAATGCGGCCTCACGGATCAGCCATGCGCCGCGCTGGTGCGCGATTTGAAACAACGCGGCCTGCTCGACGACACGCTCGTCATCTGGGGCGGTGAGTTCGGCCGAACGCCGATGGTGCAGGGCGGAAACGACGGCCGCGATCATCATCCAAACTGCTTCAGCATGTGGTTCGCGGGCGGCGGCATGAAGCCGGGCCTCACGCTCGGCCAGAGCGATGAATTCGGCTTCAACACGACCGAAGATCCCGTGCATGTGCATGACCTGCATGCCACACTGCTGCATCTGCTCGGCTTTGAGCACACGAAGCTCAGCCAACGCTTCCAAGGCCTCGACATGAGGCTCACGGGCGTCGCGGGCGAGCTGGTGACGAAGCTGCTGGCGTGATGGGAACACGCGTCTTGTCTTGTGAACCCGATTGGGGTAACATCGCACCATGATCGCGACCATCGACAGCCTCTTTGAAGAAGCCCTGGCTTTGCCGGACGATTCCCGTCTGCAACTGGTGGAGCGGCTCATTCCCACGATTCAAAGTGATCCCGCGCTTGATGCCGAGCAGGTGCAGGAAGTTCAGAAACGGGCGGAGGAAGTGCGCTCTGGACAGGTCAAGACCATTCCTGGCGAGCAAGTGTTCCAGGAGATCACGCAATCGCTCAAGGCCCGGCGCAGTGCATGACGTTTGAGTTTCATCCCGAAGCCCGTGTTGAGTTTCACGACGCGGCTCATTGGTATGAAGATCGAAGCCTCTTTGCAGGTGATCGCTTCGTGCAAGCCATGCGTGCAGCAGTGAATGCCATCGTGGCTGATCCACGACGCTATCCACCTGCAGGAAAAGGCATCCAGGTCTATCGGCTGAAGAAGTTTCCGTTCCGCGTGTATTACGGTTTTGATCCAGACGCGTCTATGGTCTGCATCTACGCTGTGATGCACGAGAAGAGACGGCCGGATTACTGGCGTCCCCGGATTCCCAAGTAGGATTGACTCCAGGAGTGACGGCATCCAGCCGTCATGAGGTGATGGCTGGAAGCCATCACTCCTTGGTCAAATGCCGTATCCCGCGCGATAGGCCTTGTGGATGATCGCATCCGCTTCGGGTGTGTTCGGCGACTTGAGCGCATTCGTGTCCCACTCGACGCGTTTGCCAAAGCGAACAGCGAGAAGGCCGACGAGCAATGATTCAGTGAAGGGTGCGGAATACCAGAAGCCGCTCTTCGCATCCTGCGGGTTGCCAGTTTTGCAGGCTTCGAGGAATTCAGCACGGTGACCGTTCTTGCAGCGTGGAATCGTTTTCGCGGGGATGACGAACTGCTGCATCTTCGTCTCGGGAACGATGCGCGGCGTGCCGCTCCAACCACCTGCAAGGATGCAGCCTTTGTCACCGACGAAATAGATGCCGTTGTCACCGAGGTTGCGCGTGTCTTCGAGGCCTTCGGGACGAGGCGGAAGCTTGCCGCCGTCATACCAGACCATCTTCACCGGCCCACGATTGCCCTTGGCGGGGAAATGGTAGGTGATGATGCTCCACACGGGATACGACTCGTTGTTGTTTGGGCCGTTCTCGGCCTCCACCCAGTCGGGTGCGTCGAGATCGAGCGCGTAGAAAGCGGGATCGGCGTTGTGCACGGCCATGTCACCCAGCGCACCGCAGCCGAAGTCCCACCAGCCGCGCCATTTGCGCGGGCAGAAGTCAGGATGATAAGGGCGCTCTTTCGCGGGGCCGAGCCAGAGGTTCCAGTCGAGGTTCTTCGGCACCGGCGGCGTGTCGGTGGGATAGGCTTTGCCCTGCGTGTCCCAGAATTTGCCCGGACGATCCGACCACACGTGCACCTCGGTCACTTTGCCGATCGCGCCCGCCTGAATCCACTCGCGTGTGAGGCGGATGCCTTCGTCGGCATGGCCTTGATTGCCCATCTGCGTGACGCGGTTGGTTTCCTTCGCCACATCACGCATGGCGCGCGCCTCGGCGATGGTGTGAGCGAGCGGCTTTTCGACATAAACATGACGTCCGGCGCGCATCGCCATGATGCTCGCAGGCGCGTGCACGTGATCGGGCGTCGCGACGAGCACCGCGTCGATGTCCTTCTGTTTGTCCAACAGTTCGCGGTAATCGCGGTAGAGCTTCGCGCCCGGATACTTTTTGATCGTGCCCGCGGCGCGATCGAGATCGACATCGCAGAGAGCCACAAAGTTGGCGAGGCCGGAATCGTCGAGATCGCGGATGTCGCCCGCTCCCTGGCCACCGATGCCGATGCAGCCGAGATTTATTTTTTCACTGGGAGGCGTGAAGCCGGGGCCGCCAATGACATGACGCTCAACGATTTGAAAGCCGAAGGTTGCTGCTGCGGCTGTCTTGACAAAGCGGCGGCGGGAAAAAATCGGGAAAGACATGCCCCAGCAAACGGGTTGCCATCGTATCCTCTTGCGGTTTGGCTACCGCGACATCCCCACTCTAAACTCATGAAACGTCCTTGGAAAGATGTGTCCGTGCCGATACGCGACGGCATGGTGCACTGGCCCGGCGATCCCGAGTGCCACATCAAGCGCGTGAACCGCATGGAAGACGGTGCGGTGTGCAATCTGACCCACATCTCCATGAGCGCCCACACCGGCACGCACATGGATGCGCCGCGGCATTTCATCGCCGACGGCATCACGATGGAACAAATGCCACTGGAGGCGGTGATCGGCCGCTGCCGCGTGTTTGAACTCGACTGCGAGGATCAGATCACGGCGCAGGATTTGATGAAAATCAAACTCTCCCCTGGTCAGCGGGTGCTTTTCAAAACGCGCAACTCAAAGCGCAGCTGGACGATGAACGAGTTCGACAAGGACTTCATCTCCATCCGTGCGGACGCGGCGCAGTATCTCGTCGATCAAAGAATCATGACCGTCGGCGTGGATTACCTGAGCATCGGCGGCTACGGGAAGGATGTCGTCGAGACACACCAGATCATGCTCGGTGCGGGCCTTTGGGTGATCGAAGGTCTCAATCTGGCGGACATCACACCGGGCTATTACGACATGATCAGCCTGCCCATCAAGCTTGAGGGAGCGGACGGCGCCCCGTGCCGGGTGGTATTGCGTTAGCGCCTGCCTCGCTTCATTTCATCACTGGCCTCGTCGAGGATGCGGCGTTCCTCGGCGGTGAGGCTTTGCATGCCGTGGCGGCTGATTTTGTCGAGAATGTCATCGACGGTGGGCGCGGTGTTTGGGGGTGCTTTGGAAGGCTTGCGGGCTTTCGGAGCGGGTTTCGGCATCGAGGGCAGCTTCAGCTCCCCTTTTTCAAAGCAGATGAAGGCGTAGGCAGTGCCGACATTCGCGGCGAGCAGCAGGAGCGAGGACCAGTCGCGGGCGGCCAGGCTGCCGAGGGCGTTCACTCCGACAAAGACGGCGGCGAGCAGCCATGCATCGATGGTGAGGATGATGATGCTGATCTTGGCGCGGGGATAGAGTGTGGCGAAGGCGATGAAGACACCGAACTCGAGTTGCATCATGCCGGCGCAGACGAAGGAGCGGACGCCGATGAGGCCAAAGATCGAAACAAGCAGCGGCGAGACGAGCAGCAACAAAAGCAGCAGATTGACGAAGGAGCGGCGGCCCAAATGACGCTCGACGGCCTCCCCGAAACTCCACAGCAGGTAACAGCCGAGCAGCGTCCACAGGCTGGGCGGATTCACGAGGACGTAGGTCAGCGGCGTCCAGATGTGAAGGTCTCCAAAAGCCTGATCAAACGTGAACACAAAGTGACCGATTACCCGATAGCCGAGCACGGCGGTGACGATCATGCTCGCAGCGCCGACAAGCGCGATGATCGCGGCGAGATAGACCGGGTGCTGCTTCCACCATGTCAGCGGGAGACGGTCTTGGGATTCGGGGAGCCAGGCGTTGAACATGGGGTGCGGAGTTTTACTTTCGCAGTCGATCGACCAGCACAGCGCCGAGAATGACGAGGCCGAGTACGATCTTCTGGCTGTTGCTTTCGATGTTGGTCAGGTTCATGCCGTTTTCGATCACGGCAATGATGAATGCTCCAATCAGGGTGCCGGGCATGGTGCCTTTTCCGCCACTGAGACTGGTGCCGCCGACCACCACGGCGGCGATGACCTTCAACTCATACATCTGGCCGTAGGTTGGCGATCCGCTCTTCAGCAGGGACGCCGTGACCACTCCACCCAGCCCAGCCAACAAACCGCACAGGGCGTAGGCGGTGAGGACGACGCGGTTCACCGGAACGCCGGAAAGCAGGGCCGCCTCCGTGTTCCCGCCGATGGCGTAAAGGTGCCTCCCGAGGCTGGTCTGCGTCATCATGACATGCGCGGTGGCATAGAGCAGCAGCATGAGGGCGACGGCGTTTGGAAGGCCGAGGAGGTCGGCGCCGCGGCCGAGCCATACAAAGGAATCCGGAATTTGAAACACCGACTGATTCTCCGCCAGCCGGTAGGCCAATCCGCTGCAAACGAGCATCATGGCCAGCGTGACGATGAAGGGCGGCATGCGCAGCCGGGTGATGAATGCTCCCGTGATCAAACCGCACACGCCGCACAAAGCGATGCCGCCGAGGCCGGCTGCAAACATGCCCGCCGCACCCGCCGTCACACCGCCGCAGTAGTCACGGACGATCAGCGCAGTGACGACAGCGGAGAGTGCGATCAGGCTGCCGACACTCAGGTCGATGCCGCCGGTGATGATGACCAGCGTCATGCCGATGGCGAGAATGGCGATGACGGCGATCTGGTTGGCGATGTTGAGCAGGTTGTCCGCCTTGAGAAAGACCGGCCAGCATTCCGGCTGCGGTTTGAGAACGCGGACGCCGCCGAGCGCCGGAAAATCCGTGGCGAGGTCTTCGAAGACGAGCCAGGAGGCCGTCGTCTGTGTGCAGGCGATGACATCCAGTCCGCCTGCAGTCGCCGCGCGTTCGAGGGCAGCCCGCGCGTCCTTCGGCTCGCCTTGCACGATCTCTGCCCGCGATCCTAGTGCGGCATTCAGCGCTTCAGCGAATGCGAGATCATCCGCCTGCGGGCGGACGACGATCAGCACTTTTGCCTTCGAACCGATCCGGGAGGCGACCTGCTCCGCAGCGGCTGCATCCTGCGGATACTGCTCCGACCAGGTGACGATGCTGAAGAACACGCACAGCATCAGCAGCGCCACCAGCATGCCCGAACCGGCGAGGTGGTGGCGGATGAAGGCGGGAAGACGGCTCATGCGGTGGGGCGATCATGTGGAGTGAATCGAACCGGTTCAAGGACGGAGATGCGGAGTGCCGCGTCTCACCACGGCGAACGGCCGCTTGGTGCGGTGATCAGAGCCACCGACGTTTCCGAAACACCCACAGCAGCGTCGCCGCCACGGCTCCCATGATGCTCAGAAGGATGAAGTAGCCCCAGCGCGAGTGCAGTTCCGGCATGTGGTCAAAATTCATGCCATAGATGCCTGCCAGGAAGCTCAGCGGTACGAATACCACCGTGACGATGGTCAGAACCTGCATGATCCGGTTCAACCGGTGTGAAAACATGGCGAGGTAGCCGTCATTGAGATCGCTGGCCAGTTCGTAATAAAGAAGTGTGAGGCTGCCCGCGCGTTCCTGCTGTTCATAGACATCGTTCAGCTCGTGCTTTTGCTCACTGGGGAAACCGGCGCAGGGTTTCTGCTTCAGGCGCGCGAGGATCTGCTCGTGGTAGAGAAAGATGCGGCGGAACTTTTTGAGCTCGGTCTTGTAGCCGGTCAGCTCGGCGAGAATCTCGTCGCCGGTTTGACTGAGCAGTCCGTCCTCCAGTTCTTCGAGGCGCGGTTCGATCCCGAGCAGCAGAGTCAGATAGCGGTCGATGATGAGCCGGATGAGACGGGTGGCCATTGCTCCCGAACCTTTGACAAATCGGGCCGGATCGGTCGTCACCTCCTCTTTCAGGCGTGCCACCGCACGGCTCGCGCCCGAGGTGCGGGTGACGATGAATGTTTCGCCGACAAAGATAGCGAGTTGAATGGTGGAGAAGTGGATGTCATCCGACTCCTGCGACAGCGCCTTGAGCAGAATGAAGGTCGAGTTTTCAAACAGTTCGAGTTTCGGAGGGTGGCGGTTCCGTTTGGCATCCTGCAGCGCCAGGGGATGCAGGTCGAAGCGCTCGCGCAACAGAAGCTCCTGCGCATCCGTCATCTCGCCGGTCAGGTGCAGCCAGGCGACCGTGCCGGGCTCTTTCGTCCAGTGCTCCAGAAGACGCTCGTCGCCGTGCCGGGCGCTTTGCAGCCGGGTGTCGAGCAGGTGAAATTCCATCGCAGGCCAGCTTGGCGGCAAATCCTCAACAAGAAATCGTTTTCTTGTCTGGATCGGCGTCGGAGGACTTCCTCCTCACGCCATCGCTTCGCATGAAGTCACCTTCGCGCCCTCAGCGGTCGCCGCCCACTTGACCCGCCATCCGGCGATCTCGGTGGCGTATTGACGTTGGTCGTCGTCGTGGTAGGCCGGCTGCGGTTGGAGGGCGAGCGATTGGTCAATGATGACCCTCACGTCATCCGGCACGCTGCTTTCACACTCCCAGTGCACCGGCATGCGCGGCGGTGGCTCGCCTGCAAATCCGCTGTGCGCTTCGGGAATCGAGTCGGCATAGCGGATGTAGGGCTTGATGTCGAAAACGGGAGTGTCGTCGACCAGATCGACGCCGGAGACGAACAGGCGGGGCGCGAGTTCGCCTTCGAGTTCCACACGGTCGAGCTTCACCACGCTGAGGGTCAGTCGGTTCGGTCGAAATGGCGAGCGCGTGGCAAAGACGCCGCGTTTTTCATTTCCGCCCAGTCTCGGAGGGCGCACGGTCAGCGAAACCGGCTCCTCGTTGACGAGGTGAAACTGCGTGATGAGCCAGAGGTGGCTGAAGTCCCCGATGCCGCGCACCGCCTCCACGCGGCGGTAGGCTGGCTCGAATTCGATCACGCCCCAGGCGGCCGGCGCGAGGCCCGACTGGCGCGGCACGCCGAACTTGTCGGTGTAGCAGGTGCGCAGCCTGGCGATGATGTTCAGGGATGGCATGAGCAGGGAGTCGGCGCTTTGTGCGCGTTTCTACTTCTCGGCAGGGTGAGCCGTGAGTTGGGTCAGCGTCGCTGAAAGTTTGGCGAGTTCGCCGGGATTCGCAGGCAGGGGCTCTGTGCGGAAGGCGGGCAGCAGCTTGTCCCAGACGAGATCCAGCTCCGTCTGCATTTGCTTCGTTTGCGCGGTGATGGCGATCACGGCGTCGTGCTCCGGCATGACGAGACAGATCTGACCGTCGCGTCCGTCGCCACGATAGGCGTTGTGCTGGCAGCGCCAGAATTGGAAACCGTAACCCTGCTGCCAGTCCACGTTGCGGGCGCTGGGTGCCCTGCTGTTGTCCACCTGCTTTGACGTGGCTTCGGCGACCCACTTTTCGGAGAGCAGCGGCTTGCCGTTCCACATGCCTTTCTGGAGATAAAGCTGGCCAAATTTCGCGATGTCCTCCGTGCGGATGAAAAGCCCGTAACCGCCAAGGTTGTAGCCTTCCTCAGTCGCGCCCCATTCGGGACCCTCGATGCCGAGCGGTTGGAAAAGACGCGGCGTCAGGTAGTCGAGCACCGTCTCGCCCGTGGCCTTTGTGACGATCGCGGAGAGCATGTAGCTGCCCGGAGTGTTGTAGCGAAACCACGTTCCAGGCTCGTGCGCGACCGGATGCGCCAGGAAATCCCTCACCGAGGGGCCCTGGTCGATTTGGAACTTCGGCTCCGCGTCGTGTCCGCCGCTCATCGAGAGCAGGTCGCGCACGCGCATGGCCTTCAAGTTTTCATTCGGTGCTGCGGGCGCTTCTTCCTTGAAGAACTTCAGCACCGGATCATCAAGACTGAGCTTTCCCTCCTCGACCGCGAGTCCGACGGCGGTGGCGGTGAAGCTCTTGCTCAGCGACCACAGCACGTGCTTCTTGTCCGCGGATTCCGGCTTCCACCAGGCTTCCGCGATGACGTGACCGTGACGCACCAGCATGAAGCTGTGCAGAGTGTTGATCTCCTTGTCGGCAGCCTCGACGAACTCCCGAATCGCCGATGACGAAATGCCCTGCTCCTCGGGCGTGCTGCGTGGCAGCGCGGAATCGGCGCCCTGAACCTGCAAGGCGACAAGCAGCAGTGAGACGATGAACAGACGGAAAGACGAGGGATTCATGGTGGGTTGGAAGGTTGAGAATGACTAAACGGCGGCGGGACGTAGAGCTGGCAGGACTTAGCCGGAGATTCTCCAACTCAAATCGATTCCCATGCCCAGCGGCAGCGGAGTCACGGGGCCGGCGGGTGTTTCGATCAGCGGCGTCTGCGACGGCGCCTTTTCCATGCGAAAACGCTGTGGCGAAGCCGGGAAGCCGTAGAATGCGGGACCGTTGAGGCAGAGGAAACTCTCAAAGGCGGCCCGGCCTTCGGAGGTGCCGAGATCGACGCCAGCCTCTTCAAAAGCCATCGCATAAAGCTGCGGCGCACAGCCGCCGGTGAAACAGCCCGCTGCGCAGCCGCAGGCGGTTGCTTTCGTCGTGTGCGGGGCGCTGTCCGTGCCGGCGAAGAACTTGGTCTGGCCGGTGGCCGAGACCGCCTTCCGCAGCGCGGCGCGGTCTTCCTGAAACTTTACGATGGGCAGGCAGTAGAGGTGATATTTCAGCCCCTGAATCAGATGCCCCAGTGTGTAGAGCAGGTGCTGCGGCGTAATCGTCGCACCGACATGATCCGGCGCCGCAGACACGAAATCCGCCGCCGTGCGCGTGGTGATGTGCTCGCACACGATGCGCAGCTTTGGGTGCGCCTGAAGCAGGCGCGGCATGCGTTCGCTGTAGAAACGGGTCTCGGCATTCTGATGCGCGTCGATGTAGTCCGGTCCGCTCAGCGCATGCTGCTCGCCGTGAATGCAGAGGACAACGCCGTGCTCTTCCATCGCCCGAAAAACCTCGCCGCCGATGAGATCGTCCATCGGCACGCCGTGCTCCGAGTTCGTTGTGCCATGCGGCGGGTAGTATTTGCAGGCACGCAGCATCCCGGATGCGGCACCTTCGCGGATCATCGCCGCCGTGGTGTGCCGCGTGATGTAGAGCGGCACGATGAGCTGCTCAAAATGGTTCGCTCCCGCTGCTCGCAGCTCCGCCGAGTAGCTCTCAATGCTCCAGCCGTCCGCCTGCGCCTCACCGCTCACGCGCGAGACGGGTGGCTGCGTGTTCGGCATGGCGAGGGCACCCGCGCAGCCCATGTCGAGGTGCGCTTTGACATAGGCGGGCATCGCGGGCCCCTGGCGGAAGTGCGTGTGGAGGTCGAACCACTTGGGAAGATCGAGAGTCATGCCTTCTGTTAGCGCGAGGCAATGGCGGATCAATCTCCACCTGAACTCAGCGGCCCGGGGCGGTGAAACCCTGCACGGCTTTCCGAAGTGCAGCGAGGGAATCCCGAGCCTCCCCGGCAAGGTCTTCCTGCCGCAGCGGTGAAGCCTCTCCGAGATCCATCTCCATGTCATAGAAACGTCCGTCGCTGTAGAGTTTCCAGCGTTGCGTCCGCACCCAGAACAGCCCGCTGCTTTCCCCGTCGGGTTCCACGCCGCCCGGCTTCGGCAGGACCGCCTCCTCCGAGTGGGCCCACGTCCGGCTGGCGGCGCCCTTTCCGCGCAGACGCTTGGCGAAGCTGTGACCGTCCAGCCTTTCATCCGCACGCACCGGTTGACCGGCCAGTTCAGCGAAAGTCGGCAGGAAGTCGGAGAAGTCGACAAGGTCGTCCACGACCTGTCCTGGCAGGATCGTGCCGGGCCAGTTCGCGATCAAAGGGACGCGGGTGCCGGTGTCGAAGAGCGTCTTTTTGCCGCCAGGCACCGCCTTGCCGTTCTGCATCGACACCACGGCCTCCCGGATTAGTTTGCCTCCTTCAGCCCGGACAATCATGTTCTGCGGTGTGCCATTGTCTCCGGTGAACAGGATCACGGTCTGCTCCCGCAGCTTGAGCGCATTGAGGGCGGCCACGATTCGTCCGACCGATCGGTCCATCTCGGTCGCCATTTCGGCGTAGGAATCGTAGCGGTCGAAAGGCCCGTGCGGGACTGGTTCGTCCAAGTCGTCCGTCACGTCATGACACAACGCCATTGGGAAGTAGGCAAGGAAAGGCCCGTCACGATGCGCCTTCATGAACTCCACCAGACTGCGCACATAAAGGTCTGGACCGTAGTGACCCAGTGTGTCGTCGCGCAGCTTTCCGCTCTGGTAGATCATGGGCTCGTAATATCGCGGTCCCTCGTGCCAGCCGAAGAGATCTGAACTCTCAAACCCCAGCCGCTGCGGGTGCGATGGATCGTCTCCCAGCAGGGTGAGCTGCCACTTGCCCGCGATCCCCGTCGCGTAACCGGCGTTCCTGAGCCGATTCGCAAACGTGGTTGATTCCTCCTTGGTCGGGAAACTTCCCCAGGTGACCCGGCCGTGGCGTTTCGGGTACTTCCCTGTCATCAGCGTGATCCGCGAGGGATGGCAAACCGGCATGCTGTAGCAGTGCGTGAAACGCATTCCCGTCCGCGCGAGTTCATCCAGATGCGGCGTCGGATACGATTCCCCGCCGTAGCATCCCAGCACCTCCTGACCGACATCGTCGGCCAGGATGAAAACAATGTTCGGCGGACGTTCCGCACCACGACATGCGAGGCTCGCGAGTCCGAATGTCAGCAGGAAGAGACAAATGCGTTTCACGCGACCCATCACGACGGATTCGTAGACGTCTGTCAAGGTTCGAACTCCGCCGACGGCGGAGTCGGCCCCAATGGGATTTGTGGGAAGGCGCATCCGTGTCTAGCCTGCCTTCATGCCTGCGCCGCGAAGAACCACCAAGCCCGAAGTCCTGCACGGACTCGTGGATCGCGTGGTGTTCCATAATGAGGATAACGGCTACTGCATTCTCAAGGTGGTTCCCGAAGGCAAACAGGACGTCGTAAGTTTGATCGGGAAGGCACCGCGGGTTGTGGCGGGAGAGGAGTTCGAGGCACGTGGCGTGTGGGAGCCGAATCGGGACTTCGGACCGCAGTTCAAGGCGGACGAGTTGAAGCTGCGGCGACCGGATTCGCTCAGCGGCATCGAGCGCTATCTCGGCAGCGGTTTGATCGAGGGCATCGGGCCGAAGTATGCGAAGCGCATCGTCGAAAAGTTCGGACCAAAGGTCTTCGACATCATCGAGAACGAATCGAAGAAGCTCGAAGACGTCGAGGGTGTGGGCAAGAAACGCCGCGTCGAGATTCGCGAGTCGTGGATGAAGCAGAAGTCCATTCACGGCATCATGCTGTTTCTTCACAAGCATGGCATCAGCTCGTCGCGGGCGCTGCGCATCTACAAGACTTATGGCGAGGAAGCGCAGGCGGTGCTGAAGGAGAATCCGTATCGGCTGGCGCAGGACATTCGCGGCATTGGCTTCAAAACAGCGGACGACATCGCCTATCAGCTGGGTGTGGCGAATGATGCGCCAGAGCGCATCAAGGCCGGGATTTTGCATGTGCTCGAAACAGCGGCGCAAGGTGGCCACTGCTGTTTCCCGGAAGTCAAAGTGGTCGAGAAAGCAGCCGAACTGCTCGGCGTGGAGACGTTGATCGCGCCGCAGATCGAAGCGGTCATCGCCGCCGATCAGATCGAACGCCACGGCGAGTTCCTGTATCTTCCCTACCTGCGCAAAGCCGAGCAAAGCATCGCTGCGAGTGTGAAGTCGCTCGCGGCATTACCAGCGGCCTATCCGCCGATCGACGAAGATGCGGCGCTGGCGTGGGTGATGAAGAAAACGGGCAAGGAACTGGCCGAGAGCCAGCAGCGGGCCGTTCGCGAGGCGCTGCGACAGCGCCTGCTCATCATCACCGGCGGTCCGGGTGTCGGGAAGACGACGATCCTGCGCAGCATCCTGCTCATCCTGCAAAGCAAGCAGGTCAAACTCGTGCTCGCCGCGCCCACCGGTCGTGCGGCGAAGCGTTTGAGCGAAAGCGCCGGGCTCGAAGCAAAGACGCTGCACCGGCTGCTCGAATACCAGGGCGAAGGCGGTTGGGGACGGCATCGCGGCAAGCCGCTCGTCGGTGATCTCTTTGTCGTCGACGAAGCCTCGATGATCGACGCGCCACTCATGGCGCAGTTTCTCTCCGCTCTGCCGGAAGGCGCGCATCTGCTCATCGTCGGTGATGCCGATCAGCTTCCGTCCGTCGGTTCCGGCATGGTGCTGCATGATTTGATCAACAGCGGCGCCGTGGCCTGCGTGAAGCTCACGGAAATTTTCCGTCAGGCCGCCAGCAGTCGCATCATCACCAGCGCGCATGCGATCAATCGCGGCCAGGTGCCGGATTTGAAACCGGCACGCGGCAGCGACTTCTTTTTCCTCGAAGCGGGCGAGCCGGACGAGATTCGCGATTTGATCGTACAACTCGCTCACACACGACTTCCGGCCAAATACGGCTTCGATCCCATCGCGGACATCCAAGTGCTCACTCCGATGAACCGCAACCTGCTCGGCACCGCGTCGCTCAATCATTCGCTGCAACTTGCGCTGAATCCGCCGAATGAGGTGAAGTTCGAGATCGAACGCTTCAACACCACCTTCCGCGTTGGCGACAAGGTCATCCAGACGCACAACAACTACGACAAGGAGGTCTTCAACGGGGACATCGGTCACATCGTCGCGATCGACGCCGATCCGGTGAAGATTCACGTCCGCTACGATGCCGAACGCCTCGTTGAATACGAACCCGGCGAACTCGATGAGCTTCAACCCGCCTACGCGCTGACGATCCACAAGAGCCAGGGCAGTGAATTTCTCTGCGTCATCATCCCCGTCAGCACCCAGCATTACGTCCTGCTCGAACGCAGCCTGATCTACACCGCCATCACACGTGCGAAGAAGCTCTGCGTGCTGGTCGGCGATGAACGGGCGCTATCGCTGGCCGTGAGCAAGCAGGAGAGCCGGAAGCGTTTCACGGGGCTGGGAGAGATGCTTTGCTGAAGAGGTCTGTGAAAGGTGGTTCACAATCATGCGTAGGCGCTTGTGGCGGACCGAGCTGCGATGCAATTTGGTTTACGCGTCCCGCACTTCACCATCATTCTGTTATGCCTCTTCGTTTCTGTTCCCGATCCGCCCGATTCATTTTTGCCGCTTGCTCGTTCCTTTCGGTTTTAAGCGCCGCTTTAGCGGAGGCTCCGGCTCCACCGGCGAAGGGCGGCTTTACGGTGGCGGTGCTGCCGGACACCCAGATGTATGCATGGAAGGATCCGTCTCTATACCGGATGCAAACACAGTGGGTGGCGGATCATGTCGAGGCGCACACCATCCCGATGGTGCTGCACTTGGGTGATG
>JAWLBG010000013.1:0-114818 GCA_041395065.1 Prosthecobacter sp. | reverse complement strand
GCCCCAGCCATCGAGGAGGATCTGCGCTTTGAAGTTCAAACCGGGAACAGGGTCCGGCACGTCCGCGTCGTCTGGCTTGTCGTCGTGATCCTTGTCCGGAATGAACATCAAATACGGCGCGGCACCGACCCACACGCCGCCGAAGCCGAGCTCGATGCCACTGACGAGGTTCAGGCCTTCGCAGAAGATTTTCTTCGTCTCGAAAATGCCGTCGCCGTCCTTGTCTTCGAGGATCTTGATCCGGTCCTGACCGGCGCCGACTTCGCGCGGCTTCGGATAGCTGTTGCCTTCCACGACCCAGATGCGGCCACGTTCGTCGAAGGTAAAGGCGATCGGTTGCACGAGGTCCGGCTCGGCAGCAATGAGTTCCGCTTTGAAGCCGCCGGGGAGCTGCATCGACTTGAGCGCGTCAGCAGGCGACTGACCTTTGGCGTATTCCGCCTGCGGAATGAGGCCGCTGGGCTTATGGAGTGGCGACGAGTCGTCGCCCTTCCCTGCTTGGCCGACGACTCGTCGGCTCTCCATAGAAGATGCCGCCGCGCCATACAGCTTCTTTGGCCGCAGCAGCTCCGCCGTGTCATCGCTGATCTCGCTGCGCTGCTGCGTGAGGATGAACACGCCGCCTTTGTTGCCGACGACGATGTCAGGCAGTTTGTCGCCATTCACATCGCCGACCTGCACATCGACGCCGACGCCGCTCTCGGCATCGACGAGATGCGGGACGAAATCGACACCGCCCGTTGCCTCGCGCTTCGTTTGATACCAGTAGATGACGCGGTGGCCGCGCTCGTCGGGATCGTGGCCGTTGTGCGCCCAGTAGCGCTTGCCGGTGACGATGTCCTGGATGCCATCGCCGTCGATGTCCGCGAGGAACGCGGCGTGCGGCTGAGAGAAGATGATGCCGTAGTCGTTGTCCTGCGGCTGCTCGCTCGCGAGCATCACGCGGTTCCAGTTAGGGCCGCTGAGAGGAGCGCGGACACTCTTGTCCGCTTCATTCGTCGCGGCTTCGCCGCGATTGTTTTCGATGCGGGCAGGAGTGCCCGCGCTCCCTTCCTGCTTGTTCTGCAGGAACACCGACACGCCATAGCGATGCGCGGCCAGCGAGGTGAAGACGTCGTTCGTGCCGTTGCCGTCGAAGTCATACGCGAACATCTGCGCACCACCGCCGACACCAGCGGCGAAGTTGTGCTGCGTCCATTGGTCGGTGCCGTTGTTCTCCCACCAGCGACGCGCTTCGAGCAGGTCGAGCTTTCCATCGCCGTTCACATCGCCGACGCCGAGACCGTGGGTGAACTTCGCCACCTTCATGTCATCCGTGACGGCGACGAAGGGCCATTTCTCGGTCGGCTTGTCCCAGTTCGGCGCGAACCAGCCGAACTTGCCACCGGTGCTGCACACGATCTCCGGTTTGCCGTCGCCGGTGATGTCGGTGAAGACGGGCGATTCGTTGTCCACCACGTCGGCGACGATGTGCATGGGCCACGGCTTGTCGTCGTGCACGCCGGGGTTCAGGTAAAGCCGCGCCTCCTTGCCGGGGAAGCCGAGGATGAGGATGTCGTTCTTCTGGTCGGCGTTGAAGTCGTGGACGTAGGCGAAGAAGTTGTCCGAGTAGCCATTGATGCTGAAAATCTTCGGCTCGTAGTAGGCGTGCTTTTTCTCAAAGGCCGGTCCTTCCCACCAGAACGGACCCGCGACGACGTCTGGCTTGCCATCGCCATTGATGTCGCCGATCGCGGCGCCCTCGGAGTAAAAGTCACCGTGCAGCTGCTGGCGCTTCCAGGTGATCTGCGTGGCGGCATGAAGGCTGGAGGCCGCGAGGAGGACGAAAAGGATGCTTTTCATGGTTGGAGGACTGAAACGCTATCAGAAAGCGGCGCTGACGGACAACTTTTATGAGCAATCGGCCATCCCGCTGTTTATCCTGCCCGCATGCCACCCGTCTTCATTCTCAGCGAAGAACCCATCCAGCCTGCCCAGACCGTGTTCAAGGCGGGCGAGGGCGCGGAGGTGCAGTTTCTCGGCACCGTGCGTCGAGAAGAGGATGGCAAACCGATCTCCGGCATCGATTACAGCGCCTACCTCCCGATGGCGGAGAAGATACTGCGCGAGCTCGTCGAACGCGGCGAGCGCGAGCACGGCCCGCATCGCGTGTTCATCCAGCATCGCCTCGGCTTCGTGGCCGCCGAAGAGCCGAGTATCGTCATCAAGGTGCGCACGAAACACAGCGCCGAGTCCTTTGACCTTTGCCGCTGGTACTTGAAGGAGATCAAAACCCACGTGCCGATCTGGAAGAAGCCTGTCTTTGCCACGTGACTCGCCTGCGGCGGCACTGCGAATGGGGAAATTATGCTGGCCTGCTTCGCGGTTGTCCGCTTTGCTCGTGATTCGCTTATCTTACTTCCATGAAAAAGAATGCCCGACGAACAACCCAAAGCCCGCCGGTGAACACGTCTGAAGAGCGGCTCGGGATGAGTCTGGACGAACTTCGGGAAGTGGAAGGCAAGGCCACACGCCTTGAGAAGGTGGCGCGCATGCTTCTGAACACGCCGCAGCAGGCGTTTTATCTTTACGACCATTCGGCGGGACGGTTTGTGCTGGGACACGACGCCCTGTCGCAGCTCTACGGCTACAAGCCGGGCGAAATCGAAAAGCTCAAAGGAGGATGGATTGGCATCATTCATCCCGACGACGTCGCTGGCTTCAGGGATCTGCACCGTGAACTCACGGCAAGCACGACGGACGGCGCCCACGTCACACGGATGCGGATCAAACGCAAAAAGGGAGGATACGAGTGGGTGCAGGCCCACATCCGGGCCTTGGAGCGTGACGAGAATGACAAGCTCGTTCTGGAAGCGGGCATGGTCTTCATCATCACCCCCATGGTGGAGGCCGAGCAGACGCTGCGGGAGACTGAGAGCCGCTGCCATCATCTGTTTGAACACAACACTGCAGGGGTGCTGGTTTTCGACCGGCAATTCCAGATCGTGGAAGCCAACCCGACGCTGTGCCGCATGCTCGGATACAGGCGACAACAACTGCTGAAGCTGAGTGCGCTGGATGTCACGGCGCCCGGCGCCCGGCCCAGCATGCACACACTCATGCGCGCCTTGAAGAACGGCACCAAAACAGTCGCCACAGTGGATTGCACGCTCGAAGACCGGGAGGGAAATCGCGTGGAGGTAATGATGGCGCCCACCCGTCTGCATGATGCGGAAGGAGGCTTTCACCAGGGTATGCTCATTGTTTCCGACATTTCCGAACGCAAGGAGACCGAGGCGGCTCTGCGACGCGAATCAGACCTGAACCGCATCCTCATCGACAACGCCCCCATCGCAACGGGCCTGTTGTCGGCTGAAGGAAGGATTCTGAGCATGAACGCCACGACTGAGAAGCTCTTCGGCTTCAAGCTGCGGGAAGTGAAGGGCCGAGAGCTGTGGAGTCTTCCGATCATGAGCAAGGCTGAGAGTCAGGCATCCCGTCAACGATTCAAAATGCTGGCCGAGGGCGGTGCCTCCAGCGTTTCGGCGACGATCCTCATGCACACGCGCAGCGGCGAGACCCTCCACATGGAAACTTCCACCACGGTCGTGCGGAAACCGGACGGCAGCGTGGATTTTTTTGTGACCACCGGCCGGGACGTCACTGAAAAGAGAAAGCTGGAGACGGAAGTCATCCGTGTGGCGGAGCAGGAGCATATCCGCATCGGCCACGACTTGCATGACGGAGTCGGGCAGACGCTCACCGGCATCGCGGCGATGGTGGAAGCCCTGGGTGAGAGATTGGAGGGAACCGCCCGCAAAGAAGCGCATCGGATTTACGAACTCGTTCAGGCGGCGATCGTGGAAACCCGCAGGCTCTCGCACGGCCTATCGCCAGCTGCGGTGAAGAACCGCGGTGTAAGCGGCGGACTCATGCTGATCGCGGAAACCGTCCGCGAGAATTTCCGCCGCGCCTGTGAATGCCACATCGAGGAGCCGGTCCTCATCGTGAATCAGGAGGCGGAAATACACCTCTTCCGCATCGGCCAGGAGGCGGTGAACAACGCGATCCGCCACGGTGCGGCCACAAAGATCCACATTTCCCTAAGACGACGCACTGGGACACAGGGCATGCTCGAGATTCGTGACAACGGCTGTGGAATGCCCGCGAAACGGGCCGACAAAGCGGTTGAGGGCATTGGCATGAGGGTCATGGAACACCGGGCAAGTTTGATCGACGGCGAGTTGACCGTGAAGTCCAAAAAAGGCCGCGGAGTGAGCGTCGTCTGCCTGTTTCCGATCACTCCTTCTTAAGAACGTGTTCTTGACATCCTTTTGAGAATGAGTCTGCTAAGCGAACTGTGAAAAGTAAAATCTATATTCTCGACGACCACCCTATCGTTATCGAAGGGCTTAAGAAACTGATTGACCAGCAGGAAGACTTGCAGGTCGTAGGCAGTTCCGAAGACGCTAATGCTGCCTTGCAGGAACTCGCTAAAATCAAGCCATCTGTCATCGTCCTCGACATCACCTTGAAGGACCGCAGTGGTGTGGATCTCATCAAGAAGCTGCGTGCCAGCTATCCGGAAACCCAGATCCTCGTGTACTCGATGCACGATGAAAACGTGTACGCCGAGCGCTGCCTCCGTGCCGGTGCCATGGGTTATGTGATGAAGGGCGAACCAAGCGCGCGCATCCTGCAGGGACTCCGGCAGGTGGCCGCCGGTTCCTTCTTCTTCTCCGCCGCACTGCTCGGTAGCATCGTTTCCGGAGGCGGCCCGCGCGGCGGCTCCCGCGGCGAACCCGCGCGCATGCTCAGCGACCGCCAGCTTGAAATCTTCGAAATGGTTGGCCGCGGTTTCGACTCCCACAGCATTGCTGAAAAGCTCGGCCTCAGCGCCAAGACTGTGGACGCCCACAAGGCGAACATTCGTCAAAAGCTCGGTCTCGCCTCCGCGCGCGAACTTCTCATGGAAGCCGTGCGCTGGGTGGAAAAATAAGCCGTGACACAGCGCTTCATCTTCAAAAACTGGACGGGCGGCATGTGTGCCGCCCGTTTTGCGTTCCGGTGGTGGCAAGCGATTCAGTCGTTCGCCACGGCGTCTTTGTCAGCTTTTGCGAACTCGGACAAAAGGGCGCGGAGTTCGGACGCCTTTTCCGGCATCTGTTTCGCCAGATCGGTGGTTTCACTTGGATCGTTGTCGATGTCGTAGAGTTCGACCGTTTCGCCGCCGGACTTCGCATGCAGCACCAGCTTGAAAGTTCCATCTCGCAGCGAGCGCGACCGGAAACCCGGCGCGACGGTGTAAACGAGTCTCCGTGGGGGCGCTGCCGCTTCGGCGAGTTGCGGCCAGAGATTCACGCCGTCCCATTTCAGATTCTTGTCTGTGCGGAATCCGGCGAGAGCGCAGAAGGTCGGCATCCAGTCGGTGATCTGCGCCGGAGCCTCATGCCTGCCGGGCTTCAGCTTTCCCGGCCAACTGGCGATGCAGGGCACGCGGGTGCCGCCTTCGTAGATGCTGCCTTTCTGATCGCGCAGAGGCTTGTTGTTGCCGGGAAGTTTGCCGGCGGGGTAATCGTCCGCCGGATACTTTGTGTCGTTGTTCTCCGCCCAGCTTCCACCGTTGTCGCTGGTGAAGACGAGCAGTGTACTGTCGCGCTTGCCCGCCTTCTCGAGAGCGGTGACGATCCGGCCGACACAATCATCGAGGTGCATGATGCAGGCGGCATAGTGGCGTGGCACGTCTCCCGTGATGCCTGCGGGCACCTTGTCCAGCCACTCCTGCGGTTCTTTCAAAGGCAGATGCACCGCCGTGAAGGGCACGTAGAGAAAGAAGGGCTTGCCGGACCGCTGTTCCAGCCATTTGCAGGCTTCCCGGGTGATCAAATCGGTCACGTGACCTGCTTCCGTGACGAGTTCTTCATTGCGATGCCACGTCACGCTGAACTCGCCTTTCTTGTAGAAGTGATTCCACGGGCCAACACCGCCGGCGAGGGATCCGTAGCTGTGGTCGAATCCATAGTGATTCGGGCCCCACTCGGGTTTTGAACCAAGATGCCACTTGCCTGTGATGGCGGTGTCGTAGCCGACCGTCTTCAGCGCCCGCGGCAGCGTGGTGGTGTTCCAGGGCAGAGCGCGACTGTTCGTCGGCGAGGTGACGCCAAAGCGGCTCCAGCAGCGGCCCGTCAGCAGGCCTGAGCGCGTGGGACTGCACACCGGAGCGACATAGTGATGTGTGAGCTCCAGCCCTTCCGCCGCCAGCTTGTCGAGGTGCGGCGTCGGCGCGCTGCCTCCGTGAAAGGCCACATCCGCCCAACCGAGGTCGTCGGCCATGATGAAGACAAAGTTGGGCTTCTCGGCGGACCAGGCGAAGGGGAGGGAAAGCAGCAGACAGAGGATGGGCAGTCTCATGGGAAAACCCAACGGACCGCGCGCCGCCGATCTCGCACGAACGGTTTGCGCGGTGGAAACCGCTGCTGCATAGACAGCGCATGGGCAGCGACGCGAATACCACCACAGGTTTCTTGAAGCGCGCCGGGCAGTGGCTGGTTTACGCACTGTTCCGGTGCGTTGAAGCTGCCGTGAACCTGCTGCCGATCGTCGCAGTCTGGTGGATCGGTCGCGCCCTGGGCACGCTCGCTTACTACGTCGGTGGCAAATACCGTCGGATCGCAGTGGACAATCTGCGCATCGCCTTCGGTCGTGAAAAGTCTCCCGCCGAGCTTCGCGGCATCGCCCGCGCCCATTTCAAGAGTCTCTTCGCCAACATCCTCTGCGGTTTCAAACTGCCGCTGATGAGCGAGTCGGAAGTCGCTGGACGTGTCACAGCCGAAAACATGCACCACTTGAAGGAAGCCTTCGATGCTGGTCGACCGCTGCTGCATCCCATCATGCACGCGAGCTGCTGGGAAGTCATGACGCAGGTGCCGTCCATCTTCGTCCAGGGTCATCATCCGGCGAGCATCTACCAACCGTTGCGCAACCCCTTCCTGAACGCGCTCGTGCTCCGCCGGCGCGAAAAGCTCGGCTACACGCTCTTTGATCGCCAGGAAGGTTTTGCCGCGCCGATCCGCCATGTGCGTGACATGGGCATGCTCGGCATTCTTGTCGATCAGCATGCCGGCTATCACGGCCTGTGGTGTCCGTTTTTCGACCGTCTGGCCTCCACCACCAATATCGTCGCCTTGAGCGCCATGCGGACAGACGCGGTCGTTCTGCCCATGATGGTTTATGATGACGGCCCGGCCCGCTGGCGTTTCGTCTGCGATGGACCGCTGCACAACCCCGAAACCAAACCGACGGTTGAGGGCGTCACCGTGGCCATCAATCATGTGCTGGAGCGCCTCATCCGTCGGCAGCCTGAGAGTTGGTTCTGGGTGCACAACCGCTGGAAACTGCCGAAGCCCTACTTTCTACTGACGAATTCCAGCTACCGCCGCGGTTGGTCCTTCTCTGCGGATTACGACATGGATCGCCTGCAACCTTTTGAGATCCTCATCCGCAGTCCGAACTGGCTCGGCGACGCCTGCATGGCCTTTCCCATGGTCCGCGCCATCAAACGCGGTCGACCCGACGCGAAGATCACGGTCCTCGGCCCCGACAAGCTCGAAGAACTGTGGCTTTCCATGCCTGAGGTTTCACGCTACATCGCCAAACCGCCCGGAGAAGGCTGGTTTGCCGTCGCGCGCCGCATCAAGGCCACCGGCGTTCACTTCGACGCCGCCATCCTGTGCACCAACTCCACCCGCAGCACACTCGAAATCTGGCTGGCCGGCATTCCGCGCCGTGTCGGCTTCAAAGGCTCGTTCCGAGTAAAACTGCTCGATCAGGTCATCCCCGAGCCAAACACCGGCGGCGAAAAGCAGCATCACGCCCATCGCTATCTTCACATCGCCAAATCCATCGGCGCAGATATCGACCAGCCGGGCCTTTGGGACGCCGGTGCGGCACCTGTTTCCACAGATGGCACGATCCGTGTCGGCGTCTGTGCCGGCGCCGAATACGGTCCTGCCAAACGCTGGCCGCTGGAGCGCTTCGCTGAAGTGGTGAATCAGATTTCGGCGAATCATTCACAGTTCCACTGGCAGCTCTTCGGTGCTCCTGGCGAAAAGGAAATGGGAGAAAAGCTGTCCTCCCTGCTGCAGGCGCCGCATGAAAACCTCGTTGGCAAGACGCGCCTCTCCGAGCTCATCGCCAAACTACGCCAGTGCCAGCTTCTGCTCACCAACGACACCGGCACCATGCACCTCGCAGCGGCACTCGGCATCCCTACCGTCAGCATCTTCGGCTCCACCTGTCCGGTCGAAACCGGCCCGCTCGGTGATCGCCACACCGTCATCCAGCACAAGCTTCCCTGCAGCCCCTGCTTCGAGCGTGAGTGCCCCTTCGGCCACTACGACTGCATGACAAAAGTCACGCCCGGGGAGGTCGCGGCGGCGGTACTCAGGGCTGTAAACATGCCGGGTGCAGCAGGCGCGGATTCAGCAATTGAAACTTCGTAGGCTTCAGGAACAAGCTGTCCACTCACCACTCCCTCAAGCTCCTTCGGCGCCGCCGTTTTCGGTTTTGGTGGCGTTGCCTCGTCCGGTGCGATCAGGATCGGTCGCTTGCGTTTCTGCACCGTCACCTGGACGAGTTTGCCGTCCGGGCTGTGAATCGTGATCAGGCATTCATCCGTCGCGAAATAGGTGCGTTCAAAAGACTCCGGTGCGTCAGGCCACTCCAGCCCCCAGGCCTGCGACTTTTGCCGTTTTTCGGAAAGCGACGCCAGCAGCCATGCGCGCACCGCTTCGCGAGGGGCGGTAAATCTGAAGTAGTCAACCGAAGTCGAGCCAACGCGCACCGTGTCCCGGTCCTTGAGCACCTGCACCAGAGCCTCTGACGGCAAGCCTGCCAGACCTCCGCTCCTTTGCACTTCCTGCCACCTGTCCCGCTCGATCGGTCGCGTCTCGATGTCACGGACGTACTCCGCAGGCCCTGCCTGTTCTCGAAAAGAGAGCCTGAAAATTTCCTTCACCAGCTCGTCGTAGGCGGTTTGGTTGAACGGCTTCTCGCCCTTCAATGCCTTCAGTTTGACCGTAAGTTCGCCCAGCTTGACGTGCCGATCTCGCGGATTGTCCGGGACTTCGGCTTTCTCCAAGGCATCGCCAGCCGCATCACCGACCGGCTTCACCTCGCCGGAACCATCGGCTGGCAGCGCCAGCGCTTCTTCCACGATGCGCTTGGCAATCGGACCGCAATCACCACCACCGTTCTTCCCGCCTTGCTTCAGGATGGCGAAGGCGAGGGTCGGTTGGTCGAAAGGTGCGAAGCCAATGAACCAGGCGTGGTTGTCCTCTATTTTCTTGTCGTCGATGCGACGCCAGTTCTGCGCGGTGCCGGTCTTGCCTGCGATGACGACTTTGTCACTCTTCGCAGCCTTTCCGGTTCCGGAGTCGCCATTCACGACAAGGCGCAAGCCTTCGCGCAACGTCTCAATTTGGGCTTCAGGAAGGCCTTCTTCGGTCAAATTGGTCCGCCACAAGGGCTTTTCTTCAAGTGTCAGATGGGGGATTGGCACCCGCCCCGAGTTTCCAACTGTCGCTGCAAGAACAGTCATTTGCAGAGGGGTGACAAGCAAGTAGCCATAACCTTCTGCGAGGGAAGCTGTGTCGTCCTCGCGCCAAGCGGCGTTGTTTCGGCGGCGTTTCTCCCACCATTCCTGAGTCGGTAGCACGCCTGCACTCTCGTGCTCCAACATTCCGAAAGTTTGCCCAAACCCGATGTCCTTTCCCATTCTGCCGAATGCGTCGAAGCCTGCCAACATTCCTAACCGGCACCAAAAGTGTCTGCATGAATTCTGCAGCGCCGATTTCAATCCGACTGTTCCGTGTCCTGCACCACCTTGCCTGATCTGCAGGCATTCGTACCTGGCTGAGTAACTGGTGGTTGCGGATTGACAATCGAAAGTCTTGTCTCCAACTCCCGTCGAGATTCCCGCCAGCGCCGTGAGCGGCATGAAAGCGGAACCGGGCGAATACTGGCCCGAAAGGCAGCGGTCAAAGAGCGGCAGGTCGCGATTAGCCGAATAGGATTCCCAATTCGTTAGGGTAATCGCGGGAATGAAAGTGTTCAAATCGTAGCTCGGCAATGAAACAGAGGCAAGAATCTCTCCGGTGCGGGGATCGAGCACCACAGCAGCTCCGCGTGTGACACCAGCCTCCGTCATCGCCCGATGAGCAAGGGCTTGAATGCGTATGTCGAAGCTCAAGGCGACGTCCGTGCCTGATTTCAGCACGGCATCGTGTTGCTTTTCTACGCCAGCATGGCCTTGAAGCGTTGGATTGTCCGCACTGGTCTTTCCGGTGTAGCCCAGAGTGTGCGCCGCCAGCGCCTTGAGCGGATAATGCCGCACTTTCTCCGGCGTGCTCTCCGCCAGAACGACACCATGGCGATCCAGGATGCGGCCACGGAGCTTCGGGCCTTCGATGGCGTGCAGCATGGCCACGGGCAGGGTGATCAGCAGCGCGAAGCCGGCCAGGCAGGCGAGCCAACGGCGGGTGATGGGTTCGCGGCGGCGATTCGGATCAAGGATGGCTTTCACCCGCGCTTCGACCGGAGCGCAGCGGGTGATCGACAGGGCGCAGAGCGCCAGACCAGGGGCGACGCGCCTGTGGCGGCTGAGATCGAGCAAAGACTGCGCGTAGTCGCTCGGACGCACGCCTTGCCGCAGCACGGCGTCGTCACAGGCGCGTTCCTGATCGGCGCGAAGCTGGCGGATCGTGAGCCAGACCAGTGGATTGAACCAATGCAGCGCTTTCACCCATTGCGCCGTCCACAGCGCCAGCGGGTCGCGGCGCTTCAGGTGCGCTAGCTCATGCAATAAAACGCCGCGCAGTTTGGCAGCGCTCCATTGCTCGAAACCTGCCGGCAGCAGCAGGCACGACCTCCACACGCCCCACACCATCGGCACCGCATTCGTGGTACCCACGAGCAGGCTCGGGGCGCGGGCCAGACTCATCTCCTGCGCGATCTTTTCCAGCACATCACAGCTTCCGCTTTTCAAAACACGCTCCAGCCGCCGCAGGCACCACGTGCTCCACGCCAGCCGCAGTAGCATCACGGCGGCAATGCCAAGCCAGAAGGCGGGCAGCCACTCCAACAGCCACTGCCAGGAAAAATCGAAACTCCGGGACTTCGGCGGCACGACCGGTGCCCGCTGGGAAGCATCGACAGCCTGTGGGGTCGCCTCCTGCACGACCTTTGAAGGCATGGGAGGCGCCTCTACCGGCAGTTCCGGCTCCACCACAGGCCACTCAAACTGCGTGGTGCTTTTTGGCAGCACATGCCACGCGGGCAGCAGCGCCATGGCGAACGGCAGCACGGCTAGCGCCGCCACGGCGCTGATCCAGATGGCGTAGCGCCGCGCGGCAGCCAGCCTGTGCAAAGTGACGCCGACAAGGAGCGCCACCGTCAAAACGGCCGAGCCTTTCAGCGCCGTGTGAGAAAGAAGATCAAGTCCCGCATTCATGGCATTCGTCATTCGGATGTCATCATTCCGCGTCAGCGGCCTTGTTTCTTCGCTTCGTCGATGAGCTGTTGAATCCTCTCCGCCTGCTCGTCGGTCAAAGCGGCGTCTTTGCGCGTGAGATGCGCGGCCAGAGCCTCGTCCACCGCGCCGCCGAAGAAGGTGTCCAATACCTGCCTCAAGGCATGGAGTCCGGCGCGGGCTTTCGACTGGGCGGGTGCGTAGATGACCTCGCGCCCGTCTTTGCGCAGCCGCTTCACGTGGCCCTTCTCTTCGAGAATGTGCATCAGACGGCGCACGGCCATGTCCGTCGGCGGGTCAGGCAGCTTCGACTGGACGGTGGCCACGGTCGCACTGCCTTCGGCATGCAGCACGTTCATGATCTGGCGTTCGCGGCGGGAAAGATGAGCTGGGTCGGACATTTCGCTATTTTTTTAGCGAACTGGGCCGAAAACGGCAAGCCTAAACATGAAATATTTAACGAATAAAGACCGAAGGTCTCAAGCGGCCCCTCCTTCCAGATACCACGTCATGACGCGGCCCTTGCCCTTGATCTCGACTTCGCCGCGTTCGCGGAGCGTGAAGTGATCGCGGAGGCGACGCCAGGTCGTCTCGGTGACCTGGATCGTGTTGGGTTCGCCGCAGGATTCCATCCGGCTCGCGGTGTTCACTGTGTCGCCCCACAGATCGTAGAGGAACTTTTTGCGGCCGATCACGCCCGCCACCACCGGTCCGGTGGCGATGCCAATGCGGATGCTCAGCGGTTCGCCCTGCGGGCAATGGAATTTCCGAACCTCCTCTTGCATGGCCAGCGCCATGCGCGCGACGTCTTCGGCGTGAGAATCGTTGGGGTCCGGGAGTCCGCCGGCGAGCATGTAGGCGTCGCCAACGGTTTTGATTTTCTCCAGACCGAACCGATCCACGAGTTCATCGAACCTCGAAAAGACCTGGTCCATGAGGCGCAGCGTCTCGTTGGGAGACATCTTTTCAGACATCGGAGTGAAGCCGACGAGGTCCGCAAAGAGAACCGTCACATCATGAAACCCGTCCGCGATGGTCTTCGGATCGTCTTTGAGACGGCGGGCGATCTGTTCCGGCAGAATGTTCAGCAGCAGGCGGTCCGCACGCTCCTGTTCACGGATCGCGAGCAGTTCCGAACGCCGGGCCGTCAAACGCAGCGCGTGGGTGACGACAAGCGCCAGTGCGAGGGCGCCGAAAGAGATGAGGATCTCCATCGCCAGCCGGATTTCGGGGCGCTTGACTGGAATCAGCGGATCATCTTTGTGGCGCAGCCAGAGCATTAGCCCGAAGGCGAGTGCACAGCACACGGCAACGACCCGCATGCTGGCGCCTTCACTCTCGGGGAACATCGCCAAAGCCGCCGCCGTGATCACGATGACAAAGAGATGCGCAGGAGCGGCGGCCCCAAAGATCATGCTGGAACTCAACACGAATCCAAGCGCCACGAAAATGAGGGACAACCGTGCCGCGGCGTGATGGTGCCGTCGATTGAGCCACGGCGGCAGCAGGAACAGCAGCACGCCCACGCTTCTGCCGGCGATGATGGCGGCTTCCTGCCCGGTGGTCGCACCCCAGTCCGTGATGACCGGCACCTCGAGGATCCAAAACACCACGGCGCATACGAATCCCGCGGCGGCGGCGAGGTTGCAGAATCGAACATGCTTGGATTCCACTGCGGACATGCCATCCGGCACACCGCATTCTGCGATGCGATCCACAAAGGACGGAAGGCCTCTCATCAGGCAAGCTGTACGAAGATTCCGCTGTCAGCCATTCAAAACATCACCGCCGGGCCTGCTTCGTCGCGAGAGAGTCGGGCATCGACTGCGTTTGTCTGTGACATGAAACTCGCCGCCATCGCCTTTCTCGTCACCACCACGTTCGCATGGGCCCAACATCCTGCAGCCGACGCCCCTGGCTTTGTACCACTCTTCAACGGCAAAGATCTGACCGGCTGGAAGACGACTGGGAACTGGATCGTCGAGGAGGATGGCAGCGTCTCGCTCCATCCACGTGAAGGCGAAAAGGGCTGGCAGCGCTATGACGCCTACATCGCAACGGAGAAGTTGTACGGAGACTTCGTGCTCGACCTCGAATTCAAGGTCAACGCCAAGGGCAACAGCGGTGTCTTCATGCGTGTTGCAGACATGAAAGAACCAGTGAAGACGGGCTTCGAGGTTCAGGTTCTCGACACCTACGGACTGGAGAATCCCGGACACCATGACTGCGGCGGCATTGTCCATGGCATCGGTCCGTCAAAGAACATGGTGAAGCCCGCCGGTGAGTGGAATCGCTATACGATCACGGTCAAAGGCCGTCACGTCACCGTCATATTCAATGGCGAGCAAGTGATCGACACCTCGCTCGACGACATCAAAATGGCGGATCGTCCGAACGTGGGTCACATTGCCTTTCAGGACGAAGCGCTGCGCGTTTGGTATCGCAATGTGCGGATCAAGGAACTGAAATAACTCAGCACAGCTGCGGAATGGCTACGCAAACAGTTCCTTGATCGCCTGCGTGCCGAAATCGACGACGGGGTACGGTCTTCCCTGCGGTCCGGGGAGTTCAGTGTGGAGGTCGATGCCGAGGGCCTCATAAATTGTGGCGACGACCTCGTTAGGAGCCACCGGACGCTCGGTGGGATAGCCGCCGATGTCGTCAGACTTGCCGATGACCTCGCCGCCTTTGATGCCCCCACCGGCGAAGTTCACGGTCCAGCAGTTCGGCCAGTGGTCGCGACCGCCGGCGGGATTAATCTTCGGTGTGCGGCCGAATTCGGCGAGGCAGGTGACCATGGTGTCGTCGAGCATGCCGTGCTGGAACAGGTCCTCAATGAGCGCGGAGTAGCCTTGGTCATACATCGGCGCGACGATGTCGCGCATGCCTTCGATGCTGGTGAAGGGCTTGGAGCCGTGGATGTCCCAGGTGATCTCGCCGAATACGGTGATGAAGGTGTTCACGGTGACGAAGCGCACGCCGCGCTCGACGAGACGACGCGCGAGCAGGCAGCTCTGGCCGAAGCGGTTCAAACCGTAGCGCTCGCGCACTTTCATCGGCTCCTTGGTCAGGTCGAAGGCCTCGCGTGCCTCCTTGCTGGTCATGATGCGGTAGGCGGACTCGAAGTTCGCGTCCATGAGCTTCGCCTGCTCGCTGTATTCGAAATTGCGCACGCTGCTGTCCACGAGCTCGCGCATCTGCTTGCGGCGTTCGAGGCGCACCTCGCTGATTTCCTTCGGCGGCAGCAGGTCGGGCACTTTGAAATCCTTGACCGACGGATCGGCGTTCAGGATGAAAGGATCGTACGATTTGCCGAGGAAGCCGGCGTCCTGACCGTGCGGCATGTTGCCGCCGGTGGGGCCCATGGTTTCCGGAAGGATGATATGCGCTGGCAGGTCGCTGCGACGGCCCTGCAAAAACTCGAGCGCGCTGCCGACGTGCGGAGTGTTCACGCCACCGGTAAAAAGACGGCCCGTCTGCATCATCTGATGCCCGGTGTCATGCACCGCGGCGGCGGTGTGGTAGCAGGAGCGGACGAGGCTGAACTTGTCCGCGATCTTCGCATGCAGCGGCAGGATTTCGGAGATCTCGAAGGCATCGCTCTTGGTGCGGATCGGCTTGAACGGCCCGCGGATCTCGCTCGGCGCGTCCGGCTTCATGTCCCAGAGATCCTGCTGGCTCGGCGCGCCGAGGTTGAAGATCATGATGCAGGCCTTGTTGTCCTTCTTGGGGTTCACCCGGCCCTCGGCCTTCAGTTTGGCGAAGCCGGGCATCGTGAGCCCGATGGCGCCCAGAGCGCCGGCCTGGAGGAAATCACGGCGCGTCACACCATCGCAAGTGGTGACGGAGCCTTTGTCGGTGAATTTGAACATGGGCGTACATACGCACACATTCGCGGAATCTGAATGGACGATGCCGCTTTGCGTTTGGCAGTTCGGGGAGACATCGGCTCGTCCTCAAGGCGGCGGTGCAGGTGTCACCGTGAGCGTTGCCGTGTCCAGCAGGATGCCATCGCCGTCGCGATCGTAGAGGCGGACTTCGTATTGTCCCGGCTTGCTGGGCAAAATCAGTTCCAGCGTGCCGCCGCGTTTCTTGCCCTCAAAGTCGGCTTTGGACACACGGGTCTCGCGCTCCCAGGCGCCGCCGAGCGCCTTGCGCAGCGGCGAAACGATCTCCACCATCGCCCAGCCATCGAGAAACACTCCCTGTGGCACAGCGCAGGTGACTTTGATGCGACCACCCGCCTGTACAGAACTCGCGGCGAGGCGGAGGCTTCCTTTGGCGGATGGTTGTGCCACGGTGATCTGCTTCCGATCCAGCAGGTTAAAGGCCGTGCTGTCGCGGTCGTGCAGGCGCACCTCATAGAGGCCTGGGACTAATGGCAGAATCAATTGAGCTTTGCGGGTTTTTCCATCCACATAGGCGTGGGTGATGCGCGGGGCCTCATTGCTCCGAAAATCCCGACCCAATCCCGGCACCGGATGCAGGGAGATCTGCGGCCAACTGAACAGAGTCACGTCCGGTGGTAAACGAACAGCGATGTCCAGGGTTTCTCCAGGAGCGAAACTGTCTTTGGTAATTTGCAACGAACCCGGCGCCGTTTGACCGACGACCTCCACTGGGACTGACGCGAGGTAGATGCCGTTGTGATCACGATCATACAACCTGAGTTCGAACTTCCCGGGGTAGTCCGGCGCGGTGAAACCAATTTCGGAACTCCTGCGCTTGGTCTTGTCTTCAGGAAGATACTGTTTTCCCAGACTGGGAGCGAGTTCACCTGAAGCGGCGCCTCCATCGAGATGATGGAAAGACACGTGCGCCCACCTGTGAAGATACACATCTTCAGGCACCGCAAGGCGAACAGAGAAGGTCTGTCCCACGTTCACCGTTGGAGAGGCTATCTTAAGCGCACCCGCAGGGATCTTCGCCTTTGCTGTGAAGCGAACCGCGTCGAGAAGCAGCGTGCCGGCATAGCGATCGAGGAGTCTAAATTCGTAAGTCCCCACCAGCGGCGGCACCTCGAAGGTGAGCTTTCCCTTGCGACTCGGCACGTGTTGATAGGTCACGCGTGAAGGCCCCACAATGTTCGCCCGACTTTCAGGATAGCGCCCGACATCATAAAGGCCGACCCAGGCATTGTTGCCCAATTCCACGTAGACTTGATCAGGAACGTTCAGAATCACTTCGACGGACTCGCCGATCAAAAACTCCTTTTTCGCCAACTGGAGCGAACCCGGAGCCGCCACCGCCTTGCAGCGCAGAGTCAGGGCATCGAGTTGATAGTATTCGGCGTCCCGATCATATAGTCGGAATTCAATATTGGCGCTGTAGGTGGGCAGAGTAAACTCCAAGGACGAATTCAAATCCTTGATGCTCTGCGTGGCCAGGTGCAAAGGCCCACGTCCGCTCTCCCGGCCAATCGCATACATGCTTACCCGCGGATTGCGCGAAAAAGTTCCTTTGGGCGCATTGACCCGAACTTGAATCTTCGAGCCAATGAGCGGCTCTTGAACATTGACACTGAGGGCCCCCGGTGTCGGCACGGCAATGACCTGAAAAGGCAGCCGGATCAGCACCTGCTCATCTGTTGAGATCGCACGAACTTCGTAGTTGCCTGCGACAATCGGGCCGTCAAAGGCCTTCGCACCCTGCCCTCTTTGTGGCAAATCGAACCACGTATAACGTGTTCCATCTTCGCTGAAGACCGCGAAGTGCGGCATTTTCCACTCCTCTTCCGTTGGGGTCTCCGACTGCACATTGATGCTCTGACCGAGGCGATAGCGGGTCTGCGGAATGGTGAGCTTCATGCCCCCACCGGACGCGCTGCGCGGGCCGCCGGGATCCACGTTCTCAGGCGAGGGACGCATGGTTTCAGGCACAGGCGGCAACTTGGTGCCATCCTCGCCGAACAACGGCGTCGCTCCGGATTCCGAAGTGGGACTCGGTGTTGCTTCGTCCTCACCCGGAGATGTGCCGGGAGCCGTAGATGCAGCAGCCCCGACCGGGACAAGCTCACCCGTGGCGGGATCGCGAGCCAATGTCCCCTTTTTGATGGCCTCCTCAACCTGCTCCTTCTCGCGTTCCTGCTCCGCCAGCAGCATTCCCGTGCCAGAAGCTTCGCGCTGAGCCGCAAGCTCTTTCTTTCTGTCCTGAAGTTCCTCCAGTGGCGGAGCGTGCAGGTCGCCCAAATCAGGCGGCCCTTGATCCTTCGGGCTGCCTGCGGCGGCGTATTTTCCCTTCAGTTCATCGAGGCGCTTTTCGCGTGCCTCGATATCTGATTTCAACTGCTTCGCAGTCTCGGTCTGGCTCGTGGGACCGCCGGGAAGGAATTTCTGCCGCTCCTTGAGTTCCACGAGTTCGTCCTCGATCTTTTTGGCCTCACTCTGATCCGCGCGGAGGTAGCGGGAGTCGAGATCCTTCTGCTGATCGGTTGCCTTCTGAACGGCCTCGATCTGCCGGTCGATCTCCGCCTCTTCTTTCTCGATAAGCGCCATTTCCGCCATGGGGCCGCCGGTAAGACGCGCACGCTGACGCTCCTGCTCCCAACGCCGGCGGGCGGCCTGGTTCGCCATGCGCATGGAGTCAGCGTCGATCTTGGCGTTCGGCTTCGAAATGCCTTCCAGTCCGGGCAGAGTTTCGAGCTGTTTGAAGACATTCCGCAATCCCTTGTCCGGATTCCCGTCCGGACTCATCTCTGCGAGCAGCTTGCGAAGTTCTGCCGGGTTGTCTTTGACCTTCATGAACTTCTGCGTGGTCTCCATGAGTTTGCGCAAAGGGTCATCGGGCGGCAGGCTGTTCACGTCCTTCCCCTGCATCTTCAGCGCCAACAACGCCCGCTCTCCATACTTGCCAATGGCGCGCGCAGCGGCCTCCGGCGACTCGTGTCCCGCACGGTAGCCGTTCATGTGCTCCATCAGGAACATCACCTGATCGTTCAGCATGCCATCGATCTGGCTCTTGGAGTACTTGTCCGTCACCTTGCCGCCGGGGGCGAAGTCCGGGCTGCTCATGAGTTCGTCGAAGGTGCGCTTCCTCATCTCACCCGTGACCGGATCCTTGATCTTGGTGCCCTGAACTTCGTTAACGATTGCGTCGAGACCGGCGGACTGCGAATAGGCCTCAATGCCCTCACGCAACCCGACGCTCATTTTACGTTCATACTCGGCCTTCAAGCGTTTCGCATCAGGGCCGTTCTGATCAGGCAGATTCTTGATCTGCTGCTCAAGTTTGATCAGCTCGGACATGCGTTCACCATACAGAGCGTCCCGCGCCCGGAGCTGAATGTCGGGATCGTCCGCACTGACTCGGCGCGACTTGTCCTGGATGCCGGCATTGGCCTCGTCGGCGATCTTCCGGGCGCGTTCATCAACCATGGCCTTCTGCTGGTTGAGACTCTCCTTGGCCCAGGTGAACTGGTCGCGCAGCGAGGCGCGCTCAGCCTCGGGGGCGGCGTCGATCTTGTTTTTCTCGAAGGTGGCGCGTTGATCGCTGTCCATGTGCATCATGGCGGCCGCGAGACCACTGGCGTTCATCGTTTCGCCATGACTCATCACCCGCCCACCCTTGTTGACCGCCTCGCCGTCCAGCTTGGCGAGATCTGCCGTGCCGTTCTTGTACATCTCCTTCAGGAAGGGCATCACGTCGTAATACTCGTTCAAGTCGTAGGCGCGTCCGGTCGTCGGCCCTGGGGCTCCGCTTTCGTCGGAAGAAAGGATTCGGTCCTGAATCTTGCGCGCCGAATCGCGCACGCGGTCAGAGGCCCAAGAGCGGTCGATGTCGCTGCCGCGTCCGTCGGACCCGAGAATGACCGCCTTCTTGTTGATGCGCTCCAATTCATCGCCACGCCATGCATCCAGCTCCGCCTTGGCCGCATCATGTTCAGCTTGCGGCAGCTTTTTCGCATTCAATTCGGTCAGCTTCTGATTGTAGTCACTGTCCAGCCCCATCCGGGCATCGTTGCGAGCGGCCGTATCGAGAAACGTGACCAACTCCTTTCGTGTGCCGGCGATGGAGTCATGGATTTTCGAGAGTTCCGGCACACCGGTGGCGGAAAGGGTCTTCATGTCGCTCCATGACAAGTCGCCGCGGCTGACGGCCTCCCCGAGCACCGTGGCATCGACGTTTTTGCCATTGTCAGTCACCTTCATGAAGCGCTCCCAGGTCCCACGCTCCTGTTCCGCAAAGTGGGCCGTGCGGTGACTTTCCTCCAGCATCAAGGCAGGATCACGCGAGAGCACTTCCTTGAGTTTTCCCTCGGGCAATCGCGAGACGGCCGAATCAAACGCCGGCTTGGTCACTTTTGACAAACCCTTGTCCAAGGCGTTGCCGATGCCGGCCGAGGCCATGCTCCGCCCCATGGCGCCTGTCAGCATGTTCGCCAAAAAGTCCTCATAGGTGAGGTCGGGACGGCCGGCGGCAACGGTGTTTTGATAAGCCGCCTGCAGGGCACTTTCGGTGGTCAGCCCCAGCAGCTCGGCCACGCCTTTCTCCATGCTCTTCGCCGATGGGCCGCCCTTCCCTTCCGCACGCAGCATGGACGCGAGCTTGCTCGTGCCTGCGGATGCCATGTCGCCCATTTTGCCGGCGATTGATCCGACCACGAGATTGTCCACCAACAGAGCCTTCGGATCGACCTTCCCGGTCGTGAGATACCGCGAGGCTGCATCGACGCCCACACCTGTGGCGACGCTGGCCACTTGCCCGCCTGCATCGCGACGTTCGCACTGGCCCCAGTCTGGCCGCCAGCGGAAGTACGCGCTGCGGCCAACTCCGGCAGCGCGCTCGCCGCGGTGATCGCCACGGTTTCCATATTGATCGCGTCCATCACCGATGCGCCCGGCATCTCCTTCTGCGTCATCGCACCGAGCTGGCGTCTGCCCTGCGGAATGGTGTATTTCAGGGTCTGGTTGGGCTCCTCTTCAATGTAACTGTAGCGCTGCAACAGCCCGCGCTGATCCAGCCTCAGTTTTGAAGGATCCGCGGTGCTGGCCGCTGCCTAAATCGCCGCCTCCGCCGCATCGGTGTCCCGTCGCAGGCCTCCATCTTGCGCATGACGTCCGCGTTCTTGTCGGATCCAAACACATCGTTCGCACGAGCCAGCGTGCCAAAACCGGTCTTTCGCCGCCGAAAAACTGCTCGCCAGCTTCATCTTTTTGCCCCAGATAGTCGCGCGTAGCCATTCGTCCATCTTCGACTGACTGTTGCGCACGGCCAGCGCCAGGGCGCTGAACTGCATCTTTGTGCTGTTGTCACCTGAGAGAGATAGTTGAGCGCCTGGTATTCGGGTGATGCATCGATGTCCGCCTTGATCTGACCCGCGAGGCTGCGGCGAGAGTCGGTCGTGTTGTTCCACCAGTCCCAGAAGGGCGTCTTTTCCCGCGCGTGAAATGCCAGCGATTCGGAGAGCTGCTTTTCCGCGTCCAGCGCGATGCGCTCGCGCTGAATGCCGGTAATCGGTTGGCCGTTGTTGCCGACAAACTGCGCATTGCGGGCCAGCCGCTGATACTCTTCCACATCGAGCTGACGCTGACGCTCCCTCAGCCACATTTCCGTCTCATGCTCCTGGGCGCTGCGCTTCTCCCGCAGTTCGTTCGTGTCCGTGGCGGAAATTCGGTGCAGCAGGTCGTTCATCCGACGCGTGGTCTGATCGGAAGACGGATTGGCCCGCCGTGCAGCCTCGTTCACAATCTCGGACTCAAGATTCAGTGCGCGCAGCATTGACTCCGCCCCCGCCCTGATCTGCGGCTTTTCTGACGATGACGCGTTCTTCAGCCGATCGTTGAGATAGCTCGCCACGGCTTCCCGCATCTTTGCCTGACGGGTGGCCACATCGGACTGGAGAGTCGCAAAGTCCGGCTTTCCGCCAGCAGCGGCCGATTGAACCACCACCCGCGCAGTCACGGCCCGCCGGTAAGCGGCTTCCGCCTGAGCGAGAGCCTGCCGCAGTTCACCGACATTCGACGCCTTGGAGGCCTCGGCGATGCGCAGAGCACTCAAGGCCGAATCCACCCCTCCCCTGGCTTTCAGCTCCTGCTGCTGGTAAGCTTGAAGATCCGGACCCGACTGCTGCGCGTGAGCGAGTCCCGTAAAGGTCAGCCAACCACCGATGGCGACCACACTAAGTGAGATTGAAGTCTTCATAAGCGTGAAAAAGTTTCCCAACGTGTTCTTCTGATGATAACCTCCTCTTACACCTTGGCACAATCATGAATTTTCCACGCTTTCTCCTCCTTGCGACCGCGATGGCCACTTCCGTTTTCGGACAGTCGGCACCCGGGCAGAATACCACCGGACAAGGTGGACAGCAGCAACAGCAGCAGGCGGACACGCCGACCCGCGACGGGCTGTGGGACGGGCGCTTTGCCGGCGGCAACTACATCGTTCGGTGCAATTCGATCGTCGCACTCTCAAAGCACGAGTACATCTCCGACGGTGTGGCACGGGTCGTGGAAGTGAATCTGACGCTGAACTCGGCGCAAGTGGTGCGGTTTTACTTTTTGGAGCCCTACAAGCCCGAAACAGGCAGCAGCACGATGGCTGCCGGAACTGCGGCGCTGGAGCGCGCGAAGGGTATGTTCGAGCAGGCTGCCGGTCGTGTGTCGCCGGAGCTGACGACGCCGAAAGTGGTGAAGAATTACCCCGCCTCAACGCACGCGCACACCGTGGAGTTCGTGCTCGGGGATGAA
Organism: Prosthecobacter sp.; assembly: GCA_041395065.1. Taxonomy (GTDB): domain Bacteria; phylum Verrucomicrobiota; class Verrucomicrobiia; order Verrucomicrobiales; family Verrucomicrobiaceae; genus Prosthecobacter. The sequence goes on along the minus strand of JAWLBG010000013.1, from coordinate 92,627 downwards.
GCGCGACTGAATTCGATGTTTCAGAGCCTGGAGCGGGGATTCCGCACGGGGCAGGGCCGAATCTGGAAGGAGTAACCCAGAAGACGACGGGAGCGCCGGGCCGCGTTACACGTTGAAGCGCCACTCGACGACGTCGCCGTCGCGCATGACGTATTCCTTGCCTTCGATGCGGAGCTTGCCCTTTTCGCGGCACTTGGCGTAGGAGCCGAGTTCGACCAGGTCGTTGTAGTGTACGATTTCACCGGCGATGAAGCCTCGCTCGAAGTCGCCGTGGATGACGCCGGCGGCCTGCGGAGCCTTCATGCCCTTCGTGATGGTCCAGGCACGGGTTTCTTTCTCGCCGGTGGTCAGGTAGGTCTGCAGGCCGAGCAGGTCGTAGGCGCCTTTGATGAGGCGTGACACGCCGCTGTCGGTTACGCCAATGTCGGCGAGGTAGTCCCGAGCCTCTTCGTCGGTCAAATCAATGAGCTCGCTTTCAATCGAGGCGCTGACGACCACGGCCGCCGCATCGTGCGCGTGTTTGACGTATTCGCGCACCTTGCCGACGAAGGCATGATTGTCGGGATCGTTGGAGGCCGAAGCGAGATCGTCCTCGGCCACATTGCAGGCGAACAGGCAGGGCTTCGAGGTGAGCAGGAAGAAGCCCTTGAGCAGCTTGCGCTCGTCGTCGCTGAGTTCGAGTGTCACGGCGGGCTTTCCGGCGTCGAAATGCGGAATCAGCTTCTCGCAGAGGGCGATTTCGGCCTTGGCTTCCTTGTCGCCGCTCTTCGCCTTTTTCTCGTTGCGCTCCTTGCGGCGTTGCACGGCCTCCATGTCGGCGAGGATGAGCTCGGTGTTGATGACCTCAATGTCGGCGACGGGATTGATGCTGCCGCTAACGTGGGTGATGTCGCCGTTTTCAAAGCAGCGCACGACATGCACGATGGCGTCCACTTCGCGGATGTGGCTGAGGAACTTGTTGCCGAGTCCTTCGCCCTGGCTCGCGCCTTTAACTAGGCCAGCGATGTCCACGAACTCGATCGCCGCAGGCACCAGCTTAGAGGAACCGGAAAGCTTCGAAAGCACGGCGAGGCGCTCATCGGGCACGGTCACGACGCCGGTGTTCGGCTCGATGGTGCAGAAAGGATAGTTCGCCGCCTCCGCCTTGCGGGTGCGGGTGACGGCATTGAAAAGGGTGGATTTGCCAACGTTCGGGAGGCCTACGATACCAACTCTGAGCATAAGGGCGGCGAGAGTAGGGCGAAATGGGCAATGAGCAAGGACGGGAGACCAGTTTTCGGGACGCCGCCCGGGAATGCCATTACCAGCAGGAGAGTCTGCACGGAACGGAAGCTAGCATTTGCACGACCCTGATGACGCCGGGTATAGTCACCCTTTATGACTCACGCCGTCCTCAGCCTCCTCAAAGAAAGCCGCCACCCCATGCGCATCGATTTGATCGGTGTGGCGGGTTCAGGCATGAGCGGGCTGGCGCTGCTGCTGCTGGGACTCGGCCACAAGGTCAGCGGTTCGGACAAGGCGACAACTTTGGAGACAGAAAGGCTGCAAAAGCTGGGGCTGCAGTTTTTTCACGGCCACACGGAAAAGGAGGTCGAAGACTGTGACATGGTCATCTACTCGAGCGCCATCAAGCCGGGCAACGTGGCCTATGAAGCGGCTTACAAGCAGGGCATCCCACTGGTTCGGCGCGCGGAGGCTCTTGCCGCCGTGATGGCCGGAAAAAAAGGCGTGGTCGTCTGCGGCACTCACGGCAAGACGACAACTTCGGCGCTCACGGCACATGTTCTGCGTCAGGGTGGCCTGAAACCCAGCCACTACGTCGGCGCGGAGATCCCCATTCTCGGCTCGAACGCACACTGGGATGGCGAAGGCGAACTCTTCGTGGCTGAGGGCGACGAAAGCGACGGCACGCTGGTGAACTTTCATCCCGAGCACGCTATCGTGCTGAACATCGAAGCGGAACACCTCGATTTTTACGACGGCATTGATGCCATTAAAAAAGTGTTTCGCCAGGTGCTGACTCAGACGCCAGGCATGTGGGTCTACTGTGCGGAAGATCCGGTGGCCAGCGAGGTCTGCGCGGGGCCGCAGGGCGTGGGCTACGGCTGGAGCCGCGATCATGATTTTTCGGCAAGCATCGTCGAGATGAAACCGGATCACACCGACTTCGAGGTCTATGAAAAGGGAACCCTGCTCGGCACGGCCACGCTCGGCATTCCCGGAAAACACAATGTCAGCAACGCACTCGCGGCCATCGCGCTCGCCACGCGATGTGGCGTGACGTTTGAGGCCGTCAAACATGCATTGAAGAGCTTTCGTGGTGCGAAGCGCCGCTTCGAGATCCGGCACGCGGGTGAAAACTTCGCCGTTGTGGACGATTACGGTCATCACCCGAGCGAGGTCGCCGCCACGCTTGCCACAGCGAAAGGTTTGAGCACGAAGCGCATCGTCTGCCTGTTCCAGCCGCACCGCTACAGCCGCACGCAACTCCTCAAAAAGGAGTTCGGAGCGAGTTTCGGTGATGTTGACGAGCTTTTCGTCACGGATGTGTATCCGGCGAGCGAAAAGCCGCTGCCGGGCGTGAGTGGCGAGACGATCCTCGAAGAAGTTCGTACCCAGAACTCGCGAACAAAGACCGGCAGCACGCCGACGATGCAGATCGCACGCGACAAAGTCGGCAACGCATTGCGTCCCGGCGATCTGCTCATCACGCTAGGTGCGGGAAACGTGCACGAAGTCGGACGCTGCATCGCACGCGATCTCCCGGTGTTGGAAAAGCTCTGCGCCCTGCTCGAAGCAAATGGCGGCGGGGTGGCGCGGTCATGAACCAATGAACCGGCATACGACATGGCTCATCGGTGGACCCGCCCAATACTGGATCGAACCCCGCACGGAGCGGCCTTTGCGGAGATCGTGCGCTACCTGCGCTCCGCATCGATTCCGATCCGCGTCATTGGCCGCGGTTCGAACCTGCTCGTCAAAGACGGCGGCATTCGCGGCGCGGTCATTCATCCGAAGGGCGATTTCGAAAACGTCACGGTGAACGGCAACGAGATCAGCGCCGGAGCCGGTGCGCGCCTCAAAAAATCGCCAGCGCGGCGCGCAACGCTGGCGTCGGCGGCTTCGAATGGATGGAAGGCATCCTCGGCAACCTCGGCGGCGCGATACGGATGAATGCCGGTGCGATGGGCATGAAACCTTCGATCAGATCATCAGCGTCCGCTTTATCGACACCGACGGCACGATCAAAGAAAAGCTCTGGAAGAGATCACGCACCGCTACCGCAGCGTGCCCGAGTTTGAGGAACGCTATGTCGTTTCCGCGTTGCTGCGAGGTTCCCCGGCCCCGCAGGAGGAGATTGATACGAACCGCCGCCTCCCATCATAAACGCCGAACCACCCAACCCGTTGGCGCGAGTGCGGGCTGCACTTTCAAAAATCCCGAAGTCTGTGGTGCGGGCAAACTAATCGACGACCTCGGACTGAAAGGCCGCGGCGTCGGCAAGGCGATCGTCTCCGACGTGCATGGCAACTTCATCGTTAACAAGGGCGGCGCCACCGCGCGTGAAGTCTTGGATCTCGTGGCGCAGATCAATGAAGTGGCGCAGGAGGAACGCGGCGTGCAGCTCGAGATGGAGGTGAAGCTCATCGGAGAAGACGAGCCGCTGCCCCTTTGATCATGCTCCGGCGGCACGATAAGCAGCGAGCAGTTGCTCGACACTCCGTTCCCAGTTGAGCTCGTTGGCGAGCCGGGCATGACCGGTCGTTCCGAGGTGTTCGCAGCGGGCGGGATCATCGAGCAGCGAGAGAATCGCGTCGCCAAGCTGCTCGGCGCTGTTTTCCATGACGTAAACGGCGCCTTCACCTGCGGAAAAACGTCCCTCGACGGTGCCGAACATGACGATGGGTTTCGCAAAGGCCATGTATTCCAGCACCTTGTTCATCGTGCAGTGGTCGTTGTAGGCATTGATGGGATCGCAGGCGACGCCGAGATCGATGCTGCGCAGGGCGCGGCAGAGGAATTCATCACTGACACGGCCGGGCATGCAGACTTGATCCTGAAGACCGAGTTCATCCCGCAAGGCGACCAGTTCCGCATGTTCGGGGCCGGAGCCCATGAGCAGAAACTGAACATCGCCGCGTTTTCGAGTGCGGACGATGTGTTCCGCAGCGCGAACGAGGTAATCGACACCGTCCGCGTTTCCCATGACTCCGATGTAACCGACGAGGTGCCTTTTCCCGGCATTGAGCTCGGGGTCGGGCTCACCGGAAGTCTGCATGCAGTTTGGAGCGGTGCGGACGACGAAGGCGCGATCGTCCGCGAGCTTTCCGCGCTGCTTGACGGCGCGAAGGACGCTTTGGTTGGTGGCGATCACAACGTCGGCCAGAGCCAGCGTGCAACGTTCGGCGGCACGGACGGCCCAATACATGAGCCCCCGCCTGCCGAACTTCGCCTCGAACATTTCGGGCCACAGGTCATGCACGTCGAAGACGACTTTCACGCTACAGAGGAGCTTGAACGGCAGAGCGACGAGGAAGAGGAGGTCGGGCGGATTGCAGAGATGAATGACATCGAAACCGCCGCGACGCCACGCTTTGAGTGCGCAGCAGAATTCACCCCACAATGCGGAAGCATATTCGGCGATGAAGCCGGAAAGGGACTTTGCCTCGCCGCTGATCCAGTGGCGATAGATGCGGATGCCTTCGAGCATCTCCTCCGGCTGCGTGTAGCCGCGCATCTGCGGACAGATGACGGTCACTTCATGACCCGCGTCGCGCAGGGCGCAGGCTTCCTGCCAAACGCGCCGGTCAAAGGGAACGGGGAGGTTCTCGACGAGAATGAGAACGCGCATGGCCGCGGGCGGTTTCCATCAGGCGCCGGCAGCGGCAGTGCCGGCGGCGCGCTGGTCTTTCGGCAGCCACTTGATGTGGAGGGTCTTGCCGTCTTTCTCTCCAGAACCTCCAAAGATATCGCCGGTGTCCTTCAAAGTGACGAAAATGAGGAAACCGAAGAGCATGAGGGCGCAGGCCGTTTGCACATACTCCAAAATGCGTCCCTGGGGCGGCTTGCGGCGGATGGCCTCGGCGATGGCCATGGTGATGTGCCCACCATCGAGCACGGGGAAAGGCATCATGTTGAGGATGGCGAGGTTGATGTTGAAGACGACACTGAACCACAGGACCAGACGCCAACCGTCCGGATGCTGGAAGAGCTTGTAGTAAAGACGGCCGACACCGACGGGGCCGCTCATGTGCGCAGGGCTGAGGTCGGATTTCGGCGAGAAGAGTTTGGAGACGAGATTGCCCATGTGACGCACGGAGTCGCTGATCTGCTCCCAGGGCGTGATGGTAACGGGGGTGCGTTTGCCGTCGCTGTCCCAGGCGATGCCGATCATGGGATAGGCCTTTTTGTCCTCGGTGAATTCGGCGAGGTTGCTTTCATCTGGAATGCGTGGCGTGACCGCGATCTGGAGAGTCTGGTCACCGCGTTCCACATCGAGCATGATGGTTTTGCCCGGGTTGGCCTTAATGTAGTCACTGAGATCCCCCGGGCTGCGGATAGGCTGGCCGTCCATTCGCACCACAAGATCGTTCGCCTTGAGACCGGCGTCGGCAGCGGGGCTGTTTTCGGACACCTTGCCGACCATGGGCGTCATCTGCCCTTGAAGTCCGATGTCCCGAAGGTCGGGGCGCTTGAAAATCGAGCTCCACCACGATTTGGGCTCGGCTTTCGTTTCATCAAGTTGTGGCCAGGCCTTTGGATCCACAGCAAATTTCAGCACGCCTTTCCCGGGACGCTCGACCTCGAAGGGTATGGTATCACCTTCGCTGGCTACCACGGCCCAGCGCACACTGTCCACGAGTCCCTCGAAGCGTTTCACCGGCTGGCCGTCCACGCTGAGAACCTTGTCTCCGGGGAGGATTCCGGCCTTCATGGCCGGGCTGCTCTCAGCCACATGGCCGACGATGGTGGTGGTGTGCGCCTCACTTTGCGGCTTGCCGACGGCCCAGACGGCGACAGCGAAGACGCAGGCCAGCAGGAAGCTGAAAAGTGGACCGGCAAATGCGACGATGATCTTGTCCAACGGCTTGATCGGCGGCAGGGGTTCGTCATTGGAAGATTCGCCTTCCAAGCCGCCCATGGGGGCCATCTGGGGCAGGGCCACGAATCCGCCCGCCGGGATGCTGCCAACACCGTATTCGACGCCGTTAATGGTCTTGCGCCAAAGCGGCTTGCCGAACCAGATGTAGAATTTTTCCACCTTCAATCCGCGCCAGCGAGCAGCAAGGAAATGCCCCCATTCGTGGACGACGATCATGAGGTTGAAGACCATGATCACCTCGAGAATGAGGATGATGAAGCGGAGGGTCTCGCCGAAGGCGCCGAGAGAGGAAAGCCAGGCCATGTGAGGAGAATGTGCGGTCGGGGTGGCGTCCCGAAACGACATTCGCCACGAGACAAGATGAGTACGCTAACACCCCGCTGCTGGAGGCGCAAATGCGGCAGACAAGTTTGTTCCAGAAATCGAGGCGACTTCGCCGATATTTGTGAAATATTCGGACCCTAAACCCCTCGTATCCACAAGTTACGTTCCGATCGTTGATGAGATTGTATCGCCTCGCCGTTTTTCTTCTACTCCCCTGGATGATGATTTCCTGTCGTACTGCAAAAAGCGTGGTGGCGGCAGTGCATGTGGCCCCGACCGATTTCCTTCCACATGCCAGTGAACTGCAGGAAAACCGGAAGCGCTCCCCCTTCCTCGGCAACTGGTGGAATCCGAGCGAACGCGTGCAAGGCGCCGCAGAGAAGGTCCAACACATCTACATCGCCCCGGTGACGACGGATTATCTCCGTCCCATGAAGCAGAAGCTCGTGAAGCTCGAGTTTAGCGAGGAGCGCCGGAATGAAAAGATGGCCGTCCTCGCCAAATACACCCGCGAGAAGTTTGCGAACGCCTTCAAGAGAAACAAAAAGTCGCGCTACAAGCTGACGAACGAACCGAGCAAAGACGCCATGACGCTGAACCTCTCAATCTTTGAGTGGGAGCCAAACACCCTGACCGGATTGGCGGTGCGTGAAGCGGTGGACCTCGTGACTCTGCCGATGGTCGGTGATATGCTTGCAAAGCCGGCACGTGGCATGATCGCGATTGAAGGCGTCCTCGTCGAGCCCCAGACAAAAGAATCGCTCTTCGAGTTCGCCGACAAGGAGGAGGCGAAATCACTCTTCATCTTTTTCCCTCAGGAACTTTTTCCGTCAGGACAGGCCAAGTACGCCATTCGCGAGTGGGCCCGGCAGTTTGAAAAACTGATGAGCACACCGCCCGATGTGAAGATTAAGGACAGTCTGCCCTTTCAGATCATTGCCTTCTGAGAGATTTCCGTCCAAACGGAAGATAAATCCATAAAAACCACGACCACTCCATGGTCGTGCCTGCATTTTTTTCCATCGAGCGAATAAATCGCGATTGAACGGGTCAAAAGCTTCATGCGCTAATCAGCCGCGCAATTTTCCATCATGAAAACGCATCCCATTCGACTTGTCCTGATCGCGCTCGCCGGTGTCTCCCTGATGCTGACTTCCTGCGAGTATCCCTACTACGGCTACGGGAACGGCTACAGCTCCAACCAGCAGAGAGGGACCGTTTATGGTGCCGCCGGAGGCGCTCTTCTCGGCGGAATCATCGGCAATCAAAGCCGTCGGCCCCTGCAGGGTGCCCTCATCGGCGGCGTGCTGGGCGGACTCGCCGGCAACGCCATCGGCGCCAGCCGCGACCGCAGCTACTACGTGCGCAGCGGTCCAGTCTACGGCAGCCGGTATTCGTACTCCCGCCCCTACTACTCAAGCTACCGCAGTCCCAACTACTGCTACCGCCCGAGCTACTATCGCCCCAGCTACTACAGGTCGGGATTCGGCAGCCCGTTTGGTTACAGTAGCCTCTTTGGTTCCGGCCTGGGTTGGAATTCCCGCTGGTACTGACCCTCCGCTCTGAGGTCTACGTCCCGAGCCTGCGCTGGCAACAGCGCGGGCTTTTTAATGCAGTTCGAAGATGCCCTCAATCTCCACGGCGATGTTTCCGGGCAAAGATCCCATGCCCACCGCGCTGCGTGCGCCGATCCCATCTTCCTCGCCCCAAACCTGGCCGAAGAGCTCGCTGCAACCGTTGATCACCTTCGGATGATCCGGGAAGTCAGGCGTGCAGTTCACCATGCCGAGGAGTTTCACCACGCGCTTCACGCGGTCGAGACTGCCCAGTTCGCCGCGAAGCGTCGCCAACAGCGCGAGTCCGGTTTGGCGGGCGGCCTCCTTCCCTTGAGCGAGATCGAGATCGTCACCCACACGGCCGGTGATGTAGTCTCCTTCGCCGCGATACGGACCGTGGCCTGAGACGTAGGCGATGCCCCCGACTACGACCACCGGCTTGTAAACACCGCCGCGAGGCGGAGCTGGTGGCAGGGTCAATCCAAGAGCGGTGATTTGTTCTTCAGCTTTCATGATCTGCGATAATCCGTCAGGCATCGTCAAAGAGACGACGATTCTTCCAAAAATAGCTGAAACCGGACACCAGCGTCAGCAGCGTGGTGAAATAAACAATGGACGAGGCCACGACCTGCTCGACACCCGGATTGACCGTAAACGCCGGTCGCATGAAACCGAAAAGGGGCTCCGTGGAAGCTTGCCGCATCATGAAATAAATCACGGTCAGGATCTGCCAGAGCATCTTGTGCTTGCCCAGTCTCTCCGCCGCCAGCACCGCGCCCTGACCGGCGGCCACCAGACGGATTCCCGTCACAAAAAACTCGCGGGCCAGAATGATGATCGCGATCCATGCGGGCATGCGCAGTTCCTGCGGAATCGTCTTGTCCGAAGTCAGCAGGATGAAGGCGGCGGCGATGAGGATCTTGTCCGCGAGGGGGTCGAAGAGCTTGCCGAAATTCGTCACGATGCCCCGAGCGCGGGCGATTTGGCCGTCGAAGTAGTCCGTGGCCGACGCGACACCAAAAACGATCATCGCGATGGAGATGGCGTTCGTCCAGGGAAGGTAGAAACACACCACGAAGACGCCCGTCAGCACGAGGCGGGAGAGGGTGAGTTTGTTGGGCAGATTCATGCAAATGTGACGCGTCTTGAGTAGCGATGAAACCCGGCTGCTGTCAACGGCACGCTTGAGTCTTTCACGCCATCAATTCGCTCACATGAGCCGTGACCGCGCTGGCAAGACCCTGAATGTTGTAGCCCCCCTCAAGCACGGAAATCAGGCGTTTCTGGCAGTGCGTGGCGGCGGACTCCATCAGCAACCGGGTCAGTGTGACGAAATCGTCGTCCGTCAGGCGAAACTGGCCCAGCGGATCGTCTATGCGGGAGTCAAACCCCGCGGAGATGAGGATCAGGTCCGGTTTGAAACGGTCGATGGCCGGAAGCAGGCGGTCCGTGAAGGCGGCGCCGATGGCGCTCATGCCGGTTCGTGACGGGAATGGAAAATTCAGCGTGCTGCCGAGCCCCTTTCCGGAACCCGTTTCATCCGCATGGCCGGTAAACGGGTAGAGCGGACTTTGGTGCGTGCTGGCAAAGAGCACACTGCCGTCTCCATAGAAGATGTCCTGCGTGCCGTTGCCGTGATGCACGTCCCAATCCACGATGGCGATCTTTTGCGCCCCGTGCTGCTGCTGCGCATGTCGGGCGGCGATGGCGATGTTGTTGAACAGGCAGAAGCCCATCCCTTGGCCGGGCCGCGCATGATGCCCCGGCGGGCGCACGGCGCAGAAGGCGTTCCCTGCCCTGCCGGAGAACACCGCATCGACGGCGTTCAAGACACCGCCCACCGCCTTGGTAGCGACCTCGTAGGATCTCGCACAAATAGCAGTGTCCCCTGTACTGAGGTCGTCGAGGCCGGACTCCACATCCTCCCGGGCCGTGCGGATGTAGGCCGGATCGTGACAAAGCACAATTTCATCCGGGGTCGCAGTTCGGGGCTGGACCGCCAGCGTTCCCGCCACGATCCCCGCCTGGGTCAGCGCCCGGGTAACGGCGACGTGGCGCTGAATGCTCTCCGGATGCCCCGGACCCGGATCATGCTGCTGATAGATGGGATCGAGAAGCAGGGCGGTCATCGCGAAAGTCGGCTGTTCTGAAACACGGTTCGCATCGTTCGCCCGTTATCGCAATCCCCCACTGATCTTGCCCTTGTCCACCCGCTTGGCATCGCTCTACTTCCGTTCGACCGATGAACCTGCAACGTTTCTGGCTCCAAATCACCGCCTTCCTCATTCTCGTGTGGGGCGGTGTTGCCGCCGTGATGTGGGTGACCGAGGATTCTGTCTTCACTCCTGAAAAGACGCTCGCGCTCATGGCCGACGCGCCTTGGCTTGAAAACGAAAACCTCAGTGCGACGCAACGGGGCGAGCATCTCGAGAAGGTCATTGCCTCCGTCATCAAGCTGGACCTCAACCAGCGCAACACCATGCGCGAAAACGGCCAGGAACCCATGGACCGCTTTTTCGACTCGCTCACTGACGATGAAAAAAGCAGCTACGTCGGCCGAACCGTCGCGGACAGCTTCCGCATCGTGATGAAAGGCATCGAAAAGCTGCCCGCCGACGACCGCCGACGCATCATTGGAGGCATCTTTCGGGATATGAAAAAACGCGCTGCCGACAATCCGGAAATGCAGTTGATGCTGGGTGACGACCCCGTCGCGTTTGAAAAGAATTTCAGCAAAGACATGGAGCTCTTTTTCAAGGAAGCCCCGCTTGGTGCCAGGATGAAAATGGCACCCATGCTCGAAGGCATGCAGGCACGCATGCAGGGAATGCGGATCCGCTGACGCGCAGCGTTATCCAATACTCCAAGTCGCCTGGCGAAGCACCGCGAGCGGCTGCTCCGCCATCTTTTCGTACCACACCGTCAACAGCGTGCCGTCAGGCAGTTCCACCGTGCTGGGATACCCCAGGTCACCGCCGATCCCGTCACCGGAAAGAATCATCGCCTCTCCCCATGTGAGGCCGTTGTCCGTGCTGACGCGTGCCTGATTGCCAAACGGCTTCCGGCGGTGGCCGTAAGTCATGAGCAGCCGGCCGTCGCGCAGGCGCAGCAGATGCGAGGGCAGGCCCCACACCCCAATGGAATGCGGCTCGCTCCAAGTCTTGCCGCCGTCCCTCGACTCGCTCTGCAGCGTCTCACCTTTGTTCGCCGTGTTGTGATTGCGAATCTGCGCGATGAGGGTGCCGTCCGCGGCTTCGACGGCATGCAACTCGTGGTAACCGCTTACGACGTCATCGCCCGGGCGGGTCGGAATCTCCGCGAGCCACTGCCAGGTGAGTCCATCATCCTTCGACTCCGCCACACCGATCTTCTTCTGACCAGTCCAAAGCTGTTTCCCGGCGTAGAGAAGGCGACCGTCACTCAGCTGGATGGGACCATGCGGACTATTCACGACGGTGGGGATCGGCTGCGACCAGCTCTCGCCGCCGTCGGTGGAACGCAGAACCCATTCGCCAAGCTGCGCCAGACGCTCGGCATCATTGAGCTTCTCGTGAGCGGCTTTCCAACGGGCGTAGCGCTCCGCTGGCATCGCTTTGGTCACCCACCCCTGCGGAGTCAGTTCCGCCATGGCCGCCGCTTTTTTGAAGGAGGCCTCGTAGGCTAGCGATGTGAAAGTAGTGATCAACAGCGTGCCCTTCGCAGTCTCCAGGACGCCTGAATCGCGATCATCGATCGGTCCGTCGTAAATCACCCGCGGCTCGGACCAGCTGCCTCCGTGATTCGTCGACTTCATCGCCACAACCTTGCCAAACGGACAGACGTGCGCCTCACGTCCACCGGAGCACGAAACCCACAACTCGCCATTCGCCCGCTGCGCCACGGTCGGCCAGCCGTGGTAAAACTCCGGCTGCTGTGAGATGACTTTCGTTTCGAGAACCTTCGCTCCAGACTCCGCCCCGCGGGCGACGAATGGAAACGCAAGGGCGGTTGTAGCAATAAATTGACGGCGACTGGTCATGGTCTGCAAACTACGCGACAAAGCCCGACGATTTGGCAGATCATTTCCACCGCACAAATTTCTGCACCCGCGCTCCCGTGCCTTCGGTGACATACACCGCACCGTCCGGTCCCACCGCGATGTCGTGCCCCAACTGAAACTGACCGGGACCGGTACCAAAGGAGCCGAAGATGTCGAGCACGTTGCCATCCGAATCGAGTTCGAGAGCTTTTCCGCGCAATTCGGGCTTCAGCGAAGGCGATCCTCCGTCGATGACAAACAGGTGACCATTCGGACCGGTTTCGATGCCGTAGGGTTTGCCGATTTGTGTGCTTTTCCACGCGTGAAGGAAAAGCCCCTTCGCTCCGAAAACTTGGAGTCGCTCGTTTTCGCGATCGCAAACGATCACCCGTCCCTGCACGTCGATGGCGATGCCATGCGGCAGGTTGAACTCCCCTTCTCCAGTTCCTTTTGCGCCCCATTCGAACTCATATTTTCCTTTGGGACTGAATTTGACCACGCGTGAGTTCCTGTAGCCGTCGCTTACGTAAAAGGTGCCGTCGCGCAGTATGGCGACGTCGGTGGGCAGGTTGAAATGCGCATGATCGTCACCCGGCTTCCTACGCTCGCCGAGCGTGAGCAGCACTTTGCCCTCCGGCGTGCATTTGAAGACTTGATGCAGCCCCACATCCGTCAGCCAAAGATTGCCTTCGTAATCGACAGTCAGTCCGTGCGGCATGATGAAGCGGTTTTCACCCCACGAATTCAGCAGCGTGCCCGTCGCACCATCGATCACGCTCACCGTCGGCTCCGCGATTGCTTCCTTCGGAAACGGATTCGACCACTTCCGCCCGCTGCGGTGAAAAATGAACACGCGGTTCTGCGCATCGACACCGACTCCGGCGCAAAGGCCGAGCACATGTCCTTCCGGCAGAACAGGCCAGTCGGGCACGACCTCGTGGTGAGGCTGGGCGAAGCCGGTCGTGGCCCAGATCAAAATGACGGCAACAAAGCGCATCTTCGCCTACTTCAACTTCCACACTTTCACATCGTCGACGTCCGCCGATTTGTTGACGGCCAGAGTGATCATCCGCTTCGTCGGATGCGCGATTCCTTCGCTGCTGAAGGATCCGGCCTCCTTGCCGTCGACCTTCACTTTCATCGTGTCGCCTGCGACGGTGATGTGCATGCTGTGCCAGGTGTCGGGCTGGAGGTCGAGCTTGAAGGATTTGGTCTTCGTTTTGAGCAGTGCGGCCAGTTCGGGCGACTTGTCGCCGGCTTTGCGCCGCTTTTGAATTTCGAGATCCATGCCACCGGTTTTCGAGTCGGTGAGTGTGACGGCCTTGTTGGTCACGCGGGCGATGTAGAGATGCCCCGCATGCACGGTCTTCAGTTCGCGGTCGACGAAATCAACGCCGAGATCGTCGCCGTCACCCAGTTTGAAGCGCAGTTCGACCGCACCGTCTTGAAACGCGACATCATGGAAAATTGCGACGCCATGATCCGCCTCCACGTGCTTTGTGACATGCATGACGCCATCGACCAGATCGACCTGTTGGTGGCCTTTCGCACGCCAACCGCTGTTGCTCGTCCAACCGTTGCCAATGTCCTCCTTACCCGGCGTCGCCTCATCGCGCTCGAAGTCGTCGGAAAACAGCAGTTCGGGTTCGGCAGCGGAAAGGGAGACGCAAAGGGCGGGGAGACAGAGGAGATGTTTCATGGTTGGAGGTAATGAAGGTTGACGTGGTTGAGCTTGAGAGATTCGACATGAAAATCGAACCAGGTGTCTTTGCGACCGTCGATCATTTTCTTCTGGTTGTGGTCGAGGCCTTCGACTTCGAAATAGTTGTGCGGCACGCCGGCGGCGGTCAGCGCTTCATGATATTGGCGCACGGTTTTGAGGTGCCCATCGTCGGCCGTGCCGCAGGCGACCTGGATGCGCATGTTCGCTTTGATGTAGTCGACGTTCTTCGCGAGGTTCAGGAAAGCGTCGTTGTCGCGCAGCCGCTGAGGGTCGTCGCCGAGGTAGGCGTTGGGCAGATTTTCGGGGTCGGAGACGTGATAGACGTTGCCGCTCTGATTGAAGAAAGATCCGAACATTTGAGGATACTTCATTGCCAGATTCGTCGAGCCGCGCCCTCCCATGCTAAAACCCTCGATGCAGCGGGCCTTGCGGTCTGCGATGGTGCGGCAGGTCGCATCGATGTGCGGGATCAATTCCTTGATCATCATCGTCTCCGCCATGAAGCGGCCATCGCCGCTGTCTTGGTACATCGTCGAACGTCCGCCGTTCGGAAAGACCATGATGATTTCCGGCAGCCTGCCGGCGGCGATGCCTTCATGCAGCACGACGGCTGAGTACACCGTGCGCGTCTCGTTGCCGCCGGCTCCGTGGAGGTTGTAGATCACGGGATAGCGCTTATCAGTGTCCTTCCTGTATCCCGGCGGCAGGTAGAGGCAGTAGCCCACCTCGCGCTTCATCGACTCGCTTCGGAAGGTGTGATGCGTGACATTCGTCGGCAGTTCCGGCACGGGGGAAGTCACCCACATGTCGTCGGCGTTGCCTTTGTTGCCCTTCGATTTGCTTTTGACTTTCTGGGCGGAAAGCGACGGGCACAGGGCGCAAAACAGAAGCAGCGGCAGGAGGCGGATCATCGTCCGGAAACGCGGCAAAAAGACGGCTCTGTCAATCCGCGCCACCCAATGATTTTTCTGTCCGGTTTGCCTCCCCTGCGTGAGATAGTGGCAGCCTCATGAACATTGCCGAAACCCACGCCGCTCAAGTCTTTCTCTCCCATCACGACTTCGTGAAGGGAGTGGCGCTCAAGTATGCGCCCTGGCCGGGCCTGATGGACGACATCACACAGCAGGTGTTCTTCGAATTCATGGCAAAGGAATCCCAGTGGGACCTGAGCAAGGATGCGCGGCCTCTGTTGGCCACCATGACGCGACACATCGCCATGCGGCAGTGGCGCGAGCGCTCGCGACAGCAGCCGGATGTGGTCCAAAAGCTCGCCGATCACATTCGCATGCTCGCAGAGGAACGCGAAACACCGCCGCGATACGAGGAGGAGATCGGTGTGCTGCGCACCTGCCTTCAGAAGCTGCCGGACAAAAGCCGTGAACTGGTGGAGCTGTATTATTACAACGAAATCGGCACGCCACAGATCGCCGAACAGATCAACATGAAGGCGGACACCGTCTGCCGCGCACTTTCCCGCGTGCGGGAAAAACTGCGCGACTGCATCGAACAATCCATGAACCAAGGAGGTCCTGCGCATGCCTGACGCCGACACCCTGATTCAGCACTACCTCGAAGGCTCGCTCAGCGATGCTGAAGCGGTGACACTGCACGAACTCCTCCTCTCGCAACCCGAACTCGGCGAGCGGCTCCTGCAGCATTTCGACATGGATGCGATGCTGCGCGCCACCAAACCGCTCGCGACAAGCGGCATCGCCCGGCCGGTCCTACTGCCGAAACGCCGCTTCACCTTTGCGACGATGTCCTCCGTGGCGGCCATCGCCGCATGCTTCACACTGTTGGGGGCATGGATCGTGCTGCCCTGGTTGGAGTCGAATGCCGAAGAGACGACGGCTTCCGTCGCCGTGCTGACTCGCGGGGTGAACATGGAGTGGGAATCCGCCGAGATCGCGCCTGGCACACCGCTTTCGCCCGGCTTGCTCAAATTGAAGTCCGGCGTCGCACAGATCGAATTCTACCAGGGGGCACGCGTCTCGATCGAAGGCCCCGCAGAACTCCGGCTCATCTCTTCCGGCGAGGCGACCTGCACCAGCGGGAAACTCAGCGCGTCCGTCCCTCCACAGGCGAAGGGTTTCCGCATCAACACCCCCAAAGGAACCATTGTCGATCTCGGCACCGAGTTCGGCCTAGACGTCAGTGCCGCCGGTGCGGAGGTTCATGTTTTCAAGGGCGAGGTCGAGCTGCATCGCGAATCCGAAGCCATGAAATCGCTCACGGAGGGACAGGCGATGGCCTTCACCGCCCAGTCACCGCTGCTGCAGGCGGATGCGGCGAGCTTCGCGTCCTTGAACGACCTCGACGCCCGGACAGTGATGTCGCAGCGGTCACAGTTTCAGCAGTGGCAGGCCGCAAGCGCCCAGAGGAACACTGCAACCGGCCTGCGCCTGCGCTTTGACTTTCAGGACGACGAGGCGGCCCGCTCTTTGGAAAACCACGCCGTCGGACGGGCGGACATCGAAGACGGCAGCATCGTCGGCGCGTCGTGGACCACCGGGCGCTGGCCCGGCAAGGGCGCCCTGGAGTTTCGCAATGTGAGCGACCGCGTTCGCCTCAGCGTTCCCGACGAGCTCAAAGCTCTCACCATGGCTGTCTGGGTCCGCGTCAACGGACTCGACCGCGCCTTCAACTCGCTCTTCATGTCCGAAGGCTGGGGGGATCGAAAGGTGCATTGGCAAATCACCCGCGAGGGGAAGATCCGCCTCGGCGTGGCGGGCATCGGCAAACAGCGGCACACCGACTACGACAGCCCCGTCTTTTTCACGCCGGAACGCTTCGGTCGCTGGATGCATCTCGCTGTCGTCTTCGATCCGGCGTCCAGCAGGGTCAGTCACTTCGCCAACGGTGAATTGCTCGCCAGCCTGCCCATCAGGGAACCCGCGCCGCTGAAACTCGGCATCGCCGAACTCGGCAACTGGAGTGACGGACACAAAAACGGCAGTGTCGCCATCCGGCATCTCAGCGGCGCCATGGACGAATTCGCCCTCTGGGACCGCGCCCTGACCACCGAAGAAATCGCTGCCGCGGCCCGCTGATATCATACCCGGCGATACAAAAAAGCCGCGCAGGTTTCCCTGCGCGGCTTCAGACTTGCGGATTGACCGGGTTACTTCGCGGCCTTCTGGAGCGCGGCGGCCTTGTCAGTCTGCTCCCAGGTGATGTCGGGATCACCGATCTTGCCGAAGTGACCGTAGTTGGTGGTCTTCGAGTAGATGGGGCGGAGCAGTTTGAGCTGCTTGACGATGTCGGCGGGCTTGAAGGAGAAGACCTTGAGCACGGCGGCGAGGATCTTGTCGTCGCTGATAGTGCCGGTGCCGAAGGTGTCGATATGAACGCTGACAGGCTCAGGGTGACCGATGGCATAGGCGAACTGCACTTCGCACTTCGAGGCGAGGCCGGAGGCGACGACATTCTTCGCGACCCAGCGGCCCATGTAGGCAGCACTGCGGTCCACCTTGGTTGGATCCTTGCCGGAGAAGGCACCACCGCCGTGACGGCCCATTCCGCCGTAGGTATCAACGATGATTTTGCGTCCGGTCAGGCCGCTGTCGCCCTGAGGACCACCGATGACAAACTTGCCGGTCGGGTTAATGAGATACTCAGTCTTCTTGGTGAGCATGCTCTTCGGAAGGACCTTTTTGATGACCTTCTCGATGCAGAACTTCTCGATCTCGGCGTGGCTCACGTCAGCGGCGTGCTGGGTGGAGATGACGACGTTCACGATGCGGGTGGGCTTGCCATCGACATACTCCACGGAAACCTGAGACTTCGCGTCCGGACGCAGCCATTTGGCGACCTTGCCGGCCTTGCGGATCTTTGTCAGCTCACGGCCGAGGCGGTGGGCAAACATGATCGGCGCGGGCATGAGCTCGGGCGTTTCGTCGCAGGCGTAGCCAAACATGATCCCCTGGTCGCCGGCGCCCTGCTCGGCAGTCTTCTTGCCTTCGGCGGCGGTCGTGTCCACGCCCTGGGCGATGTCGGGACTCTGGATAGTGAGGTAGTTGTTGATGAAGATCTGGTCGGCGTGGAAAACGTCGTCCGCATTCGTGTAGCCAATGCCGCGGACCGCGTCACGAATGACCTGGCCGACGTTGATGACTTCGTCGATGGGCTTGGTGGTGCCGAGCTTCTTGTTCTGGAGCTTGGGAATGGTGATTTCACCGCCGACGACGACAATATTGCTCTTCACGAAGGTCTCGCAGGCGACGCGGCTCTTGGAGTCGACTTTGAGGCAGGCGTCGAGGATGGCGTCGGAGATGGTGTCGGAAACTTTGTCAGGATGACCTTCGCCGACGGACTCGGACGAAAAGATGTAGCTACGGGACATGGTGGTGGGCGTGTGGGTTAAACATATGGACGAATCATGATTTGATGATGCGTCCCGGAAGCAGGAGAGTATTCCCCAAATCGGGGGCGTCAACGGGGTTTTCAGGGCACGTAGGAGGACGCCGGAGTTCAAGAAGCAGCCACCGCCGTCTGCCCCTGCTCGCCGAGGCCTTCGACGCCGAGTTCGATGACGTCGCCGGGCTTCATGAAGACGGGATCGGGCTTGAAGCCGAGGCCGACGCCAGGAGGCGTGCCGGTGGTGATGATATCGCCGGGCAGCAGGCTCATGAACTGGCTGAGGTAGCTCACCAACTGCTTCACGCCGAAGATCATCTGCGCGGTGGTGCTGTTCTGAATCGTCTTGCCGTTCAGCTTGAGCCACAGCTTCAAATTCTGCGGATCAGGAATCTCGTCGCTCGTGGCGAGGAAAGGTCCGATCGGCGCGAAGGTGTCGCAGCTCTTGCCTTTGACCCACTGGCCGCCGCGCTCGAGTTGCCACTCGCGCTCGCTGTAGTCGTTGTGCACGCAGTAACCGGCCACATGGCTCATCGCATTCTCTTCGGACACATAGCTGGCTTTCTTGCCGATCACGAAGGCGAGCTCGACCTCCCAGTCGGTCTTCTTCGAGTTTTTCGGGATGACGACGTTGTCATTCGGTCCACAGATAGCGCTGGTGGCCTTAAAGAAGACGATAGGCTCCGCCGGAATCGGCATGCCACTTTCTTTGGCGTGATCGACGTAGTTCAAACCGATGCAGATGATCTTGCTCGGACGTGCGATGCACGGACCGAGACGCACGCTGGCATCCACCGTCGGCGCTGAAGCTGCATTGGCCTTCGCCCAGGCAGCAAGGCGTTCCAGACCATCGCCGCCGAAAAACTTCTCATCAAAGTCGCTGCCAAAAGCGCTCGCGTCGATACGACGGCCGTCATCGAGGATCAGGCCGGGCTTTTCTTCTCCAGGGTTTCCAAAGCGGATCAGTTTCATGGGGTTGGTCTTGGTTTCTTGTTCTTGGTTCGTCGGTTCAAATCGTCACTTCTTCTCGTCGCCTTCGGCGTTCGCGTAGCGGCCGATGATCGGATACTGCTCGAGTTCCGCCACGGTTCCGGTGACCGGGTAGCTTTCGCGGCCGACCCAATAGACCGCGGCGGCGGCGATGTCTTCAGGCTGCAACAGACGGCCCATCGGCACGACCTGCGGTGGCAGACGTTCCGGCCAGCCTTCGCCGAGGCCGTCGCCAATTTTGACCTGGTATTCGTTGTCCGTGAGCGTCCAGCCGACGTTGAGCTGGTTCACGCGCACCCGATCCATGCCGAGCGAATCCGCTAGGTTGCGCGTCATGGTCATCAGCGCGCCTTTGGACATGGAGTAGGCGAGCATGTTGGCCTGGCCGCAGTGGGCGAGCACGGAGCCGATGTTCAGCACGACGCCCTGGTTCTTTTTCAATTCGGGCAAAAGCGCGCGAATGAGCAGCATCGGGGCCCGGGCGTTCACGGCCATCATGCGGTCAAAAAACGCCGCATCAGTGTCGGCGATGCGTCCGCGAATCGTGAGCGCGGCGTTGTTCACCAGCGCATCCACTTTGCCAAAGGCCGCGATCGCATCAGCGGCGAGCTTTTCGGGATAGGCGGCGTCTTCGAGGCTGCCCTGGCAAAACGCCGACTTGTCCTCGCCAAGCTCTTTCCGCAGCACCTCACCACGCGCGGCATCACGGCCATGCAGGATGACTTTGGCGCCTTCGGCAACGAAACGTCGTGCCATGAATTCGCCGATGCCGGTGGTGCTGCCGGTGATGAGAATGACCTGGTCTTGAAGTCGCATGATCGTCGCGGGTGGGTTGGGGAGCCGTTTCTATGGCGAGCGTGCGGCGATGCTCAAGGCTGCACCTCCAGCAATTTCCGCATGCCGTCCATGAGCACCTTTTCCACCTGTGGCGCCACACGGGAGACGATGCCCGTCTCATAGCCACCCTGACCGTAGGCGATCTCCGTGCCGATGTAGCCCGTGCCATAGTCGCCGTAGGCCGCCATCGCGATGAATTCACCCGGACGCATCTGCTGGGCCGCGAGTTGATACTCCACAAACAGCTCGCCCGGCATGTGCAGCACACGGGCGGGGCCGAGCTGAAGGCAGTTCAACGGAATCCGATGCCCGCCGCGTGTGCGACGCAGGAAAGTCAGGTCGCGTGCGGCGCGGAGTCGATCGGGCACCTTTTGCGACGGGTCGTCGATCTTCTTGAGCAGGGCATGCTCGACGAGCGTGTCGCGCACCGGCATGGCAACCGGTTCGACAGTCCACTTCACGTCAGCGGCCGTGATGGGATGCTTTGTCTGCGACTCCCACGCGAGCTTCATGCCGTTCGCGAGACGTTGTGCGAGCACCGGCCGATTGTCCTTGGAGCCGTCGTTGTATTTGCCAGCGGCCACATTGCCGCCTGCTCCGTCGAAATGAATGCACGCGACACCCGGCAACGCTTCGGCTCGCATCTCACGCGCCATGCCGACGAAGTCCCAGTTCACCGAGCCCTGTCCATAGTAGCTCTGCGGATGCGTGGCGTAGTAGGTGAGCACGGCCACGGGCGTGTCGCCGTTCCAAAACGAGATGAGCCGCACCAGCGGATCAATCGTGCCTTCCGGCGCTTCACGAGCGGCCGGATTTTTGCCGCCGGAGCTTTGGCGTTGCAGGATGACCTTGCCCAGTGGCCCGAGGATGCGGCGATTGGAGGCAACGTGCTCCACCTTGCCCGAGCCCAGTCCGATCTGTGTCACGGTCTGCGCCTTGGGGAGCGAGTCCTCCACGGCGGCGGTGAGCCGTTGCATCACTTCACGATCGAGCGCCGCATTGGAAAACTTGCCGCCAAGGCCATGCTCCGCGAGCAGGCGCTCCGTGGCCAGATCACTGCCCGGTGCGTCGTGCTGGTGCAGCGTGTGCACGGTCACACGATCCATCGACGTGCCGGCGGCCTTCGCGAGCGTCTCGCGATAGGCGTCATGGCCTTCGTTGCCGATGCCCACCCAGTCGAACGCGCAGAGCACGATCGGATCACCCGCACCCAGCAGCACCACGCCGCGTGCGGTCAGCGGTGTGACGATCTCCTTCACCGGCTTCACCGCGCCGTTGCACAGCGGTGATCCGAGCGGCGGTGTGGCATCCGCCTTGAAAGTCGCGATCCGCAATTCCGCTGCAGTCAGGCTGACAATCGAAGCAAAGGTGAAGATGGCGGAGAAAAGGAGTCGCGGCATGGCAGTCATACGAAGCGCCATGCGGTGGACTTGCCTTGACAGGCGGCGCGGAACGCACCCGCAAATGCCCGTCGGACGAGCAATCAACTGTTGAAGCGATTAGTCTGCCGACTGGTAGAAGAAACGGAGTTGCGGAAAGAGGAGGATTCCCCGAACCGATCTTTTCTTGTCCAAAAGCCCTCCGTTTCTGCCTTCTTTCCTCGTGCGTTTTCGCCTTTCTCTTCCAGTCCTGCTCGTTCTCTCGACCGCCGGTGCATCGGCGGCGGATGGCGTGGCGTTTTTTGAGGGGAAGGTGCGGCCGTTGCTGGTGAAGCATTGCTACGAGTGCCACTCGCAGGAGGCGGGGAAGCGAAAGGGCGGGCTGCTGCTGGATCGCAAGGAAGGCTGGCAGATCGGCGGTGATGCGGGCGCGGCGGTGATTCCGGGCAACCCGGGCAACAGCCTGCTAATGCACAGCGTCAGCTATCAGGATGACAAGCTGCAGATGCCGCCGAAGTCCAAGCTTTCGCCGCAGGACATCCGCGTTCTGGAGCAATGGATCGCGATGGGTGCCCCGGATCCACGGGATGCGGCGCTGGGGGAAGTAGTGAAGAAAAAGACGATCGACTTCGAGACCGCACGCCAGGGCTGGGCGTTTCGTGCGTTGCAAAACACGCCGCTGCCCGCTGTGAAGCAGAAGGACTGGCCGCGCAAGGACCTCGATGCCTTCATCCTCGCGGAACTCGAAGCCAAGGGTCTCACGCCTGCCGCCGATGCTGACAGGCGCACGCTGATGCGTCGGCTCAGTTATGATCTCACGGGTTTGCCGCCGTCGTCGGACCTGTCTGACAAGTCTGACCTGTCTGCCTATGTCGATCGTCTGATCAACAGCCCGCAGTTCGGCGAAAAATGGGGGCGCCACTGGCTGGATCTCGTGCGCTACGCGGACTCGAACGGCGGCGACCGCAACTACACCTTCTATCAGGCCTGGCGTTATCGAAACTACGTCATCGACGCCTTCAATCACGACAAGTCGTTCTACCAGTTCATCCGCGAGCAGATCGCGGGCGATTTGATGCCGGCGAAGACGTCCGATCAGCGCCGCAGCCAGATGATCGCCTCCACCTTCCTCGCGCTCGGGCCGAAGATGCTCACGGAACGTGACAAGGAGAAGCTGCACCTCGACACGGCGGACGAGCAGATCGACACGATCGGCCGCGCCTTCCTCGGTCTCACCATCGGCTGCGCACGCTGCCACGATCACAAGTTCGACCCCTTCAGCCAGCAGGACTACTACGCGCTCGCCGGTTTCTTCCGCTCGACTGAGGTCGTCATGGGCACGCGCAACGGCTGCGTGAACGTGGCGAGCTGGGTGGAGCAGGCGCTGCCGCAGCCCGAGCCTGCGATGTCCGATCTCGTGCACAAAGTCGAACGCCTCGAACTCGCGATGCGATTGAAAGTGGAACGCGATTTCATGAGGAAGGTCGGCGGCAAGATGTCGCTCGAAAAACTGCCGCTGGCCGGTGTGATCTGCGACGAGGCGGATGCGGAACTCGTCGGAGACTGGAAGCAGTCGAGCCTTTCGAAGAACCGCTTCGGCGACTTCTACATTCACGATGACAAGAAGGGCAAAGGCGAGAAGCAGGCCGTGTTTCGCGGCACCCTGCCGGAGACCGGCGTGTATGAGGTTCGGCTCGCGTATCCGGCCAAAACGAACTGCGACAAGCATGTGCCGATCACCGTCGAGGCCTTCGACGGCGTGCATGAGATCGTCTTTGATCAGACGAAGAAGCCGAGCATCGGCGGCTTGTTCGAACCCATCGGCCGCTTTCATTTTGAAAAGGGCGGACGCGTGAACGTGATCGTCCGCACCGAGGGCACGAAGGACTACGTCATCGTAGATGCCGTGCAGTTCATCTCCGAGCGCGACATCGAACGCGAGGCCACCGCACTCGCGATGGTCAACGGCAAAGGCACCGGCGATCCGCTGCTGACGATGCAAAGCGAAGATCTGACGAAGGAACTGGGCAAGCAGATCAACGAGCTCAAAGACGCCGACCTGGCGATGGCGCCGCGCGATGCACGCGACGCGGGCGACATTCATCTGCGTGTGCGTGGCGAGGTCGGCCAGCTGGGCCCGAAAATCGCGCGCAGCTATCCCAGCGTACTATTTCGCGGCGCTCCGCCGAAGATCGCGCCGGGCTCCAGCGGTCGATTGCAGCTCGCCTCGTGGATGACGAGCGAGGAGAACGCGCTGCTCGATCGTGTGATCGTGAACCGCCTGTGGGCGCAGCTTTTCGGACGCGGCATCGTCAGCACCGTGGACAACTTCGGCGTGCAGGGCGAAAAGCCGACGCATCCCGCGCTGCTCGATCACCTCGCCGCGAAATTCCGCGCCAGCGGCGGTTCGTTCAAGACGCTGATCCGCGAAATGGTGCTCAGCCGCACTTACCAGCTCGCCGCCGAGGCGAAATCACCGCGCACCATCGCCGATCCAGAGAATCGTTTGCTCGGCCGCCGCTCCTATCGTCGTCTCACGGCAGAAGAGATTCGCGACAGCCTGCTCTTCCTCGCCGGTGATCTCAATCTCGAGCAGGCTGATGCCACGGCGCTGACTTGGCGAAGATCTCGACAAGCCGATGAAGTTCGACCAGGAACGCCGTCGCAGCATCTACCTGCCCGTCGCGCGCAACAACCTCGCCCCCGAGAACCGAGGATCTTCGACGCAGCGAAGATCGAGATGGTCTCCGGCGACCGCCCGCTCACCGTGCCCACACAGGCGCTGTATCTTCAACAGCGAGTTTTTGCAGAAACAGGCCGCCACGCTGCTGAAGCTGCAGCCGGGGCCGTCGTGGCTGCGCGGATCTTCATCCTCGGTCGCCGCCGGATTCCTCGAGCGCGAAGCGTGCGACCGATTTCG
Organism: Prosthecobacter sp.; assembly: GCA_041395065.1. Taxonomy (GTDB): domain Bacteria; phylum Verrucomicrobiota; class Verrucomicrobiia; order Verrucomicrobiales; family Verrucomicrobiaceae; genus Prosthecobacter. Next base: position 68,421 of record JAWLBG010000013.1, on the reverse strand, counting down.
TCGAGCAGTCCGGCAATGACCGCGAGCAGGCGCTCGCCGATCTCGCTCGTGCTGCTCGCCTCCACCGAGTTTTTGTTTCTCGATTGATGCCATGAATGCCCTTCCTCAAATCAGCCGCCGCACCGCGTTGAAAACCGCCGCGTGCGGCTTTGGCTCGCTCGCGTTCAACGGCCTCGCCACTGCGGCCAGCCTGCCGCGCGGGCTGCATCACACACCGCGGGCGAAGCGCGTGATCTTCCTGTTCATGCACGGCGGCCCGTCGCAGGTGGACACGTTTGATTACAAACCGAAGCTCCAGCAGATGGATGGCAAGAAGCTGCCCTTCGCACCTGCCAAGAATCTCGACCCGTCCGCGACGGCGCAGGCAAAACTGCTCGGTTCGCCGTGGAAGTTTCAGCAGCATGGCGAGGCGGGCCTGTGGGGCAGCGATCTGTTTCCCGAAGTCTCAAAGCGTCTCGACGACCTCTGCGTCATCCGCTCCATGCAGAGCAAAGGCCAGTCGCACGGCCAGGCGGTGTGCATGATCCACACTGGCTCGGACAACTTCGTGCGTCCATCGATGGGCTCATGGATCAGCTACAGCCTCGGCACCGACAATGCCGATCTGCCCGCGTTCGTCAGCATCAGCCCGCCCGCCACACACGGCGGCCCGCGCAACTACGGCAGCGCCTTCCTTCCCGCCGCGCATCAGGGCACGACCGTCGGCCGCGCGGGCAAGCTCGGCAAGGACGCCACCTTCCGCTTCCTCGACTCCGGCGGCGACTCCGAGCGTCAGCTGCCAAGCTCGAAACTGCTGCAGGCGATGAACCGCGAGTTCGAGCGCACGCGCCACGCGCCGATCGAGGGCATGATTCAAAGCATGGGCTCGCGTTTCGCATGCGGCGCGAAGCTCGGCGTCATGGACATCGATCACGAACCCGAGCACATCAAAGCGCTCTGGCATCGGCCATGGAAACGACCGACAACTACAGCCGCCAGTGCCTGCTCGCGCGGCGCTTTGCCGAGGCAGGCGTGCGCTACATCCAGGTCAACGCCGAATGTCTGGGACCAGCATTCGAATCTCGTCGGCGGTCACACCAAGAACGCCGCCGCGGTCGATCGTCCCATCGCAGGTCTGCTCGCCGATTTGAAGCAGCGCGGCATGCTCGAAGACACGCTCGTCGTCTGGGGCGGCGAATTCAGTACTTACGCCGATCGTGCAGGGCTCGAACGGTCGTGATCACAATCCGCAGGGGTTCACCATGTGGCTCGCCGGCGGTGTTCTTGAAAGGCGGCCTCGCGTATGGCGAGACCGACGAATTCGGCTACTACGCCGTGCGCGACAAGGTCCACATGCACGACCTCCACGCCACGATCCTGCATCTCCTCGGCATCGATCACTTGAAGCTCACCTATCGCTACGCCGGTAGCGACTTCCGCCTCACGGATGTGCTGGCGAGGTCGTGAAAAGGGCATCTTTGCGTAGCTTCGACCGCCCGTCGAATCTACGGCAGCATGGCCCGGCGAGCCTCGTTCAAGGTGGATGCTCCGAGCCACCCTTTGCCTCCTCATCGCCTCCACCGGCCTCGCTTTCGCTCAAACCGCGAAAAAGGCCAAGGCCGCCGAATCACCGCCATTCGCGTGGGTTTCGCCGATGCAGAATGCCGAATGGGCCAAGAAGATCCTGCCGCCGACGATGACGCATGCGACTTTCAAGAGTCCGTCCATGGGCATCGACGTGGGCTACTACATCTACCTGCCGCCGGGCTATGAAACGAGCCGGGAGCGGTATCCGGTCGTCTATCATCTGCACGGCGGTCGTCCCGGCGGCGAGAGCAAAAGCGTAAAGCTCGCCACCTATGTCGATGCGGCGATCAAGAAGGGTACCATCAAGCCGACGATCTACGTCTTCCCAAATGGCGGTCCGGTGAGCTGGTATGACATGCCGGAGATGAAGAACGGCATGGGCGAGTCGGTCTTTGTGAAGGAGCTGGTCCCATACATCGACGCGACCTACCGCACCTGGGGCACGCGCGAAGGCCGCGCGCTGGAAGGTTACTCGCAGGGCGGGCGCGGAACGACGCGCATCATGTTCAAGCATCCGGAGCTGTTTCTCTCCGTCGCGCCGGGCGGCTCCGGCTACGGTCCTGAAAAGCACATTCAGGAAAACGACGGCTACGAATCCGAGACCCTGCGTTTCCTGCCCGTCGGCTACAACGCCTGGGGCCTCGCCAAGGCCTACGCGGCCCGTCCGGACAAACCCGCGCTGAACATCCTCGTGTGGGACGGCACGAAGTGCTTCAACTACGAGTTCAACCTCCAGTTCTCCGCCTACCTGAAGGAGCTCGGCATCGCCCACGAGTTCCTCTCCATCCCCGACGTGCCGCACACCGCCACCGGCAGCTACGACGTGAAGGGAGACGACATCATGCGTCATCACCAGAAGACCTTCGATAAACACCGGCCCTGAAATCGTTCCCACCACCGCTCCCACCATGAAACGCATCCTCACTTTCCTCTTTCTCTCGCCGTCCCTGCTCCTCGCGGAGCTGAAACTGCCGCACTTCTTCTCGGATCACATGATCCTCCAACGCGAGCGTGCCGCCGCCATCTGGGGAAAAGCGGACGCAGGCGCGGAGGTGAAGATCGAATTCAAAGGAAAATCGGCCACGGCCAAGGCAGATGCGGATGGCAAATGGCGTGCACAGATTGAAACCGGTTCCGCAGATGCGAAGGGCGCAGCGCTCACGATCTCAGCGGGTGCGGACAAGATCGAGATCCAAGACGTGCTCGTGGGCGAGGTGTGGTTCGCATCGGGACAGTCGAACATGTTTTACACGATGAACCGCTCGCCGCAGTATGAAGGGCTCATCAAGGAGTCGAATCATCCGGCGCTGCGCATGTTCAACGCGCCGTTGGTGACCGCGGCGGAGAATCAAGACGACATCGAGGGTGAATGGCAGGCCTCGACGCCCGAAACGGTCCCGGGCTTCTCCGCTGTGGCGTTTTTCTTCGCGCGAAAGCTGCACTTGGAGCTCGGCATTCCTGTCGGCGCGATCAAATCCGCTTGGGGTGGCAAGCCGGTGGAGACATTTACGAGCCGCGAGGCATTGAACACTCTGCCGGGCACGAAAGCGCTCGTCGATGCGATGATGAAGGACGAAGCGGGCTACGATCAGGCCAAGGCGAATGCGGCTTACGCAACGAAACTGGAGCAGTGGAAGACCACGATCGCCGCGGCGAAGGGCAAATCCGCCGAAGAACGCAAGCGACTGCCGAAAAAGCCCGACGTGCCCAAACGTCCGCTGCTGACCGAAGGAAAACCCGGCGTTCTTTTCGCCTCAATGATTCATCCTTTCGCCGGCTACACGATGCGCGGGGCGATCTGGTATCAGGGCGAGGGCAATGCGAAGGCCGGAGCCGTCCCCTACGACCAGACGCTTCCGCTCATGATCAACGACTGGCGCAAGCGCTGGGGTGATGAGTTCTCGTTCTACTTCATGCAGCTCGCGAACTACCGCGCGCCGTCGACCGAACCCGGAACACCGGATCCATGGCCGCTGGTGCAGGATCGCATGCGCCTCGTGCTCGACACCACGCCGAAGACCGGCATGGCGATCATCAACGACGTCGGCGAAGCGAACGACATCCACCCCAAGAACAAACAGGATCCCGGCGAGCGCCTCGCGCGCTGGGCCTTGGCAAAGGACTATGGCAAGGACCTCATTTACTCCGGTCCGTTGTTCAAAGCGAGCACCGCGCAGGACGGTGCGATCCGCGTGACCTTCGATCAAGCGGGCACCGGCTTGAAATCGCGTGATGGAGGACCGCTGAAGCGCTTCGAGATCGCTGGTGCGGACAAAGTGTGGAAGTGGGCTGATGCGAAGATCGACGGCAAGGACGCGGTCATCGTCAGCAGCGCCGACGTGAAGCAACCCGTGGCCGTGCGCTATGCCTGGGCCTGCAATCCCGAAGGCGCGAATCTCATCAACAGCGATGGCCTGCCCGCCTCCGTCTTCCGCACCGACGACTGGGACGACGTGGAGGTCAAAGTGGACACTTCTGCCGTCAAAGCCGCTGAGGAACGCCGTGCAATGGCCGCCGAGATCAAGGCGATCGCAGCCGAGCGCAACAAGCTCGACCGCAAAAGCCCCGAGTATCAGGCGCTGAACAAGAAGTTTCAGGAAATGATGGCCAAGTACAAAGAAGGGGCGCCCAAGAAATAACGGCTGCTATTTCTTGCCCTTCTTCTTCGCCTTTCCCCCTGACGGATACGGCACGCCGTTGATGTAATTGAGCCTGTCGTCGATGTCCCCGCCGTTCTTGGCGGGATGGAAATCGCTGCGCTGCACGGGGTATTTCCCATCGAAGTGATCCTTGAACCACACGACCGAGTTCAGCGCCTCCACGGCAAGCACGGGATCGGATGTTTGATTGACGAGAGCCGTGAGCGCAGGCTGCGGGTTCATCTCACCGATGGAACCGAGAAACTCCAGTGCGCGAACCCGCACGATTTCAGACGAATCATCGAGCAAAGGCCGAGCGAGATCGGCGAGCAACGCAGCCTGCTTGCCGAACGCCGTGCAGACCATCGCGCCCAAGTAGCGCTGCATCGGCACATCGCTCTTCAGCGCCGCTTCGATGCCGGGTTTGGCTTCATCGAACGGGACCAGCATGAGATCGGCGGTGTCCGCGAGTTGTTTGATCTCATCGAGATGCTTCTGACCGAAGGCCACGGGGTTGTCCATGGCGTTCGCGGCGAGATAGCTCTCCGGATAATAACTCAGGTCGGGCATTGACCGCATCTGCTGCTGAAGACGGCCACGCAGTTCCTGAAGCGTCGCCGCATGTGCAGGGTCGTTGGCGAGGTTTTTCACCGTCCAAGGATCGGCTTCGCAATCGAAGAGCATCTCGACCGGTTTCGGTTCAAAGAACAGCGCGGGAGCGCCGGTGAGCTTGCCGTCCTTCCAGAGCTGACGCCACTCTTCATAGGCGAGCATCTTGTAGCGGTAGTTGTTGTGCAGGCCGTCCGGCAGCCACGGCTCGAAGCTGCGGATGTACTGATACTTCCCCTTTCGCAGCGTGCGGACAAAGTCGTACTTCTCATCCATTCGGTTCGCGTAGCCGAAGGCCTCGTCGCGCTGGTTCACCTCTTTGATCGAGATGCCTTGGCCCAGAAACGCTTTGCCATCAATGCCCTGCGGCAAAGGCACACCCGCGAGCTGAAGCGTTGTTGCGCCGAAATCAATGAATTGCACAAAGCCGGGCACGCGTGCCCCGAAGTCTGCACCTTCAACGAGATGTTTGAAGTTCTCCGGCACGCGCACCACCAGCGGCACATGAAGGCCCGTGTCATAGACGTAGCCCTTGCCACGCGGCAGCACGCCGCCGTGGTCACCGAAGTAAAAAATGAACGTGTCTTCCAGCAGGCCGTCTTTTTCCAGATTCGCGACTGTTTCAGCCACAATGCCGTCGATGATCTGCTGATTGTCGAGGTAGCGGGCATGCGTGTAGCGAAACAGCGGCGTGTCGGGCAGATGCGCGCCGGGCTGAACCTTGGCCGGATCGTGATTCGTCTTCACGTTCTCATACGTCTGCTGGTTGAAGTGCAGCGAGCTTTCATGCGACTGCGCATGCGACTGCATGTGGAAGAAGGGCTGCTTCGCATCGGAACGGTTGCGCCACGACGCCTTGTTGGAGGACTCATCCCACACCTCCTTGCCGGCTTCGGCGTTGTAGTCGGTCTTGGAGTTGTTCGACGTGTAGTAGCCCGCCTTGCGGAGGTATTCGGGAAACATGCGCACGCCGTCCGGCAGCGGCGGTGATTTGTAGCGACGATGAAACTGCGTGCCGATGCGCGGGCCGTAGCACATCGTCGCCAGCGTCGTGCGTGCCACGGAGCAGACCGGCGCATTGGAAAAGGCGTTGTCAAAAGTTAGGCCATGTGCAGCCAGCGCCTCAATGGCCGGCGTCTCGGCTCCGCCGGGGAAGAAGTGCCGCAGATAGTGGATGGAATTGTCCTCGGACACGATCCAGACGATGTTCGGACGATCCGCCGCGGCGGCGAAGACGGTGAGGCTGAGAAGAATGGCAAGCAGACGCATGGTGGCCGTTCGTAACGGCACGCATCTCTGAAACTTGCCGCCAGTCCGCCCGTTCCCACGCCATGCGCCATATCCTCATTGTTCTTTTTTCGCTCATCGGTCTCGTTTCGTCGTTCGCGGCGCAGCCGAACGTGCTGATCATTCAAACGGACGAGCACAACTTCCGCACGCTCGGCTGCTATCGCAAACTGCTGCCGCCGGAGCAGGCGTTCATCTGGGGCGATGGGGTGAAGGTGGACACGCCGAACATCGACTCCATCGCGGATCGCGGCGCCATCTGCACGCGCTACTACGCCACGTCGCCGGTTTGCACACCGTCGCGTGCCGCGCTGATGACGGGCGTGTATCCGCAGAACACGGGCAGCATTTCGAATGATCTGCCGATGCTCGACTCGATGGAAACCTTCGCCGCCGTGCTGGGTGCCAACGGCTACGCCACGGGTTATGCCGGCAAGTGGCATCTCGACGGCCCAGCCAAGCCCGGCTGGGCGCCAGCGCGCAAGTTTGGCTTCGAGGACAACCGCTACATGTTCAACCGTGGTCACTGGAAGAAGCTCGGCGAAGATGCGAGCGGCCCCAAGGTCGCGGCGACCGACAAGAAGGGCAATCCGAACTATGACGTGGCCGGTGCCGATGACAAATCCTTCACCACCGACTTCCTCGCGGATCGCGCCATCGAGTTCATCAACAAGAACCAGGAGAAACCCTTCTGCTTCATGGTCAGCATCCCTGATCCCCACGGACCGAACACCGTGCGTGCGCCTTATGACACGATGTTTGATCCGAAACCCTTCCAGCAGCCGAAGTCCGCGCTGACGAAGGGAGATCAGCTGCCGTCCTTCGCCAGCATCATGCAGGATCGTTTCGTGGCGCGGCAGATGGCGCTCTACTTCGGCATGGTGAAGTGCATCGACGACAACATCGGCCGCATCATCGCGACGCTGCGCGAGAACGGCCAGCTTGAGAACACCATCCTCGTCTTCACCTCCGACCACGGCGACATGTGCGGCGAGCACGGCCGCTACAACAAAGGCATTCCCTGCGAAGGCAGCGCCCGCATCCCGTTCGTCATCGCCGCGCCCGGCATGATCCAGCCCGGCACCGTGATCAACGAGGCGCTTGGCACCGTCGATTTCAAACCCACGCTGCTGAGCCTGCTCGGCATGCAGGGAAAAGCTCCCATGCAGGGCCGCGACGCCTCGACACTGTTCAAATCTGGCAAGGCACCCGAAGGCTGGGTCGATCAGGCCTATGTCCGCATCGGCGGCTGGGTCGCGACATTCACCAAACGCCACAAGCTCATCCTCTCACCGACCGATGCCCCTGCGCTGTTCGATCTCGACTCCGATCCCTTCGAGATGAAGAACCTCTTCCACGATTCCGCCCAGCGCGATCTCATCCAGACGCTCGCGAAGGGCCTCCAGACCTACATCACCGCCAACAAGGACCCCCACGCCGAATCCGCCGCCCTCATGAGCGACCTCGCCTGGTGTGTGTCCGATGCGACGGAATACACGGCCCCGAAGCGCGAGGGAGGCAAGGCCGCCAAGGGCAAAGGGAAGGCAAAAGCAGAGCAGGACGAATAGCTGTCGCCCTCCTTAAGCTGGGCTGCATGACGCCCTTGAGCCTCAAATGACGGAGAATTGCCATCACGGCATCGCGCCGAGAATCTCACTCTCAGGAGCGACGCCGAGAGGTGTCGATGGAACATAGTCAATCCAGTTTCCTGTTCCGTCGGAAACAGTGGCAGGGCTGGCACTGGATGACGGAGTTCCATCGCCAAAGCGATCCATCAACTGGCCATTGAGAAGCACGTATCGCGGTACGGAAACCAAACTGTCGAGACTTTGCAGACTGGCGATTTGCCCGGCATCGATGCGCAGCCCGCCGCGATAGGTGCTTTGCCTGGTTTCGATCTGATCAAACCAGCACGGCTGTGAATCGCCTTCGAGAACAAAGCTTCGAAGAGCACCAATCGTCGCAAGACTAAAATGAGGATCGGTGATCTCGAGAACTTGGGCGAGACTGCCAGCATCTGCGGCGGCAGATGGAGTGCCGCGATTGGACAGCTGGACACGAATGGTTTCATCCTGAGTTTCGATGCTCACGATCCAGTGTTCAGCAACGGCATCCCGGAAACCATGGCTGGCATGCCATGCTGAGAGCGCAGGTGTGTCGAGATCGCTGGCCACGATGGTGTCTCCACCGTTGGCCGCCCGGTATCCGATCCCGACGTGTGCACCGCCGACACCGGAAGAACCCGTGGCACTCCCAGCAAGAAATACAAACCAGCCTTCCGTCACGAGCGACGCAGTCGTTTTCGCCCTGAACCACAACCGTACGACGTCGTCATCGGTCGCTGGTTTCCCAACCACGGAAGCGAAAATCATGTCAGGATAACCGGTTCCGCTGCCAGCGACATCAACCCAGCCAGCCGTCCCTTCAAAGGCAAGCACCTGCCCCAATGCCGCGGGCGCATTCACGGACGAACCATCGCTCACGCTCCATGGCGTGCCTGCAAATTGGAGCTGTGGCAGTTGTCCTGCCGCAGAGCCGAGCGCCAGTGAATCGAAGTCCTCCTGGAAAGGTGGACTCTCCACGGGGCCAGCGACGCCGTAACTCGCATAAATCTCGAGATGGTTGATGCCTGGTTGCAGGTCACCCGGATCAAGCTGCGCGGCAAAACCATTGGCTCCCGCATGGCTGTCTTCGAAAAGAGCTACCACCGTGCCATCCGCACGCCGCAGAAAGAGTGAGACATCCGTTGTCGCCGTGCCCGAGAGCATCACCGGCTGGGGGGAGCCCAGCAGGCCGCCCGCGCCAAGAGGAATCGGTTGTCGCAGCAGCAGGTATGGTGAATCCACGTCACCTGTGGCAAATGCCCAGACTGCTCCAGGATTCGCAGCTGCGGTCGAACTCTTCAGTTGGAGCGAAACTGGCAACGGGATCAGCCCCCAGCCAGGGGTGGCGGCATTCCACGCCATCGTCGTCGTTGCCGAGAGGTCGGGCACAGCACCTACAACCGCCGAGGGATCGAACATCTGATAGTTGGTGCTGGCGAGAGCTGCGGAATCGACTCGAAAATCGAACGACGTCGGCGCTGTGTAGCCGACGTTGAGAGAGGCCGGCACTTGCATCAGGATTTCAACACCTCGCGAATCGAGAAACCGGTAACCTCCCTCGACCGTGTCATCCTGTTGCGGGTAAATGAGCCCGCCTGGAAGCGGGGTGAATCGATAGCCGAGTGCCGGGTCAAAGACCACATGACCCGCCGTGACTCCATCCCATGAGGTCGTGTCCACTCCCGGAAGCACCGGATGCTCGGGGAAAGTCGTTCCGGCTGAAACGAGCGCGTAGAAGCCGCGCTCCGCAGGCCTGGGTGAATCGAGAAACGTGCCGGCCATGGAGCCCGCCGCGATCGGAGAGCCCCAGACAAACAAATCCGTCGAACGGTAAATATCCACCGCCACACCCGGAGGAGCGAACCAGTCGAGCCGGAAACCATCTCCTTCCACGACGGACCGTGTCATCTGGATGCCGGCATTCGAGCCTCCGGCCAGATAGGCGACGCGGAAATTGTCGAGCACGGTCACGGCATTGGTGTTGGAACGGATGCCCAACCGCCAGTTTGGATCGGTTACATTGGAGGGATGCGGAACCTCCGTTGTTGTGACTTCGATTCCTCCAGGGATGGCGGCCCCCGTAAGACGCCCGGTGAGCTGGTGGCCGCCTGCCGCCATGGCAGTAAGATCCAGAGTGAGAGTGAGGCGGTACTGTCCCGGAATCTCCAACGATGCCAACGGACTGTCTGCGGCGGTCAAATAGTTCTGTGGCGCAGACTCGACAAACACCAAATATCCGTCCGCCGGCGAACCACCGTAGGTGCCGGCGATCGTCAGATGAACGAATGCGTTGCCGCCGGCATTGAAGACATCGGCCGCCTGGCTTTCCTTCGCCAGAAACAGCGTGAGTACAGGGCTGAGGTTGGTCGCGGTCGTCGTGTCAAAGATCAGGTCCACGGAGGCCCAGACGCGGTCACCCTGCCGCGGAACTGGAATCGTGGCACCTGTGAATGTAAACGTGGATGACGATCCTGGTGCAGAAGTATTAAGCTTCAAGCCACCGCCATCCAGACCGGCGGGATCCATCCAGTTCCAGCGCAGCCCAGAGTTCGGCGTAAAATTGGTCGAAAGCTCGGCCTCCGTATCAAAGCGAACTTCCAGCGCATCCAGCGAATGAGCGGTGAACCACCCCACACAAGCCATGAGAGCACCTGCCCGGCAGGCGCCTCCATTCCAATGACGTGGCAAACGATTCATGGATTTACCCACATTTCGTAGCCATGTCTGAACTGTCAAGTCAACCGCGCGCAGCACATCGTTTGGCCACACAAGCTTGTTCGTGACGATTGGACGCTTGCGCGCTGGTGAGTGTTTTCGCTGACCAGCGAGGAAAGTGGCGTCGTCGGTGCGTTTGATACCGCATCGCATGAACGCCCCGACTTCATTCCCCCGTCGTCAGTTTCTTCGCAGCACGGCCGCCACCGCCGGAGGGCTCTGGCTCTCCGGGTTCCAGTCCTCGCTCTCCGCCGCGGCGATCGAGGGCGAGACGAAGGACTTCTGGTATCGCATGCCGTCGGCGGACGAGCCTTACATCGACACGCAGCGCGACAACAAGGCCTTCGCGTTTCAAGGCACACAGATCTTGCTGTCCGAGGACAATGGCAAAACGTGGCCGCATCGCGCGGAGTTCCCCGAGGCGCAGAACATCACCTTCAGCGTCATCTTGAAGAATGGGAACGTGCTGTTCGCAACGCTCAACCGGCTCTTCCTCAGCACGGACAATCTGAAGACGCATCGCGAGATCATCGTGAAACGGCCAGACGGCAGCGACTACCGGCCGCACGATCCCGTCGATCCGAAAGCGCCCGGCTGGTACTTCCATTCGCTCGACGGCGAGCACTGTTTCGAGGTGAACGGCAAGGAGATGCTCGTGTGGGGCAACTACTGCAACGTGCTCGGCGGCGCAGTACCGGTGAACGTCTATTACTCGACCGACAACGGCGAGACGGTGAAGCTCGCCTATGCTTTTGGACAGAATCCGAAGTTTCAACAGAAGGACGCGCCACCCGATGCGCCGCTGCTCGGCGATCCGAGCAACCCGCTCATCGCCCGTCATGTGCACAACGTGACCTACAATCCCGCCGAGAATGCCTTCTACGCCTGCACGGGCGACATCGACCGCGGTTTCGGCAAGGAGGTGCACTGGATTCGCGGCACGTATGATGCCAAAGCGGATGCCTGGGACTGGAAGCACGTCATTTCGGTGGACTCGAATTCGCGCTTCAAATGCGGCGGCATCAACTTCATCGGCGACAAGGTTTACTGGATCGCCGATGCGAACGGGCCGGCCATCGCCAACCGGCATGACCGCGGCATCTTCGTGTGCGATCCGAAAGACGTCACGGACACTTCGAAGCACACGATGCTCTTCAATCCGATGTTTGAATCCGCAAACATGCTCGTGCAGGACGGCGTCTTCGTCGCCACGCACTGCGCGCCGGCTTCGACCTACGCCTGCGGCATCATCTGGTCGCCCGACATGGGGAAAACGTGGGAGCAATACGACCTCAAGGAATTCGGCCCGCGCAGCGGCGTGCGCATCAACTACAAAAACAGCGACGGCTGGTTCCGCATGGACCTGCGCAAAGGCTGGATCGAACGCGCCGAAGTTCTCTTCCTGAAACCCAAGTCATGAAACATCTGCTCTTCCTCTGCCTTCTCGCCTCCGCGCATGCGCAGGTCATCGACGGCCAGTTTCCCGTCACCTCGAATCTCAAAGCCGGTGTCGCAAAGGTGGACATCACGCCGCCGGAGGTGAAGGGCGTCATCGTCACCGGACATACACGCGAGGTGAACGGCGTGCGCGATCCGCTCCGCGCGGGCGTGTTGCTGATGGACGACGGCGAGACGAAGGCGGCCATCGTCACGATGGACACCATCGGCGCATGGGAGGAGATGGTCGCGCTGGCGCGTGCGGAAATCGAAAAAGCCAGCGGCGTGCCCGCAGCGAACATCATGATCTGCGCCTCGCACAATCATTCCGGCCCCGGCTGGAACGAGAACATGCGCTGGGCCTCCGACTTGATCAAAAAGCTCGGCGCGGCGGCGAAGGAAGCCGCCGCCAGCATGCGCCCCGTCAGCATCGGCATGAGCGAGGACCGCATCAGCTTCGGCATCAACCGCCGCAAGACGATCGACGGTCGCGCGGTCGTTCGCTTGAATCCCGACGGACCGAATGATCCGCGCGTGAAAGTGTTGCGCTTTGATGACGGCAAGTCGCTCGCGCCGATGGCCATTCTCATGCACGCCGTCTGCCATCCGTGCTTCTTCACCTGGGGCGACAAAGGTTCGCAGCCGTATCCGAAGGGCTTTCCGATGATGACGGCCGACTACCCCGGCGAGGCTCAGACCTTTGTCGAGATGTGCTACGCGGGCAAAACGGCGTCGATGTTCATGCAGGGCTGCGCCGGTGACATCCGCCCGAATCTGCCCGGCTATCCCTACCGTTGCGCCGACGAGGCGGACATCCAATGGGCCGGTCGCGATCTCGGCGGTGCCACCGCACGCGCCGCCGCGTTCAGCATCACGCGCGAGCAGTTGAAGAAACGCGAGACCTTTTATCAAATCCGCGTCGCCAGCGAAGTGATCGACCTTCCCGGCAAGGAGCAACCGGTGAAAGCCGAGCTCATGGCGATGAAGGTCGGGCCGTTTCTCTTTTTGACCATGCCCGGCGAGCCGATGGTCGAGTACGGCTTCAAACTCGAGCAGGCCATCGCCGACCGCGCCACGCCGGTGATCGTCGGCTACGCGAACGGCAACATCGGCTACATCGCCACCGCCGCCGCGCACGAAGTCGGCGGCTACGAGCCGAACCGCAGCCACCTCAAACCCGAAGCAGAAGCCATTCTCCTCCAAGAACTCGGCAAACTCGCCGACCGCGTCGTCGGCGATGTGTTTGAGTCCTTTTCGAAGCATCCCAAAGACATGGTGAAGCGCGAAGCCGAGGAGAAGGCGCGGCTGCAATCTCAATCACCGAAACCATGACCGCACCGAACGACGAACAATCCCGCCGCGCCTATTGGACGGAGCAGATGGAGGCGGGTTATGCCATCGTGCAGAAGCTCATCGAATTTCCTGTGAAGGAATGCGGCGAGCGGTTTGCCTCGATCCCGGAGGCAGCTACGGCCGCGGGCGTGGAGATGTTGTTCTCCACGTCGAAGATCGCGGGGGATCTGGACCGTGTTTACTTCCTGCGCGAGAGCCTCGTGCGGGATGTGATCACCATCGGCCGCGAGATGAACGAGCGCGGCTGGATTCTGAAAATCGAGGACGGCTTTCGCTCGCTGGACATGCAACGGCAGCTAGTGCGCAAGCCTTCCGTTTTCGACACCGTGCTCAAGAAGACCATGTGGGAGCTCGGCGGGCAGATTCCGACGCCGGAGATGATGTTTCGCCGCGCCATCGTGCTCACGGCGAACATGCCGAAGATCGGCGCACACATGTCCGGCTCCGCCATCGACATCAGCGTGTTCAACCGCGAGGACGGCACGGAGGTTTGGCGCGGGTATCCGTATCTCGAAATGAGCGAGTGCACGCCGATGCGCTCGCCGTTTGTCGCGCCGGAGCACATCGCCACGCGGCTCGACATCTGCGCGATGATGGAAAAGCACGGCTTCATCCACTTCCCGTTCGAGTTCTGGCACTTCGACAAGGACGACGCCGGCATGCACATCCTCACCGGCAATCCCGCGCCCTGCCGCTTCGGTCCGGTCAACTGGGACCCGCGCACGCACGAAGTCACGCCGGTGGAAAACCCGCTTGAGCTGCTCAACCCGCTGCCGGTGATCGAACGCGAGATCGCCGCGGCGTTGGAACGCGCGCGTGCTTAAACTCCCCTTGAGCAGAGAACGAGTTTTCGTGGATCGATTCCTGTTAACCTTTGCCGAAACCCGGCATTTGCCCGTGAATTCCCGCCATGAACGACGCCGAACCCGAGAGCGCTTTTGTCGCGCAGTTAACCGACATCCAGATGCCGCTGCGTCTGTATGTGCAGTCGCTGCTGCCCGGGGACAGCGCGGCGCATGATGTGGTGCAGCAGGCGAACGCGACGCTGTGGAAGAAGCGTGAGGACTTCACGCTTGGCACCAACTTCAAAGCCTGGGCCTTCAGCGTGGCGCGCTACGAGGTGCTGAACTATCGCAAGCAGCAGGCGCGGGACGCCCGCCTGGGAGTGCAGTTTTCCGAAGAGCTTCGGGACGTGATGGCGGAGGAGCTATCGCAGGAGCCTGACGACCTCGGACTGCGTCAGGAAGCGCTCAGGGAGTGCCTGGCTAAACTCCGGCCCGCCGACAAGGAGCTGATCCTTTCCCGCTACTTCAAAAACGAAACCCTGCAGGATTTCGCCAGTCAGGTCGGTCGCAGCGTCGGCGGACTCAAGGTCACCCTGCATCGCCTGCGCAACAGTTTGCAGACCTGCATTGAGAAGAACTTACACACCGGGGAGGCCGCATCATGAGTCCTGAAGCACTCGCCGCCCTCATCGACGCCCTGCTCGACGGCGACATCAGCGAAGCGGATTTTCTCCGCCTTGAGGCCGAACTGCACGTCGATCCCGCCGCTCGTCGCACCTACTACGAACGACAGAAGCTGCACCTTCTTCTCGCAAACGAAGCCTCAAGGAACGCCATCATTCCAGACGCCGCCAACGCCAAACCTCATGTGCCGGCAGGGCGTCGATTCCCCTCCCGCCTGCTCGCCCTGGCAGCCACGATTGTCGCCCTGCTCTCACTCGGCATCCTCGCCTGGCGGTCGGTTCAGACACCGGATTTCGCCCAAGCCGAAGAAACCCGCGCTACCGGCTATGCCGTGCTCGCAGGTCACTTCAATCCGGTCTGGAAATCCGCCGCGCCGCTCACCGAAGGAGATCTCATTCCCGCAGGTCCGCTGCATCTGCAGTCGGGCGTCGCACGTCTCGAGCTCTTCAGCGGCGTCTCGGTCGTTCTCGAAGGCGACGCCGAATTCGAAATCCTCTCCGACATGGAGATGAAGGTCCTTCGGGGCAAGGTCCGTGCCCGAGTGCCGGAGGCCGCCACCGGGTTTCGCATCCACACGCCGAATGGCGACCTGGTGGACCTCGGCACCGAATTCGCGCTCGATGTCACCGCCGCGAAGTCCGAAGTGCATGTGCTCGATGGCGAAATCGAATGGCATCCGGAGAACGCCGCGATGCAACGCATGACCGAGGGCCAGGCGATGCGAAAACTCGCCACCGGGCCTGGCGAAAAAATCAACGCCGATCCGGCTCGATTCATCGGCATCGACGAACTGCGCCAACGCGCCGATGCCAATCGCCTCCAGCGCCGAAGCCATTGGCTGGATTTCAGTCGCAGGCTCAGCGCCGATCCGCGCGTGGTCGTCCACTACCGCATGACGGACTCCGCGCTCGATCAGCGGCGGGTCACCAACCACGCTGGAACCACCATGAATGGCGCCATCGTGGCCGCGGCAACGGATTCCGACCGCTTTGGCAGTGCGGACGGCGCGCTCGACTTCAGTCCCACCGGCAGCCGTGTGCGCCTGCAAATCCCCGACGAACTCGGTTCCCTCACCTTCCTCGCCTGGGTGAAGATCAACAGTCTCGACCGCCTCTACAATTCCCTCTTTCTCACCGACGGCCACGACCTCGGCGAGCCGCACTGGCAGATCCTCAATGACGGTCGCCTGTTCTTCTCCGCCAAAAAACGCGAGGGCGGCAAAGGACCCGACAAGCACGTCTTCCACTCCCCGCAGATCTGGACTCCCGCCATGAGCGGGCAGTGGATGATGATCGCCACCGTGTACGATCTCGACGCCAACGCCGTCACCCACTACATCAATGGCGAAGCCGTCAGCATCGAAAGCATTCCCGAAGAGGACCGCGTCCAAGCCGTCCGCATCGGCGCCGCCTCCATCGGCAACTGGAGCGAACCCGCCTATCGCAAAGAGCCCGAATTCGCCGTGCGCAACCTCAACGGCAGCATGGACGAGTTCCTTCTCTTCAAGGCCGCGCTGCCCGCCGGCGAGATCGCTAGAATCTACCAAATCGGAAAGCCGTAACCGCACAGGAGGCCTCGGCGCACCTGCGCAGGTTTGATCCTCGCGACAAGTCCCGGCCCGGGACGGAGGCCAACTTTACCCTTGTATTCCCCGGTGGTGGCAGCATCCTGCATCCCAGCCAAGTCCCAGCCCTTCCTGCATGCCAAGCAAACGCCCACAAAGACGAAACTCCTCACGCAATTCCTATCAGCAGCGCCCTCAAAAACGTTCGACCGAGGATGAGGAAAACGCCAAGGAAGAGGCCATCGAACTCGACGGCGTGATCACGTCGGTGCTGGCAGGGACGATGTTCCGCGTGAAGCTGCGCAACGGCCACGAGGTGCTGGCCCACATTTCCGGCAAGATGCGCAAGCGGTTCATCCGCCTGGTCATTGGCGACGCCGTGAAGATCGAAATGTCGCCCTACGACATGGACAAGGCGCGGATCGTTTACCGGATCGGCTGATTGGCCGCCAACCAGGTTCCCACCTGCGATCATGGCCCGAGACATCGTTTATTTCGACCTTGAAACACGCCGCACGGCCAATGACGTCGGCGGCTGGGGAAACAAGCATGAGATGGGGATCTCCGTGGCGGTGACCTTCAGCACGCTGCTGAACGAGTACACCATCTACACCCAGGAGGAGGCGCCGCTGCTCATCAAGCAGCTGAAGGCGGCGGACTTGGTGGTCGGGTTCAACCACATCGGCTTCGACTACGAAGTGCTGAAGGGCTACGACCTCATGTTTGATCCGGTCGATCTGCCGCACAGCCTGGACATGCTCATTGATCTCGAAAAAGTCCTCGGCCACCGCATCAAGCTCGACGCCGTGGCGGCCGCCACTCTCGGCACGGGCAAGACGGCTGACGGGCTCGACGCTCTCAAGTGGTGGCAGCAGGGAGAGGTGGCAAAGATCGCCGAATACTGCTGCTACGACGTCAAGGTCACCAAGTGCGTCCACGAATACGGCGCCACGCACGGCCATGTGAAATACACCGACCGCAACGGGCGCGAGCAAACGGCCGAAGTAAACTGGACGCTGTAAATGCCAGTCTGACTGAGGCGCGGGAAGTCACGCAATCTCCGGACTTCCCCGACGTTATGTCAGGAGCATGAACTCGCCTGACTATCTTCACGTTTCCCGCCGTCAGTTTTTCCGGCACTCTGGCCTGGGCCTCGGCTCGGCGGCGTTGGGATCCCTGCTGGCCCGCGATCTGCCCGCCAGCACGGCAATGCCGCGGCCGCATTTCGCACCGAAGGCGAAGAACATCATCTACCTGCACATGATCGGCGCGCCCTCGCAGCTCGATCTGTTCGATTACAAGCCGTTGCTGCAGAAGATGGACGGCCAAAACTGCCCGGAGGAGCTGACGAAGGGAAAGCGCTTCGCCTTCATCGGCGGAGAACTGAAGCTGGCTGGCACGGAGTTCAAATTCCACCGCCACGGACAGAGCGGACTCGAATTGAGCGAACTGCTGCCGCATCTCGGCTCCGTGGCGGACGACATCTGCGTAGTGAAATCCCTGCACACCAACGAGATCAATCACGCCCCTGCGCAGATGTTTTTGCACACCGGATTCGGCCAAGGCGGACGGCCAAGCCTCGGTGCGTGGGTGACCTACGGCCTGGGCGCAGCGAACCGCGACCTGCCAGCCTACGTCGTGCTGCTTTCCGGCCCGCC
The DNA here is from genome assembly GCA_041395065.1 of Prosthecobacter sp. GTDB lineage: Bacteria > Verrucomicrobiota > Verrucomicrobiia > Verrucomicrobiales > Verrucomicrobiaceae > Prosthecobacter. Next base: position 50,520 of record JAWLBG010000013.1, on the reverse strand, counting down.
GGGTGGTGCGGGCTCGACCCTTTGGAGCACGGGCTTTCTGCCCAGCGTGTATCAGGGCATCCAGTTCCGTGACAGCGGGGAGCCGGTACTCTTTCTCGGCAATCCAGCGGGACACAGCTCCAAGGACCGCCGACGGGTGCTCGACGCGGTGAAGGCGCTCAACGAACAGCAGCTTGGCGTCGTCGGTGACCCGGAGATTGCCACGCGCATCAGCCAGTATGAAATGGCCTACCGCATGCAGACCAGCGTGCCGGAGTTGATGGACATCAAGGAGGAGAACCAGGCGACCCTGGACATGTATGGTGCGGAGCCGGGCAAGGCGTCCTTTGCCAACAACTGCCTCCTGGCACGCCGTCTCGTCGAGCGTGGCGTGCGCATGGTGCAGCTGTTTGATTCCGACTGGGACCACCACGGTGGTCTCAAGCAGCGCCTCACCGCGAAGGCGAAAGACGTGGACCAGCCGATGGCCGCACTGGTGAGAGACTTGAAGCAGCGTGGCCTGCTCGACGAAACGCTCGTCGTCTGGGGTGCGGAATTCGGCCGCACGCCGCTGAGGCAGGGCATCAACGGTGACGGCACCAAAACCTCACCGGGCCGCGATCACCACAAGGACGCCTACACGATGTGGATGGCCGGGGGCGGCATCAAGCCGGGCACCGTTTACGGCAAGACCGACGACTTTGGATTCAACGTGGCGGAAAACGGCGTCCACACCCACGATCTGAACGCCACGGTGCTGAACCTCATGGGGCTCGATCACGAACGCCTCACGTTCCGCTACCAGGGCCGCGATTTCCGCCTGACCGACGTGCACGGCGAGTTGGTGAACGGAATCATGGCGTGACGAGCGGGATGAGTTTTGTTTGTCACTCTGGATGGATCACGACCGCCCTGCTGGGAACGGCGATGGCCGCCGTCGCGCTCAAACCGCATCCGCAGGCCCTGCCCAATACGCATCCGCCGGGCGAGGTGGACCGGCCGGAGATGGTGAAGTTTATCGTGGCCGATCCGGCGACACTCAAGGGAGTTGTCGTCGATGAAACTGCGGCGGAGCTCATAGGCGAGTGGCAATACTCGACGCACACGCCGCCATATGTCGGGCTCGGCTATTTGCACGACATGAAAGCGGGCAAAGGCGGCAAGTCGGTGACCTTCACACCGGACCTGCCCGAAGCGGGCTGGTATGAGGTGCGCCTCGCGCACTGCTACAACGTGCGACGCTCGACGAAGACACCGGTGACGATTCATCACGCCGACGGAGAGACGACGTTGCGCATCAATCAGCAGCAGGAGCCGGAGCACGGACGATTGTTCCGCACACTTGGCACGTTTCGGTTTGAGGCGGGCCGCAAAGGCTGGGTGCGAGTTTCGAACGATGGAACGGAAACCGACAAGGTGGTCATCGCAGACGCGGTGCAGTTTCTGCCGGTTACAAAAAGATAAAGCCGGAGTCGCGAGACTCCGGCTTCGTGATCTTATTCGTCCTCTGCGGCGGCGGCTTTCTTCCGCTTCTTTTTGCCACCGGCGTTGCGCAGGGCCTTCGGAATCGGGTCTTCCTTTTTCTGCAGTGCACGGCGCAGCTTGCGCAGCGCAATGTTTTGCAGCTGACGGATACGCTCACGCGTGACGCCGAACTCCTGACCGACTTCCTCGAGCGTGCGCGGCTTCTGGCCGGCGAGGCCAAAGCGGGCGTCGATGATCTTGCGTTCGCGCTCGTCGAGAACGGTGAGCAAGCCGTCGAGCTGGCCATGCATGTTCTTGTGCGAGAGCAGTTCGAAAGGTGTCTGCGCGTTTTCGTCGCCGACGATTTCGCCGAACTCGGTGCTGTCGTCGTCGCTGATCGGCGCGTCGAGCGAGGCCGGGCGCATGGAGGCGACCTTAAGCTGGCTGAGCTTGGCGCGGTCGATGCCGATTTCGTCAGAAAGTTCGTCGTCGGTCGGTTCACGACCAAGTTCTTCGGACATCGCCATGGCGACGCGGCGCATCTTGCTGATCTTGTCCACCATGTGGACGGGCAGACGGATCGTCTTGGACTGATTGGCAAGGGCGCGCTTGATGGACTGCTTGATCCACCAGGCGGCGTAGGTTGAAAGTTTGCCGCCCTTGTTGGGGTCGAAGCGTTCCACGGCCTTCATGAGACCGATGTTTCCTTCAGAAATCAGGTCCAGCAGCGGCAGACCGTAGTTGGCGTAATCCTGGGCGATCTTCACGACAAGGCGGAGATTCGCACGAATCATGTGCGATCGAGCCTCGGGGTCGCCCCGTTTGATGCGTTCGGCAAGTTCGACCTCCTGGTCGGGAGTCAGCAAGTCAGTCTTGCCGATCTCACGCAGGTAGATCTTGATGCCTCCGTCGAGTTCCATATTGAGCATTTAAGTTGGTAATACGATGCAAAGCGCAAAGTCTTTGCCCCCGGCCAGGGTGCAGGGGGTCGCGATTATAAAGGAGGTTTTGCACTTGGCTCGTTTTAATTTGAGCAAGTTTGCGGCCAGAATCGGGACATGGGCCAAATGGCTGGGGCATGGGCGGGAAATTTGCAGGCCTTGTTCAACTAAACTTTGAGGGAATCGTCAATACGAATTCCAAAAAATATAAACAATCGCTAACAAAACGCCCCTGCCGGAGCTTTTTTGCAAAACTGGACTGACCGTTGCGCTCAAAACCTCGTTTGCACACCGTGAAGTGCCCTGCTTGACACCGCACCTTCCCGCCCCGATTTACTGCGCCCTAGAAAACTGCCATGCCCCGCCGAATCTCCTACCGCGACGCCATCCGTGAAGCCCTCGATGAAGAAATCGCCCGCGACCCGATGGTCGTGGTCATGGGGGAGGAAGTGGCTCAATACAACGGCGCCTACAAAGTCACCCAGGGACTGTGGGAAAAGTGGGGCGACAAGCGCCTCGTGGACACCCCGATCAGCGAAGCCGGCTTCATCGGCATGGGCATCGGCGCCAGCATGCTGGGTGTGCGTCCAGTGATGGAGCTCATGTTTTGGAGCTTTTACACCGTCGCCTGGGATCAGATCGTGAACAACGGCGCCATGGTGCGCTACATGAGTGGCGGCAAAATTCACTGCCCCATCGTCATCCGTGGTCCCGCCAACGGTGGCACCAGCGTTGGCGCCACGCACTCGCACACGCCCGAGAACATCATGGCCAACTTCCCCGGCATGAAATGCGTCTGCCCCAGCAACGCCTACGACGCCAAGGGTCTCATGAAGGCGGCGATCCGCGACAACGATCCCGTCATGTTCATGGAGAGCACCAAGCTCTATGGCGAGGAATGGGACGTCCCCGCCAATGACGAGCTGCCGGACGGCGACCTTTTCATCCCGCTCGGTGTGGCGGACGTGAAGCGCGAAGGCACGGACATCAGCCTCATCGCCCACGGCAAGGCGGTCATCACCTGCCTGGAAGCGGCGCAGATACTTGGAGAGGAACACGGCATCAGCGCCGAAGTGGTCGATCTGCGAACCATCCGTCCGTTGGACGAGGATACTATTCTGGAATCCGTCGCCAAAACCCACCGCGCGATTTACGTCGAGGAGAACAAGCCCTACTGCGGCATCGGCGCGCAGATCGCCTACATGATCCAAGAACGCATCTTCGACGAGCTCGACGCCCCTGTGCAGCGTGTGTGCAGCCTCGACGCCCCCGCCATCTACAGCCCGCCGCTTGAGGCCATCCAGCTTCCGACGGCCGATGTGGTCGTCGCCAAGGCGCTCGAAATCTGCTGATCCTTCTTCCTCACTTCTTCCCTCACTTTTTAATCTTCCGCCGCCATGCCCAAGTTTATCGAAATGCCCAAGCTCAGTGACACCATGACCGAGGGAACCCTCGCCAAATGGACCGTCAAGGAGGGCGACACCGTCTCGGTGGGTAAAGCCATCGCCGACATCGAAACCGACAAGGCCACGATGGAGTACGCCAGTCCGTACGAAGGCGTGCTGCACAAGTTCATCGCCATGCCCGGCGGCAAGGTGCCGCTCGGAGCTCCGCTCGCCGTCATTCTCGAAGAGGACGAAGCCGTGCCGGCCGATCTCGATGAACTGATCGCCAAAGCCCAATCCGCAGCCGTTCCTGCCCCTGCGGCGGAGAAAAAACCATCCGGATCCGCCGCCAAGGCTGCCACCTCGGGGCCGCGCCTTCCGCTGGCTCCCCGCCACAAGAGCCGTGCCGCCGCCAGCAGCTCCAACGTCCGCGTCAAAGCCTCTCCGCTCGCCCGCAAAGTCGCCGCCGAGCGCGGTGTCGATCTCGCCACCATCGTGGGTTCCGGCCCCGGCGGTCGGATCGTGTGTGAGGACGTGGAAAACGCGCCTGTTGGGGGTGCCGGAGCACGCGTGGCCGCAACACCGGCGATCCGTCCGGTCGTCGGTCCCGAAGACGAGCGCGTGCCCACCAGCAGCATGCGCAACATCATCGCGGAGCGCCTCCTCGCTTCGAAGACGCAGATCCCGCATTTCTATCTTCAGATGGATGTCGATGCCGGACCGCTCATGGACTTCCGCGCCCACCTGAACGCCACGAACGAAAAGACCGGCGGCAACAAGTACACCGTCAACGACTTCATCCTCAAGGCCGTCATCCGCGCCGCCCAGGCACAACCCGCGATCAACGCCGCCTGGGATGGCGACGCCATTGTGAAATTCAAGTCCGTCGGCCTCAGTGTCGCCATCGCCATCGATGACGGCCTGGTCACCCCGGTGATCAAGGAGGCTGAGAAGAAAACTCTGCTGGAAATCAGCCAGGGCGTCAAAGACCTCGCCGGCAAGGCCAAGAACAAGAAACTCAGCCCCGACGACTTCGCCGGCGGCACGATCACCGTCTCGAACCTCGGCGCCTACGGCATTGACCAGTTCGCCGCGATCATCAATCCGCCGCAGGCGGCCATCGTCGCGATCGGAAGCATCCGCTCGACTCCGGTCGTCAATGACAAGGGAGCCATCGTCGTCGGTCGCCGCATGTGGGTGGGCCTCAGCGGTGACCACCGGGTCGTCGATGGCGCTGTTGCCGCCACCTTCCTCGCTGAAATGTGCAAGCTGCTGGAGAATCCGGCGCTGATGCTGGTTTAACGATCTCGCCTGTCGGCCTCGCTCTTACCAGGAGCTGAGGTCGTCGTGCAGTTGATCCATCTCGCGGGAAAAAACAGCCCGCTCTGGCATGTCAGGTTCACCGTAGGGCACGATCTCGACCACGTTTTTGCGCAGCGCCGTGATGCCACTCTTGCCTCCGGGCTGCCTGACGGCATTCCACGCACAGTCCGCAAAGCGTGCCGCCAGGATGCAGTCCTGGGGCGTCGTGTGGCCGCCGCGCTGGAGATGACCTAGGACAGACGGGCGCACTTCCAGATCCGGAAACGGAGCGCCTGGACGCTGAAAGTACTGCTGGAAGGCGTCCATCAGCACATAGGCGCGATTGCGTTTCTGCGGCGGTTCGAAGCGCACCCCTTCGGCGACAAGCACGATGGCGTGACCGCGTCCGCGCGTCATTGCGCCTTCGATCTTGCGGCAAGAGACGTCATGTCCTCGTTGTTCAGCGGCCCCGGCTCAGGGGTGATGATCATTTCCGCGCCTGAAGCCAGACCAGCCATGCGGGCGAGGTCACCGCTCTCGCGGCCCATCGTCTCCAGCACCATCACACGGCGATGGCTGCGGGCGGTGTCAATGAAATGGTCCACGGCCCACACCAGTGTATGGACGGCCGTGTCCACGCCGAGCGCCATGTCGGTGAACTGCAGGTCGTTGTCGATCGTCGCGGGAATGCCGATGACCTGCAGGTCACTCTCTTCGGCGAGCAGCTTCGCGCCGGTGAGGGAGCCGTCACCGCCGACGACGATCAGCGCACGCACATTGAGGTTTTTGAGCAGCTTGATCGCCTTCTGGCGCACATCCTTCTCGTGAAACTCCAGGCAGCGGGCCGAGCCCAGGATGGTGCCGCCTTTCCCCATGATGCCGCTCACGCTGGCGTGATCCATCTGGATGAAGTGCAACTGCTCGGAAATAAGACCCGCGCGTCCCGGGTGATTGCAGATGTCCTGCTTCAGGCGGACCAGCGCCTCGGCATCGTCGTTCACGACCCGGGCGGTGCGCACCAAACCGCGGTAACCGTCACGAATGCCAAGCACGGCGACTTTTTCACGGTTCAGCCCAAGGCGCACCACGGCGCGGAGGAAGGCGTTCATGCCTGGGGAATCGCCGCCGCTGAAAAGCACGGCGACAGCCTGTTCTGGATAGGTTGGGGTCATGGGAGTGGTTGGGAGGCAGTGCCTTAGCAAGTTCAACCAGCCCCGCAAGCGACGCTTCAACACTCGCGAATTCCCGTCCTTGATACCCGGACGGCGCGTGTTACTGGCGCGCGTGTCTCCCGCCTTTGCCACCACGCTGTTTCCGCTCATCGCCGCCCTGCTCTATGCCTTCGGGGCGCTCGTTCTGAAACGCTCCAGCGATCTCGGCGTCGGCCTCTGGCGCACCACTTTCGTCGCCAACTTGATCGTGGCGGGCCTCTTTTCCTTTCTCTGGCTCCTCGGGGGACCGCCAGTGGAAAGGGAACTGCTGTGGCAGCCCGGCCTCATCGCCATGTGCCTGTTTGTCGGCCAGATCTCGCAATTCCTGGCTCTGGAAAAGGGGGATGTCTCCGTGGCCGTGCCTGTCTTCGGATTGAAGGTCATTTTGGTCGCTTTTTTCACGCCCATCCTCATCGGCGAGGTCATCAGCGTGAAACTGTGGATCGCGGCATTCCTGAGTGTGCTCGGGATCACATTTCTCAACCAGAAGGACGCGGGGAAACCGCACAAGCACCTGCTCGTCACCTTTGTCGCCGGCGGCATTGGCGCGATCTCCTTCGCGGTGTTCGATGTGCTGGTTCAAAAATGGGGACCCTACTGGGGCGTCGGGCGCCTGCTTCCCTGCATCTTTTGGATCAATGCGCTGCTGTCCTTCGGTCTCGTTTTCCGCTTTTCCGCACCGCTCAGCGCCATCCGCACCAAGGCCTGGCCTTGGCTCGTCGGCGGCTCCGTGCTCTTTGGCGGTCAGAGCATCATCTTCGTCAGCACCCTCGCCGTTTACGGGAAGGCCACCTCCGCCAACATCGTCTACGCCTCGCGCGGACTGCTCAGCGTCGTACTTGTGTGGGTCGTTGGTCATTGGTTCATGAACAGCGAGCAGCACCTCGGCCCCAAGGTCATGCGCTGGCGGCTCGCCGGCGCGCTGCTCATGATGAGCGCGATCCTGCTGGTGGTTGTTTGAGGTGAATCGGCAAGCCGCAGCCTGTGGTTCGCGTTTGAATGCGCATGAAAGCACCACGCTTCCTCCTGACGGGCCTTTGCATCGCAAGTCTTTCCCTGGGAGCCGGAGTCGAACCGCAGCCCTTCCTCGCAGCGGCTCAACGGCTCATCGAGGCCACCGACTATCTCGGCACGCCGTTCAGCGAAGACGAAATCGCGACCCTGAGAGCATGCATTCGTGCCAACGACGCCCAGAGCGTCGAGAAAGCCCAGGCGGTGCTGGATGCGCACGCCCTTTTCCACGTCACGATCACGCCCGAGCAGCGCGTCAAAGTCACGGCAGGCGAAGCCAAGCCCGTGCTCGATGAGGCGGGCTGGCGACAGTACCTGGTCCGTGTGGACAATGAAGCCGGCGTCACGGCCAAACTCGCCGCCAGCAGCCCACAGGGGAAAGTGGCCTACGTGCCCGGCTCGCCACCCGTCGCGCCAAATGCGCAGCCGAAAGATCCCGGCGAACCGGCGCTGTCCGCACGCTGGCTAGAGTTGCAAATGTTTGAAGCACCACCCGTGCGACCGAACTTGAGCGGTCTCGACGTCGAATACCGCATCATTCAGCTCTACAGCCGCGACGCGGGCAAACGCGACGCCACCTTCAGCTTCGACACCGGTCAGGGCACGCAGGATCTCGGCTTTCGCAACGAGGTGAGCATCCTTTTCGAGTGCAAGGCCGCGCGTGAGGTGAAGCTAAGCATCCTTGATGAAAACGGCGTGCCTTGCGTCGCTGAACTGCTCGTCAAAGATCACGTCGACCGCGTCTATCCTTCGCAGATCAAACGCGTCGCGCCGGATTTCTTCTTCCACCCGCAGGTGTATCGTGGAGACGGAGAAACCCTGAAGCTGCCGGACGGCACCTACGACGTCACCTTCCGCCGTGGTCCCGAATCAATCGCGGAAACCCGCCAGATCAAAATCGCGGGCGAAAACACGACGCTCAAGTTTCAGGTGAAGCGCTGGGTCGATCCCTCCAAGCTCGGCTGGTGGAGCGGCGATCATCACATCCACGCCGCCGGCTGCGCGCACTACTCCCAGCCCACCATGGGCGTGCATGCGCCTGACATGGCACGACACTGTCAGGGTGAGGATCTCAAAATTGGCGCGAACCTCACCTGGGGCCCCTGCTTCGACTACCAAAAACAGTTCTTCACCGGCACCGAGGACAAGACTTCCGAGTATCCCTTCCTCCTGCGCTATGACGTCGAAGTCAGCGGCTTTGGCAGTCACAAGAGCGGGCACCTCTGCCTGCTGAAACTGCGCGAGCAAATGTATCCCGGCGGCGACTCGACAGACCACTGGCCCACGCTCTGCCTCAACACCTTGAAGTGGGCAAAAAAACAGGGCGCACTCACCGGTCCTGCACACAGCGGCTGGGGCCTCGCCCCCAAGACACCCGATCAACCGACCGATGGTCGCCGCATCCGCAACGACCTGCTTCCGACCACCGACAAGCTGCCTGATTACACGATCGCGCGATTCGACGGCATCGGCGCGAACGAATACATCGTCGATGTCACGCACGAGGTTGAAGGACCGGACGGCAAGCCCGTCCCCGCCGTCGACTTCCTCTCCATGGTCGATACGCCCGCCCCCTGGGAACTCAACATCTGGTATCACACGCTCAACGCTGGCTTCCGCACCCGCATCAGTGGCGAGACCGACTTCCCCTGCATTTACGGCGAGCGCGTCGGCCTCGGCCGCGCGTATGTGAAACTCGACGGCCGCCTGAGCTACGATGCCTGGTGCGAAGGCATCCGCGCCGGCCGCGCCTATGTCAGCGACGGCAAAAGCCACCTCATGAATTTTCGCGCCAACGACGTCGCGCTCGGCGAAAACGGCAGCGAACTGAAGCTCGCCGCGCCTGGCAGGATCAAGCTCACCGCTCAGGTCGCCGCCCTACTCGACGAAACGCCCAACCCCGAGATCAAAGCCCGACCGCTGAACGTCAAACCGTTTTGGGACATCGAGCGTGCCAGAGTCGCCGGCACCCGCAGCGTTCCTGTCGAGGTCCTCGTCAACGGCTCACCCATCGCCCGGAAACTTGTCAGCGCCGACGGCCACACCGAGGACATCACCTTCGACATTGAAATCAGCCGCAGCAGTTGGGTCGCCCTGCGCATTTTCCCTTCCTCACACACGAACCCCATCTTCGTCCTCGTCGGCGACCAGCCCGTTCGCGAAAAACGCAGCCTCGAATGGTGCCTCCAGGGCGTCGATCAATGCTGGTCGCAGAAGGAGGCGATGATTGATCCGAAGGAGCATGCGGATGCCGTCGCAGCCTATGAACACGCGCGGAAGGTGTATCGTGAACGCTTGGCGTCTTCACCTTAGGACACGCAACGCTTGGACCATGAGCTAGAGAATCGCGGCGCTCTCCGGGAGACAGCGACCGTTTTCGAGCAAAGGGCCGATTTTATCCTCGCCTTTCTGCCGCTAGCCCATGTATTCTTCGCGTCCTTCAGCAAGCAAACACATACACGTCATGAAAACACTGATTAGCATTATCACTCTCGTTTTATTTAGTCTCAATCTGGGAGCTGCGGAAACCGCTAAGAAGAAAACCGCATCCAAGGACAAGCCTGCCGCGACAGAGTCCGTCAAACCTTCGGCCAAAGTGGCGGCCATCGCCAAGACGCTCACACCGACACAGAAGACCAAGCTCATGACCTTGCTCAATGAGGGCGACGACAAGGAGTTGCAGTCATTCCCCGGCGTTGGCAAAACCCGCGCTGCGGCGATCAAGAAGGCGCGTCCTTTCGCCGATGTGACTGATGTTGTCGCCGTCGAGGGCGTCGGAGAAGGCACCTTCGCCGAAATGGTCGCGCATGCGAAAGCGGGCTTCCCCGGAGCGGAGAAAAAGGCGGCGGCGGACAAGAAGGCGCCTGCCAAACCGAAGAGCACGACAAAGAAGAAGGAGAGCAAGTAGTCTCTGACTGCGGCGGCATTCCATGCCATCGTAACCGATCGTTCAACGGCCCGCTGCTTCCCAACGAAGGAGCGGGCCTCTTTGCGCCTCCCATGTCACTTGCTCTCCTCCGACAAGCCCGCCCGAAAACCGCCATCGTGCTTGGTTCCGGCCTTGGCGGAGTCGCGGAGGCTTTTGGATCTGGCGAAGCCGTGATTCCCTACGCTGAGGTTCCCGGATTGAGTGCCTCCACCGTGCCCGGCCACTCAGGGCGTTTCATTCTGGCGCGGCATCACGACAAACCGCTGCTCATCGCGCAGGGACGCAGGCACTTGTACGAAGGACTCACTGCGGCCGAGGTCACAGCAGGCATCCGGTTCATGCATGAGATCGGCGTGCAGCGCGTGGTGCTGACCAATGCCGCCGGGGCGATCCGGGAAGACTACGAAGTCGGCGACTTGATGCTCATCACCGACCACATCAACCTTCAGGGCACGACGCCGCTGCTCGGCGGACCCCACTTCCACGACATGAGCGCGGTTTATTCACCCGCGTGGGCGACGAGTTTTCACACCGCCGCCGAGGGAGCGAAAATCAAACTGCATGCGGGCGTGTACGCCGCGATGCTGGGACCGCAGTATGAGACACCCGCCGAAATCCGCATGCTCCGCACGCTGGGCGCGGACGCGGTGGGCATGTCCACCGTGCCGGAGGCGATTCAAGCCCGCGCCCTCGGCATGGAGGTCGCCGGCATTTCCATGCTCACCAACTGGGCCGCCGGTTTGCGACCGCAAACGCTGCATCATGCCGAAGTGGTCGAAGTCGGGCAATCGGCCAGCCGGGATTTGGCCCGGCTTTTGAAAGCGACTCTGTAGCGCCCTACTTCTTCCGCCAAATCTTCACGTCATCGACGGTCGCATGACCGGGAACGAGCAGGCGCAGAAGCCGTTTGGTGGGATGGGCGAAACCTTCGGACTGAAAACTGCCGACGGCTTTGCCATCCACGACGGCGGAAATCGTGTCTCCCGCGACATGAACGAGCAGCTCATGCCACTCGCCTTTGGCAATGGGATTGCGAAAGGATTTTCTCTTCGTCTTGAGCACCGACTCCTGCTCCCCGGTGAGCGAGCCCTCCTGCCTGGCTTTCCGGATGGCCAGATTCATGACACCGGTCTTTCTGTCTTCGATGGATACCTCCTGCAGGCTGAAGATGACGTCGAAGAGATGTCCGGCGTGGACCGTCTTCAGGGCGAGATCGGCGAAGTTGAGCTGTAGTTTGTCATCGTCATTGTCGAGCTTGAACCGCATGCCGACCGTGCCGTCTTCAAACGCGAACTCGTGCCGGGTGGAGGTGGCGTGATTCGCCGATTCATGCGTGAACATGTGCATCGCACCATCACGCAGATCGACCTGCTTGTGCCCGGGCGCGGTCGTGGCACTGCTGGTCGTCCATTCATTTCCCGGTTCGTCTTTTTCCTCCTGGGACTCGCTCCGCTCGAATTCATCATGGAAAATCAAGCTGCCAAAATCCACTTGCCTATCCGCGGACAGACAGGATACGGCGAGGAGCAGGGATATGGATTGGATCTTCATGCTGATTAGAAGATGTTTCCGTGATTCCGCTCCTGGACAGATCACTTGAGCCGCACCTGCGCGTGGTAGATCGCGCTCTTGCCTTCGTGACTGGAATAGTAGGTGACGTGAAGCAGGTCGTCATGCCAGACGAGGCCGGGATGACTGCAGTCGCCGGCACTGGGCAACTCCAGCAGAGGAGTGAGGCTGTTGGCAGTGAGAGTGAAGAGCACCATATGCGCACCCGGGGTGGCGCCAAATCCGCGCGAGCCGGCGATGAGTCTGCCGTCCGGCAATTCGATGAAATTGGGAGCGCCAAGAGGGACACCGGCGCTGGCCCAGGTCCATTCGCGATAGGGGGCCGTCGCGCTGCCGATCACGCCCCTGCGGTCGCCTGCCTGTCGCGCGACGAGGGCGAGGGCACGACCGTCTTTGAGAAAGCGGATCGTCGTCTCTGATGGCTGGCCGGGCACCTGCATGATGGAGGAGAGCTGCCACACGGAGCCGTCCGTGCTGGCGTATGTTTTCAACGACCATTCTGCCTCCGGTGCGGGGCCGCCGGAGTTGGGATGAATGTTGAAGCTGGCACCGTAGAAGCGGTTGTCCGCAGGATTGATGCTCGTGCGCCACAGCCAGTCGCCCTTGTTGAGCAGCTTCTGCAGCGGCGTCCAGACCTTGCCGTCGTTGGAGGTGGCGTAGCGCGGCTGGCGACCGAGCGCGGCGGACTGACCGCCGCAGAGGAGGTAAAGCCGCTTGCCGTCGGGCGTGACAGTGAGCTTCGGGTCGCGCAGGTCGGTGCCGGGTTCGGCCAGTGTGCCCTGATCGACCCAGTTCTTTCCAGTGGACGAGAGCAGGATGCGAATGCTCCCCTCACCCGTGGCAGAGTCGGCTTCCCGCAGGCAGCAGTAGAAGAGATTCTGGAAGCGGGTGACGTCCGGCGTGGAGTTGTGACCGGCCTTGTCCCAGATTTTTTCGACAAGGACGATCTGCGCCTGCGGAGTCTGGGCGCGGACTTGACCGGCGAAAAGCAGCAGGAGTCCGGACGCTGCGGAAAGGAATCGTAAAGTCATCCTCATGGTAACGTTGGCGGTGGCCGCGTTTTTTACTTCGTCATCTCCTCCTGCATGATCTGCATGACCTTGGGCATGATGACCTTGGTCTTTTCCTGCGTCATCTGCATCACGCTCGACACCATGCCGGCCTGCTTCGACACGATCATCTGGCCCACCGGCGTCTCCATGTGAGCGATGACGTCTTTGGCCTCCTGCTCGGAGAAAGTCTTGCCGTACACTTCGACGAGGTCCGGCTTCACCTTCTCCCAGCTCATCATTTCCAGCAGTGCGGCCTTCACCTTGGCGATGGCGTTGTTGAACTTGTCCTGCTGCTCCTGCGGCAGCGCCTTGATTTGGTCAGCGCTGGCACCGAGGCCAGACTCAAAACCCGCCACGAGAGAGGCTTCAAACTGCTCCTTCACCTTGAGCACGGTGATGAGCTTTTCAATGCTGGCACGATGCGAGTCGCTGAGTTCCGCGTGAAGCGGGGACAGGGTCAGAACGAGGGTGGCGAGGGCGATGAGTGTTTTCATGATGAGTGGCCGCGGCAGACGGACTTGGTTTTGCGTTCTAATCCATCTGGCTCAAAAAGAGAAGACCAAACCCCGGGGTGGCAGAACATTCACCGTTTCTTGGGCCGCGTGGCAAAGAACAGCGCGATACCAAGGCAGGCGACGAGGAAGGTGCCGAAAGTGAGCACTGTCAGCACAAGATCGCGCAGGTCCTTGCTCGGAATGAAGCCGAGCTTGTGGAAGTTGGTAAAGATGGTCGCTTCAAACTGACGCTGCTTGTCCGTGTGGCGTGTGACGCTGCCGGTGGTGGTCGAAACATAGACGCGAGTTTGCAAATCATCACCCGTGTCGAAGCGGTACACGGGCAGGATGCGGAAGATGTTGAGGTACTCAGTGTTGAAGGCGGTGAGGAAGTCGGACTTGGTGACTTCGGCACCGGCAAGGAAGTTCTTCGCGATCTCGGCGGCGTAGGCCTCGTCCATCGCGGGATCGACCTTGCCATCGACGGCGCTCACATACTGCGGCGTGCGCGAGCCCTGGGTGTAGATTTGATACCAGGGCTGACCGCCGATGCCGCGCAGGTTCACGGCCTGCACCACGGGATTCTCTTCGGGAAGCTTCGAGACAGCCTCCGCGACGGTGATCTTGATGGCATTCACGTCCATGCCACCGCCGGAGGGCTTCGCCTGCGGGGGCGGGGCCTGCGTGCGGGTCATGACGTTGTGGAGCACACCGCTGCCGGAGGCGATGAGCACGGACACGCTGAAGAGCAGGCCGAGCCAGCGGTGGAGTTTGCGAATGAATTTGGAAGACATGGGGAGCGAAGAACAGAGAATCAGAATAGACGGAGACAAAGGGCAAAAGCGGTTCTTCGCCCTTTGCTCTCCGCGCGGGATGGCCGTTTACCACTTGAATTCGACACCACCGTAGAAGGCACGTCCATCGCCAGGCAGGAAGACGGCGCCCGCTCCGGGAGCCAGGGCGTTTTGCACGACGCTGGTAGTGGGGGAATAGGTCTCGTCAGTGAGGTTGCGGGCTTCGACGAAGAAGGAAAGCCCCTTCTTGGCACGGTAACCGAACTTCACACCGAGCAGGGCATAGGGATCGGCAAAGGTGGTGCGGGCGAGGTCCACGGCGTAGCTGTTGGGCGACCACTCGATGTTCGGGCCACCGTAAAAGCCGGATGGATGTTCGTACACCAGCTCGGCGCGGAAATACAAGGGCGCGAAGCCCGGCATCAAACGATCACCAAAGGTCGGGTTTCCGCGAAAGCGGAAGTCGTTCCACAGGAAGTTCTGGCGTAGCACGAGACGGTCGAAGTTTTCCGTGGAGGAAGTGGCAATATTGCGCAGCAGGTCCACCTGCAGACCGAACTCCACTCCCTGATGGACCGTGGGACCCGCATTCGTCGTGGTCGTCGCACCGACTCCAGGCACCCCGAGAGCCAGCAGCTCGCGCTCCACCCAGGCGTAGTAGTAGCTGAAGTCCCAGGCCACGCGACCGCGCTCTCCGCGGGTGCCGATCTCGATCGTGGTGGCGGTCTGCGGTTTGAGCGGAAGGATGCCGGCCGTGCCAACGGGCGTAGCCTCGCCGAAGGTGGGTGGTTCAAAGCTGCGGCTGGCATTGAAGTAGAACTGCGTCTGCGGATCGGCCTCGTAGAGCAGGCCGAGTTTAGGACTGAAGCCCCAAGCCTCAAAGCGGTCGCTGTTGTCGGCGAGGTTCGGAAGGAAGGCTCCGGCGCCGCCGAAGAGGGTCTCTTCGTTCAAGTCACGCGAAAAGTAGGACACCTGGGCACCGAAGACGAGGGAGAGTGCTTCACTGAGATGAAGCTGATCTTGGAAGTAGAAGTTCAGGTTCGTGGCCTGCAGCGCGTAGTCCGCGACTTTGGCACCACGATTTCCGCCGAGGTTCTGATAGCGGGCGTCCTGCGTGAGGCCATACATGTAGCCGACACCCACGGTGAGATCGTTGTCGAGGCCGAGGAGATGACCGCGGCCGTCGTAGCGAAGATCGAAACCAATGTCGTTGCTGAGCTGGTCGATGACCTGGAAGATCGGGTGATCCAGATCCTTCCACGACCAGAACAGGGAGAACGCCAGCGTGTTGTCGCCATCGGAGTAGGTCAGCTTGTCCGCAAGACGCAGAAGCTGATAGTCGCGACGCTGGCGACCTGCAATACTCGCGGCATTCGCCATCTGCGGATTGGCCTGCATCTGCGCCTTGGTGATGCTGCCTGGAAGCTGCGACTTGTTGTCCACCCAGGTTAGGTAAAAGCGGTTTTCGAGGTTCGGACTGATCTGGGTGCCGAGGTTGGCGAAGACGCGCAGGCTTTCCTGCTCGCTGTAGTCGCGGAAACCGTCCGTGTGGGAGGCGGTGATGCTGAGGTAGCCGTCAGTGTTGCCATGAACGAAACCGGAGGAGACCTGCGCACGCCGCGTGTTGAAGCTGCCGAATTCAAAACGCGACTGGAACGGCACAGCCGTATGACCGGTGTTCGAGACGAAGTTCACCGCGCCACCCAGCGTGGCGGCACCGTATTGCAGCGCGTTCGCACCGCGATAGACCTCGATGTGGTTTGCGGAGAGAGGCTCGATGGCCTGCATGTCGAATCCGCCGTCGGCGAGGTTCAAAGGCATGCCGTCCTGCATCAGCCACAAGCCGCGTCCGTGGAAGGTTCGCTGAATGCCGCTGCCGCGGATGGACATGCGCGACTCCTCCGCACCGAAGCGCGACTGGATGAGCACGCCGGGGGCGTAGTCGAGCGCGTCCTTCAGCGTCGAAGCACGGCCGCGCTTGTAATCCTCGGCGTCAACGACGCCGGCGCCACCAGGAACCGTTTTGGCGATTTGCTCTTTTTTGTCCTCAAGGCTGGGGACCGTGAGAGAGGGGGATTTTTTGGCAGTGATGACGACCTCGTTCAGGTTCGTCACAGGTTGAGAGGGAGTGGCTGTCTGCGCGAAGGCGACGCCGGTCAGAGAGAATGAGAGAAGAAAAGAAATGGGTTTCATAGACTTGAAGAGTGGACGGACAGCCGCGGTAGCCGCGGACTGCGTGAAAAGAGACCAGCCGGGTCTTCTGACCCGGTCGGGGAAACGGCCTGCGGGCCGGTGGCAGGAATCAGACGCGTCCGCTTCGTGGAGGTGGCATTGCCGGTCTCTCGCTGCGCTTTGCCTCTTCTTCGCCCATCACGACGAAGGACGTCTTCTCACCCGCAGGGACGAGGAGCCGGGGGGGCACCACCAGGACCGCCTGCAGTTTCTTGAGTGACTGGCTCGTTTGAGAGGGTTGTTTCTCGTCCGACTCGCGCCCCTGTTTCACTTTTTGGCACAAGGAGCAGGCATGTTGGCCGTCGAAGGTCTTCTGCACCGCCTCGACCACCGTGCCCTCGCTTGCGTAGGAGATGATCATGCCCGTCCAGGCAACACCCTGCAGCGCCACCCAGTGCAGGCCCAGGGAAAGGCACAGCACGAGCACGATCATCCGCCGCGCCGGCACAAGGCCTGACGGCGGGAACTGGGGCGCGTTGGGTGGCATTAAGCGGCGGCGATTATGGAAACATGTCGAAAGGTGTCAAGACCAGCAGATCACTTCGACTTCACGATTTTCAGACTGCGCACGTCGTAGGCTTTCGCCTGCGAGCCGAGGGCTTTCACACAGTCCTCGCGGGTGATCGCGGCGCTGGTAGCGGTGATTTCGAGACGCGGGATTCCGCCTTCCTTTGCCGGCAGGACGCTTACGTTTTTCACGCCGGGAATTTTTGCCAGGGCAGTCTGCACATGGTTGCTGCAGGCGCTGCACATGACACCGGCGACCTCGCCTTCGTAATAAAAGGTGACGGGGTCTCCGGCGAAGCAGGCGGTGATGATGAGGAGGCTGGTGAGGAAGATGAGGATGTGTTTCATGATGTTGGTGTGGTTTTGTTCAGAGTTCGGGATGATCGAGCAGGCGCTTCACGTCACGATCGAGTTGTTCGGTCATGAGTTCGGCGATTTC
The DNA here is from genome assembly GCA_041395065.1 of Prosthecobacter sp. Taxonomy (GTDB): domain Bacteria; phylum Verrucomicrobiota; class Verrucomicrobiia; order Verrucomicrobiales; family Verrucomicrobiaceae; genus Prosthecobacter. The sequence continues at coordinate 33,211 of JAWLBG010000013.1, read as the reverse complement.
GGGTTGAGGGTGAAAGACGGAGTAGAAGCCGCGCACGCGGCCCCGGCGGTCGATGAGGACGAGGCGCAGGTCGTGCTCGTAGAGGTCGAGCGGATTGAGGCGCTTCTCCTCGGGGATCGGCTGCGGGGCCTGCATTTGCAGCTCGCGGGTCATGTAGTCCCATGTGGCCTGCTGCGGGCCGGTGACAAACCACCATGGATCGCCGGGCTTAACTCCAACGCCTTCAGCGTAGGCTTTGAGGAACTGCGGCGTGTCGCGCTCGGGCGCGACGGCGATGGAGACGAGATGGAAGTCAGGCCGCGAGCTGTGCGCAGCATTGAGCTTCTGCATCTCCGCCACCACGGCGGCGCAGCCGTGCGGACAAACCGTGTAAAGACACGCCATCACGGTGACCTTGCCACGCAGACTGGAGAGCTTGATGCTTTCTCCGTCGCGTTCGGTTACTTCGAGATCGCCTTCTATCTGAGTGACGATGGGCAACGGTTTTTGCGGCAGCACCCGGTTGACCATGCGGCCAAACCAGAGGCTTCCAGTGATGGCAAGACCGATGCCCAGCGCGATCCGCAGCCATGTGCCGGTGCTGACACTGTTGTCGGCACCGGCGGAGGCGTAGCGAATGCCCGGTTGAGAGGAGTCATTCACAGATTCATTCATGGCATCATTCGACAGGGATTTTTTGCAACTCGGCCTCGGTCCACATGGCGGTGCGGGCCTTCTCGGCATCGCGGATGGCTTTGACCTCGTCAGGAGTGACGGCGGAAGCCTTGCCGCCAAAAGCGTCGCGCACGTAGGTCAGCACGTCGGCGATCTGATTGTCGCTTAGCGCCGCGCCCTGCGGGGGCATCAGCGGTGCGGGGGTGGCAAAGGGTTTGCCATTGATGGTGATGGGCCCGGCGAAACCGTGCAGCACCATGCGAATCATGCGGTCGGGCTTTTTCGCGGTGGTCCAGTCGGAGCCGACGAGCGGAGGGAACATGCCCGGCAGGCCGAGACCCGTGGGCTGATGGCAGGCGAAGCAGACCTGCATGTAAATGGTCTTGCCGCGTTCGAGGGTGGCGTCCTGGGCCTGCAAGGCTGTGGCGATGCAGAGCGATGCGAGTGTCATGGGGAGTCTGAAATCGGGTATCATAAAAATGGGGTGCGGAAGAAATCTGAGGGCGGCGCATGCTCCGCATGGGCATGACACGGCCAGAGGACGAATGAAAAAGGTGCTGGGCACACGCGACGGACGCACCGACATCGACATGCCAGATGCGCATGGACACGCGATGCGTCCGCAGTGCCTCGACCAAAGAGAAAAGTTAGGCGATGCCGCGTCGTGGCGGCGGAGAAGGCGGACGCCTGCCCAGCTCTGAACTTTTCTGGATCATCTCCGTGGAGAAGATGGAAAACGGTGGCGATGCGAACACAGGCCGTTCGGCAGCGACGACGGCCATCACAAGTTTCTTCTGCGGAGACTGCTGCTGCGGAGGATCCTTCTTTTCCTTCTTCATCCCAAAGGCAACAGCACCGCAAAGGGTGCAGGGATGTTCCGCGTCAAAGGTCTGGCTCAAGCCGGTGATCAGCGAGCCTTCGCGGAGGGAGTAACTGACGATCATGCCCGCCCATGCGGCGGATTGCAGCACAGCCCAGTGCAGCCCGATGGAAGTCATCAGGGCAGCGGCAATGAGGATGCGTGCAAACGGGCGGAACATGGGGGAGGACCTCCGGCGACCGCCACCTGCGAGCGACGGCGCCGGAGATCTCAGGAGAGGGGTTTACTTGCCCTTGTGGACTTGGTGGCAGGCCTTGCAATTGACCGCCTTTTTAAAGTCGCTCACGCCGGAGCTGTCCTTGGCCTGGACTTTCTTCACGGCGGCGATGAGCGCCTTGCATTTCTCCACCCACTTGTCCTTGTCACCCTTGGGCGGTGTCTCGGCGCACATGGCCTGGTAGCATTTGAGGAGTTCGGCCAGGTCGGCATCCGTGGCCTCGCCTTTGCCGACCTTCTTGCAAAGAGCGTCATCGGGCTTGTGGTATTTCTTCATGGCATCCTCGATGACATCGCTGGCGGCGGCGGAGCCGAGGCCGATGGCAAGGCACAGGAGGGTGAGTGCTGATTTCTTCATGCGTGTGTGGTGTTTGGTGTGGTGTTTGCGGTTCTAATCCACGCGATAGCGCGAATCGGAAAATGTCACCCCCGCCCGGAAAACGACCGGACGGAGGCGTCTGAAGGAACGGGGCTTGCACCCCGAACTCTGCTCTCCAGAAAGGACCTCCGCGGCAGTCGCACGCCACTAAGCGCAGGCCCGTCTGCCTGCCGCGTGATGAGGTGGGCCAAGCACGAAATCAGACATGACCGTGTGTCACGGTCATGCATTCGCACCTCAGGCCAGTCCGCGTCTCGGCGGTGGTGTCTCCGGCAGTTGATTTCGCTGCAACAGAGCTTCGCGAGTGATCACGCAGGAAATCATTTCAGCCGCAGGAGGGATCAAGCGGGTGATTTCCACCAGCACCGCGTCCAACTTCTTCACGGACTCGCCCGACTGCTGCGGCTGGTTGCGATCCGAGTCACGGCCTTCCTTCACCTTTGCGCACAAGGCGCATCCATGCTGACCGTCAAACGTCTTCTGCACCGCCTCGATCACCGCGCCATCACGGGCGAAGGAGATCAACATTCCCGTCCACGCAATCCCCTGAAGCAGCGCCCAATGCATGCCGAGTGAGAGACAAATCGCCGCCACAACCATCAACCGCGCGATTCGCGGCAGCAAGGAGGGCGTGCTTCGGCAGGACATGCAGGTGTGATCATGGAGGGCATGATCTCGTTAGTCAAATACTAGCCGAAGCACCGCGCTTTTGGCCTTGATCACTCATCATGGGACTTCGTAGGATTACTCATTTATGAAGCATATTCTTCATCTTTTGCCGGCCTTAGTCTTGATGCAGACTTGTACAGCACTGGCCCAAATCGTCGTGCCTGCCGACATGGAACGCTTGAGAGTGTCCTACTAAGCGGCGCGATCCCGTGCCACCCGCCCGATTGATGAGAAGTATTTGGCGGAGCTGGTCAAACTGCAGGACACCTACACCAAGGCCGCAAAACTTCAGGAGGCAGTGGTGGTCGCCAACGAAATCAGAGCCATGAGGGAGCGACTGGGAATGCCGACCTCACCGAATACCCCCGCCATTGCCTCCACCCCTGCGCCTGCGCCGGGAAAGGCAGCCAAGACCAACAATCAGGACGCCACCATCGTCATCCCTGCCAACAGTCCAAATGGTTATCGAATCGGCGGCGTGACGAAAGGTGACACCGTGACGCTGCAATTTGTTGATGGTAAATGGAAAAGCCTGGGCGGCATCCCGACTGAGAGCCCCGACAATCCTGCGGCCACTTATGGCGAGAATGACCGTCTTGTGATTGCGGAGGCTGCGGACCCAAGCGGGACACCAGGCAAGGTGATTAAAGTTGTTCCGCCCAACACCGCCACGACACCTTTCGTCTATGTCATGCCAACCTCACGCACGGATGTGGTATTGCGCATCAACAAAAACAGCGACCGTAAGGAGAACCCTGGTGCTGTAACCTATAAGCTGAAAGTGGTGCGCTAGGCCAGCTCACTTCACCGGCTCGAACCACGCCAGCATGTCGAGGATCTGCTCCGCCTTTCTCATTCGCTGTGGTCACCTTTTTTGAGCCGTTCGCCAAGGGCAGCCTCCACAACCTTGGAGTACGAGTTTTTCGGCGGCAGATTCTGCGGAGATGAAAAAGCCATGGCTAGTTGATCGTGTGTCGTGGTGAACCCAGCACCAAACAAAAGCGGATAAGGACGGTCCAAGGAAGCCAGATCGATGGTATAATCGTGAAAGGTGACCGCCCCAGGCTGAAGTGCGTACTCTGCCAACTGGTTTCCGAGACGCCTGTAGATGCGCTCAAGAACGGGTGTTGGGCACACGAAAAACAGGCCCTTTTTGCATCGCTCCTCGACTCTCAGCAAATGACCTTTCGTGATCAGTTGTGGCAGAATGCGCTTGTTGACGTTTTCGAAGTTGAAATTGGAAGACTTTCTCTCGGAAGGTCGCTCGTAACCCTCAATTCCGGGTCCATTGTGCTCATTTTGGAGTTCCCAACTTTGAGACCTGTAGCTTCCCGTTGTGTCGATAGTCTGCACCTCCACCGCCACAAACTCAAGCAGGGCCCCCGTCCTGTCCACAAGGGCAATGATCCAATCAAAGGAGTAGTTCGAACCTCGGGAATGAACTTTGAGTTCTTTTCCCAAACGCTGGCCAAAGGGGATCGCAGCCCCCTGCTTGGGCAGGGGTACGGCATAGTCGGTGAGAAGAGGGATGTCCGCGCCAAAGGCCTCGCGGGAGATCCGCTTGAGAATCTCATAGTCATTTGCGTAAAGGCGTTGCGGACAGCAGATGACAGGCGTCGGATTCTTGGTAGCCGAGGCACTGCAGAGTCCAGACATCATACCATCGCTAAACCGCTTGCGGCATGGCTGATGGATGAACGGGCAGCGGCAAGCACGAACGGCCCGAGGAAACTCGTCCGATGCTGGAGGATAGCCAAAAAGCTCAGTGACAGAGAGGGGCACGCGAGAGAACTTTGTTGCCAGTGAGATGTGACTTGTGAGCCTCTGCAATGGCCTTCGCAAGCAAAACAGGAACCGCATTGCCCACCTGCTCAAACTGCGACCCCTTCGTTCCCAAAAAACGGTAGTGGTCTGGAAAGCTTTGAATCCGCGCCGTTTCGCGCACTGAGAAGGTTCGTGGCTGGTCGGGATGAAACACAGCGCCCCAGTGCGGATCGCACTTTGTCAGCATGGTGCATGCCAGGGAATCCCACGCGAGACGTCCGTATCTTTTCGTGTGGTCGGACCGACGCGCTTTCTTCATACCTGATGGCAGCAACTCGAATGGAATGTCAGTCCATGAGCCGCCAGGCGGAATATGGTCCAGGCGTTTCAGATTCACTGGAGACAGGCGGTTGGTGGTGTGGTTGTAGAGCTTGGTTGCCTCTCCTTTGAGTTGCTTGGCGTAATCACTCAGCGTTCGATTCCGTCCGTATGATGAAACCTCCTGGCCGTCTCCTGCGCTCAGGGCGGGCAAATCCGTGATAGCATCTCGAAGTGTGACGGCCTGCTTGAGCATGAGGGCGTCAAGCGGCTGCAAGCGGGTCGTCAGGGTCGCCCCGCCGGTGAAATTGGTGCGCGCCTCGTGAAAGTGGGTCGGTTCAGGATGAGTCAATCCAGGCTCCAAGGACGCCATGAAAATGAGCCGAAATCGATTTTGTGGAACGCCATAGTGAGCAGCCAAAAGAATCCTGCAGGACGTTCGGTAGCCCCGGTCCGTGAGTTCCTGCATGATTGTCTCAACCACACGTCCTCCCCCAAGCGACAGCATACCCGGAACGTTCTCGATTAACACCGTCTTCGGGGCGAACTCGTCCACAAACCGCAGATAATGCCGAAACATGGAATTGCGGGGGTCATCAAGGAGCCGGTCAGGTGCATAGATCGAAAAGCCCTGGCACGGAGGCCCCCCCAACATGCAGTCCAGATCACCCTTTCGAAGACCCAATTTTTTGCGAATTTTTCCAGGGTCCTGTTCCTCGACCGGTCCGCAGGTCGCCCAAGTGTCTGGGTGATTCAGCTTGAAGGTTTCAACAGCACTCGGATTGAAATCGTTGGCGAACAAACACTTGAATCCTGCCTGGCGAAAACCTTCGGTGATTCCACCGGCTCCGGCAAAAAGATCTATGGTTTGAAGAGGCTGCATTGGGTCAATCTTGAACTCGCGACGAGTCCCGTCAATCATTAATGTTCACATGAACAATTCAAGGTGTCCCACTCCTAACAACATCGAAGTGTGCTGAAAAGCCCCTTTGTCGCATCGTGCAGGTGAGAAGTCATCTCGGGATTTTCCGCAAACTATAAAAAATCACTTCACCGACTCGAACCACGCCAGCACGTCGAGGATCTGCTCGGCTTTGAGTGTGTTGAGCAATCCGGCAGGCATGGGGGAGATTTCGGACATCGTGCGCTGCTTGATCATCGACTTGCCGATTTCAGCGGTTTCGGGAGCGAGGGGGTTGGGCTTGAGGACGACGCGCTCGTCGTCTTCGCCCTCCAGGCTGCCGCTTACGGTTTTCCCGTCGGTCGTCGTGACGGTGACGAGACGGAACTTCTCGTCGACGAACTTTGACGGATTCAAGATGTGGTCGAGCAGGTCCCTGCGGCCGAAGCGGGCGGAAACCTGTGTGAGATCCGGGCCGAAGACTCCGGCGGGCAGCGCAGGATCGCTGCTGACGCGATGGCAGAAGACGCACTGGGCGCGGATGAGCGCGTCCCGGGCACTGTCGCGGCTGCGCGTCTTCGGATCCATCTTTGCCAGCAGGGGTTCAAGGTCCGCCATCGTCCAGTTTTTGAAGCTGTGGCCGGGCAGCGCATGCGGTGAGAGCGCGGCGGGTTTCGGTGGGTGAATGACGGCGGCGAGCTGCTGCGCGTCCTGCGGTTTCATGGCGGCGGCGAGTTCGCTGCGCGTGTCGCTGATGGCTTTGAAGAAGGTGGAGGCGCCGTTCATCTTTTCCGCCCTGTTCAGCGCCTCGAAAACGACACGCCGCTGCTCAAGCGTCCAACCGTCTTGGAGATAGCGAAGGATGAAGGGATAGAACAGCAGGTCCTCCGAAGTCGTGGCCGATTTCAGGAGCAGCATCGTCCTCCCGATGACGGTCGGTGATTTGAGGTAGACGAGGAGGCGGCAGAGCTCGCGGTTGAGGAAGGTTTCGTCGGAGGGATAAACAGCCCATCGTTCCAGCGCAGCTTTTTGCGAGAGCTCGCCGTGGCGTGAGATGGCGATGGAAATAACGCGCAGTGCGTCGAGCGTCGGCTTGGGCGCGGATTTTATCACGGCTTCGAGAATCGGCTCCAGATCGTCCTTTTCGCCGACGCGAGCCAGGGCAAGGAGCTCATGCATGCGGCCGGATTGCAGTGCTTGAGCACGCCATTCGGCCACGGGCCGACTTTCCAGATCGAGACGCTTCGCATGATCCACGAAGCGTTGGTCAGAGCCTCCGGAATCGTCAGACAAAACAGGTGAATCCGAGGAAGTGGCCGTCACGCGGTAGAGTCCGCTCTGCGTGCCGCGTCCGCCGGTGATGAACCACATGGCGCCATCGGGACCGATGCAGGCATCGGTGACGTTCAGGGGGCGTCCGGCGATGAAAGTCTCCTGCGTCGCCGTGTAGGTGGCGCCCGTCTTCCGCAAATGCACGGCGATGATGCGGCCATAGCTCCAGTCGAGGATGTAGAGTGCGTCCTGATACTTTTTCGGGAATGCGGCGCCGTAACCAAAGCAAACGCCGGTGGGCGAAGAGAGGCCGATGTCGATGACGCTCGGCAGCGTGTCGGCATACCAGGCCGGGAACCGTCCGGTGCCGCGACGCCAGCCGAAATCCGCGCCGGGGACAACGTGCAGCACGCGGGTGGGCATGTACCACGGCGTGCCGACATCGCGCTCCATGTCGGCGTCGAAGGTGAAGAGATCGCCGTCGCGATTGAAGGCAATGTCGAGCGGATTGCGCAGACCGCCGGCGAGCAGCATGATCTTCGAGCCGTCGGGCTTCACGCGGAGGATGTGGCCGGCGGGGAGTTCGACATTGCCGTCAAACATGCTGCCGTCCCACGGATTGGGAATGAGCTGGTCGTCGGCGTAATGCTTCAGCGGCGAGTCGGGCGCGATGTTTTCCGGCAGGAGCACGTTGTTTCCGTGCGCGACGTAGATGTCGCCGTCGGGACCGAGTTTGATGTGATTGCGACCATGCCCCACGCCGCCACCGGTGCGCATGAGTTCCCTGCGTTCGTCAAAGGTGCCGTCACCATTTGTGTCGGTGAGCCGGAAGAGCGCCTTGGTGTCGTTCGCATTCGCGAAGAGGGAGCCGTGGGCGTAGAGCAGTCCGCGGCATTCCAGCAATTCATCGTCAATGACTTCGATCTTTTGATCGCCGCTGCCGCTGACCGTCAGCCGCAGCAGTCCCTTCTTCTCCTTGCCCAGTGTGATGCGACCCTGCGGATCGAAAGCCATGGAGACCCAGGAGTCCTCACCGGGCTGCGCCGAGCGAATGAGTTCGGCTTTAAAACCGGGCAGCAGCGTGAGCGTCGCCGAGTCCGTGGCCTGGTTTTGCGCGTCGGGCTTGGCGAGCTGCCAGGAGTTGTAGGCGTCGAAGGACTTTTTCAGGTCAAAAGGAGTGCCTGCCGGATCACGGTCGGCGGCATCGACCACCTGCGCGTTTTTCCACGTCGCATCCGTCGCCACCCACTGAACGGAGGCCAAATCGCCATTGAGTTCCAGCAGCGCCGCAGTCGCCGCCTTGCCGGATACGCGCAGGCCGAGGCGGTGCGCCTTTCCGTCGCCCAGCAGGGCGGTGAGGTCCGTGCCGACGGCGCTTTCCATGGCGGCCGGTTTTTGGGAGACCACTCGGTCATCGATCAGCACTTCCAAGGGCGCTTCGGACGCGGTCAGCAGCACCGCCTTGAGCAGTTTTCCCTCGTGCCTCACCTCGCGGGAATACGTCACGATTGCGTCGTCTTCCGCATGCAGCCACAGCGGCGCGGGCGGGCGGTTCGCGAGCTGGGCGCCGAGGTGCAGGGGAACGAGCAGGAACAGCAGGCGGAACATCATGCGGGATGGAACGCGCGCAGCGGTGGGCGACTGTCTTTCCGGGCCGTTTTTGCCGTGACATGGCGCTGCGCCGCTCCGTATCCTTGCGTTCGTATCCACACCGCATGCCGCCTATGACCGGACTTATCGAGGTCAAACTCATGGAAGTGAACCAGTTGTTCAACTCCATGGACCCTTCGCCCTTCCACGAGCGGGACTTGGACCGCAACGCGGAGGAGTTCATCGTCAGCTGGGCGCAGGAGCATCCGCGTCAGCATGATCTGAAGCTCGTGGTGCATATCGCGCGCAGTCCCTCGAATCCCGATGACGCGCAAAAACTCGTCGCCGATTCCGTGGCACACTACTTCGCATATCGCGCCGACATGACGCTGCGCGAATTCAAGCGCCTCATGCGCGAAGGACGGGCCGCACTGGCCGTGGGGCTTGCGTTCCTTGCTGCCTGCCAGGTCGTCGCGTCCCAATTGACCTCGCAGACGGCCGGCTGGGAATCCGTCACCCGCGAAGGTCTCACCATCATCGGCTGGGTGGCGATGTGGCGCCCCCTTGAGATCTATCTTTACCGATGGTGGCCGCTGCTGGCCCGGCGCAGGCTTTACCGGCGGCTCGCCGACATGCCGGTGGAAGTTCGTTGCGCCGCTTCGCGTTAAAGCCTTACCTCCAGCACATTCACACCATGAAAACCCTGCTCCGCACCCTCCTTTTCCTCATTCCCGCTCTTGGCCTCGCCGCCGACCAGGTGAAACACGTCAAGTCCGAGGAAGCAGCCAAGATCATCGCCAAAGGCGGCGTCACGATTGTCGATGTGCGCACCTCGGACGAATTTCAGGAAGGCCACATCAAGGGAGCGAAGAACATCGACATCATGGGCGACGATTTCGAGACCAAGCTGGCGAAACTGGACAAGACGAAGCCCGTGATCGTACACTGCCAAGCAGGCGGTCGCAGCACCCGCGCATTGCCTGTGTTTCAAAAACTCGGCTTCAAGGAACTCATCCACCTCGACGACGGATTCGGCGGCTGGCAGGACGCCGGCAAGCCGGTCGAGAAGTGAGGCTCCGCCTAACCGCCGAGCGCCTTGCTCTTTTCTGCGGCGGCGCGCACGGCCTGAATCATGGCATTGCGCAGTCCGTGCCGTTCGAGCTGTTCGAGCGCTGCGATCGTCGTGCCGCCGGGGCTGGTCACTTCATCCCGCAGCGCCGCCGGATGCTTGCCGGTGAGCAGCACCATTTCGGCCGCTCCGGCGACGGTTTGAGCCGCCAAGGTCAAGGCGGTGGCGCGCGGCAGCCCCATGAGCACACCGCCGTCGGCCAGAGCCTCGATCACGGTGTAAATGTAGGCCGGCCCGCTGCCGGAGAGACCGGTGACGGCGTCGAGCAGCTTCTCGGAAACTTCGTCCGCGGTGCCGACGGCGCCGAGGATCTTCTTCGCCATGGAGGCGTCTTTCGCGGTGGCCTTGCCACCGCGCGCGAAGGCGGCCGCACCGACGCCGACGAGCGCGGGCGTGTTCGGCATGCTGCGGATCACACGTTGACGCGTTCCGAGCCAAGCCTCCAACTGCGCGATGGATACTCCCGCCGCGATGCTGAGATGAAGGCGTGTGCCTTTGACCTCGGAGAGCGCTTCGCAGAGCGCCTTCATGTCCGCCGGTTTCACCGCGAGAATGACCACATCCGAAGCGGCGGCAACCTCCTCCGGAGTGCCGGTGATCGTCCGACACGTGAGGCACCTGCGCAGGCCGTTGACAGCCTCCGGCACGACGTCGCTGAGTGCCACGGCGAGGCCGGTTTTGCCGAGTGCCTGCTCCACGCCGCGCAGCAGTGCGCCGCCCATTTTTCCGCAGCCGATGAGTCCGAGTTTCAACATGCCACGACTGTGGGGCGAATGTCGGGTTGCGCAAGCGCGCCAATCTTCCCTTGGACGGTTCGTCCGTTCATGGCCATGCTGTCGGAAGCCACCGGGGTGTGATGAACGAAGATCCTTTTTATCCCGAAAAACTCATCGCCGCAGGCCCGGCGGCGAAGGTCTATTGCGGCGTGGAAGTCGCCACGGGACGGCGGGTGCTGATCAAGGTGCTGCACGAAATCGAAACACCGCACGAGCTGGACCGCGAGAAACTACAGTTCCTCGCGCCCGCTCTTCTGCAAATCCGACATCCGCACATTGCCGGGCTGATCGCGCTGGCGCCAGCGGAGGACGAGTTCGCGCTGATCTATGAGTTCATGTCCGGAATGAACTTTCTCGCCTTCGCGGCGGCACGGAAGGCGTCCCCCGAGGACCTTCGCGCCCTCGCCGTGCAGCTCATGCACGCCCTGCTGGTGGGTGAGCATCTGCGACAGCCGCACGGAGATCTGAAGCCGAGCAACCTCATCCTCGCCGACCATCCCGGCGGCGGGCTCTTTGTGCAGGTGCAGGACTGGGGGCTTTCGCTCACGCGCTCGGGGCATCCGCTGGAGACGCTGTGGTTTCGCGCACCGGAACGGCACGCGGGAGGACCGCCCACGAGCTGCAGCGACCTCTTCACCGTCGGTGCGAGCCTCTTCTGCCTCGCCACGAATTCCACACCGGCACAGGGAGACGACGTCGCGGAATTGGTGCAGCAATGGAACGCCTTCGAAGCCGCAAGCACGCTGCGCCATCTGCGACCGGACCTCGATGACGCCTTCATCGACTGGCTTGCCTGGCTGCTGCGCCCGGATCCGCGGCAACGCCCGCAGTGTGTCGCACAGGCCCTTGAAGTTTTGATGCCGAGCACACCTTCAGTGCCTTTCCAAACGCCGCCGACCGAGTCTGGCAAGCCGACTTCGAGCGTCCGGCGTTTCATCGTTGCCCTGCTAAACCTCACGGCACTGGCGCTTGTTGGCTTCTTCGTCTGGCCGTTCGTTCGAGACACAATATCCGCCCGTGCTTTTTCGTCGGCCACGGTGACCGGGCGCTATGTGCGCATCGAGATCCCGACCAATCGAGGGATTCTGAATCTCGCCGAGGTGGAGGTCTTCTGCGGCGGAAAAAACATCGCCCCGCAGGGCAAGGCCGATCAGAGCAGCGTGAGCAACAACGGCACGCCCGACCTCGCCATCGACGGCAACACGGACGGAAACATGACTCAGGGGAAAAGCGTCTCGCACACTCACGGGAACAAACGCGGCAGCCCGTGGTGGCAGGTCGATCTCGGGAAAGCGCTGCCGATTCAACGAATCGTCATCTGGAACCGCACGGATGAAAACTTCGGCGATCGCACGACCAACCTCACGCTGCAGGTGCTGGATGCGGAAAAGAAGGTCGTCTGGCAGACGACCGGCCTGCCCAAACCGGATCCAAAACTCGAAATCGTTCCCGGAGGATGACACCGGCCGACAGCATACTCCATGCAGCCGGCAGTGATTTCTCATCCCCGCCTCGCGTATGAATCATTCGCTGTGATCCGACTTTCCGCCATCCTCCTGCTTATCCTCGCAACGCCCGCCGTCGCCGCGGTCGACTTTGTCCGGGACATTCAGCCCATCTTCAGCAAGCACTGCTACGAATGCCACGGGCCGCACAAGCAGGAGGCGGCGTTTCGGCTCGATCACAAACCGACCGCGCTGAAGGGCGGAGACTTCGGCTTGGCGATCCTTCCCGGCAAGGCGGACGACAGTCGCCTCATGCACGCTGTGCTCGGCACAAATCCGAAAATGACCATGCCGCGAAAGCGAGATCCGCTCAGCGCGGGAGAGATCGCCAAGCTCAAAGACTGGATCGACGCCGGCGCGGAGTGGCCGGACAGCGCCAGCGTCAGCATCGAACAGAAAACTGATCACTGGGCCTTCAAGCCGCCGGTCAAACCGGAGGTGCCCGCGAATGCGAAGCATCCCATCGACGCCTTCATCCGCGAGCGCCTCGAAAAGGAAGGCCTGAAGCCCTCGCCCAAAGCCTCGCCGGAAACCCTGCGTCGTCGTCTTTACCTCGATCTCGTGGGGCTTCCTCCCGACCCGTCCGACACGACCGGCCTGCCGGAACTGACCGGCAAGCTGCTGCAATCACCGCATTTCGGCGAACGCTGGGCCCGGCACTGGCTCGACGCGGCGCACTACGCGGACAGCAACGGCTACGAGAAGGACCCGATGCGCTTCATCTGGTTCTACCGCGACTGGGTCATCGACGCCTACAACAGGGACCTGCCTTACAACGAATTCATCCTGCAGCAGATCGCCGGCGACCAGCTTCCAAAGGCCACACAGGATCAGATCGTTGCCACCGGCTTTCTGCGCAATTCGATGATCAACGAGGAGGGAGGCATTGATCCCGAGCAGTTCCGCATGGAGGCGATGTTTGATCACCTCGACGTCATCGGAAAAAGCATCCTCGGCCTCAGCATCGGCTGCGCCCAGTGTCACAATCACAAGTACGACCCCATCTCGCAGGAGGAGTACTACCGGATGTTCGCCTACCTGAATAACGACAACGAGCCCTGGCGCGTCGTCTACACCGCCGCAGAGCAGATGCAGCGCTCGCAAATCCTCCAGCGCGTTGCCGAACTCGAAGCGAAGCTCAAGCACGACCACCCCGACTGGTCGAAGCGCATGAACGCATGGAAGAAACGGATCCATGCGAAACGGCCAACCTGGCACACGCTGCATTTTGTCGATGACCCCTCTGGTGGAGAAAAGGCCCTGCGCCAGCCCGACGGCAGCATCCTGGCCCAGGGCTACGCACCGACAAAGAGCGACGTGAAATTCGTCGTGAAGCTCGACGCTCCGCAGACCGTCCACGCCTTCCGCCTCGAACTCATGAACGACCCGAACCTGCCCGCCTACGGTCCCGGACGTTCGCAGAAAGGCACCGCCGCGCTCACCGAGTTCAACGCCCAGATGATGATCGAGGGCAAGGCGACGAAGCTGAAGTTTGTGAAGGCCACCGCCGACTTCGGCGAGTCCGAGAACACGCCGCTCGCCGCGTTTGCCCGCGACAAGGAAGCGGCGAAGGACAAGCGCGTCACGGGCCCCGTCAGCTATGCCATCGACGGCAAGCCCGAAACGGCCTGGGGCATCGACGCCGGACCCGGCCGGCGCAACGTGCCGCGCAACGCGGTCTTCGTGCTGGAAAAGCCCGTCGAAGTAAAGCCCGACTCCGAACTCACGGTGACGCTCAGCATGAGGCACGGCGGCTGGAACAGCGACGACCTGCAGACGATGAACCTCGGTCGCTACCGCATCAGCACCACCGACGAGCCGGACGCGGAGGCCGATCCGCTCTATGGCAACAAGTCCGAGTTTGCCGTCTTTCGTGGCACCGTTCCCGAATGGCAGGCCGTGAACGACGAAATCGAGGCCACATGGAGACGGCACCCCCAGGGCGCCACCACGCTCGTGCTCGACGCCCGCGAGAAACCGCGCATGACAACGATCCTGAAGCGCGGCGATTTCACCCGGCCCGGAGACAAAGTCACCGCAGGAGTGCCTGCCGTGCTCAATCCGCTGCCGAAGAACACCGACGGCAGCCGTCTGACTTTTGCGAAATGGCTCGCCAGCCGTGAGTCTCCAACCACCGCCCGCGCTTATGTGAACCGCGTGTGGCAGGCGGTGTTCGGCACCGGTTTGGTCGAGACCGCCGAGGACTTTGGCACCCAGGGCGCACCACCCAGCCATCCGGAACTGCTCGACTGGCTCGCCGTCGATTTCATGGAGCACAAGTGGAGCACCAAGCACCTGGTCAAACTGATTGTGACAAGCGAGACCTACCAGCAATCAAGCGGGGTTACGCCGCAACTCCTCGAACGCGATCCCTACAACCGCCTGCTCGCCCGCGGACCGCGTTTTCGGGTGGAAGGCGAAGTCGTGCGCGACATCCAACTCGCTGCCAGCGGCTTGCTCAATCACGCCATCGGCGGGCGTCCCGTCATGCCGCCCGCCCCCGCCCATCTTTTCGAAAAACCCGCCAGCTACGCGCCCTTCCCCTGGCATGTCGATGAAGACGCAAATCAGTTCCGCCGCAGCGTCTATGTTTTCCGCCGCCGCAGCACGCCGTATCCCTTCTTGAGTACCTTCGACGTGCCGAACGGCGAAGCCTCCTGCATCCGCCGCTCGCGCAGCAACACCCCGATGCAGGCGCTCATGACGCTGAATGAAACCATGAGCATGGAAGCCGCGAAAGCCCTCGGTCAGCGGATGTGGAAGGAGGGCGGCACGACGGACGCCGCGCGCATCGCCCACGGTTTCAAACTCTGCACCGGCCGTTCCCCCACCCCGAAGGAAAGCGGCGTCCTTCTCGACATGCTCCAACGCCACCATGCCAAAACCGGCGAAATCGACTCCCGCACCCTCGTCGCCCGCGTCCTGCTGAATCTGGACGAGACGATTACGAAGGAGTGATCTCCACCGCAGGGTCAAAAGGCCGCACCACAGCGAGCACTGTTAGGGGACCTTCGCGTCCCGGAAGGATTTTGCAGCGAAATCCCCGTTTGACACTTCGGCATGTCTTTGGAACATATCAACGCATCCTGATATGTTGATTTGAACGTATCGCAGATACTTTCACCCAAACCTGAACCCACACGACACCTCATGTCCGACTACAAAGTAAAAGACATCGCCCTCGCCGACTTCGGCCGCAAAGAACTCGACATCGCCGAGAGCGAAATGCCCGGCCTCATGGCCACGCGCGAGAAGTACGGCCCGAAGAAGCCCCTCGGCGGCGTTCGCATCACTGGTTCCCTGCACATGACCATCCAGACCGGCGTGCTCATTGAAACGCTGAAGGAGCTCGGCGCCGATGTCCGCTGGGCCTCCTGCAACATTTTCTCCACCCAGGACCACGCCGCCGCCGCCATCGCCGCGACCGGCACCCCTGTCTTCGCCTGGAAGGGCGAGACCCTCGAAGAATACTGGTGGTGCACCTGGCAGGCCATCATGTTTCCCGGCGGCAAAGGCCCCGAACTCATCGTCGACGACGGTGGTGACGTGACTCTCCTCATCCACAAGGGCTACGAAATGGAAAACGGCGACGACTGGGTGAACACCCCGTCCGACAACCACGAAGTGAAGGTCATTAAGGATCTGCTCAAGGACATCGCCAAAAAGCAGCCCGGCATCTTCCACACGATCGTCAAGGATCTGAAGGGCGTCTCCGAAGAGACCACCACGGGCGTGCATCGCCTCTATGAAATGGCGAAGGCAGGCAAGCTGCTCTTCCCGGCCATCAACGTGAACGACAGCGTCACGAAGTCCAAGTTCGACAATCTCTACGGCTGCCGCGAATCCCTGCTCGACGGCATCAAGCGTGCCACCGACGTCATGATCGCCGGCAAGGTCGGCGTCGTCTGCGGCTACGGTGACGTGGGCAAGGGCTGCGCCGCTGCTCTGCGTGGCATGGGAGCCCAGGTCATCGTCACGGAAATCGACCCTGTGTGCGCCCTCCAGGCCGCCATGGAAGGCTACCGCGTCATGCCGATCGAGGACACCCTCGGCACCGGCGACATCTACGTTACCACCACCGGCAACAAGGACATCATCCGCCTTGAGCACATGGAGAAGATGAAGGACCAGGCCATCGTCTGCAACATCGGTCACTTCGACAACGAGATCCAGGTGGACAAGCTCAACGCCCGCACGGACGTCACGCGCCTCAACATCAAGCCGCAGGTGGACAAGTACACCTTCCCGGCCGGCAACAGCATCTTCATGCTCGCCGAAGGCCGCCTCGTGAACCTCGGCTGCGCCACCGGCCACCCGAGCTTCGTGATGAGCAACAGCTTCACCAACCAGTGCCTCGCGCAGATCGAGCTCTGGGAAACCAAGGACACCCGTCCGAACGCCGTCACCGTCCTGCCGAAGAAGCTCGACGAAGAAGTCGCCCGCCTCCACCTCGCCAAGATCGGCGTGAAGCTCACCAAGCTGACCCAGGAGCAGGCCGACTACATCGGCGTCCCCGTCGAAGGTCCCTACAAGACCGATCACTACCGCTACTAATCGCGGCGGAAACAATCACCACCCCAAAACCCCAAGGCGCGTCCGGTCGAAAGGCTGGGCGCGTTTTGGTTTTCGGGTGTGCGGTTGGATTGAGCGAGCATCCCAACGTCCAAGAAAACCACCACCGAATCGAGTGCGACCACCAAGCGCCGCACGCCCGCTCCACCACCAAAGAGCGTCTTGGAGCAAAAGGTCGATCAAGCGGTGAGTTCGATCCGGCGGTTTTTCAGGAATTGAGGGCACTTAAGTCGGGACTTCAAACATCGGAGTGATTCAGAAATGCGAAGTACCTTCCGGTCTTTGTGCGGCATAAGAGAACTTGAGCTCAGCCACTACAAGATTGTTCTTCGCATTCAGTGGGTTTGCGAATGGCGATCCATGAGGGCAATTGCCGACGGGCTAGAAACCCGGCTAGGCTTCCCCATCCATCAAGAGATTCGTAACGAAACTTGATATACGGCCTAGCACCGTCAGTAGGGCTGAATTCAGCTTCAAGATACTCTCGTTCATCGGCTGTTAACTCGCGTGCGCCACCGTCATCAGTGACCATCACATATTTGTAGCCCGCTTCGATCGGTCTCCTTTTGCGAGTCATCCATTTGTACCATGCCCAGAAGCCAAAGCCTGCAGCAAGAAACGCTGACACGATAGTAGTTAAGATTATCCAGAGCGATGCCATGGTTGATTAGTTTCAGGGGCTTCTCCACGAGATGCGTCACCGCAGCCAGTCATCGCGATGCTCGGCAACGAAGACGTCGTCGTTCAGATGCGGATAGGCGCGGCAGACGCGGTCGATTTCTTCTAGCTGACCGGAGCTGAGGGATTCGTGCTCGTCGAGGCACCAGAGGCCCTCGAGCAGGCCCTGGCGGCGGAGGATTTCATGCAGACCGGCGATGCAGCCGCGGAAGGCGTGCGCGGCGTCAAAGAAGGCCGCGTTGCAGTCGGTGACTTCGACGCCGAGGCGCAGAAGTTCGGGCGTGGCATCGGCATTGCGACAGCGTTCGAGCAGTTCGACCGCGCGCTGCGTCCACACGGACCAGTGGCCGAGCAGACCGCCGACAATGCGGCGTTCCTTGCCGTCATAGCGAAACGGCGTGAGGAAATCGGTGACGATGCTGTCGTCGTTGCCGGTGTAGAGCGCGATGTCGTCGCGTCCGGTCTCGATCACGGCACGCACGACGTCGAGCGTCTGGTAGCGGTTGAACGGTGCGATCTTGATAGCGACGACGTTTTCAATTTCTGCGAAGCGACGCCAGAACGAATGACGCAGCACGCGCCCGCCGACACTGGGCTGAAGATAAAAGCCTACGACCGGCAGCACCTCGGCCACGGTGCGGCAATGCGCGATCATTTCGTCCTCGGACGCATCACGCATCGCACCGAGGCTCAGCAAACCGGCATGATAGCCGAGTGAACGAAGCAATTCGGCTTCGCTCGTAGCCTGCTTCGTCGTTCCGCAGATGCCGCCGATGCGCAAGAGCTTTTTTGTTGCACGATCCATCTCCTCCTTCGCGAGTTCGAGGACCGGACGAAACAAACCGATCTTCGGATCACGAATCGCGAACTGCGTCGTGTGCACGCCGACGGCAAGTCCGCCAACCCCTGCGGCGATGTAATAACGCGAGAGCGCCCGCTGACGACGTTCGTCGAGTTTGCGCTGCGCATTCAACGCAAGCGGATGCGCGGGAATGGCGATGCCGTGCTGAAGCTGCTGGCGGAAACTCATGGCGGGCTGGCTTTGATCCAGCCATGGAGCATGTCGCGCAAGACGGCCATTTCACGGAAAAGCTGTGCGAGATCGTTGTGAAAATGCTCGAAGCACCACGGACCGCGGAATCCCGACTGCCAGCCGATGTCGAAGCAGCGCTTCAGGTCGTAGGCCTTGTGCGTTCCATCGGCATCGAGGTCACGCGCTTTGAAATCGCACGAGACGGCGAAGGGAAACGCCTTCGTGAGGCCATCGTAGCGCGCTTCGTCGGTCCAGTTGCCGGTGTCAGGCTGCGATTTGAGATCGTTGCCGACGGCCTGGATGACTCGGGGGATCGCGTCAGGATCGCCCTGCATCCAGCCGAAGTTTTCGATCAGCACGCCGATGCCTTTTTCACCCGCGTAGTCGATCAATTCGCGATACGAGGGCACGAGCAGCTTCAAATCAGGCGCTTTCGGTCCCGGCAGCGGGCGCACCCAGCGCACGCCGAGCAGCGCGGCGGCATCGATCGTGCGGCGATACACCGCGATGGACTCGCGCCGCAGATTTTCATCCGCCGTGGCGAGATCGAGGCCCTTCTGGTTCATCTTGAGGTTCGTGAGCACACAACCGGCATCCGCCGCGGCTCGGCGCAGTTGCTCGAGATACTTCGGCTCCAGCGACACGAGTGTGGCCGTCATCAGATCGATCACGCGCATGTCGAGTTCGTCGCGCATGATGCGCGGAAGGTCGAGCAGGCGCAGTTTGCCCGGCTGTGCGGTTTCGACGAGATGCCGCACGAACGAGCCGGTGGTGATGCCCAGCTCGAGTTTCAAGGCGGGCGCAGGCGCGGCGGCCAGCGTGAGCGGCAGGGCCTGAAGAAAGCGACGGCGTTTCATGGTGATGAAACAACGAAATCATTGCCCCGCTTCACTCACGGCCCACTATGAACGTCCCGCCATGAAATCGCTCCTCCCTGCCCTGCTCTGCTTCGTTTCCCTCACGACCGCGTCCTTCGCCGCAGATGAATTCCCGCTCGTCGAGGCCAAGGAATGCCGCCCGCGAAACGGGCTGCCGAATTTCCTCGCGAAGGCGAACACGCCGGGCGCGGAGGTGAAGATCGGTTATCTCGGTGGTTCGATCACGGCGCAGTCTGGCTGGCGGCCGAAGACGCTGGCGTATTTTCAGAAGACCTATCCGCAGGCGAAGTTCAGCGAGATCAACGCGGCGATCGGCGGCACGGGCTCGGACCTCGGGGTGTTTCGTCTGAAGCAGGACGTGCTGGACCACAAGCCGGACCTCATGTTCGTTGAATTCGCCGTGAACGACGGCGGCGCGGCGCCGGAGCAGATCTTCCGCTGCATGGAAGGCATCGTGCGTCAGACGTGGAAGGCGCTGCCGGACTGCGACATCTGTTTTGTTTACACGCTGACCGAGGCGCTCGCGCCCGCAATGCTGGAAGGCAAGTTCCAGCGTTCAGCGAGCGCGATGGAGAAGATCGCCGATCACTACGGCATCCCGACGATCCACATGGCGATGGAGGTCGCGAAGCTGGCGAAGGAAGGCAAGCTCGTGTGGAAGGCAAAGCTGCCGAAGACGGGCGAGGAGAAGAAGGCGCTCGAAGGCAAATTCGTCTTCGCACCCGACAGCGTGCATCCGCATCCGGAGACGGGCCACGAATTGTATCTCACCGCCATCGTGCGCTCGATGGAGCCAATCAAGACGGTATCGAAAGCCCCCGCGGCGCATACGCTGGGCGCGCCCTTCATCGCCACGAACTACGAGCAGGCCAAGCTGCTGCCGATTTCAGACGCGACGCTCTCCAGCGGATTCCAACCCGCTCCAGCAGACTTTGCGAAGCGCTGGAGCAATCGCATGAGCGCACTTCACAAAGGCTCGAAGCCGGGCGAGACGATCACCTTCAAGTTCAAAGGCACGCGTTGCTCGATCTACGACATCATCGGACCCGATTGCGGTCAGGTGATCGTTACGCTGGACGATCAGCCGGCAAAGATCGTTCCTCGTTTCGACGCCTACTGCGTTTACCATCGCTTGAGCACACTCAAGATCGGCAGCGACCTTGAGGACACCGTGCACACAGTGAAGCTCGAAATTCATCCCGAGCAGCCGGACAAGGCGAAGATCCTCGCGAAGAACGGCAACAAGATCGACAAGCCCGAGCGCTTCGACGGAACAGCGTTTTACCCGGGCGCGATTCTGCTGGTGGGCGAAATCGTGAAGTGAGGCGGGATCACGCCCGATCTCCGTCGCCTTCCTCTGCGCGTGTCAGCTTGTCGCCCCAGAAGGTGGCGACGAGGAGACTGGTGAGTGCGAGGAGGGCGAGCCCGTTGAGGACGTGGAAGTTCGTGACCCAGAAGCTCTTGCCGGTGAGGATGACAAAGATGCCGAGCGCGACCTGAACCGTGGGCATGATGAGCAGCAGCGTGGCGACCGGGCGCATCGCCGGCAATGTGATCAACCAGTGGCGGGCACGCACGGCCACAAACAGGATCAGCAACGCGACGGTAAAGCCCCAGTATTTGTGCGCAAAGAGCAGGAACACGTCCGCCGGTGACGTCGGAGGCAGCCACTGGCCTTTCGTCGTGAGGATGTCGCTGGCGGCAAGATGATCGCGCTGGGTGTGGCGCAGGGAGGCACCGAGCACGAGCTGGCCGAAGACGCAAAGGAACAGCGTGAGCGACCAGAAGCGCGCCTGCGCAGCCTCTTTGACCGTCAGGACGAGACGCCCCTCCGTCCAAGTGCGGGAGGAAGCGAAGGCGATGAAAACTAACAGGCAGTAGAAGACCTGACCAAGCGTGCCGTGAACGACGCCAAACGAGTTCGACATCTCCTGAACCCGCGCCCCGCCGAGAGCCGCCTGCACCATGACGAGCATCAGCGCCAGTGTGGTGAGTCCGCGCAAAAGCGGCCAGCGCCTGCCGATCCAGGTCATGATCAGCCAAGCAAAGCCCATCAATGCGATCAAGCCCGCGACGGCATAGACACGCATGTTCACAAGGATGAAGAAACCGATGCCGCAAAGAACGATGCCGACGCCTTCGACCAGACCAGGCCGGAACCTGGTGAATTGCCAGTAATACATGCCCATCACGAGAAAACCGATGGTTGTGGCGATCCACCGATGGCCGTGCTCAAGCAGCAGCGCGGGCACTTTGTACCAACCTTCAGGATTGATCCTGCCGTAACACAGCGGCCAGTCGGGGACGGCGAGGCCGACATCCTCGGTGGTGACAGCGGCCCCCCACCAGACCAGCACGACACCCACGGCCAGTGTGAGCAGTGAGTAGCGATGAAAGGCGCGGTTGGTCATGGCCGTCGGAAATCTAACGTCCCGGAAAAGCAGAAGGGCAAAATAATGAGGTCATTATTCTGCCCTTCGTGTCTGCCATCCGAGGCGGATGGAAATCAATGCGCGGCTGCTTTTGGCGCGGCTGCTTCAGCCTCAAGAGTCTTCTTGAGGGCGGCGGCCGACTGCTCCTTGGCCCAGTCGTCGAATTCCTTCTGTTCGAGGACTTCGAGGGTGGCCTTCATCTGTCCGTGGCCCGGCCCGCAGAGCTGGCCGCAGATGATGTCCCAGGTGCCGGTTTTGGTCGGCTTGAACCACGTGTGAGCCTTCACACCTGGGGTGGCGTCCTGCGCCGAGCGCATGGGCACGAGGGCGAGGTTGTGAATGACGTCCTTTGAAGCCACATCGACGATGACAGGGCGTCCAACAGGGAGCTTCATCGTGTTGAGGGAGATAAAGTCATCCTTGCCGTTGGGGTCGTGCAGATCCTTGCCGGTGGTATTGGTTGGGGAGACATTCACGCCAGCCCAGGTGCTGATGAGACTGTCGTCACCGGGGTACTGGAAGTTCCAGAGGAATTTCTCGCCGAGGGCACGCATGCGAATGGTGTCTGGAGAGGTCGGATACTCGTCGGCCTGACGGGACCAGAGAGGGAAGGCAAAACCGAGAAGCAGTATGGCCTCCACAATGACGACGCCGATTTCGATGTGGGTGGTGGCGTGGCCCTGGAAACCCTGATAGTCGGCCTTCGGGGTTTTCTTTTGACGGAAGCGGTAGAAGGCGATGCACAGGTAGATGGTCCAGCCGACGCCGAGGACCAGCATGAACCAGTGAACAAAGCCAAGCATGTGATCGACAAGACCGCCATGTTCGGAGGCCACAGGAGTCTGGCCGATCCATTCGTTGATTTCAGAGATACTCATGAGTTTGGGGGAAGTTTAAAAGAGGGTGAGAAAATAAGGTGTGGCTTCAGGCAGCGGTGAGTTCCGGATTCTTGCGCTGGCGACGCACCATGGTGAAGACGATTCCGGCCGCGCAGACAAACATGAAGGCGAGAACGCCGAGCATGAACAGGATCGCAAAACCCTGGGCCTGACCAATGAGGCTGCCCTTGTCGGCCATGCAGGTGGCGCAGGAAAGGATGGTGGCGGGTGCGGATATCATGGGCTTCAGACGATGATGGTGCGCATTTTTTTAACCATGTACCAGACTCCGTAGCCGAGCAGCGCGACGCAGATGAGGCCTGCGTAAGGCTTCAGCGGAAGAGCTCCGGCACGAGCCGCGTCTTCCGGAACCAAGTGCATCCACAGCCAGAACCCGGCATCGCACAGGACGGCGAAGACGAGAAAGACAATGTGGAAGTACTTGAGGGACATCGACGGGGAGAGAATCGGAATTACTCAGACAGCTTGTAGAAGCCGTCGAAGATCAGGGGATCCATCTTGCTGAAGTAAAAAAGGACGAAAAGCACGATGGCAAAGACCACGGTGAAGGCGAGCACCTTGTAGATGACACTCCTTTCGTGGTTCAAATGCATGAAAATCAAGGCGACCAAGCTGGCCTTAAAGGTCGCGACGATCATGCCAACAAGGATGTTCAAGCCGTGAGTCGGCAGCTCGACATAGGAGAGCCAGACGGTGATGCCGGTGAAGAGGATCAAAAGCGCCCCGATGATGAGGTACTTTTTAACCGACTTTTGGATTTCTTCGATGTTGTCAGCCATGGCGGAAAAGGTGAGAAGATGCCGGAGGGGCGATTGCGTGTCTTAGAGAAGATAAAGAAGGGGGAAGAGGAAGATCCAGACGAGATCGACGAAGTGCCAGAAGAGGCCGCCGACTTCGACGCGGTTGGCGAGGTGCTCCGGATCCTCACGCAGCATTCTGCCGTTGAAAACAAGGAAGTAGAGCAGCACCAGCGCACCAGCGACGACGTGAAGTCCATGCAGACCGGTCAGCGTGAAATAGATGGCATAGTAGGTATTGAGCTTCGGCGTGAAGTTGGAGAAGAAGGTGATGTCCTTCTTGTCGATGACCACCGTCGGGTAGTCGTGACCGCCGCCATGACCGCCCTCGGCTGGCGCGTGTGCTTCAGCTCCGTGCTTGTCACCGCCGTGGGCGGCGTCCGCTGCGGGCGGCGTGGAGGAATGAATCTTGTAGAAGAGGGACTCCTTCTGAAGCGTGGCAGACTTGTCCTTGTCACGAGTGGGGTATTTCTCTTCAAATTCGGCAATGTGGTGGTCGCGGTTCGCGACGAAGGCGGGCTGCCAGGCGCCGAGATAGCGGTGATCGAAGGCGAGCGATTTGTCCGGTTGGGCGACGCCGCGGGCGTCGATGCCGTCGACGAGCAGGGTCATCTTGTCGTCAATCAGCTTGCCCTTGGCGGTGGTGCCGTCGCGGAAGGTGATGCTGTCGGCGGTGTAGCCGAAGATTTCGGAAGGCTTTGCTGCCGCCTTGAGGGGAGTTACCGCCGTCAGTTTGACGGTGGCGCTGCCCTTGCCTTCAGACTCAGCCTTCGCGATGGCGGCGGCGCTGAGTTCGGCGAATGAAGCGTCATCAAGCGTGATCTCCTTGCCGTCAGCCGTCTTGAACTTCGGCGATTCATCTTCGATATGCGGCACGACGTAGCCCACCGGATCAGCAGTGATGGCGGATTTTTTGACCGGGATGGTGAGGGAGAGTTCGGTGATCTCTCCGAATTTGATCTGGTAGGGAATGGTGTGGTGATGATCATCCTCCGGCATGTGCCCGGTGAGGATGGTGCCATCGGTGAGTTTGACGGCGTAGTGCTTGAACTTTGCCTTATACTCGAGGCTCTTGTTGAACATGAACACACCTGCGCAAATGACGGTGACTGCCATGTAAATCTTGTACTGCCCGTAGCGGCGCAGCTTCACCGAGGCCCAGGCCATAACGACCGTGACGGAGGAAGCGATCAGAACGATGGTATTCCAGAAACCGAGAGTAACATCGAGATCATGCACCGGCCATGGATAGTCGGCACCGAGTCGGAGGAAGATGTAGGCGGAGAAGAGACCGCCGAAAAGCATGACTTCCGACGCGAGGAAGAGCCAAATGCCGATCTTGGCATTGTAGAGTCCAGTGTCTGGCCGGGCGTGAACAGTGTAAGGGATGTCCATGGGGAAATGACGAATTCAGGAGTGACGAATGAGGAGGTCGAATGCCGTAGCGGCATCAATGATGGGTGGCAGTTTCCCCGGTTTTTGCGGGGGCGTCGCTGCCGTCCGGGTTGGGCTTGCCGTGCTCGGACTCCCACTGCGGGAAGAAATCAACGGGATGGCCGGGAACACTGTACTCGTAGGGGCCGCGATGGGCGACGGGCTCAAAGAGGAAGTTGCCGTGTCCCGGAGGGGTGGGAGTGGCCCACTCCATGGTCGTCGCACCCCACGGGTTGTCGCTTTCAGCCTTCTTGCCACCCTTGATGCTGAACCAGAAATTGATGATGAACGGAATCTGACCGAGCGCGAGGATGAAGGCGCCGACAGACATGACGATGTTCAGGGAGAGCATGTTGTCCGGGATGTCGAGGCCGAAGATCGCGCCGATCTTGTGCGTCAGGGTCGTGCTCCAGTGGCTGAAGCCGGAGGTGTTCTCGAAATACTTGCCGCCGTCATACCAGCGGCGATGGAAACCAGCCATGCCTTGGATGAACATCGGGGCAAAGATGAGGTTCATGCCGACCAGGGAGGGCCAGAAGTGCAGCTTGCCGAGCTTGTCGCTCATGTAGCGACCGGTGAATTTCGGGAACCAGTGGTACACGCCCGCAAAGAGGGCGAAGATCGTTCCGGGAGCGACGACATAATGGAAGTGGCCGATCACGTAGTAGGTGTCGTGCATTGCAAGGTCGATGAACGAGAACGCGAGCGGCAGGCCCGTCAGACCGCCGATGCCAAACATCGGCAGGAAGGCGGAGGCGAACAGCATCTGCGCATTGAAGCGAATGGAACCTCCCCAGAGGGAAATCATGAGGCAGGTCAGCAGGATCACCGAAGGCACGGAAATGAGCACCGTGGTGATCTGGAAATAGGTGGACATCATCGTGCCCATGCCGGTGAGATACATGTGATGCGCCCAAACGAGGAAGCTGAGGAAGCCCAGCGTCAGCACCGAATAGACCATCGACTTGTATCCCCAGAGCGGACGGCGCGCGTTGCAGGGAATGACGTCTGTCAGAATGGCAAAGGCAGGAAGGATGAGGACGTAAACCTCGGGATGAGCGAGGAACCAGAAAAGGTGCTGGTAAAGCAGAGGCGAGCCACCCCCTGAGATATCGAGGTGCTTGCCGCCTTCCATCAGGCCCGTCGGCAGGTAGAAGGAAGAGCCAAACACGCGGTCGGAAAGCTGCAGGATGGCGGCCACTTCCAGAGGCGGGAAGGCCAGCAGGAGGAGGAAGGCGGTGACAAACATGGCCCAGCAGAAGAAGGGCATCTTCATCCAGCCGAGTCCTTTGGCGCGAAGGTTGATGATCGTAGCGATGACGTTCACGGAACCGAGGAGAGAGGCGGAGATGTTAAAAACCATCGCCGTCAGCCACCAAGTATGCCCGTGCTGCCAGACATTGGTCACACCCAGCGTGGTAGTCGAGGCGAGTGGCGAATACATGGTCCAGCCCGTCTGCACCGGACCGGTGCCGACGAAGAAGCTGTACATCATGAGGACACCGCTGAGGAAGAAGAACCAAAAGCTCAGCATGTTCAGCTTCGGGAAAGCCATGTCGATGGTGCCAATCTGGAGTGGCATCACGAAATTGACGAAACCAGCGAAGCCGAGGGGCACGATGCCGAAAAACACCATGACGGTGCCGTGCATGGCTCCGAGCATGTTGTAGAGCTCGCCATTCAGGGAGCCATCAGGATTGAGCCAGCGTCCGAACATGGACTCAAAGAGATCCTTGATGACTGGAATGTTCCGAATCGCCTCCACGGCCGGCACAGGCTCACCCGGATAGGCGATGCTCCAGCGCATAAGCAGCATCAGGAAGAAACCAAAGAGCAGGAAAAGCAGACCCGTGAGTCCGTACTGCAGACCGATGACCTTGTGATCAGTGGACCAGATGTATTTGCGCAGGAAACCCGGCTCGTGGTGGTCGTGCGCGTGGGCGTGATCGTGGTCGAGGGTGGTGGCGCTCATAGAGAATGGATCAGTGGATCAGAGTTGAAAAGATTGCGCGAAGTCGAACTCAAAGTTCGCGGTGGCCTTGCCGCCACGCACGGTGACGGTTTGCGTGAGGTTTTGCGGAAACTGCGGATGCCAGGCTTCGACAATGTAGTCACCGTCGGCCAGCGCACGGGGAATGCTGAAGCGACCGTCCGCAGCGGTCACGGCAGTGTGGCAGCCTTCGTGCACGACAACCCAAGCGCTCATCCAACGGTGAACATCGCATTCCAAGCGGTAGATGCCCGGCGCATCGAAGGTTTTGACGTTTTCATCGCCGCGCGAGGGCTGGCCGATGTTATCGATGTTCCAACCACCGCTACGAGTGCCAACTTCGTGCCTGGCGATACGGATGTTGTGGAAAGTAAGGTCGCTGTTGTGAAAGCGCACAGCTTGTCCCGCCTGGACGGCGACCGTATGCGGCACGAATTCACAGTGCGTCTGATCGATCAAGGGCGCGGCATCGGCGAGATTGCTGGCGCGCTGGCTGCCACGCACGGTGATCACGGCATCCGCCAGCCCACCATCCGAAGCGACGCGCCAGGTAGCGTCGATGATTTCTCCGTGTCCGGTGCAGAAGGGATTGCCACCGACATCCACCACGCGCCTCAACTGGGCGGCGTCAGCCCCCTTCAGCGTCACCTGACCGGAGATGCTGGGCAGCGCTGCGATTTCCACCGCCGGAGCGAGCTGGACGATGGCTTCCGTTTTCGAACTGCCACCGCACCCGACGTTGGCAAGAAACATGGCGACCCCAAAGGCAGCCCATGGTGCCTGGCTGGAGACGACTTGCTTCACATTCGGCATATCGCGGTTTCGTTCTTTTACTTGGCAGCTTCGGCCGTGGCGCCGGGGCCTGCGGGAATTTCACCCTCGACGTGCTTGTCAGCGAAAGGATTTAGGTCGGCTTCCGTCCACTGGGTGGCGCGTTTTTCATCATCGCGGACTTTCTGCACCATTTCCTTCGTGATCATGGTTCCCTCGTTGCCCCAGCTGTTGCGGACATAAGTCAGCACGTTGGCGAGATCCTGAGAGGACATGGCCGCACCGAATGGCTGCATGCCGCCGGGGGTGTTGTAACCCTGGCCCTTGACCGTGATCGCACCGACGAGTCCATGCTGAACCACGCGAATCAGGCGCTCCGTGCCGCCGTTGACCCACTCGGATCCGGCAAGCGGAGGGAATTGACCGGGAAGACCGGCGCCGTTACCCTGATGGCAACCACCGCAGATCGCGTAGCCGCTGGCGCCCTTCTTCATGGCGAGCGCAAAAGGGTCGAGAGCGGCGCCTGCGCCGTCGGCACCCGGGCGGGGGTCCATGCCACCTGCGGCGATGGAAAACGGATTGCTGACATTAAAGCTCCAACCGCCAGCCATGGGACCAAGCTGTCCGCCGGCGACGATGGCAACCAGCATGAGTAGAAACGTCGCCCAAAGGGGCGCTGGCTGGCTTTCAGGCGGGAGATCCGCCTTCTCGCGCTTCACGGCGGAGTGAAGGCGGTCAAGATCGGTGCTGTCGGGATGGGCGTTGGCGCTCATGGGCGTTCGAAATCGCGGGAGGGGCTATTTGGTGGCGGGTTCAGCGGCGGCGGCGACGGCCGCGGACTGTCCGGGGACGGGATAGTCCTTTTTCAGGGAAATCAGATACTCGACGAGGCGCTCGGCCTCCGGCGTTGGCACAACTTCGTAGCCGGCGGGAGGGGCAAATTTCTTTGGCAACACGAGGGCGCGCTCGGAAGCCGGACCCTGGATTTTTTGTACCTTGTAAAGGTTGGCGTATCCTGGCATCGAACTCCAGTCATTAACGGAACGCGGCGCATAGAGGTGCCGGTGGAGCATGGCCGCATCCGGGGCGCGCCAGCCGTAGTTGGCAAGATCCGGTCCCACGCGTTGCACGCCGAGCAGGGCGTATTTTTCACCCAGATAGTCGCGCAGTTCCGTTGGACGCACCGGGGCGGTCGGACGCGCTTCCTGGTCCTGACCCCAGCCTTTGTACCAACCGTCCAGACCGAGCTGCGCGGGGCGGATCATCTGAGTGTGGCACTGATTGCAGCCCTCTCGGATGTAAACGAGCTGGCCCTGGCCGTTGATCGGGGCGGGAGGGTAGTAGCCTTCCATGCCGTCGGCATCCTTGTCATAAGCAACAGGAGTGAGCTGCTGGTAGGTCATCGCCGGAATGACGATGAGGCACAGCCAAGGGAGGCCGAAAGAAGCGGCAAGGCCGAGAATAAAGGTGCGGAAGTTCATCATGCGTGTGCGGGAGCGTGTTCGTCATGATGGCTGTAAAGCAGCGTCGGGGCCGAACTGCGGCGACCGAGACCAACGACCATCAGCAAAAGATGAAGAAGGAACATCAGATTCGAGAAGGAGATCAGCGCCCATGCAACAGCGCGCGAAACGACGTAAGGGCGCGAGTTGATTACGTGGTTCATGAAGTTTTGGTCCCAGTGCTCCGGATTGTTCATGTCCGCTCCCTGCTGCCAACCGGCGACGAGGCTCATGATGACGATGGTGCTGATGCCGTAGACGGAGAACCAGAAGTGGTTGCGAATGAGGCGCACGCTCAACCATTCACAGCCCGAGAGACGCGGCACGATGTAGTAGATGGCGCCGAAGACGCACATGCTGAAGAAGCCGTAAACGCTCACGACCTGAAAGGAGTACCAAGATTGCGTAAACTGCAGGCCGGAACCGCTCCAGAAGGCTGAGTTCAGTGCGAGCACAAGACCGGAGACCGGATAAAACAAGGCTCCGAAGAAAATGAAGCGAAGGGTCGGGCTGGTAGCAACGGCACTGTGCTTGCCGAGTGTCGTGAGATGGTGATTGAGCCCAACCAAGCCCACGGGAATCAGCAGCAGCACGCCCGTGGCGGCACCGACGGCGGTCATCCAGGCAGGCAGAGGGCCACCCATGTATTTCTGCATGCCCGTCCAGCCGCCGAGAATAGCGAGCGTCCAAAAACCGGCGCTGGCGAGCTGCGCGGAGGCGATGGGCTGGCCGGTGATCTTGGGGATGAAGTAGTAAGCGGAACCGACGCCGACCGGAACGAAGAACAGGAGAATGACACCGTGGATGTACCACGCATCAATGCCGGCACCGAGAGCGCCCAGGCCGGGAAGGCAGTGCAGAGCGACATTGGCGGTGACGAAGATCCAGGGGAACCAGAAGCACGCGCCGAGGATATACCAAGCGCTGACCATGAACCCCTCCGGACGGAAAGCGCGGCCAAACATGCGTGCGACAGGCCAGGCATAGCAAAGAAAGCAGGCCAGCAGAATCGGCCATGTGAACTTCGGCATCTCCAGCCACTCGATGGATGTGTTCTTGCCCATCAGCACGGCCAGGATGCCGACGGTGATCGTGATGTTCCAGAAGACGCCCGCAGTGATGAGCAGGCTCTTGCCGCTCTTCAGTTCCTGACCCGAACGACGGGCCATGATCCACAGCATCACACCCAGCGCGGCCTGCACGCCCCAACCATAAATCAAGGCGTTAATGTGCACGGGTTGAAGGCGTCCGTAGCTGATGTAAGGGCAGCCTGCGAGGAAGGAGGGCTCGACGAGTTTAATGGCGGAGAGCACGCCAAGAATCGTGGAGAGCATGAGCCAGAAGGCCCCGTTTGTGAAGAGGAACAGCACCGGCGCTTTCACCGACTTGTCGATCGCCGCGCGGCGGACGTTGTCGGTCTGAAGGTCCGTGTCAGATGTGTCTGGAGTGGTCTGCATGACTTACTTGGGCGAGACGGGTGCGGCGGGAGCCGGCGCTGAGGCTGCGGGAGTTTCTGCAGGAGCCGGAGCGGCAGCAGCAGCCTGCTTCAATTGAGTGGGAGAGCCGGGAACAACCTGCGTGCTCACGGCTGGCTTCTTGGTCGTCAAATCCGCGAGCGTCTTCTTGAAGACCGCCTGCTTCTTCGCGGCGTCGTTAAAGCCGATCTTCGCAATATTTTCACTCTGGAGCTTGGCGATTTCAGCCGTGTTGGCGAGGCGCTCAGCTGCGCGCGGATCTTCACCGAGCTTGGAATCGACAAAGGCTTGGATGACACTGAAGAGCACGGCAAAGCCCGCGAAGGCTCCGAGCACCCACAGGAAGGTGGCACCGGCTTTTGGAGAGGATTCGGACTGCGACATGGGGAAAATCGGGATCAGGTCAGTTGATGACGTTCACAGATTCAATGAGGCGCGGATCACGCCACGGATAGAGGCTGTATTTGGAGAGGCCGCGGAGGAAGAGGAACCCCATCGTGCCAAACACGCCGCAGAGAGCCGCCACATCCTGGAACCACGCGCCGGCGATCCAGACGCCATGCCCCAGGGACGGCCCACGCTCCGGAATGACGTTCCAGTAAATGTCCACGAGGTGCATGAACAGAATCCAAACGCAGACCAAGGCGACCACGACCGGCTTCTTTTTCCTAGGTTGCGAGAGCAGCAGGAGGAACGGAGCGACGAAGTGACCGACGACGATGAAGATGGACACCCAGCGCCATGCATCGGTGTTGCGGATCAGATAGAAGCGCGTCTCCTCGGTGATGTTGGCATACCAAATGAGGAAATACTGGCTGAAAGCGATGTAGGCCCAGAACACCGTGAAGGCGAAGAGCAGCTTGCCCATCAGATGGTAGTGCTCGTCGGTGACGACCTTCTGCAGGTAGCCCATGCTGCGCAGCCAGGTGATAACGAGAATAGTCAGACCCATCGAGGCCCAGGCGCAGCCGGCGAAGATGTAAACGCCCCACATGGTGGAGAACCAGAGATAGTCGAGACCAACGAGCCAGTCATAGGCGGCGAAGGTGACGGTCAGGGCATAGAAAAGCAGCCAGCGGCAGGAGAACAAGCGGGAGGAAATTGTGTGCTTGATGTCGCCGTCTTGCTCCTGCTTGAGCGATTTGCCGCGCAGGGTGCGGGCGATGTACCAGAGAATCAGGAAATACAGGAAGAAGCGGGTATACCACGAGAACCAAGTGTTCAGGTTCATGTAACCGAACTTCGAAACCAGCACATGAAGGTGGGGATTAGCTTCCAAGCCCTGCTCGGGATCGCCTTCCGTGACCAGATGATGCATGGCCTCGTCCACGGAGATGTGGTGATGCTCGGCCAGTGTGGCGGCATGGTCATGGTGCCCCATCCACTCATAGAGATGCCGATTGACCGAAGGCAGCAGCAGCGGGACGGCAAAAATCATCATCGGGATGATCATGTTCGCCAGATTTTCCCAGATGCGCCGAACGGCGACACCCCAGCTCGAATTGGAGGCACTGTGAAGCAGGATCCAGAAGCAGCCGCCGACCACGAAGGTGAAGGTGAAGAAGACGGCGAAGAGCCAGGAGTAGGCGAAGGTGTCCGTGCTGGAGAAAAAGTAGTAGGCTGAAACAACCAAGCCGACCAAGCCGACAAGGCCCAAGGCGTTGATGAGCTTGGCGCCCTTGGCCGGCTCGAATTTTTCTCCGCCCTGGGGCAGATCGTTGAAGGTGACGTGGTGACTCATGCCGTGATTCGCGTGATCGTGCCGTTATTGGAGGGTGACGCCGGCCTCTTTGGCGGCGAGTTGCAGGGAGCGGATGTAGGCCACGATGGCCCAGCGGTCGCGCACGGTGATGTTGCCGCCGTAGCTGCCCATCAGTCCCTTGCCGTTGGTGATAACATCAAAAATGGCTCCATCGGCACGATAGGCGGCCGCATTGGCGGGATCGAGGTTCCCTGGCTGCTGCATGTTGAAGGCGGTGAGAATGCCATACTTGGAAGTGACTCCCTTGCCGTTGCCGGAGAGACCATGACAGATCGCGCAGTTGATGTTGTAGCGTTCCTCGCCGCGCTTGATGAAGCTGGCGTTGAAGACTGCAGCATCGCCAGTGATTTCAACCGGGAGACCGTCGCCGTAGAAATCACCCATCTTGCCGGTGTCGTAGTAGCCGAGACCGTTGGTGAATCCGAAACGCGGCGGTTTGCCGCCCTTCGCGGCCGCCTTGGCGGGAATTTCAAACCCCATCGGCACCGTGCCTTTGACCGGCATGCGCGCACCGCGACCGTCGGCGAAAAATTCGCTCGCGGCCTGGTATTTGACCTTCGCCTGGTGGTCCATGTCGGGGAACACTTCAAGCGGAGGCAGCTCCGACTTGCTGCCGCGGAGCCCGAACGCGCTCACAAGGATCGCGCCGACGAAAAGGTAGCTGAGAAAGAAGTACTTCATGGTGGTGCTGTGCGCGGCTTAAAGCTCGTCCTCCACGAGTTCGATGTTTTTGCCGCCGGCTTTTTCAAGCAGGGCCTTGGTGTCCTCCTGGGAGAATTTCGGGTCGCGGGCTTCGATGCAGACGAAAAATCCGTCATCGGAGAACTTGGGGAAGTTCTTGGAAGCGAAGAGCGGGTGATTCCAGCGCGGCAGACCAATGAGGGCGAGCAGGCCGAAGAGTGTGGTGAAAGCGCTGAAGAGAATCGTCAGCTCAA
>JAWLBG010000012.1:0-121990 GCA_041395065.1 Prosthecobacter sp. | reverse complement strand
GTCGCTGAGATCGCAGATGATGGCGGAGGCCGAGTTACCGATCTTGCCATGGACGAGGTAAACAGCGGGCGGGATAAGCTGCTTGATGCGCTTGCGCTCCATCACCATACGATCGGGATCGCCGCCGGCACGCGCATCTTTGCGGCCGCGTTCACCCTGAAACGCCTCGGAGATGGGATCGATCGGTCGCGGACCCATGTTCGGCGCGAGGTCGTACCAGATGTTGCCACCGGGATGGCCTTGGAAAGTGCCGGGAACGAGATGCTGGAGCGTGCAGGCGCCGTGCCAGGGGCCCTGATTGTCGCAGTAGTAGACTTCGCCGTCTGCATCGAAACCAACTCCGCCGGGACTGCGAATGCCGGAGCAGGTGGGCATCATGGTGCCGTCGGGTTTGATGCGCAGCGCCCAACCGCGGAAGGGGACCTGGCTGCTGAAGGAGCCGGTGAGGCAGAGCGTGACCCACAAGTCGCCATTCTTGTCGAAGCGTGATCCGATGGCGTATTCGTGGTAGTCGCCGGAGACGCCCCAGCTGTCGTTCACATTTTCGAAGACATCGGCGCGACCGTCGCCGTCCACGTCTTTCAATCGTGTGATCTCATAGCGCGTGGTGGCGTAGAGGTTCTTGTCCTTCGGATTGTAGGCAATGCCGAGCACCTCGTGCAGACCGGAGGCGAAGAGCTTGTAGCTCACGTTGGACGGATCACTGCTGCCGGCGCCGCTGACGATCCAGATCTCGCCACGGCGTGTGCCGAGCGCGAGTTTGCCGTCGGGCATGAGATCAATGGAGCCGACTTCAAGCGCGGTCTCCTTGGGCGTGTCGAAGGTGGTGATCTTGTAGTAGTCAGCTTCAACCGGATCGGCGGCCCAGAGCGAAGGGCTGAGGGCGAAGAGCAAAGAAAAGAGGCGTTTCATGGAGTCGTCGCGGTGAAAAATTACTGGGCCCACTGGTAGGTGATGGTCATCGTTCCGGCCTTGGCAGGGACGACAAGGTTCTGGCCGGCAGTCTGTGCTCCTGCGGCCTTGATGCGGAAAGGTTTCGGACCTCTGAGAACGAAGGCGCCATCTTTGGCTTCAAAGCTGCCAGTTCCGATGCGGAACCACGCGTGCTCGGGCATCTTGCCGGTGACTTTGATAGTGCGGATGAGCGTCGGGTGGCCATCCGGCTTGTTGCCGTCGCCCTCGGTGGTGAATGTCTCTTCGACTTCAGCGTCGTGCCATGTGTAACGGAAGGTCGGGAAGCGTTTGGCATCCAAGCTGTAGCCCTTCCAGGCGAAGCCTTCGTAGCGGACACCCTTCTCCCACTTTGGCCACGCGGCGTCAGGATTGTCGGTCACAAAGAAGGCCGGTGTGACTTCGCCCGTGGGCTGAATGACATCGTAGCCGAGCGGCGGCTGATGGCCGCCGCCGCGGGAGTTCCAATGGCGTGATGCATCGATGAACGCACCACGCCAGACGAGTGCGAGGTTCATGCTCTCGGCGCTCCAGGCAATGTTGATGCCGCCGGGATAGCCGACACCGATGCCACGATTGCCCGCGCCTTGAATGAAGTTCCGGTAGATGACAGCCTCGTCCTTCACCACGATCGGAATCGGAGCGAAGTCCTGCTTCTTCTTCGCGCCGCCCTTCCAGTTCGGGTGCAGCCACTTCGACAGAGGTGTGATTTGAAAATCGGCGCCCTTCCAGGCTGCATAGAGATCGATATGACCGGCAGCCTGGAAGTATTCGAGGCGAAACTCGTGTTCGCCTTTCTCCAACGGGAGCCCTTTTTCTCGGATGTTGCTGGATGGATGAATGCCGTCGTCACTCAGGATCTCCTGTCCGTCGATGAGGATGCGTGCGCCGTCGTCGCTGGCGAGGAAGAAGCGGTAGGATCCCTTCTTCGGCGCGATCAGTTTGCCGGTGAAGACGACGCCGAACTCGTTTTTGTAGTCATCGAGCTTCACCTGCAGGAGGTTGTCGTCGACCCTGCCTTCACGATGCGGTTTGAGCTTCGAATAATCAGGGAGCTGCTTCCAGTTTCCGAGGTAGAGGGCGAATTTCAGATCGTGGAGGATGTCACCTGCCGGAGCCACTTTCAGTTCACCGCGCATCGTGAGCGCGTGGCCGGGAAAGGTGCAGACGTAGGGATAGGTGCCGGCTTTTTCGGGGGCGGTGAAGGTGAGCTCCTCCTTCTCATGCGGGTTGAGCATCTTCGAGTGCGCCCAGATGCGCGGATCGTCGGGGAGCCAGTTGCGCTTCAGGGCCTCCTCCGGTTTTTCCATCTGCTTCATCGCCATCGCGGCGGTGTCGGTGCCCGGCTGGCAGAAGACGAGGTTGTGAGGCAGGTCGTCGCCGTTTTCGAAGAGGATTTTCACCGGCTGGCCAGGCTGCACCAGCATCTCCGTGGTGTCGTATTTCATCTGCGCCGTCATCGTCTTGAGGGTGAAGGCGGCGGGCTCAAGGCCGTTTGCGGACAGCGTTGCGAGCAGGAGAAAAAAGAAATGGCGGCTCATTGGGGAACGCGCTTTAACGAAGAGATTTCGCGGCGTCTTGCCGCAATGGAGCCGATGGGCTGCGCAGCTGCCGTTGCGGGACTACGAACGGAGCAGGTGCCACGAGCGGTAGGAGAGTTCGTGAGCCTTGAGCGCTTCATAAACTCGCGAGCCGGGCAGTCCGGCAAAGTCCCGTCCGAGCGAATGCAGGAACCCCGGCAGGCGCTGGCAGATGAGCGCTTCGCTGCGTGCCGCGTTCGTTTCCATTCCTCGCAACACCTCCTCGCGAATGTCACGCGTCTGCATCGTCTCCATGCCGCATGTCGCGATCACAGACTCCCATTCCGCGATGTTGTCGCTGAAGCGAAAATCCGCATACAGGAAGTGGCCGCCGGGTCGCAGCACACGTTTGACCTCGCTCAAAAAACCCGCGAAATCCGGGTAGCAGTGGGAGGCTTCGACATTGATCACCGCATCCAGCGATCCGTCCGGAAACGGAAGCGCCTGTGCGTCCCCTCGTCTGAATCTCAGCGCCGGCAGCCGATGCTTCAGGGTGCAGAGACGGATGCCGGCCGGGTTCAGATCCAGACCCGTGTAGCTCTGCGGATGCATGGTCTTTGTGATCCACGCCGCTCCTCCGCCATGTCCGCAGCTTACCTCCAGCACCTCTTTGCCCGCCAGATCGACCTGGGACGCCACATGATGATAAAGCTGGATGCAGGCCCGGTTTGGCTCGTCGGCTGGTTCCAGTGTCAATCGCAGCGGCGGCTCGGTCTCAAACGCGTAGTTCAAAAACAGCACGTCCTCGCCTCTCAGTCGGCTGGTGAGAAACGGATACCACAGCCGCCAGATCGCCTTGCGGATCGGCGGCACGGAAAAAAGTCGTTCGAGGAGGGACATGCGCGTCGCGATCAGGCATGCGAATACGCGTTCGTGCTAGAGGTTTCTGGCCACCACCCTGCATCGCGCCGCATTTCACACAGATATTGTCGCAGGCGCGGGGTGGGAAGCGCGTTATCCTGACCAACCCATTCCAACCATGCGACTCGAAAACAAAGTCATCCTCATCACCGGCAGCGTCACCGGCATCGGCAAGGCCATCGCGAAACGTTGTGTGGCCGAGGGCGCGAAAGTGCTCGTTCACGGCCTCGAAGCAGACCTCGGCGAACAAACGGTCGCCGAACTCGGCGCGGACAAGGCCGTGCTCGTTCTCAAAGACCTCGGTGATGAAGACGCACCGCAAATGCTCGTCGAGAAAGCCGTTGCCGCATTCGGCAAGCTCGATGCCGTGGTGAACAACGCTGCTCAGGTCGGGCTAGGCAACATCCACGACACGGATGCCAAATGGTTCCGCCGCATGCTGGAGATCAATTGCGTGGTGCCTTATCTGCTCACGCAGGCCGCACTTCCCCACCTGCGGGAAACCCATGGCAGTGTGATCAACATCGGCAGCGTGAACGCGTGGAGTGGCGAGCCCAATTTGATGCCGTATTCAGTATCGAAGGGCGCTTTGATGACCCTCACTCGTAATCTGGGCGACACACTGATGCGCGAGAACGGCGTGCGCGTGAACCAGATCAACCCCGGCTGGGTGCTCACCGAGAACGAAGCCAAACGCAAACGCGAGCACGGTCTCAAGGACGACTGGTATGCCGATCTGCCGAAGGTCTATGCGCCTGCAGGCCGTATCCTCTGGCCGGAGGAGATCGCCGCCTGCGCCGCGTGGCTCCTCGCTGACGAATGCGGTCCGATCAGCGGCCAGGTTTTCGATTTGGAACAGCATCCCTTCATCGGGCGGAACCCCCCGAAAGACAGCTCGACGATTCCGGGCTAGTCGGAGAGAATATTTTCCGCATCCATCGCATGGAAGCGGTGTTGGACCGTCCGCGCCCGACACCACCCTTCCGACCCGCCCTTATGAAACTCCTGGACTCCGTCTTCCTGCTGTTCTTCACCGCCGCACTCCAAGTGGGCGCCGCCGACCCCGTGTTTTCCGGGCCTCAGCCTGGGGAGGCGACGACGCCCTTCAAATCGGTGGACATCGTCGGGGCGGAGGCTGGCGGGGAGCGCGACGTGATCACGCTCAACGAAGGCGCGGCCACGGTGCTGGTGTTTGTGCACGGCATTGAGCGCTCGATGCTGCCGCTGATGCGTGCGGTGGACGACTACGGGGACCGGTTCAAAGACCGTCTCAAAACGGAATTCGTCTTCCTGGCCGCCGAACGTGTCGAGGGCATGGAGCGCTACGGTCGTGCGCTCAATTCAATCAAGCTCAAGGGGCGCTCGACGTTGTCGGTGGATGGCGCGGAGGGGCCGGGCAACTACGGACTGAACAAGGACTGCCTGCTCACCATCGTCGCCGCAAAGGACAACAAGGCGCAGGCCAATTTCGCCCTGGTGCAGCCGGGCATTGCCGATGCGGAGCGGGTGATCGGCGCGATCGCGAGCATGATCGGCGATGAAAAACCGCCCACCGCTGCCGAGATCGCCGCAGCGGCGGGTCCGCGCGGGGACATGGCCCGGCGGGAGATGACGCCGAAGGGCAAGGATCCCTTTCCCGGAGCGGTGCCGACTGACGGCAGACTGCAATCCATGCTGCGCAGTTACATTCGCAAAGAGAACGACGATGCCACCATTGACCGCATGCTTCAGGAGGTGCGTGAATACATCAAAGACAACGCCGACTTGAAAAAACAAGCCGCCGACGGCTGGACTCGTATTCTGCATTTCAAGGACCGCTACGGCACGCCCTACGCTGTGAAACAGGGCGAGGCCTTCCTCGAAGAAATCAAAAAACCATGAGCCTTCCGCGGTGGCTGCTGCCGTTCGGCGCTGCGGTGCTCACGCCGCAGCTTCGGGCCGTGGAGTCGCCGGAGTGGAACTTTGGCACGCAGATTCTGCCGATCCTCACGAAGTCCGGCTGCAATGCGGGTGCCTGTCACGGCGCGGCCACGGGGCAGGGGGGCTTCAGCCTGAGCCTGCTGGGCTACGACGCCGCGCATGATCACGCGGCCATCACCCGTGAGTTGAGCGGACGTCGCATTGATCTCGCTGATCCCGCCCGCAGCCTGCTGCTGAGAAAAGCCACCCGCACGATCAAGCACAAGGGCGGGCGCAGGCTCACGCTCGACTCCGCACACTACGCCACACTGCGCGAATGGATCGCCGACGGGGCGCCCGCAGGTGTCCCGACGCTGGCCGTGGCGGGCCTGACCGTGGCGCCTGCCGACCTGC
This sequence comes from Prosthecobacter sp., assembly GCA_041395065.1. Classification (GTDB taxonomy): domain Bacteria; phylum Verrucomicrobiota; class Verrucomicrobiia; order Verrucomicrobiales; family Verrucomicrobiaceae; genus Prosthecobacter. The sequence continues at coordinate 116,285 of JAWLBG010000012.1, read as the reverse complement.
TGTTGAAAGCACCCGGAGACGCCGCGCAGTTGCGAGTCTCCGCCGTTTATTCCGACGGCACTCGGAGCGACGTGACAGCGCTGGCATTGTATGACAGCCACGATGACGCGGTCGCTGAAGTCTCCGCGGACGGCGTGGTGACGATGCGTCGCCGCGCCGCGAGTTCAGTGATGATTCGTTTCGGAGGGCAGGTGACTGCCGTGCGCGTTGCCGTACCGTTTCAGGCCGAGCCTGTGGCGCTCGATTTCGAGCCGGTCAATTTCATCGACGAACACATCGCCGCCGAATTGCGCCGCCTGCATCTGCCCGCCTCGCCGCTTGCTGATGCGGGCACTTTCCTGCGTCGTACGCATCTCGATCTGGCGGGCCGACTGCCGAATGAAGAAGAAGCGCGCGCGTTTCTAGTCGAGCCAAAGCGTGAGGACGTGATCCAGCGTTTGATTGGCAGTCCGGAGTTTGTGGACCTGTGGACGATGCGTCTGGCCGATGTGCTGCTCATTTCATCGAAGAAACAGGGCGCGGAGGGCTCGCGCGTTTACCACGACTGGCTTCACTCACAGATTGAGAGAAACACTCCGCTGAACAATCTCGTGGAGGAACTGCTCACCGGTCGGGGTGACATCTCGCGCGACGGGCCGGCGAACTTTTACCGCCTCACGACTGATCCGCGCGACATGGGCGAGTTTGTCAGTCGTTCCCTGCTCGGCGTGCGGCTCGCCTGCGCCCGCTGTCATCATCATCCGTTCGATCGCTGGAGCATGGAGGACTACTATTCCTTTGCGGGCTGGTTCGCGCAGACGGCGTTTGAGGGGACGCGCGTGGTGCTGAAGAACCGCGGTGAGGTTGAGCACCCCAAAACCCGCAAGGCGATGCTGCCCCTGGCTTTGGGTGCGGTGAAGACGGAGGAGGCGCTTCCTGCCGACCGCCGAGAGGCGCTCGCTGCGTGGACGGTGGGCGCGGACAATCCGTTCTTCGCCCGCGTGCTGGTGAATCGCGTGTGGAAGCACCTCATGGGTCGCGGATTGGTCGAGCCGGTGGATGATTTGCGCGCCAGCAATCCTGCCAGCATTCCGGCGCTTTTGGATGCGCTTGCGGATGATTTTGTGAAGCATGATTTCGATCTGCGGCATCTCGTGCGCACGATCGCCGTCTCCCGCGTCTATCAACTTGCCTCCATATCCACTGGTGTGAACAGGCTTGACGAACAGTTTGGATCGCATGCGCATGTAAAAGCGCTGACGGGTCCGGTTTTGGTGGATGCGATGTCGCAGGCCATCGGTGTCCGTTTTCTGCCGGGCGAGTTGACCGCGGTTCAGCGCCACGATCCGGCGGCGGAGTCCTACACACTCGATGTGCTGGGTCGCTGCCCGCGCACGGACGAATGCGGCAATCCCGCGCTCTACGGAGGTGGTTTGTCGCAGGCTCTGCATTTGCTCAACGGCGCGGACATCAATCGCAGTCTGCGCGAGTCCGCAGGTCGGCAGGTGGCGCTTGGCATCGGCCCGATGATTGAATCATTCTATCTGCGCAGCCTGAGCCGGCTGCCGACGGATGCGGAACGCGCTTACTGGCTGGATCAGGCAGCGAGGGCGCCCGATCCCAACGCGTTTGCCGAGGATCTGCTCTGGGCGCTCGTCAACTGCCGCGAATTCGCCTTCATTCACTGATGCCCACTCCCATGAACGCCACTGGTCCATCCTCACCCGTTCGCTGCGACGGCGTCGTGCGTCGCGATTTTTTGCATGTGGGACTGATGTCCGCATTCGGACTCAGCCTGGCTGATGTGCTGCGGCTGCAGGCGGCTCCCGCCGGCAGGGTGAAGTCGTGCATTCTGATCTGGCTGGACGGCGGCCCCAGCCATCTCGACACCTTCGATCCGAAGCCGGATGCGCCGGTGGAAATTCGCGGCCCGTTCAAGGCCATCGGCACCGACGTGGACGGCATTCAACTCAGCGAGCACCTGCGGGAATCTGCGCGGGTGATGAAGCATGTCGCGCTGGTGCGTTCGCTCACGCACGAGCTGGGAAATCACGACACCGGGAGTCATTACCTGCTTACCGGTCATCGCCCGACCCCGGCGCTGCAATACCCGAGCCTCGGCAGCATCGTCGCCCGCGAGAGCGGTGACGGCACCGCCCTGCCTCCCTATGTCACCGTTCCCGACAGCGTGCCGAGTTTGCGCGCTGGTTGTCTGCCCGCGGCCTTCGGCCCCTTTGCCATTGCCGGCGACCCCTCGAAGCCGGACTATCGCGTGCGCGATCTGCAGCCGCCCGAATGGCTGAGCTTCGAGCGCCTCGGCCAGCGTCGTGAAATGCAGCGGCAGCTCGATCAATTCGCCCGTTCCATTGAGGAGAGCGGCGACTCGCTCGCGCGGGACCGGTTCTTTGAGCAGGCGCATCAGTTGATCGCGTCGCCGTCCGCCCGCGCCGCATTCGATCTTGAGCAGGAATCGCCGCAAACGCGCCAGCGCTACGGACAACGGCGCATCGGTGCCGGATGCCTGCTCGCCCGGCGTCTGGTGGAGGCGGGCACGCGTTTTGTGACCGTCGTGGATCGCGGCTGGGACACGCATCAGGACATCGCACGCACGCTGCCGGACGCGCAGTTCCCCGGCAGCGGCAAGGTTCCGGACATGGACCGTGCCTTCGCCGCTCTGATCACCGATTTGAATGAGCGGGGCCTGCTCGACAGCACGCTCGTCGTGATGATGGGCGAGTTTGGACGCACGCCGAAGATCAACAGCCGGGCGGGACGCGACCATTGGCCGCGCGCGGGCTTTGCCTGCTTTGCCGGCGGCGGGGTGCGTGGAGGGCAGGTCATCGGCCGCACGGATGAGCACGGCGAAACCCCCGAAGAGCGGCCCGTGCGCCCGGAGGACATCGCGCAGAGCATTCTCACCCTGCTCGGCGTGGATACGACCGACGAGTATCAAACGCCCGCCGGTCGCCCGATGAAAATCCTCACCAGCGGCGAATTTGTGAGCGAGCTGACATGAAACCGCTGCTCGCCCTCCTCATGCTCGGCGTCGGCGCCAACGCCGAAGTGCCGGTCTCGGCGCTGACCTTCACCCCGGATGGCGGGCGGGTCGTATACAACGGTGCCGCAGGGCTCGTCATCCGCGATCTGGAGGACAAGGCGTCACCCGAATCGCTGCTCGAACTCGACTGGCCCAAAGTCACCGATGTCCGTTTCGATCCTTCGGGACGCTGGCTCGCTGTGGCGGGAGGTGTTCCCGGTGAAAAGGGTGGCGTTCGTCTGCTGGAGTGGCCGTCAAAGCGTGTGGTTGCTCTTTGGGCGGAAGTCGGAGATCTCGTCACCGCCGTTGCGTGGAATCACGCCGGTGATCGGCTCGCCGCTGCGGGTCACGATCAATCCGTGCGCGTCTTTTCCGTCGCCGATGGCGGCTTGAAGGAGTCCATGACACTCTCCGGTCACACGCGTCCGGTTTACGCGGTGAGCTTCTCCCCCGATGATCAGCAACTCGTCAGCGCGGGCGAGGATCGCACGCTGAAAGTCTGGAACACCTCCAGCGGCGAACTCGTGCGAACGCTCGCGCATCATACCGATGCCGTTCACGCGCTCGCCTTCCGGCCGGATTCTCCCGCCGCCTACTGCGCCAGTGCGGGGGGCGATCAGACGGTGCGCGTTTGGCAGCCCGCCATCGGTCGCATGGTGCGGATCATCCGCCATCACGACGCAGCCGTGTTTGCCGTGGCCTGGCATCCGCAGGGCGATCGTCTTTGCTCCGCTGGCGAGGAAGGCATCGTTCGCATCATCGACGCCGACAGCGATCAGGTGCTGCACTCCTGGCAGGCCCACGAGGACTGGATCTACCGCATCGCTTTCAGTCCCGACGGCCGCCGTCTCGCCACCGGCGGTTGGAACGGCTCGGCCAAAGTATGGGATCTGAAGACTCCGCCTGCGGTGGTTCCTTGAGTCTCCCGAACGGCTGTCGTCAATCACACACACTTTGTCGTGGCGCAGGGGCGGTGCCGCTCTCTAAGTGGTCATCATGCCCAAGCTCGCCGCCTTCCCGAAAGCCTTCATGCAGCAGCTCTGCAAGGAAGGAACCATGACCGTCTCCGAATGGATCCAGCTCGCCTCGAAACTCGATGTGCAGGGCCTTGAGTGGTATGCGGGCTTCCTCGAAATGGCCGACGAATCAAACTGGCCGCGCTTTCGCAGGGAGGTCGAGGACACGGGCAAGGTCATCCCGATGATGTGCTGCTCGCCTGATTTCACGCATCCCGATGCCGCTTTCCGCGAAAAGGAAATCGCGAAGCAGAAACGCTGGATCGACATGACGCACACGCTCGGCGGCAGCTACTGCCGCGTGCTGAGCGGCCAGCGTCGACCCGAACTGAGCATCGACGAGGGCGTGAAGCTCGCCGCCGACTCGATTTACGCCTGCCTGCCGTATGCGCAGGAGCGGGGCATAACGCTGATCATTGAGAACCACTACAAGGACGACTTCTGGGAGTATCCCGAGTTCGCCCAGAAGATGGAGATCTTCTGCAAGCTCGTCGATGCGGTGAACCACCCGAACTTCGGCGTGAACTACGATCCCTCGAACACCTACCTCGCCGGGGAGGACCCGATTGAGCTGCTGAAGCGTGTCTCGCATCGAGTCGTCACCATGCACGCGAGCGACCGATATCTCGCCGAGGGCACCATCGAGGATCTGCGCAAGGAGGAAGGCGGCGCGCTCGGCTATGCAAAGCGCCTCCGCCACGGTGAGATCGGCAAAGGCATGAACGACTACGACGCCATCTTCTCCGAACTGAAGAGCAAGGGCTTCGACAGTTGGATCAGCATCGAAGACGGCGTCGATGGCATGGATCAGCTTGCGCGCAGTGTCGAATTCCTGAAGCGCAAGATTGCGCAGTATTGGCCGTGATTGATCACCCCTCCGTCACATTCCAACAGCCCAGACCATGAAACCGCTCATTCTTCTCGTCGCATTTCTTGCGACCGCCGTTGTCGCCGAAGTGCCCAAGGATTTCCAGCCGCCCGCTGGGATCAGGATGGAGAAGGACATCGCCTACATTGAAGGCGGTGATGAGGCGCAGAAGCTCGATATCTACCTGCCAGAGGCGTCTTCGGAAAAGCCGCTACCGCTCATCGTGCACATTCACGGCGGCGGTTGGCGTGCGGGCAGCAAGTTCCCGTGTCCGGTCATGGGCCTGGTTCTCAAGGGCTACGCGGTGGCGAGCGTTGAGTATCGCTTCAGCCAGAAAGCCGTCTTCCCTGCGCAGATTCAAGACTGCCAGGCCGCGATTCGCTGGCTTCGTGCACATGCGAAACAATACAACTTCGACAACAAGCACGTCGGTGTCATCGGCGGCTCGGCGGGCGGGCATCTGTCCGCACTCGTCGGCACCTCGGGTGGCAGGATGGCCTTCGCCCCGATCGGCGGGAATGAGGATTACTCCGACCGCGTGCAGGCCGTGTGCGACATCTTCGGTCCCGCCGACTTCAGCACCGTCGTGCAGCAGGCGGCGGACGACAAAAACGTGAAGAACATCTTCGCCTTCAACACGCCCAGCGATCCGTATTCCGGCCTCATCGGCACGAAGCTCGATGACAAACCGAAGGCCGACGCCGTGAGCCCGGTGCATTACGTGGGCAAGGACACTCCGCCCTTCCTCATTCTGCACGGCACGCACGATGCCCTAGTGCCGCTGGCGCAGAGCGAGGAGATGGCTGCCGCGCTCAAAGAGCAGGGGATCGAGGTCTGGCTTCAAAAACTTCCCGGCTCCGGTCATGGCGGCCCCGCTTTCACCAAGCCGCAGGTCTTGCAGCTCACACAGAATTTCTTCGACAAGCACCTCAAGGGCGCGGACGTGAAAATCGAGTTGGTGCCTGAGTCTGAGCTGGCCGTGGAGCCGCCGAAAGCCGCGATCAAGTAAGTCAGCGTTGTTGTCGGCTGCGACGGTAGAGCACCGAGCCAATTCTCGTTCACTGCCCGATGTTCTTCTCCAACCGAGTCCGCTACCGAGTTGTCGGCTTCATGCTGGCGCTGGGTGCCGTCACTTACCTCGACCGTGCGTGCATCGCCACGCTGTCGCCGGACATCCGTCGCGATCTCGGGCTCGAAAAGGAGCAGATGAGCTGGATCTACAGCGCCTTCGCCATCGCTTATGCGGCGTTTGAGATTCCAACGGCGTGGTGGGCCGACCGCATGGGCACGCGCCGGGTGCTCACGCGCATCGTGTCGTGGTGGTCGGCGTTCACGATGGCCACCGCCGCGGCGTGGAGTTTCGGGTCGATGCTGGTCATCCGCTTTCTGTTTGGTGCCGGTGAGGCCGGCGCGTGGCCGAACATGGCGCGGACGTTCTCACGCTGGATCCCGAAATCCGAACGCGGCACCATCCAGGGCGTCTTCTTTGCCGTCGCGCATGCCACCGGCGGGTTGACACCGCTGATCGCGCTCGCGGTGGCGGGTCTGTGCGGTTGGCGCTGGACGTTCGTGATCTTTGGCATCCCCGGCATCGTGTGGGCCATCGCGTGGCACCGCTGGTTTCGCGATGATCCCGAGCAGCATCCGTCCGTGAGTCCGGCGGAGTTGGAAAAGATCGTCGCAGGTCGCGATCAAAGCACCGGACAGCACGAAGGCTGGGCCTACTGGTGGCAACTGCTGAGGCACCGCAACACGCTGTTCCTCTGCCTCATGTATTTCCCGAACAGCTTCGGCTTCTACTTCTGCATCACCTGGCTGCCGGACTATCTGAGGGAGCAGCACGGCTTCGACTCGATGCGCCTCGGTCTGTTCGCGGGCCTGCCGCTGATGCTGAGCATGGCGGCGGACTTGCTCGGTGGACTGGCCACGGATGCCGTCACGCGGCGCTTTGGCTTGCGCATCGGCCGTGCCGGTGTCGGTGCCGCCTCGTATCTCGTCGCCGGCATCGCCATGTTTCTGGCCACGACCACCACGCATCCCGAACTCGCCGCGTGGTGCATCGCCGCCGCGGTGGCGGCGAGCATGTTCACGCTCGGCGCCTCATGGGGCGCGGTCATTGATGTCGGCGGCAGTCACACCGGCGTCGTGGGCGCCGCGATGAACACCGCCGGCCAGATCGGCAGCATCGTGTGCCCGCTGATCGTCGTGTGGCTGCAAAAGCACTACGACTGGAATGCGCCGCTGCATCTCATCGGCGCGCTGTTCCTGGTGGGAGCTGTTTCCTGGTGCTTCATCAATCCGCACCGGAAGATCTTTGAATAGACGGCGATGTCCGCCTTGCTCGACACAAAAGCAGAGAGATGCCCGATCGACATCCAATGCTTGGCCAAAGAGAGCAAAGAGATCGTGCCGAGCCACCGAAGCAGCTTCCACCCGTCGCCGCGATGCTGTTCAGGACGGCTGTGAAACAGCGGCAGGTTGAGCTGCACGAGTTCGTTGTATGGTAAGATAGTCCCGGGCCAGTTGAGCGATAACGAAGGCGAACTCTGGTAATTGTCCATTGGCAGGCTGGGTCACGGCATCGAGAATGGTCTGGAGTTCAGCAGCCGGGGTGTTTTCGCGCTCAGGCAGAAACAGGTCAATAGCGGCACCCCTCCAACGGTTCAGGGTTGCGTGGTCGAGATGTAAAACTCGAATCGCTTCCTCTGCATCTTGGTGTTTTCCTCGAACTTGACCGTCCTCGAAGAAGTAAAAGGCCTCTTCGCATTCCTGACGGGTCGGAATCACAGACAACGGCTGGTCTCCGCGAACTGAGGCACCAAAATGCTCGGCCGTAGTGCCTGCCACTTCAATGGCAGCCACCATGTTACGATAGTCCATGTCTTCTCCAACATCTCGACCTACAACCTTGCCCGCACTTTCATGCTCTTCACGGCACTGACGCTGGGACTTAAGATGTTCAATATGTGCTTTGAACCAATAATCATGTCTTGGTGGAACCTGATTCCGCGGACGATGCCCTGGGAGACGGCCAACATCAATTCCCGCTCCAGTGTAGGCGCAGAGTCCGTGCTGTTCCTCCATCAGCAATTGAAGCAAATTCCTGCCACGAGTGAACGCGGGATAATCCACCCGAAACTGTTGCCAGTCACCCCTGGCTGCCATTTGGTTGCAGACAAACTCAGTGATGCAAGACGGCTGGCCTGCCTGTTTCTGGATCCATCTCATTTGCCCAGAAGCTTGAATCGCTCGATAGAAGATGATGCGCGTTGGATGGCCTCGCTCTTGCCCACGGTTGCACGTAGTTCGTCAAGAACCGCCGTCGCGTCGTCTGTTTTCCGGTCAGCGAGGAGCTTGACGATACTGTTGAGTTTGTGATCAACCTCTTTGTTCTTGTCGGACGCGTTGTCCGGACCCATGAGAACATCAAGAATCCAGTTTGAGTCCATGCCGAAAGACTGCCCCGGGTGCTCCATCATCTTTTCAGAACCTTCTCTGTGCAGAAATTGAACCTCGGTGGGTAAAACCTCGCCTATCACTTGGGGGGAATGGCTGGTGCAAATGAACTGAAGGCCGGGAAAGGTGCGCTTGAGATCGGATGCCACACGGCGCTGCCAGGCGGGGTGGAGATGCACATCCAGTTCGTCAATCAGAACGACTCCGGGCGTTTCTTTCAAAACTCGAGGAATTGGCCGTTCTTCCGGCCCAAGAACATCAAAGGGAAGAAGCTGGGCGTTCTGGGTGACGCAGCGGATGGCAAGGTCCCCAATCATGGCCAGCATCATGCGCTGTCCTGCACTGAGGTTTTTCATGGGCTGTGTCTGTTCCCCGATGGCGAGAACCACATCCTTCTGATCGTCATCATACCAGGCATCACGGGCGTCGGGCACACAATGGACAATGGCGTGTTTGACCACCTCAAAACCAGGTCGCATTTTTCCACCACGCGTGCCCGCAGCCAGAGTCTCACTGCGAAACCACGCAATTAGATCGCTGAAGCGGATGCGCTCACTGAAGGCATCGTAGAAGGCATTCCAGCGGCGGGCGATGTCGTGGGATGCCTTCTCTTTGCCCGAGTCGCCTTTCTTGGTATTAGAGGGCAGCCATGCACGGCCTGCACCATAATAGGCGACGACGGGACAGATGGTGCGGGTGCCATTACCATTCTGCTCAAAGATAGTCTGGATGGTTTGATGAGCCTTTTGACTGTCTGGGCGGGAAACTTTCTTTCCAGCAGCCCTGATCATGGATGTCCATGCCACTTTCTTCGCCTCCCCAATGTCACCGAAGGCTTTTACAGCTACAGGATACGCCTCGCGGAACTGGACGCGATCTCCTACAGACTCGGGGATCAACCGTATCTCAGTCTCCAAGATCGTTCGTTTGCTAGAAAACAATGTGCGGTCTGGAGGTTCTGCCAGCCATACACCAAGCGCGACGGCGGCGGCATCGAGGATGTTTGTCTTGCCGGAGCCGTTAGCGCCGACGAGCAGATTGAACATTTCGGGAAACTCGATTGGCGGCGGTTTGGAAAAACCTTTGAAGTTTTCGAGTTCGAGTCGGTGCAGTCTCATGAAGCAAGTCTAGCGGGTAAAGCTGAGGCAGTCAGGGAATAAAAAGGGGGGAGGCACGAACAAGCTGATGTGTAGATGAAGAGCGATCAAACTCAAACGACTGATCTTTGGCGCTGAACCGAAAACGGACAAAGGGAGCCGGAGGCACCGGACAACGAAGTGTCGCATTCCCAATAAGATTTGTCGTCGAATCCGGGCAGGAGCTGCGTTTTCACATCTCCATGTCGCGCCTCGCCTCACTCCTCCTTTACTTCCTCACCACCGCCGTCTTCGCTGAAGACTGGGGTTCGTATCAGATTGTGTCCGTCAGCGCACCGGAGTTTGTGCTGGAGGCCGTGGGCGGCAAAAATGAAGGCGACATCGTTTCCATCAACAAACCCGCCGGCATGCCGAACCAGAAGTGGATCATCCAGCCGCGTGGCGACGGATGGTTCTGGCTGATGCCGAGTTCGCAACCCGGCCTCGCGCTCACGGCGGAAGGCGCGGGAAAGAAGAACGGCACGAAGATCGTGATCGCGAAGGACAACAAGTCGGACGCGCAGCTTTGGTCGATCACGAAGCAGGAGAATGGCAGCTACGCGCTGGAGCCGAAGCATGCGCCGGGCATGGGGCTGGATCATCTCGGCGGCAAAAAGGAAGCGGGCGCGAAGATCGACCTGTGGCAGCACAATCCCAACGACCAGCATTTGCAGTGGTTCATCCGTCCGCTCGCGGGCAGCGGCATCGCGGAGGCGAAGAAGGACGAAGCACCGAAATACACGCCGCCGGAGATCAAGCCCGAGGACATCAAGCCCGAGGACATCAAGCCCGGCACGATCCAGGAGTTCACCTTTGACCAGAGCAAGATTTTCCCCGGCACGGTGCGTCTCGTCACCGTCTTCGTTCCCGCGCAGTATGAGGCGAGCAAGCCTGCCTGCGTCTATGTGAAGACGGATGGCTTCCGCCTGCAGGAGAAGGAACTGCTGGAGACGATGATCGCGACGAAGGAGATTCCCGTGACGGTGGGTGTGTTCGTGAAACCGGGCGAGGTTCCCGCGCCGATGAAAGGCACCGCAGGCCGTCGCAATCGCGACTTTGAATACGACGCGGTGAACGACAACAACGTGCGCTTCTTCGATGAGGAGCTGCTGCCGTTCGTGGCGAAGAAGTTCAGCCTGAACTTGTCCACCGATGGCAATGACCGCTGCATCTCCGGCGGCAGCAGCGGCGGCATCACGGCCTTCGCGGCGGCGTGGAACCGGCCCGAGGCGTTCAGCCGCGTGTATTGCGTGAGCGGCAGCTTCGTCGCCTTCCGCGGCGGGCACGAGTTTCCGACGATGGTGCGCAAATTCGAGGCGCGTCCGATCCGCTCCTTCCTCACCACCGGCACGCACGACATGGAGAATGTCGCGGGCGACTGGTTCCTGCTCGACCAGGAGATGGACAAGGCGCTCGTGTTCTCCGGCTACGACTACCAGTTCCGCATCATCGATGGCCGCCACGGCGCGGGCTACATGGAGAACTGGCGCGAAGGCATGGCCTATCTCTGGAAAGGCTGGCCCGAGCGCGTGAAGGCCGGCCCGAGTGCTCCGCGTGCGCAGGAGATCCTCATCTCCGGCGAGGACTGGCAGCTTGTCGCCGAAGACTTCAAAAGCACGCGCGGACCTTCGACGAACGCGAACGGCGAGGTCTTCTTCGCCGACACCACCGCCGATAAAATCCACCGCATCGGACTCGATGATAAAGTCAGCGTCTTCGCCGAAAAAACCGGCAATGCGCACTGCGTCAGCGTCGGAGCTGATGGATCGCTTTACACCATCTCCGAGAAATCCGGCCAGCTCATGCGCTACGACGCCAGCGGCAAATCGAGCGTCGTGTTGGAAGGTCTCACCGGCCACAGCATCCTCGCGCATCCGAACGGCAGCCTCTACGTTACCGACAACGACGCGAAAAAAGCCACCAAAGGCGGCAGTGTGTGGCTGATCAAAGACGGCCAGAAGAAACAAGTCGATGCTGGCATCAATTTCGCCACCGGCATGGCCTTCCGTCCCGATCAATGGCTGCTCTCCGTCGCCGAGGGGCATTCGAAATGGGCCTACAGCTATCAGATCGCCGATGATGGCTCGCTGGTGAACAAAGAGCGTTTCTTCCACCTGCATGTCGCTGATTGGGAAGATGACGCTGGCGCCGAATGCATCTGCTACTCGCTCGAAGGACGCCAGTTCCTCGCCACGAAGAGCGGCATCCAGATCAGCGCCGACGACGGCCCCACCCAGGTCATCCTAACCGTTCCCGACCGCGGCCGCGTCACCGGCGTCGCCATCGGCGGCAAGGACAAGGACACGCTGTATGCCCTCTGCCAGAACAAGATCTGGAAACGCAAGATCCAGCAGCACGCACTCGGTGCCTGGTCACTCTGGACGAAGGTGACACCGAACAAGCTGTAACGGCTTTTACTCCACCTGCCGGAGCTGTAGCGTATCGATGATCTTGTCGTGCGCCAGGGCGTTGGTGATGACGACCTGCCAGCTTCCGGGCTTGCACCAGTTCTTGGCTTTGAGCATGCCGAGGGCTCGTGTGATCGTCAGTTCGGGGTCATCGGAAAACTCCATCAGGAAGGGTTCGACGCCCCACGGCAGCAGGAGTTGTCGGAAGACCGATTGGACATCCGTAAATGCGTAAATGGGCACGCCCCGGGCACGCAGGGCGCCGAGAACGTAGGCTAGGAAGCCGCTGCGCGTGAAGACCACGATGGAGGAGTTGCCAAGCTCCTGTGCCAGGACGGCCGCAGAGCGCAGCATCTTTGACTTCGGCTCCTTGAGTTCGATGGCCCGGTTCAATTCGCCCTTCACTGAGGGCTCGATGCTTTCGATGATGTTTTTCATCACCTGCACCGACTCCAGGGGGTAGGCGCCGACGGTGGTTTCGCCGGAAAGCATCACGGCGTCCGCCTGCTCGCGGATCGCATTGGAGACGTCGGAAATCTCCGCCCGTGTCGGCATCGGAGAGCTGATCATGGTTTCCAGCAGGTGCGTGGCGATGATGACCGGCTTCCCCTCCGCCTGGCAGGCGGCGACGAGCTCCGTCTGTACCAGCGGCAGGCGATGGTAGTCAATTTCGATGCCGAGATCACCGCGCGCGACCATGATGGCGTCGGCTTCGCGGATGATGTCCCGCATGTTTCGCACACCGGCCTGATCTTCGATCTTGGCGATGATCTTTGCCGACGAGCCGAGGCCGTCCAGGTAGCGCCGCAGGATGCGGATGTCTTCCGCCTGCCGGACAAAGGACAACGCCACGAAATCGATCCCTGCCTTCACGCCCGCCTGAAGATCGAGTTCATCCTTGGTGGTGAGGCAGGGAAGATTCACAAAGACGCCCGGCAGGTTGATGTGACGCTTTGATCCAATGGAGCCGGGTGTGAGCACCTCGCAGAGGATGTGTGCATCGTCCTTGTCGATGACCCGCATGCGGATCAGCCCGCTGTCGATCAGCACGACCGTGCCGATCTCGAGATCGCCCGGCAGACCCGGATAGTTCACGGACACGGCGGGGGCGTCGCCGGTCGCTTCGGCGCTTTCGATGTGGAATTCGAAGTGGTCGCCCACTTTCAACTCGATGGGGGCGTCCACCTTTCCCGTGCGGATTTCGGGGCCTTTGACGTCCATCATCACGCCGACATGCCGCCCCACCTCGCTCGACGCCTCGCGGATGAACCACATCGCGTCGTCCACCCACTGGTGGGAGGCGTGGGCCATGTTTAGCCGGAGGATGTCCACGCCGGCGAGGATCAGTTTGGCCAGCATGTCCTTGGATTCTGTCGCCGGACCGAGCGTCGCGATGAGTTTGGTGTGCCTGAAATAGGAGGAGGAAGGTTCCATCGCCCTCCTTTAAGAGCAGGAATAGGGCCATGCCCTGCCACCTGATGGGGGCCGCCAGGGATCGGGTGGCGCCATGTCGCATTGCGCACAGTCTTTGTCGTCTGAATGCATGCCCGGCCCCCGTTTCCTAGAGTGCGCCATCCACGTCGCGCCGCCTTTATGAAGCATCTTTTTCTCACCTTCTCGTTCTTTGCGTGGTGTCTTTCGTGTTCGAATGCCTCCCCGCCCAACATCGTCTTCATCCTCGCCGATGACATGGGCTGGGCGGATCTCGGCTGCTACGGAGCGGACCTCCACGAGACGCCGCGCATCGACCGGTTCGCGAGCGAATCGGTGCGCTTCACCAATGCCTATGCGATGTCCGTCTGCTCTCCGACCCGGGCGACGCTGATGACCGGGAAGCATGCGGCGCGTGTGCGTTTCACGATTTGGGCGGAGGGCGCGGAGGGAGGCGGTCCGAAAAACCGGAAGCTGCGTGACGCGGCATCGATCTGGGACCTGCCGCATGAGGAGAGGACCGTCGCCGAGCACCTGCATGACGCCGGATACCTCACGGCATTGGTCGGGAAATGGCATCTTGGCGGCTGGGAGCACTATCCGGAGACGCAGGGCTTTGACATCAACATTGGCGGTACGGGCTGGGGGGCTCCGCAGACTTTTTGGTGGCCCTACAGCGGCAGCGGGCGCTTCGGCAACGAATTCCGCTATGTGCCGCATCTGGAGTTCGGGAAGCCAGGTGAATACCTCACCGACCGGCTCACGGACGAGGCGCTGAAGGTGATCGATCATGCGGGGGAGCGGCCGTTTTTCCTCTACCTCTCGCACCACTCAGTGCATACGCCCATCGAGGCCAAAGAGGCGGACGTGAAGCACTTCGACGCGAAGCTGGAGCCCGGCATGAATCACCAGCATGGCGTGTATGCGGCGATGATGAAAAACTTCGACGAAAACGTCGGGCGCGTGCTGGACCACCTGACGAAACGAAATCTCGACCAGAACACGCTGGTTGTTTTTGCCAGTGACAACGGCGGGTACGTCGGTCCGGACAAAGCCGCAGGCCGCGACATGCCGGTCACCAACAACACGCCTTTGCGCTCCGGCAAGGGATCGCTCTACGAGGGCGGGGTCCGCATCCCGCTGATCGTGCGCTGGCCCGGCGTGACCCAGGCGGGCGTCTGTGACGAACCCGTAATCACGATGGACCTTTTCAACACGCTGCTCGGTGCTGCAGGCCTGCCGGCTGAATCGGCGGACGGACTTGACTTGAAACCGCTCCTCTCACAGCCCGCCGCCAGGCTTGATCGCGACGCGCTGTTCTTTCACTACCCGCATTACTACGCAACCACCTCGCCCGTCAGCGCGGTGCGTATGGGCGACTGGAAGCTGCTGGAGTTCTTCGAGGACGACCACGTGGAGCTTTACAACCTCCGCGACGATCTCGGCGAGCGGCGGGATCTCGCGACCGAAATGCCCGGGCGCTCCGACGAACTCCGGAAACGGCTGCATGCCTGGCGTGACTCCGTCGGTGCGGCATTGCCCGTTGCAAACCCCGACTTCAAGCCGGGAAACCGCCCATTCAAGAAATGAAAATACGATTCACCATCCTCTTCGCGGCTTTTCACGTCCTGGCCTCGGCCTCCGCAGCGGAGAAGCCGAATGTTCTTTTCATCATGACCGACCAGCAGCGCTGGGACTGCGTGGCCGCGAACGGCAACAAAATCATCCAAACGCCGAACATGGACCGGCTGGCGGCGCGCGGCGCGAATTTCACCCACGCCTTTGTGGCGTCGCCGGTGTGCGTGCCTTCGCGGGTCAGCTTCTTTACCGGGCGCTATGCGCATTCGCACCGCAACCGGGTGAACTACACGCCGCTGGACCGGCGCGAAGTCCTCATGCAGGCGCGCTTCAAGGAGGCGGGCTATCGCACCGCCGTCGTGGGCAAGCTGCACTACTACCCGGCGACCCCGGAGGAGGCGAGGCGCACCGGCTTTGACGTCGTCGAACTCCATGACGGCGTCGGCCACACCGATCTTTGGTCAGACTATGTGAAGTGGTGGCGGGCGAATGACACCGAACACGGCGGCATGAAAAACTACCGCGCGCTTGCCCGGGACATCGCTCCCGGAAAGAACCCTTACCGGGCGATGATCGACACGAAGTACACCGACACTGCGTGGGCGGGCGAGCAGGCGCGGCGGCACTTGAAGGACCTCACGGCCGCTGAGCAGCCATTCTTCCTGCACGTCTCGTTTTGGAAGCCTCACAGCCCCTATGAGATCGGTCCGCCCTACGACAGTCTCTATGACCATGTCGAGATCCCGCTGCCGGAAGCGTTCAGTGACGAAGACCTCGCCAAACTTCCGCTGCCCGTGCAAAAGCTCGCGCTGCGGGGTGGTGGCAAGGAGCGCCTGACGCCGCGCGAGCAACTGCAGTGGATCTATCGCAGCTACTATGGGGCGATCACTCACGTCGATCACGAAATCGGACTGCTGCTGGACGTCCTTGAGGCCTCGGGCGCGGCGGAAAACACGCTCATCGTCTTCAGTTCCGACCATGGCGACCAGCTCCTCGAGCACGGCATCAACGGCAAGAACTGCTTCTTTGAGTCCTCCGTTCGCGTGCCTTTCATGGTCAGCCTGCCCGGCCGGATCAAACCGGCGCGCTATGAGGAACTCATCGAAACCGTCGATCTGATGCCCACGCTGCTGGAGTTCATGGGCCTGTCGGAGCCGGTCGAATGCCAGGGGCGCAGTTTTGCCCCTTTGATCGCCGAGATGGGCCGCGGCTACACGCCGCACGATGTCGTGTTCAGCGAGAATGTGATTCCCGAAGTGATCACCAACGGCGGCCTCGACCTCCCTTTTGAAAAGGGCAAAGGTGTGGACGGCATCCGGCATCCTGATGCCAAGATGGTCCGCGGTGCGCGCTGGAAGTACTGCTACTACGCCGACGGCTACGCGGAGCTTTACGACCTCTCAGCGGATCCCGCAGAGGCAAACAACCTCGCCGGTCGGACCGAGCTGCAAGCCGTCGAAAATGAGATGCGCACCCGCCTTCTCAACTGGCTGATCACCAGCGACGAGATCGATCAGATCGCTCCCCGCTGGCTGCTGCCGGAACGGAAGTGACCTTCCAAGCTCTCGCGGCCAGCTTTCACTTCTTTGCCGACTTAGGCGGATTGAGATCAACCACCGGCATCTCGACAAACTTCTTCCAGTGCGCCTCGCTCTGCTCCTGCGTTGCCACGCCATCGTGAACCCAAAGCGCATAGCGAACGCGCAGCTTTTTCGCCTCGGTGACTTCGACGGGTTCATCGAGACTCAGGCAGCAACCCATCCAGCCGTCGTTGCGCACGTGGAAGGCCGTCGGATTGTGCGGATTCATCGGGTGATTCATCAAGGTGATGCCACCGAAGCCGTCCGCGTCGTTCGTGATGCGCCCGCTGTAGTCGCACCAGCGCGCCGGTTTGCGGAAGATCTCCTCCTCATTGAGCTGCCCCTCGGAATTCAGGATGCGTCCGCCGCCGTCATGCACGCCGATGCTCTTCGCCAGTCGCACGGCGATCAATCCGAAGCCCGTGGCGCCAAACGTGGTCGTCTTGCCTTTTGACGGCGTGAACTCCATGTCCACGATCATAAACCAGCTTTTCGCGCCGTTCTCCGGTCTGACTTCCGTGCGACGAACTTCGACGAGTTGGATCGACTGGTCCTCGGTCTTGAGCCAGTGGTTCACCATTCGCATGGACGCATACTCGTCCGTGTCTTCGTAGCCTTCGCGTGACACCTCCACATTCACGATGCGTCCCTGCTGCTTCGCCCGGTCGCCCCAGAAGTCGAGGTCGTTCACCATGTTGTGCGTCACCCACACGCTGTTGTGATGCGAATGTCCCAGAGGGTCATGCGGGTGCCCCATGCGGGTCAGGCTCACGTCCCGCGATGCACGGATCGGGTAACAAAACGGCCGCATGTCCAAGGGATCGAAGTGCATCGCGGTCAGTTCACGGCCATCGAGCTGAAACGACGTGATGTGATGCGGCAGTGGCAGCGCCTGCATGTGCGGAATGGGTTTCGCGGAGGGAAGCTGCGCGGAGACAACGACCGCGGACATCCAGAAGAGGACCAGGATTCTCATGGGTCTTAAAACGCTGCTCGTCTGCATTTTCCATTCTCAGTTCTTCCATTTCGCAAGGAACTCGCCAGACTCCCGTTCCACCCAATCCCATGAAGAAAGCACTGCTCTCCCTCATCCTCCTCGCCACCGCGTCCTTTGCTGCCGAAATCGGCGACCACGCCAAAGTCGGTGAATTCTATGCCGGCTGCCAGGCCTACAGCTTCCGCATGTATTCCGTGTTCGAGGCCATCGACAAAACCGCGCAGTGCGGCGGCAAGACGATCGAGTTCTACCCCGGCCAGAAGTTCGACGACACTTCCAAGTGGGATCACAACGCCACGCCGGAGATGATCGACAAAGTCATGAAGCATCTCGAGTCCAAGGGACTCACCGCCGTCGGTTACGGCGTCGTCAAACTGGGCAAGGACGCCGCCGAGGATCGCAAAGTGTTCGAGTTCTGCAAAAAGCTCGGCATCAGCATCGTCGTCACGGAGCCGGATGTCGCCGGACTCGACGGCATCGAGGCGCTTGTGAAGGAGTTCGACATCAAGATGGCCATCCACAACCATCCCCAGCGTCCGCTCGACCGTGCCTACAAGTTTTGGGATCCCAATTATGTGCTCAGCCTAGTGAAGGATCGTGATCCGCGCATGGGTGCCTGTGCTGACATCGGGCACTGGGTGCGCAGCAGCCTCGATCCCGTCGAATGCGTCAAGATTCTCAAAGGCCGCATCTTCGACAGCCACATGAAGGACCTCAACGAATTCGGCGATGTCAAAGCCCACGACCTTCCCTTCGGCCAGGGCAAGAGCAACATCGCCGGCGTCCTCGCCGAATACCACGCCCAAGGCTATCCCGGCCCGCTTCACTGCGAATACGAACACAACTGGGAGACCAGCGTTCCCGAAATCACCCAATGCCTCGAGTTCGTGAAGAAGTGGAAGCCCGCGAAGTAAGTCTGTAGTTCGGGCTTTAGCCCGCTTCGGCCGAGGCAG
Source organism: Prosthecobacter sp. (assembly GCA_041395065.1). GTDB lineage: Bacteria > Verrucomicrobiota > Verrucomicrobiia > Verrucomicrobiales > Verrucomicrobiaceae > Prosthecobacter. Next base: position 97,846 of record JAWLBG010000012.1, on the reverse strand, counting down.
CCATGCCTCGGCCTTTTTCATTTCAGTTGAAGGCCAACGGCCTTCCGTAATTCAGCCCAGGGTTGCGCAAAGCGCTACCCTGGGTCTTGCCGGTAAACATGTCCTTTTCAAGAACGAACCCCAACGGGGTTCCGTCCATCACCGCGCCTGCTTCAGATACGCGATCAAATCCGCCAGCGACTGTGGTGTCATTGCCGCTTCGAGTCCTTCCGGCATCAAAGACGTTCCGGTGCTCTTCAAGCTCGCGATCTCGCTCCGCAGCACCGACTTCGTCAGGTTGCCGGCCATCTTCAGCGTCAAACTCGCGCTCGTCTCCGTCGCGATCACGCCATAAAGCTGCTCGCCGTTCTTGAGCGTGCAATGATACGCCATGAAGCCCGGTTCGATGATCGCGCTCGGATCCAGAATCGAGTTCAAGAGCTTCTCCGCATCGTGCTCGCGCACGGAACGCAGGTCCGGGCCGAGTTCGAGGCCCACGCCGTCGAGTTTGTGGCAACTGATGCACACGCTCGCGAAGACTGTCTTCCCTCGTGTCGCATCGCCTTGCAGCTTCAGCGCCGGTTTGAACTTTTCCACCACCGCGGCGCGTGAGGCGCTCGTCGAATCCGCAAACACCTTCGCCGCGAGACTGGCGATGTTCTTCTTCGGATGCTTCACCAACCTCGCCCGCGTCGCCGCGTCACAAGCCTTTGCCTCCGGTCGTTTGAGCAACGCCAGTGTCCACGCATCGTTGGACAGCATCGTTTCGATGATCTGCATGCGCAGCGACGGCGTGCGCTGGTCCCAGCCTTCGAGCAGGAACTGCTCGCCGCCCTTCGGTTGCAGCTTCGCGACGAGTCGCAGCACCTCCGCGTTGCCCGTCTTCGCCCAAAGCTCCGGTAGCAGCGCCTTCACTCGTTCCCGATGCTCGCGATCCGAGGCCAGCAAGGCCAGCGAATCCATCGTCGGAGCCGATGACAACGAATCCGCCGCTTCTTGCAGCCTCGCCGCCATTTTCCCGACTGCTTCACGCGCCTTCGCATCCGTCACCTGCTTCGCCAAATCGGCCAGCGAGAGGTTTTTCTCGTCCAGGACGGCGAGGAGTTCCTCAAAGTGCATTTTGGCTTCAACTTGAGAAAGCAGGGCTGACATGGCCTTTTCGTTCTTCGTTGCCAACGCACATCGAAACAGCATTCCGATGGCTTTGTTGTTCTCCGGCTCGCCTCCTTCTGGGAAAGCGGCACAAACGCGCTCGAGGTGAGGAAGAACCGAACTCATCGCAGCGCCTTGCAGCGGAGAACCCGCAGGAGCAGCATCCAATAACTCCGCGAGCAAATCTCCCGCCCACTCGAATTTCAGTTCGCCAAGCGTGCAGGCCAATTGGAGGCGCACTTTGGCGTCTTTGTCCTCAAGACGAGCATTCAGCGCCATTTGAAGAAGGCGTATGTCATCCCCCTTCCATTCAATCTTCTCGACCATTTGGAGAGCCTGTTCGCGAACGTGCAATTGAGCTCCATAGTCATCATTCAGAAGCACGATGCAGTCGTTAGCGCTGAGTTTGCCCTGCGAAAGTGCAACCCATGCACTTTGCACTGCGGGAAGAAATGAGGTGACCGGGTCAAACGCTGGCGTCTTGCCTTCCCACAACGCCTTCATTTGCGCTTTGTCCCGCAGCCAGCCGTTCGCGCTTGCGAAAGTGGCTTCGGCTTTAGCCGAATCATTCGCCCCAGATCGAGCCGAAGCTCGAACTACTTTCCAAATCCTTCCCTTGTCATCCCCTTCGCGGTAATGCGGCAGGAGCTCCTCTTTGCCATTCTGCGGCAGCCACTGCGGGTGCTCGATCATGTAGCGATACATGTCCGCCACCCATAACGCACCATCCGGGCCGGTGCGGACCATGACGGGGCGGCACCAGCGGTCTTCGCTGGCGAGGAAGTCCATCTTCGACTCGGCGGGATCGCGCACGGCTTTGAAGGTGACGCCGTCGTCTTCGAGGATGTGATGCTGCACGACGTTGTGGAAAGGCTCGCAGGTGAAGGCGTGCGTTTTGCCATCGGTGAAGAGCACCTGGTCGCGATAGACCTCGATGCCGCAGGCGCTGGTGAAGCGTCCGGCCTGATCAAAGCTGTGGAAGCGCTTCTCCATGCTGCTGGCGGGATAGACGGGCGGATTCCGCGGGAAGAGCTGATGGATCGGGTCCGGCGGGATGACGTGCGGATTGCGGCGCAGGTAGTGATCCTGCAAGACGTAGTGCCAGAGCGGGAAACTGTTCTGCACGCCGAACCAGTGGCCCCAGTCATCGCGAGCGCGGCCGAACTGCGAGGGGCCGGTCTGCGGATCAAACTCGCCGGTGTCCGGCTTGAAGCGGAAATCGCGGCTGCCGAGGTCGATCTTCTCGCCAGTGAGCTTGCACTCGATCTGCGTGCCTTTGTTGTAGCCGCCGTGATGCGCGCCCGCGGCGCAATACACCCAACCGTCCATGCCCCAGCGCAGGCCGTTCACGCGGAGCTGCTGATTGCCGGTGCTGAAGCCGGTGTAGAGCACCTTCTTCGTGCCATCCGGCGAAATGAAAAAGATGTCTGGCGCGGCGGTGACGATGACGCCTTCGCGCCAAGTCAAAATGCCGGTGGGATAGCTCAAGTCGCTCACGATGACGCTGCGCTTGTCGTAGCGGCCGTCGTTGTCCGTGTCCTCCAGCCGCACGACGCGTCCGCCGGCCTTGCTATTGCCATCCATGCCGAGCGGATAGTCCGCCATCTCAATGACCCACAGGCGGCCCTGCTCATCCCAATCAAACGCGACCGGATCGAGCACCACCGGCTCCGCCGCGACGAGTTCGATGCGGTAACCATCGCGCACATGCCACTTCTTCGCGGATTCTTCGGGGGAGAGCGGTTGCGATGAAAGCTCCACCCTCGGTGCCAAGGGAGGTGTGATGCCGCTCGCAATGAAATGAGATGTCACTTCCGTGGCGGTGAGAACACGATCATAGAATGAAACTTCGTCGATTTTGCCCTCGAAGTTGAACATGTTATCGGAGCGACCGCCAAGGAACCACATGTCCTTCTGCATGTGAGTGATTGCGATTTCGCCATCTATCTCTGGTTGGCCGTCCAGATAGACTTTCACATGTTTTCCGGATCGGGTCATTATCACGTGATGCCATTGTTTGAAGCCCAGTTGTGTTTTGCCAGCGAGCAGTCCTTTTGACTGATTGCCATTAAACAGGATTAGACGTCCTTCATGTGAGTGAGTGCCACCAATGCCCAGATGCTCACCAGGACACTCGTTGTCATTCTCGGGGCCACCGGAGAAAAAGTAGCCAGTTACAGCTCGCGTCTTGGTTGGCATGCCATTCCAAATCCACAGTTCGACCGAGTAGTCGCTCCACGACGAGTGGAATCCTCGGACCCGGCCTCCTGCGAAGTGCGCCGCCCGATTGATGCCTTCGTTCGCAAATGCCTTTCCTGGAACCCCATCGAGGTAACGAGCCACTCCAGACTCGTAAGTCGGCACCATGCCGTTCCAGTTTGTGGAAGGATGAAGCGAGGCTCCAGCGATCTCACTCATGCGCCAATAGGAGACTGGTTTTGATGCCAGAACAGCCACGGGGTAGTTTTCCGAAGCTTCTCCAAGCGGCCGCCGCGCTTTGTGGGTGACTTTCTCCAGTCCAGTGAGGAGCGATTCGACAATCTTGGGTTCAGCCTGCACTTCAAGTCCGGCGGTTCGAGCCGGCCAGGTCGTGTAGCCGCCGAGTTCATGCTGCTCTGGCGGTGGAATGTAGCCTTCAGCCCCATTCGCCAGCTCAATGTTGAAGTGTGTTTTGAATGGCGACCACTCCTGCAACTTCAACCCCGTGATCGCATACACTTCATTCGGCAGCGTGGCGATGCTCAGATCGCCGATGCGGATGGCTTGGAGCTTCACGCTGGTCTTTTGCCGCTCGTGGAGGATGAGCGCCTCTCTCGCATAGACTTCCTGTTTGTCCTTTGGCAGGTCGTTTTTGATTTTCGCGACGACCGGCTTGGCCCACGCGAGGCGTTTTTCGTCTGGGACGCGATACTTCAACTCCAGCGTCTCCTCGATCATGCCTAGCGGGGCGTGATCGACATACTTCACGGTTTGCAGGGCCTTCATGGCGCTGCCGGCGACGGCTTCGGAGTAACTGTCGAGAGTGATGTCTTTTTTCTCCGCGCCGTAGTCCATCCACATCTGGTCGCCACTGGTGCCCTGGCTCATGGCGCAGACGAAGGGACCGTTGCCATCGCCCTGTTGGCCCATTTTCGTGGCGAGGTGCTTGCAGAAGAGGCCGAAGTAGTCGGCGGAGACCGGAACGCTGCCGAAGTAGTGCTGCGAGTAGTTCGCCAGCACGCCGAGCGGTTTGCCATCGAGTGTTTGCAGCGCGATGACGCTGAGCTGCGGGTCCACCGGACCGCTGGGGCCGACGACGTCCTTGCTGAGGTAGCCGGGGTGCATGTTCGCGCGGCCTGTGGGCTGACCGAAGGGATCGACGACCTCCTTACCCGGCAGGCGAATCCAGCGGCGGTTGTGCGTGTGTTCCCAGTCGTCGAACGAGCCCCAGCCGATGCGAGCCGGTTGCAGCGCCTTGTCCGCCGCCACGATGGCCTCGGCAATCTTGGGCGTGAGGAACTTGCCATACGCCGTGTCTTTGGTTGTGCCGAGGCAACCCATCGCCGCCGGCGCGGAGTGCGTATGCGTGGCGCTGACCATCATGCGGTCCACCGGGATGCCGCACTGCTGTGATGCGAGCGCCTTGGCCTCGTCGATGAGCGACTGTTCCATCATGCACGTGTCCACGATGGCGAAGGCGATCTTCATCTTCCCGTCATCGAGCACAAAGCTGCGCACGAAAAGATGATCCGTGAGCTTGTCTCCGCGCTTTTCGAGGAAGCCGCCGGCGATGATGCGCGGGAATTCAGTCGGGGAGATATCGACGGCGGCGACGCCAGCGCGAAACTGAGGCGCGGCGACAGCGATGGAGGCGGACAGGGCGATGCAGGTAAAGATGAACTTCATGGTGCTGCGGGACGATACGTCCGCAGCACGACGGATTGCTCAATCTCCGGCCCCGGCGTTTTCGATGTCGGTCGTGAGGTTCATGCTCATGAGCACGTAAGTGTGCGACTTTGCCTGCATGTCCATGACGTAACCGGGAACGCGCATGAGTTCATCGAATCCCGCTGCTCTGAAAGCCTGGATGGCGAGCTCTCGCTCCGCATTGAACTCCGCCTGAAGGTGCGAGAGTCCGCAATGCCGAGCGACGTCGATGATTTCGCGGATCAGCATGCCTGCCAGCCCTACACCGCGATATTCAGGGTGCGTGAGCAGGTGAGTCATACCGATATGCCGTTTCCACCCGCCATGACGCTGCTCCAGCGTAGCGACGCCGATCACTTGCCCATCCGCCAAAGCAAGCAAAGGCAGTCGCGCATCATAATCCAGATCTTCACACCATTCTTTGACCAGCGCAGGGTTGTCGAGTCGCTGCTTGATGAACAACCGCTCGAACTCAGGCACCTGATGCAGGAATTTCATGAAGCCCGTGTCGTCTTCCGGGGCAAGCGGTCGGATGAGGCACTGCACACTGGTCTCCAGCGGATAGCGGACGGGATACTTTTCGAGGGCGAAATCAATCATGGTGATTCTGGAGTTCCCCAATTACAAAGCACCCGCCGTGCCAGCCAAGTTCATGCCGGCCGGTTTCGCAAAATCCTCACGGTGAAGGACAAGCTGGGAGGACTCAGGCGATCAGCGGTCCGATGGCGGGTTCGGAAAGCAGCTTTTGAACTTCGTCAACCAGACTGGCCGCAGGCACGGAGGACTGCGAACGGGCGATGAGGTTCTTGATGACGACCTCGGGATACTCCGCACCAAAGACAATCGCATAGCGTGCCTTGCGATCTTCCGCGGCCTGAAACTGCTTGCCGACCTTCTGCGATCCGAAGCTGTAGTCGATGCGGATGCCGGCAGCGCGAAGCGACTGCACCGCTGCCAGCGCATGCGGGCGTTGGGCTTCATCGGCGACGACAACGAATGCATCGATGCTGCTGGCGGCGAGGAGCGCGTCCGTGAGCTTCATTTGTGCGCCGGGCGTGCGTTTGAGAAGAATGCCGAGCACGACGTCACCCATGGCGAAACCGGCGGCGGGCATGTCCACATTGCCATCGCTCATGAGTGCGCAGAGTTTGTCGTAACGTCCGCCGCCGGCGACGGCGCGGAGGTTGTGCTTGAGATCGAAGACTTCGAACACGGTGCCGGTGTAGTAGGCGAGGCCGCGGACGATGGTGGCATCGATTTTGATGAACGACCAGAGGCCCCGGGTGGTGAGGTTTGCTTTCAACTCGGCAAACGCCGGATGATTCTCGTCGGCCGAGGTCATGAAGGCGCGGACTTCAGCGGTGGTGAGGCCGATCTTGGTGAGCTTGCTTTCGGTGTCGTCCGGCTTGGCACGCTCGATCTTGTCGATGATGCTCAGGAACGCCGTGGTGTGTTCGGCGGAGATGTTTTTGTCAGCGAGGAAGTGATTCCAGATCTCGCGGTTGCTGAGGCGGACGGTGAAGTCCTCTGCGCTCACGCCGAACTCGCGCATGACGTCGATGGAGAGCGCGATGAGTTCCGCATCGGCGGCAGGGCTGGTGTCGCCGAGGATATCAGCATTGAACTGGATGAACTCGCGACCGCGGCCTTCCTGCGGTTCCTCATAGCGGAAGCAGGGGCCGATCTGGAACCACTTGATGGGCTTTTTGAAGTCGCGCTGGCGGGCGGTGGCCATGCGCGCGAGGGATGGCGTGACTTCGGGGCGCAGGGTGATTTCGCGGTCGGCCTTGTCGCGGAAGCAGAAGAGCTGGGCGGTGATTTCGTCACCGCTCTTTTTGCGGAAGAGGTCCGTGCTTTCGACAACAGGGGCCTCATACTCGAGGAAACCGTAGCGCCGTGCGACGGTGCGCCAGGTTTCGGAGATGAAGTTTCGCAACGCGCATTCTTCGGGGAAGAAGTCGCGAAAGCCTTTGACGGTGCGGAAGGTGGCCATGGGGCGCGATTCATCCGTGCGTGAGCGGGGAAATCAAGCAGAGAGCAAAGGGCGAAGGGCAAAGAGGCTGGAAATCGTGCTCCACGAATAACAGCTAGGTTGCGACTCGCTGCTCTCTGTCCTTAGCTCTTTGTCTCCATGCTTTCCGACTTGTTTGTGCGCGACTTCCGCTGCTTCGCCGAGGCGAAGGTGGAACTGCATCCTGAAACGACGCTGCTGGTGGGCCGGAACGCGCAGGGAAAAACGTCGCTGATCGAGGCGGCATGCGTGCTGATGCGGTTGCAGTCGCCACGCACGACGAACCGCGCGGAACTGGTGCGCTTCGAAGCTTCGACGTGCCTGGTCGAGGCGAAGTGGAGTGGCAAACGGCTGCGTTATGCGCAGAGTGCGACCACGAGACGTCTCGCGCTGGATGGCGTGACGTGCGGGAAGTCATCTGATTATCTCGCCGCCTCGGGAGTGGTCGTGTGGATGGATCATCGCGACATGAATCTGTTGCGCGGAGGCGCAGAGCATCGCCGGCGTTTTTTGGACTTTGCAGCGAGTCAGATGTTTCCGGATTACCTGCATGCGCTGCGCGGTTATGAGCGCGCACTGCGTGGACGAAACTATGTGTTGAAGCGCGATGCGATGATTTCGTGGAAGCAGGCGGATGCGTTTGCGCGTGTGATGGAAGGATTTGCGCAGACCATCTGGCGACGACGCGCGGAATTGTGCGACTTGCTTCTGCCGCAAGTTCGCGAAGCCCATGGGCATCTGAGCGATGGTGTGGAAGCGATCCGAATCGAGTTTGCGCGAACTTGCGAGACCGAAAACCTGTTCGAGGAACTGTTGAGGATGCGTGAGGAGGAGTCTCGGTCGCGATCCAGCGCATTCGGGCCGCATCGTGATGACATTGCAATGTTTCTTAATGAACGCGATGCGACGACCTATGCGTCCGAAGGCCAGCAGCGCTCATTCGCCTTGTCGATGAAACTGGCCCAAGCGCATGTTCTGGAAAAGTCACGGGGGGAAGCTCCGCTGATGCTGATCGACGACGTTTTTGGCGAACTCGACGCACATCGGCGGCAGGCCTTGCTGAGTTTACTGCCCGCCGGGACGCAGAAGTTGATCACGACTACCCGACTTGATTGGGCGGGTTTGGAAGTTTTTAAATGTACGGCCTATGAAGTCGAAAAGGGGAGTTTGAGGCTTCGCTGAGGGGCGAAAACGAGGGTTTTTGGCCAAAATGACCCGGATTTTGGATTTCCGTTCCTCTTAGAAACTTCCCTTGACGCGTTTTCAGGCAGTTTTAGCTTTATATGGGCTAGAATTTTGCCCGCCGCGTTGGTTTTCGTGATTCTCAAAAAAGTTAGAATTCTCCGCGCTGCGCCTGAATTCGGAAGTCTTCATTCTCAAAACATTTTTCCTATTTAACACTCAATGTTCGGCAAACTTTTCGGAATAGGTGCGAGCGACATCGGCATCGACCTTGGCACCGCAAACACTCTCGTTTATCTCAAAGATCATGGCATCGTTCTCAGGGAACCCTCAGTGGTGGCGGTGAAGACTGGCACCAACGAAGTGGTGGCCGTGGGGGATGATGCCAAGCGCATGCTTGGTAGAACTCCGGGCGGCATTTCTGCAATCCGTCCGTTGAAGGACGGCGTGATCGCAGATTTCCGCGTGACCGAAGCGATGCTGAGACACTTTATCAAAAAGGTGCAGGGTGGTCGGCGGCCGATGCGCGGCCCTCGCGTCGTGATCGCGGTTCCGTCAGGAATCACGGAAGTGGAAAAACGGGCGGTGAAGGAAAGTGCTGAGCAGGCCGGAGCGCGTGAAGTTTATCTCATTGAAGAACCGATGGCGGCGGCAATCGGCGTGGGGTTGCCCGTGCAGGAAGCGGCCGGCAACATGATTGTCGATATCGGCGGTGGTACGACCGAAGTGGCAATCATCTCGCTGTCCGGCATCGTCTACAGCCGCAGCGTGCGTGTGGCGGGTGACGAACTCGACGAAGCGATCATCAACTACATGAAGCGCGCTTACAATCTGATGATCGGTGAGCGCACGGCGGAGGAGATCAAGCTGCGCATCGGTTCCGCGTTTCCGCTGGGCAAGGAGACGACGATGGAAGTGAAGGGGCGCGACATGGTGGCGGGTCTGCCGAAGACGATCACGATTACCAGTCAGGAAGTGCGCGAGGCGATGCTGGAGCCTCTGAACGCGATCATCGACGCGGTCCGTACGACGTTGGAGCGCTGTCCTCCCGAACTTTCCGCCGACCTCGTCGATCGCGGCATCATGCTTGCAGGGGGCGGTGCTCTTTTGCGCGGGCTCGACAAGCTTTTGCAGGAGGAAACCGCTCTGCCTGTCCATGTCGCCGAGGATCCGCTCAGCGCCGTTGGCGAGGGCACGGGGCGAGTTCTCAACGAACTTGAATTCCTGCGCAAGGTTAGCACGACGGAAGTTTGACCACCGGCCAGGCGGTCATCCGCCTGTCTTGAGGGTGCGGTCGCGCAGGGCGACGAGCAGTCTTCGGGAGCTGAACAGCCATGAAAAAATTCAACATCCTCGCGCTCTTGGCATTCATTGCCGGAATGGTGGCGGTATTCACATTGGACACGCCCACCACGCGCGGCATCCAGTCCCGCGCGATGAGCCTGCTGTCACCGTTCATTCATTCGAGTGCGGCGATCGAGCGGACGGCGGAGTCCGCCATGGCGCCTGAAATCAATCCGGCGGAGGTGAAGCGCGAAAACGAAGATCTTCGCGTGCAGGTGGAGCGTCTGCGCATCATCCAGCAGAAGTACCATCAGATCATTGAGGAGAATGCGAAGCTCAGGCAGCTTATCGAATTCAAGCAGTCGGCGTCGTTCAAGATGACGCCGGCAAAAGTGATCCGCCGCAGCTCCAGCACCTGGTGGAACAGCCTGATCATCGACAAGGGATCGCTGGACGGCATCGGGACCGACAGTCCCGTGATCACGTCCGCAGGGCTGGTCGGGAAGACCTCGACGCTTGCGCCGCACCTGGCCAAGGTCATTCTGCTGACCGACGAAATGTGCCGCGTTTCGGCGACCGTCGAAGGCACCCTCGAACAGGGCATTCTGATTGGAGAGAGGGGAGCCCTCGATGTGCGTCCCGAACTGCATCTGCGCTTCCTCAATCGTGACGCGAACATCAACGCGGGAGCGGCGGTGTATTCATCCGGAGAGGGCGGTGTCTTTCCCTCCGATCTGCTGTTGGGTCGGGTGAAGCGATTTGAAAACCGTGAAATTTCCGGAGAGGCCATCGTGGAACCCGCCGTTGATTTCTCCACCCTGGATTATGTTTTCGTGATTGAGATGAGGCCCGCCACCCCCTGATTCTCCATGCTGTTTCATCCGATCACCATCATCCTGCTGCTTCTCACCTTCATGGTGCAGGAGTTTATTCCCGGGTTGGAGATCGCCCAGTTTGCGACGTTGTTTCTGCCGGCGGTTTTTTTCTTCTGCGCGTCCGTGGCATCCCCGTTTTCGATGATGCTGCTTCTGGCGTTCATTACCGGTTTCATCTGGGATGCGCGCTATCTGCCGGGTGCCATCGAAGCACTGGATGGCATGGAGGATGTCTTCGGGACGGGGATGGACGCTGAATTCGGTGTCGGCAGCCGACCGCTGCCCTTCGGCCTTTCCATCGGTCTCTTTGGAATGCTGGGAATGCTCATGCAGGGGATCCGGCCGCTTTTCAAACGCGGGCGTCTGGAACTGCCGGTGCTCATGGTGGGGGTGGCCGTCTTCACCTGGCTACTGTCCCAGTATCTTATCATGACTTTTTTGCGCGGCTCGCTCCAGTTTCCCTCGAGCGTGTGGTCGAAGATGATCACCGACAGCCTGCTCGGCATGCTGGTGGCGCCGCTGGTCTTTCTGCTGCTGTATTCGCTGGCGCGGCTTTCGAGTTACGAGATTAAATACGAAGGACTGAGGTATCGTTTCGATGGTCTTTAAATACCACTTCCGGCTCTACCTGTTCACTCTCGTCATGCTCGGCGGGTTTGCACTTCTGGTGTATCGTCTTTGGTCGCTGCAGATCGACAGACGCGAGGAATTTGTGAAAATGATTCCGGGCGCAAAGCGCGAGCGCGCCCGCGTGCCGGGTCCGCGCGGTGAAATCAAGGATCGCAACGGCGTCGTTCTGGCTACGAACAATGCCAGCTTCGAGGTGCGGGTGAATTTGGCGGAGGTCGTGACTGACTACCGCCGGGTGGCCAAAATCAAAAAGACGTCCATTCCCACGGTGGAGTTTGAGGTGATCGAGCGGGGGATCCGGCGGAAAAAGCCGGAAATCGACATTTACACAATTTTCGAAGAGACGATCGCCTCCCGGATGCGCGAGCTGGGGGTTCACGAGGACTACACGGTCGATTCTCTCCGGGTTCACTTCCGCAGCTTTGGCGGCGCGGTGCCGTGGGTGTATCGGGACAATCTGACATTCGCCGAATTCAGCAGGATCGCCGAGCACAACCTCGGTCTGCCGGGCGTCACAGTGGCAGAGCGCGCATCCCGGGTGTACCCGCTCAAATCAGTGGCCTGCCATATCCTCGGCTATGTGCGTTTGCCGGACGACAAGCGGGCCTCCGACGAGGATCGCAAGGAGTGGGACTATTATGTGCCGGATGATTTCGGTGGTGCCGGAGTGGAAAAAAGCTTCGACAAGTACCTGCGCGGCAAGCCCGGCGTGCGGGTTATGCAGCGGGATCAACGCGGGCGGCCCGTGGGCGAAGTGTTCGAGGAATACAAGGAGCCTCGCAAGGGGAACGACGTGTATCTGACGCTGGATGTGCGGATGCAACTCATCGCGGACCGGGCCCTGCGCGACGGGAAGGTCGGCCGCGGTGCGGTGGTGGTCATTGATCCGGCGTCGGGTGAAATTTTGGCCATGGTTTCCGTGCCTTCGTTTGATCCGAACAAGTTTGTTCCCAGCATTCAGCAGGCGGACTGGGATGAGCTTTTGAAGAACAAGACGATTCCGCTGCTCAATCGTGCCGTGCAGGGACATGCGCCCGGTTCCACGTTCAAGATTCCGATCTCATTCGCGGGCTGTTTGAAAGGCATCCAGATGCAGCGGTTCAACTGCGCAGGCAGCGTGACCTATGGGAACACCTCCATGCAATGCTGGATCCAGCGTCAAAACGGCGGATCCCACGGCAGTCTGAGCATCAGCGACGCCATCATGAAGTCCTGCAACTGCTTCTTCTATCAATACGGCAACGCGGCGGGCATCTCGAACATCACCAAGGTTGGTAAGATTCTCGGCGTTGGTGAACGAACGGGGGTCGAGCTTGAGGACGAAAGCCCCGGGATTTTGCCCAACCCGGAATGGCTGCGCGCAAACCGCCCTGCGGAGCGCTGGAGCGACGGCTATACGGCGAACACTTCCATCGGTCAGGGCATGGTACTCGCCTCTCCTCTTCAAATGGCTTCCGTCGCAGCGACGGTGGCCAACGGCGGCAAGGCTTGGAGTCCGCACCTGCTCAAGCGCGTTATGGACAGGAACGAGGTCGTGCTGGACAATCCGCCCAGTCTCCGCGGCGATCTTTCCCAAAGCGTCAAACCCGAGGAGATCGAAGTCATTCGCAAAGGCATGTGGAAGGTCGTGAACGACCCCGGCGGCACCGGCAAGGGCGCACGGATCACCGGCATCGAAGTGGCTGGAAAGACCGGGACCGCCCAGAACTGGCGCATCAATGAAAAGGGCAGTCGCGTGGACGACAATCACACATGGTTCATCAGCTTCGCCCCTTACCAAAGTCCTAAGCTGGCCGTGTGCGTGCTGGTTCAGAACGGCAAGTCCGGGGGCGGCTGCGCGGCGCCCGTTGCCCGTCGTGTTCTTGAGCAGTGCCTGGCACTGGAAAACGGTTACGAGGTCGCCATTGAGCCGATGCCGCCGGCCGATGGTCATTTCAATCACATTCCACAAATCCAATATGCCGATGCAGGGGTGCCACTGGTGCCCGAGCCGGACGAGGATGGCGACGTGGGCGCGGGTGCGTCCAACGTCGAAGCCGTGGATGCGCCAGCGCCGCGTGTGAACGCGACGCCCAACATCAAACGGAAAGCCGATTCAGCGGGATCGGCGGGAAGCAGCTCCGAGCGGAACGTACCCAAAGCCGTGCCAGTGAGCAGGCCGGGTCTCTTCAACCGGGGGAGCTCCCAAGAATCCAAACCATCAGAACCCGCCACGGGCGGCTTCTTTCGCAGGCTCTTTCGCTGAAGACCTGCTCCAGATTTCAGGGAGACACAAACATCATGGCATTGACCTTCGTTCAAAGAATCAAAGAACTGCTCACGGGTAAGCGCGACATCAAAAGCGGCGTGCGCCTCGTCATCAACTGCGAGAAACTGGAGAACCGCGTGGCCCTCCTCGACAAAGGGGTTGTGGAGGAGTATAACATCGAGCGCGTCGGCACCAGCAGCCTCATCGGCAGCGTTTTCAAGGGACGCATCCGCAACATCGAGCAGGGCCTCAAGGCCATGTTCATTGACATCGGTTTCGACAAAAACGCATTTCTTCACTTTTGGGACGCCATTCCCGCCGCACTCGATGCCGGCCTTGAGGAAATCAACCGTGGCGGCAGCAAGAAACGGAAACGCATTGAGGCCAAGGACATCCCCAGCCTCTATCCGGTCAATTCCGAGATCATGGTGCAGGTCACCAAGGGCCCCGTCGGCAACAAGGGCCCCCGTGTCACGACCAACATCTCCCTCGCGGGCCGTTTGCTGGTGCTGATGCCGCTCAACGACACCTGCGGTATCTCGCGCAAAATTGACGATCCCAAGGAGCGCTCACGTCTCCGCCGAATCATCGAAAACGTCACGCTTCCGGAGGGCATGGGAATCATCCTGCGCACTGAAGCCGCAGGCAAGCGTGCCCGCCACATTGTCCGCGACCTGAACATTCTCCTCGACGAGTGGGATGAAATCGTTGCCAAGCGTGACGGTCAGAACGCTCCGGTCTGCTGCTTTCAGGAGCCGGACCTCGTTGAGCGTACCGTGCGCGATTTCCTCACGGAAGACATTGACGAGGTGGCTTGTGACGACGCGCCGACTGTGGAGCGGATGCAGCGCATGGCCGCGCATATCTCTGGCCGAGCGAAACGCCGGATCAACCTCTATCAGGGACAGAGCGCCATCTTTGAGCATTACGGCATCCAGAAGCAGATCGACAACGCTTTCTACCGTCAGGTCTGGCTGCCCTGCGGCGGTTACATCGTCATCGACCAGACCGAGGCCCTCGTCTCCATCGACGTGAATACTGGACGCAACAAAGGCCACAAGGACGTGGAGAAACTCCTGCTCGAAACGAATCTGGAGGCCGCCGCTGAAGTCGCGCGCCAGCTCCGACTGCGCAACATGGGCGGCCTGATCGTGGTCGATTTCATCGACATGAAACACCGTCGCGACCAGCAGGCGGTGTACAAGGCGATGAACGAGCACCTGAAGCGGGACAAGGCCAAGACACAGATCCTGCCGATATCTCAGTTCGGGCTGATGGAGATGACCCGCCAGCGCCTCAACGAGAGTCTCGGCACGACGCTTTACGAACCCTGCCCCTACTGCAAGGGCAATGGCCAGGTCAAAACACCGCTCACCATGAGCGTGGAACTGCAGCGCCGCATCGTCAGCGTCCTGGGCCGCGCGAATCAGGAGCAGCGTCAAATCCTTGCCATCGTGCATCCCGAGGTCATGAACCGGCTCAAGACAGAGGATGGAGAACTGTTGGTGGACCTGGAGAGGAAGTACCACGCCCGCCTGACGTTCCGAAGCGATCCGGGCTACCATCGCGAACAGATCACTCTAAGCGACGCGACGACCGGCGAAGAGATTCGCTAATAGCGACAACCCGCCTGAAGTCTGGGATTAGATGTGGTGGCTTCGCATGGAGCCGTATCTTTCCTCACGCTCTTTTGGTGAAACGTCATGTTGGCAATCCTGAAACTGCCGGCCTTGTGATTGTGCTCACCTTTAGCGCTGGGAGACCTTTGCTCCTTTGAGTAGCTTCTCGAGATTCGCATCCGGCTCGACGCCTTTCTTGAGGGCTTCGTCGTATTCGACTCGGGCTTGGTCCCACTTGGGCGGGTCCCAGGTGATGTAGAGAACTGCGAGATTGAAGTGTGCTTCGCCATAAGCGGGATCGATTGCCAGCGCCGTCTTGAATTCGCGCTCGGCGCGTTCCAGCAGGTTCATCTTGGTGGCGATGATGCCGAGATAATGCCGTCCACTGGCGTTGTCCGGGCGTTTGGTCAGGCTCTTCTCAAAGTAAGTCATCGCGTCCTTCCAGCGTTCCTGTTTGAAGTAGGTGACCCCCAAGGCGAATGAGGCCGGTTCATTCGTCGGGTCGTAGGCCAGCGCTTTTTGCAGGGCCACCTCAGCGTCGGCGTGCTTGTCCTCGCGCTGACGGGCCAGTCCCAGACCGATGAGTGCGCCGACATTTTTGGGCTCGGCTCGCAAAGCGTCCTGGTAGAGGCGGGCTGATTCTTCGAAGTTCTTCGTCATATAGGCCTCGTTGGCCTGGGAGATGAGCTTTTCCACCGTGCTCGGGGCCGGTGGTGCGGCCTTTTTGTCGCTGTCCGGCGATGCGTTCGCGATGAGTGTGGCCTGTACGCCATTCGGTCCCAGCAACTCCCGCACAACGGGATCGGAAAAAAGTTTCTCTTCGTCAGGAGTCAGGATCATGCGCGCATTTCGCAGCTCCTCGACCTGTTTAATGAGCTCGGTGGAGGCGTTCTCCATCTTTTGCAGTTCCGCAATCATGAGGTCCTTCGCCGCTTGCTGACGATGCTGCGTGCGGAGCTGGCGCATGATGATGGCGCGGAGCATTTCGTTCTCCTGGGTCAGTTCCGGCGTGGCCGCCATTTTGGCATCCATGCCGGATTGCACCTCTTTGAGCTGCTTGGTGAGTTCGGCGACCTGGGTCTGGTAGGCTGCGCTTTCCTTGCGCAGGTCGGCAAGTTGCCCCTGCAACCCGGTAAGCTGGCCGCGCAGCTCGGCGATTTGGGTGTCCTTGCGGGTCACGTCCGCTTTCAGTGTAGCCACCTGCTTCTCAGCTTCACCCAGCTGCTTTTTCAGCCGCTCGTTCTCGGTGACGAGGCGCTGCATTTCGGCGGTGCCGGTCTTTTTCTTCAGATCCTCCAACTCCGCAGCCAGACCGAGGCTGCGGGCGCTTGCGGCATCCCGCTCTTTAACAGCCACTTCACGGTCTTTCACCGCCTCGTCGCGCTGTTTGACGGCGTCATCGCGTTCCTTGAGGATCTTGTTTCGCTCAAGCTCGATTTCGGCGATCCGGGCGGAAGCAGTGGCAAGTTTTTCCGAGGCATCCTTGGAGGCGGCTTCCGCGGCAAGGATGCGCTGGCCGTTTTTTCGCAGTTCGAGGTCTACGGCCATCTTTTCCTCCATGATTTTGTCGAGCTGGCCTCGGGCAGCGCGGCCTTCTTCTACCTCCTTGGTCATTGCGGCGATGCTTTGTTCCAGAGTGGCGGCCTTTGCGCCAAGGGCCTCGTTTTGAGAGCGAGCTGTCGTGATCTCACCAGAGGCCCACTGATACCACTGCTGCCACTTGGCGAGGTCGAGCTGATTCTGATTGTTTTGCGTTTCGAGTTCGAGCACGCGCTTCTTGTACATCGCTTCCCACTGGCTCAGCATGTCGTTCAGGCTCGGGAGGGTGCCGCTGGATGGGGCGCCGACAGGCTGTGCGAGCGTGCCTGGTGCGGGAACTCCTGCTGCAGCAGCCGGAATATAACCCGGGGTCACAGGCGTGACGACTTGCGGCACCGGGGCTGGTGCTGGCGTTGGCATGGCCTGTGGGGCGGCCTGTGGGGCGGCCTGTGGGGCGGCCTGTTGGGTCAGCCTGGACTGAATCCGTGCCAGGGAGTCCTGGATCTTCTGCTGGCGGCTGGCCCGCATCTCCGGCTGCCAGGAGGGATAGTTCCGCGCGATGCTGTCCATGATCTCGGCGGCCTGCTTGAACTTTTCCTGCGCCATCTGCAGGTCTCCGGAAGATTCCAGCTTCGCCGCTTCGTTGTTCATCACGAATCCGCGGAAGTACTGGTCGGCCACCTCGCTGGCAGCGTCGATAGTTTGGGCGCATGTCGTTGTCACCGCAAAGAGGGCGGCGGCGATCAAGAAGGCTTGGGTGAGACGATTCATGGGATTTTTCGGGAGGATCGTGATCATACCGCCTCCCGGTGTCCTTGGCAATGCCCTTGGCTTCCCGGCTTACGCCCGCCTTTGACGCAGGACGGCCACCCATCGGTCCACGGATTTGCCGGGAGCGTCCTTCAACGCACGGCTGGCCTTGTTGCGCTTGTTGCTCACCACCTCCATGCCCAGCGCCTCCAGGGCGCGCAGCGCGAGCTTGTGCTCGACATCGAAGTAACTGGTGATCACCAGCATGCCGTCCGGGCGCAGCTTGGCGATGCCCTGGTCGAAAATCTTCTTCCACAGCTCCTGCCCGTGCCAGAAGTTCTGGTGGCGCAGGAAGACCATGTTGAAGTCGTCGCCGAGTGCCTTGTGGCGGTCGATCTGAGTGGCATCCTCGATCAAAAATTCGGCCGGTAGCTGCCCGTGTGTTTCCCTCGCCTGACGAATCTCGCGAATCCGGATATCCGCGCCCACCATTTCGACACCGCCGCCTTCCGTCAGATCTGAGCCGACCTCGACCAGGGTTTCTGCCTCGTCACAACGTCCGCAGGCGAGATTCAGGATGCGCATGTCCTTCTGTCCCGCAGGAAGATGCGGTGACAGCGACTCATGGAGAAGCGACTTCAGCTTCGCCATGTCCTGCCGGATGGGATCAGGGGGCTGCTGCATGTCTCAGAATTTTAATTCCTCACCAAAGATCATCCTGGCCGCCTGGGCGACGTCCTTGTCGCCTCGACCACTCAGGTTGACGAGAATGATCTGGTCTTTGCTCATCGTGGGGGCCACTTTGCGTACTTCGGCGGCTGCGTGCGAGCTCTCGAGGGCGGGGATGATGCCTTCGACGGCGCTGAGTTCTTGAAAGGCGGCCAGTGCTTCGTCGTCCGTGGCGTAGTTGTAAGTGACACGGCCTTCATCGTGCAGCCATGCGTGCTCGGGGCCAATGGCGGCGTAGTCGAGTCCGGCACTGACGCTGTGGGTGAGTTCGATCTGGCCGTCGGAGTTGGCGAGCAACCATGTTTTGGTTCCTTGCAACACACCGAGGCGCCCGCCTTGAAAACGTGCAGCGTGGCGCTCGGGGATGATGCCGTCGCCTCCGGCTTCGACGCCGGTCATGCGCACGTCTTTGTCGTTGAGGAAGGGATGGAAGAGTCCGATGGAGTTGCTGCCGCCGCCGACACACGCGACGAGAAGATCGGGAAGGCGGTTTTCATGCTCCAAAATCTGACGTCGAGCTTCGACGCCGATGACACGGTGGAAATCGCGTACCATCATCGGAAACGGATGCGAGCCGAGTGCCGAGCCGAGGATGTAATGTGTGGTGCGCACGTTCGTGACCCAGTCGCGCATCGCTTCGTTCACGGCTTCCTTGAGCGTGGCCTGGCCTGCGGTCACAGCGCGGACTTCTGCGCCAAGGAAACGCATGCGGGCGACATTCAGCGCCTGGCGCTCCATGTCGACCTTGCCCATGTAAATGACGCATTCGAAGCCGAAGCGCGCGCAGACGGTGGCGGTGGCGACGCCGTGCTGTCCGGCGCCGGTTTCCGCGATGATGCGCTTCTTGCCGAGGCGCTGCGCGAGCAGGATCTGGCCGAGGGCGTTGTTGATCTTGTGCGCGCCGGTGTGCAGCAGGTCTTCCCGTTTGAGGTAAATCTTCGCGCCACCGAGCTTTTCGGTCCAGCGTTCGGCGAAGTAGAGTGGCGTCGGGCGTCCGACGTATTCGTGAAGCAGGCGGTCCAGTTCTTTCTGGAAGGCCGGATCCGCCTTGGCCTTCTCGTAGTGGTCGGAAAGCTCGGTCAGGGCCGACATGAGCGTTTCGGGCACAAACATGCCGCCGTACTTGCCGAAATGGCCGTGGGCGTCGGGCATCACAGGGAGCGGTAGAATGGAGGCGGCGTTCATGGGGTCGCGAGAGTAGAACGGATGCCGGCACTTGGCAACGTCCACACTGGATTACGCCGGATCGTCGCCGTCGATCACGCTTTCGCCTCGGCACTTTCCAACTCGGCGAGTTTTTGCTCCAGTTTCCTGACTCGTTCGATAAGATCCGGAATTTTCGCGGGCAGACTGAGCATTTTGCGGCCTTCCATCAGCGGCCGGGCGGGGTAACCGGTATAGGCTCCGGGTTGCAGGACGTTTTTTGTGACACCGGATTTGGCTAGGAACATCACCTGGTCCCCGATTTCGAGGTGACCCGCGACGCCGACCTGACCGCCCATGGTGACGTAGTTGCCGAGGCGGGTGCTGCCGGAAATACCGGTCTGGGAAACGATGATGCAGTGCTTTCCGAGAACGCAGTTGTGGCCGATCTGCACGAGGTTGTCGATTTTTGTGCCCTCGCCGATCCATGTGCGTCCGAAGCGGGCGCGGTCAATGGTGGTGCAGGAGCCGATCTCGACATCGTCGTCAATTTGCACGATGCCCACCTGGTCAATTTTTTCGTGGCGCCCTTTGACCAGTTCGTATCCGAATCCGTCGCTTCCGATGACGGAACTGCTGTGGAGAATGACGCGATTTCCAAGAATGCAGCGATCCTTGATGACGGCGTTGGAGTGGATGATGCAGTCGGAACCTAGCTTCGCTCCGCGACCTACATAGGCGCCCGCGTGAATGGTAGTCCCGTCGCCGAGAACGACTTCGTCTTCGATGACCGCATTCGGGCCAATGCTGACTTTTTGGGGATCGAACGAGGCGCCGCTGGCCACATGCGCAGTCGAGTGAACACCCGGGACAAACCCGGTCGATGGCGGACCGAAAAATCGAATGACGCTGGAAAAGGCGAGCGTTGGATTCGTGACACGAATGAGCGCAAGTTCAGGAGGCAGCTCGCCCAGATCCAGATCCGGCGGAACCAGTGCCGCCGAGGCACGGGTGGACTTGAGCGCCGGCAGATAACGAATATTACCGAGAAACGTGACCTCGCCTGGCTTCGAATCGATGATCGAATTCAGGCCGGTGATGACAGCATCAGGTGCGCCCTGCGTGAGAGTCCCACCCACAAGCTCGGCCAGTTTCTGGAGAGAAATGGAGTTACTCATGATGGTGGGACAGAAAACAATGCCCGTTTAAAAAGCAATCTATCGACAACCCTTTCAATCAAGGCTGCCGTTCTCCCGCCTGGGTAGGGAATTGATTATTTCGTCTCCGTTGCAGCTGCGGGTTCCTTGGCCGGTTCGGCACCGGGAGGGGGCGCATCCTTGTTGAGTTCGACGATGATCTGGTCGGTGAGGTCGGTAGCGGCTCCTTCGCCGACGTGCAGGAGAACAGGCACTGTGGAAAGGCTGACACCTGTCTTGTCGAAGACCATACCGTAGTTGTCCTTTTTGGCCCGCTCGCGGACTACCGCCAAGATCTCTTCATAGAGGCCCTTGCGAATCTGCATGTCTTCCTGCTTGAGCTGAGTCTGTCTGCGGTCTGCAAATTCCTGCATTTCCATTTCCATGGAGCGGATTTCCTTCAGCTTTTCTCCGAGTTCCGCAGCGTGCTTGTTGCGCTGCTCGGGGGTGATGATGGGATCCTGTGCGAGTTTCTGCATCTTCTGGGCTTCCGCAGCCAGATTTTTGTAAACGGCCTGCCGTTCCTGCATTTCCTGGGCGGCTTTTTCGTAGTTGCCCTTGTACTTCTCAGCGGCGGACTTGGTCTTGTGAAACTCCTGGAAGACTTTTGACATGTCGATGACGCCGAATTTGAGGTCGGCTGCCTGGACGGCGATTGCGGAAAAAACGAGGGCGATAAGGGCGCGTGCGATCATAAGCGATGGGGAAAACGTACCTTGTAGTGGAATGCGGAGTGGGACAAACAAAAAGACTGTCGCTCAAGATCAGAACTTGTAGCCCATGTTGAACTGCCAGCGGCCTCCGTTGGAGCCCGAAAACTGGTCTCGGCTCATCGGCACCGCATAATCGAGACGGATGGGCGCTGGTCCGAGCATCGGAACGGTGAATCTCACACCGATGCCGACGTCGGAGTAGATATCGCCGTTGCCGACGAACGAACCGACTGCGCCACTGATGGAACCGATGTCTCCAAACATCGCGAAGCGCGGGGCTTTGTCTGCGTGTGCTCCGATGATGTTCACAGGGATCGTGTATTCGGCAGTGGCGTTGACCGAGGTCAAGCCGCCCAGCTGTTCACCAGTGATTTCACGGGGGCCGGCCTGACGGAAGCCGAAGCCGCGTAGATTGTTTGGTCCGCCGAGGAATAGACGCTCATAAATGGGCACCCGTCCTCCTCCGTAATTCTCAAGGTGCTTGAAGCTTCCTTCAAAGGAGAGAATCGAGTCTCCGATGAGATTGAAATACTGTTGGCCGCCAAGGTTAAACCCGTAGGCCTCGACATCCATCGCCGACACCGTGAGTCCCGCCTCAAGTTTGTGGCCGCGGCGCGTGAGCATGAGGTTGTCGCGGGTGTCGTGCACCCAGGCGACATCGATTTTGCTTTGGACGTAGGACCCTGCCTCGCTCCTGATCAGCGCGGTGGCCGCTGGGTTGATATTGTCGATCTCTACCTGCTGGAGGGTAAAGGTGCCTTGAATGTAGGAATGCTCCCCCGTTTTCTTGCGCAAGCTCACAGAGGTTCCGAGATTGGTCTGGTCGTACTTGTTGGAGAGGAAGAACTGGCTCTGGTAGAACGCCTGGATGGTGAGTTCGAGTTCACGCCCCATGAACCACGGCTCTGTCCAACTCAACGTCGCGTTGCGTGTGAGAGCACCTCCTCGCAGGCTGGCATTGAAGCGCTGACCGGCTCCGCGGAAGTCCTTCCAGTCGGTGATGTCGAAGTTGGTCTGGGTGACAGTGAGGAAGCCGGTGAGGCTGTCGATGGAAGTGAAACCCGCGCCGAAATTGACCGTGCCGGTGGACTGCTCGGTGACGGTCACATCCACATCCTTGTAACCCTCCACACCGGACGGGTTGTTGCGCACGTCCACAGAGCCAAAGTAGCCAAGGCCTTCGAGGCGGCTCTTGCCGGCGGCGATTTTGACCGTGTTGAGTTCTTCTCCAGGGGCGAAGGGCAGTTCGCGCCGGATGACGCGGTCCTCGGTGTGCGAGTTGCCGGAGATGTTGACTTTATTGATGTATGATTTGGGGCCTTCGAGGATGTTGAAAGCCACCTTGATCTGTCCCGGACCAGTTTCGATCAGGCTGGTTTCGACGCGGGTGTCCGCATAGCCACGCGAGCCATAGTAGTCTTGGATCCGCTTTTGGTCGGCGTCGATGAAACTTGCCACATAAGGGAACCCTGGTTCGGTTTGAATGCCGGCCATCAGCACGTCGTTCTGAAAGATCGTGTTTCCATTGATGCTCACGCCGGACACGTCGTATTTGCCGCCTTCCTGAATCACGTAAACAAGATCAAGCTTCTTCGCCGAAACCGGTTCACGTCGGACTTCGATGACCTTCGCGTAAACATAACCTTCGTCTTGAAACGCCTGTTCGACGATCTTGATGTCTTCCTGCAAGGCGTCGTTTTGCAACTTGCCCGCTTTCCCCCAGAGATTCCAAAAGTGATGTTCCTTCGATGTCAGCTTAGAACGCAGCTTGCGGGAACTGATGGCTGTATTTCCTTCAAAGCGGATGTCGTTGATAACACCACGAGCACCCTCATCGATTTTGAAGGTCACCGTGGAAAAACCTTCGCGAGCAGAGGCAGTGACATCGTAGGTGATAGTAACATCCGAAAAACCCTTCTTCTCATACATTTCCAAGATTCGCTGCTGCGCCGCAGTGAGCCTGATGTCATCCACTGGATCGCCCACGTTGACTTCGATTTCCTTTCCAAGGCGGTCTTTGTCGAAGGCGGTGTTGCCGACGAAGTTCAGTTCGCTGATGCCGCCGCGACCGGAGATTTCCACGATGACGCGCACGCCGCCTGCCACGTCCACGGCACGGATGTCGAGATTTTCGATTGCTCCTGTCGCGTAGAGGGCTCGGATGTCCCGTTCGATGGCTTCGTCGGAAAAGGGCTGGCCTTCGCGGGTTGCCATCTGACTGCGAATGCGATTTTCATCCAGCTTGGCTCCTCCTTTGAAAACAATTTGGACGTCTCGGACGATCTTCTGTGAGGTCGGAGCCACCGGCAGCCCAATCTGCGCGTGCAGGGCAGTCGGCATGACAGGTGAAAGAGAGGCGACAACCGCTATGAGAGTGAGACGCGGGATGAAGGATAAACCTTGATTCATAAGGGAGAGAAGAGCGCAATTTATGCCACCACAGCCAATGCTTGCGGTGACTCGCATTACTGCTTCCCGGGCGCTCCGCGTCAAGGTGTAAGTTCGACGGGGTAAATTGCCCCAAAAAGGAACGAAAGAGGCCCGTAGCGACGAAAAGCCGGGATTTTACCGCGGGTCCGCTGCAGTTTGACGTCCTGTCATGCTTCGTTCGGACTTCCGCGACTATCTCCAGCTTCATCTCGTTGTGCTCGCCTGGGGATTGACCGCCATTCTCGGCAAACTGATCGATCTGTCTCCAGTGGACGTGGTTGTCGGACGCACCAGCATCGCGGCTGCGGCTTTCGCGATCATCGCCTGGTTCGGCCACCGCTCCTTGCGACTGCCGCCCCGGGACGTCCTGGCAATGTTTGGCGTGGGAGCCCTTCTCGGTCTGCATTGGGTGACGTTTTTCTGGTCCGCCCGGCTTGCCACCGCATCGGTCTGTTTGGCGGCCATGCCCACCGCCATGCTTTGGTGCTCCCTGATAGAGCCCGTGATCGACGGAACGCGCAGGTGGCGGCTTTCGGAACTGCTGGTTGGCATGGTCATGGTCGGGGCCGTGTGGCTGATCTACGAATTTGAGTTTCGCCACTGGCTGGGTTTCTCGGTGGCGATCATTTCAGCGCTTCTGGCCGCTTTCTTTGCCACGCTGAGCAAACAGCAGGTTCGTCGAAACCTCCACTGGAGCGTCATTGGGTGCTATCAAATGAGCGGTGCCGCCCTCGCGGCGCTTATGACCCGCCCTCTGCTGGAGAGAGGCTGGCTCCCGGTATTGCCGCACGGCATTTCGGTGCTCTGGCTGCTGATTCTGTCGCTGCTGTGCACGGTGGCGGCTTACGCGGGATTCATGGACGTCCTTCGGCGCATGAGCGTCTTTACCGTCAATGTCGTTTACAACATGGAGCCGGTTTACGGAATATTGCTCGCGGCACTGGTCTTTGGCAGTTCCGAGCACATGAGTGGGGGTTTTTACGTTGGGGCGGGAGTGATCGTTGGAGTGGTGCTGGGCCTGCCCTGGATCAGGAGGTGGACGGGGGCTTGATGCAAATGTCGCCGCGCACTGCCTCTTGGCATGAAAGCGGCAGGCACGAAACTTTTGCATTCATGGAAACCCTGCGCGAAATCCAAGCTCCTGTATGACATCCGACGATACCCCCATCGAAGTCACCGACGAAGAACTGCTCCAGAAAGCGGGCAGGGGAGACCTGCGATCCTTCGAGCAATTCTACGATCGTGCCGGTGGTCATATTTTCTCCCTGTTGTGCCAGATGATGAGAGACGAACGCGTCGCCGCCGAGGTCCTGCGTGACGGCTTTGCCAGCCTATGGAAGCAAGCCGCCGCCTATGATCCGGAGCGTTGTCGCGCTCTGCCGTGGGCTGTAATGCATCTGCGTCCGCAGGCCATTGAGCGCATGCGAGTGCTGGGACGTCGCAGCCGTGTGGTGGATTCCTCAGTCTTGGACCAGACGACTCCGCTGATGGAGGCCGGTGACGAACGTCTCGATGCAAGAGGCTCCGAACTGGCAGTGGCACTGAAGAAGCTGCCTGCCGATCAGCGGCAACTCATTGAGCAGGGCTTCTCCCGTGGCCTTAACTATCATATCCTCGCCGAATCACTCGAGGTTCCCTCGGAAACGGCCAAAACGAACATCCATCGCGGTATGCTGCGCCTGCTGGAACTGATGAAAGGAGCCGCCTGAATGGACCCGCGACACGAAGAACTCGCCGCATTGAGCGCACTCGACATGCTCGAGAGCGATGAGAAACGCGTCCTTGCCGGTGCCGGCTTGGCGGACAAGGATCTGCGGGGTTTGGAGGAGGAGCTCCGCCTCTTGGGCGCGGAATTGGGCTTGCTTGTGGCGCCAGTGGACCCGCCGGCGGAAATGAAAAAGCGCATCCGCGCAGCGATCCGTTCGCAAGGCGGCGGGCTTTTGCCCAGACTCTCGTTTGGCACATTGATCGCGATTTTGGGCTGGCTGCTGGCGGTCGTGGCAGTCATCGCCGCAGGTTTCCTCTGGACTGAGCGCACCCGGTTGTCTCACGAGCTCGATGCCGCCTCAAAAGCCATCGCGCTGGTCGTTCCCGCCGCGAACGCCAGCGAGGGAAAGGCGCTGACATTGGAGGAGGAACTCAACAAGCTGCGTCAGGATGTGGATAAGAAAGAGGAAGCTCTCAAGAGCCAGATCGAGTCGCTTAAAAAGAGTGAAGGAGAGGCCAAAGACCAAGTCGCCAAGCTCCTTGCGGAAGCTAAAGCAGCCGAGAAGCGGAACGCCGAAATCGACTGGAAAATCACCATGCTTACCACGGATGTATGGGAGTATCGCCGTGGTGTCATGACGACGGTGTGGGACCGTCTTCGAGGTCATGGGATGCTCATGCTCGACAAAATGACGCGTCTCGAATCCGGTCAGGACTATCAGCTTTGGGTCATCGCCCCGGGCAGTGACAAAGCCGTCAACGCGGGTGTCATTGCCGTAGACAAAAACGGAGCCTTCCAAGGTGAATTCAAGCCCACGACACCTGTGTCGGGAGATGCAAAGTTTCTACTAACGGTCGAGAAAAAAGGCGGTGCCGAGAGTCCCTCCTCTGCGAAAATCTTCAGCGGTGGCTGAGTTCGCAAGTGCGTCGTTTCGTCAACTGAGTTGGCCCGGTCCTCGTGCTACAGCTGTGGAGTCCAGCGGCGTTTGCGGCGGATGACGGGAAGTTGGTCCCACGTCAGATGCACACCTTGGCGGTGAATGTTGATCAGAATGCCGACGGCAAGCATGGCGGCGACGAGGCTGGAGCCGCCATAGCTGACAAAGGGCAGGGGCAGTCCCTTGTTCGGCAGCAGGGCGGTGGTCACACCCATGTTGAGCAGCGCCTCCAAGCCCAGCAAAAACGTGAGGCCGGCACCGAGGAGTTTGCCGAACCGGTTCGGGGCGTAGGCGGAAACCATCATCCCGGCCATGACAAAGACGGCAAAGGCCAGCACGACCGCCGCCGTGCCGCGCAGGCCGAGTTCTTCGCCCACCATCGGAAAGATGAAGTCGGTGTGCGCCTCCGGCAGGTAGGAGAGCTTCATGCGCCCCTCGCCGAGACCGCGCCCCTCGATACCGCCGGAGCCGAAAGCGAGCTTGGAGACCCATTGCTGCAAGCCGAGACCCTCCTTGTGCTTTTCCAGGTCAAAAGTGACCATGATGCGCTCGAAACGGTTTGGCAGATACTTGACGCCCGCCCACAAGCCGCCGCAGCACAGCAGCACGATGACCGCCAGATAGCGCAGCTTCGTTCCGGCCATGAACATGACGCCGAGTCCGACCGCCGAGGCCAGCAGGGCGCTGCCGAGATCGAATTCGCAGCCGATCAATCCGACCACGCCCAGCAGGATCAACCCGGGAAGTATAAAGCCGCGCCAGAAAGTCCGGGTCATCGCCTCATGGGTGGAATACCACCCCGCCAGTGCGATGATGAGGGCGATTTTGGCGAACTCGGAGGGTTGCACGCGAAAGTTTGACAGCCCGAATTCCTTCAAGCCGATCCAGCGCTTGGACCCGTTGATCTTGATGCCGATCATCGGAATGTAGCAAAGTGCCAGTAGAATGACCGCCGCGATTAGCAGCTGCCAGCGCCAGCGCATCCAGAAATGGTAGTCGATGTAAGACGCAAGCACGCAGCCGGCCACGGCGACGCCCAGCCACTGCAGCTGCCGCCAGAGCGTGACGTAGTCCTCCCCTCCTTCGTTGGCGATCTCAAATGTGGTGCTCGCCAGCATCGTGATGCCCAGAGCGACGAGGGACACCACGGCAAGGATCAGCAGGAAGATCGAGTGCTTGGCCATTCTCTATTATCGGTTTGCGGGGCAGGGCAGGCGGATTTTACTTCGCGGGAATCACCAGCTTCACGCCATCACGAATGGTGTTGGGATCCTTGATGCTGTTTGCCTTCTGGATGGCGCTTACGGACACGCCATACTTGACGGAAAGCCGGTAGAGAGTCTCCCCAGATTGCAGCGTGTGAGTGCGCAGCGCCGTGGCCTTCGGTGCGGGCGGCGGAGTGGAAGCGATCTTTTTCACCGGCTCCGTCTTTTTCGTGACGGGCGGCTGGGTGGCGATCTTTTTGAGCATCTGCGAAGGCGGCGCTACGGGTGTTGGTTTTGGCAGGGCTTTGGGCTCGGTTTTCGGCTTGGGCGTCTCCGGTGCGTTCTCCTGAAGGAGGGAAACGGCGCGCGGATTCACCGGAGCCGGCAGAGCGGGCGTCTCCTCCTGCACAGGCAGTGCGGCGGCGGAGCCGGCGGCGGCGGCCAGGGAAACCGGGGCGGGAGGTTCCTCCGTCGGAGCGACAAGTGACATCGGCGTCAATGCGGCGGCGGCAAGACTGGCCGGGGCTTCCGAGGGCTTCACGGCCTCGCTGGGCAGGATCTGTGTCGCAGGCGGCTGATCCTGCAGCGGAGTCACCGTCGGCACCTTCTCGGCGGTCACCGGCTTCAGTGTTTGGGGGTCCACAGGAATGGCGCTGGGGACGGCCTGTTTCGGTACGCGCAGCATGGTGCCCGGGCCGATCTGCAGGCCTTTGTCGATCATGTTGAGCTCGGTGATTTCCTGCTCGGTCGTGCCAAACCTCGCCGCGATGCTCTTCAGCGAGTCGCCGGAACGCATTTCATAGTTGTCGAACTGCGCGACATCGGACACGGCCATCGCCTGGGCGTTGATGATGTCGGGAGCAGCCTGGGGCAGATCGGACGAGCCGGTCATGGCGCGGGCGGCCTGGGTCACCGCCTGCTGGGGCGTTTCCTCTTCACCCATAAAATCATAGATGATGATGCCGCCGATGAGGAGGACATGCACCAGAAGCATGACGACGAACATTCGCGCCATGCCGGAGTTCGGCTCGTGCTGGTTCCACTCGCCCTCTTCGGTGACCAGCGCCACGCGGTGGCGGTGCCGTTCACCGTCGATGAGGTTGAGCAGGAGTTTCTTTTCCTTTTTGGGCTTCGTCTTCATGGGACCTGTCGGGTTGTCGGGATTCTGGGGGTCAAAATTCAGTTCAATGCGATCACGGCGTCGCGGAAGGCGTCGCCGCGCTGGCCGTAGCCGGTGTACATGTCGAAAGAGCTGGTGCCGGGACTCAGGATGATGGCGTCACCGGCATGCGAGAGCTGCGTGGCCAGGGAAACAGCCTCCGCCATGTCCGCTCCGGTCTTGCATGGCAGCAGGTCGCCAAAGAGCTGCTCCAACTGGCGCGCGATCTCGCCGATGAAGACCATCGCCCGCACCTGGCCCTTCAGTTCGGCGCGCAGCGGGGAGTAGTCGAGCTGCTTGTCCTTGCCGCCAGCGATGAGCACGATGGGTCGCTCCAGCGAACGCAGACAGGCTTCCAGCGCATGGAGGTTGGTGGCCTTGGAGTCGTTGATGTACTCGCGGTCGTGCAGCGTGCGAATGAGCTCGCAGCGGTGACGCGGCACCTCGTAGTTGGCGAGGGCGTCGAGCATGGCATCAAACTCGAGGCCGAAGACCCGGCCCGTCATCAGTGCGGCCAGCACGTTCTCCATGTTGTGCCTGCCGCGCACGCGGAGATTCGCGGAACTACCGATCTCGTGTCCGGCGTGGAAGAACTTGCCATTCGCATAGGTGTAGTCGGCCTCCTCGCCGTAAGCGGAAAAGGTCCAGCGCTGCGCCCTGCCGCTGTTCACGGTCTCTCCGGCACGGACGATCGCCACATCTTCGGGTGTTACGTTCTCGAAGATGCGGGCCTTTGCGGCAAAGTATTCGGCCATGCCTGGGTAGCGGTCGAGATGGTCGGCGGCAAAGTTCAGCCACAGGCTGGCGCGGGCACGGAAGGTGCGGATCGTTTCGAGCTGAAAGCTGCTGATCTCGCATGCGAGCACGTCGTAGCGCACGCCGCTGGCGACGACTTCGCTCAGCGACATGCCGTGATTCCCGCAAGGGATCGACTTCAGACCGCAGCCGTTGAAAAGCGCCGCGATGAGTTCCGTGCAGGTGCTCTTGCCGTTCGTGCCGGTGATGGCCGTAATGGGCATGTCCGTCAGGCTGAAGGCGAACTCGGTTTCGCCGACGAGCGGGACGCCTGCGGAGGTGAATTTGGACGGCAGCGGCCAGTGTTCGTCGAGGCCGGGGCTGATGACGACGAGATCAAAGTCCCCGGAGTTGACCGTGAGGTCACGCGCAGGCTGTCCGAGCATGCAGGGGAAGTCCTCCACCTGCTTCGCCTTGTCACCCTCGTCAAAAATTGTCACCTCCGCGCCATGCAAACGCGCCAGACGCGCGGCGCCGAGACCGCTGCGGCCGGCGCCGAGAATGGCGATTTTTTGGGAGGCGTGTTTCATTCGTTAACGAAGTTTGAGGGTCGCCAGTCCGATCATGGCGAAGAGGAGGGAGAGCACCCAGAAGCGCACGATGACCTGGTTCTCATGCCATCCTCCGAGTTCGAAATGGTGGTGAATCGGGGCCATGCGGAAGATGCGCTTGCCGCGCTTCTTGAAGCTCCAGACCTGAAGGATCACGCTCATGGCCTCCATGACGAAGACTCCTCCGACGAGCGCGAGGACGATCTCCTGCTTGCAGCCGATGGCGATGGTTGCGATGCAGCCGCCGAGGGCCAGCGAGCCGGTGTCACCCATGAACATCTTTGCCGGATGCGCGTTGAACCAGAGGAAGCCGAGGCAGGCGCCGGCGAGCGCCATCGCGACGATGGGCAGTTCGTTGGCGAGACTGTTGTGCGCGACGCCGAGGTAGTCAGAGTATTTGGCGTTTCCGCAGACGTAGCCAAACACGGCGTAGGCAATCGAGGTCGTGATGGAGCAGCCCGTGGCGAGTCCGTCGAGTCCGTCGGTGAGGTTCACGGCATTCGAGGATCCGACGATCACGATCGCAAACAAAGCCACGGCGAAAATGTGCATGTCGGAAATCACTGCGTTCTTCACGAAGGGCAGGTAGAGGGCGCGCAGGGTGATGCCGTTGTCCTCCGGCACCGCGTAGGCGAACAGGAAGCCGGCCAGCACGGCCACGCTGGTCTGCCAAATGAGCTTTGTCCGCGCGCTGACGCCCTTGGAGTTCTTCTTGCTGATCTTCAGGTAGTCGTCGCGGAACCCGAGCGCCCCCAGGCCGATCGTGGTGAAGAGAACGATCCACACCATGACGTTGTCCCACTTCGCCCACAGCAGGGTGGAAAACACGATGGTGCCGAGAATCAGGATGCCGCCCATCGTCGGTGTGCCGGCTTTTTTGCCGTGCAGTTCGTAGAGCTTGTGAACCTCGTCGGCGGTGCGGACGGGCTGGCCGATTTTGAGGGAGATCAGTTTGCGGATGAGGCGCTCTCCGAACGCCAGTGAAAGCAGAAACGCGGTGATCGCGGCACCGCCGGCGCGGAAGGTGTGGTATTTGAAGAGATTGAGAATCTTGTACAGGGCGGCGTCGTCGCTGATCCAGTCGTGAGCCGTGAGCCATTCCCTCAGTTCGTAGAGCAGGTACATCATGATGCGGAAAAGTGGGTGAGGATTTGTTCCATGCGCGAGGAGCGGCTGCCTTTGAGCAGGACGACATCCCCTTCGCGCAGCCACTCCCGCAGACGGGCGGCGCAGGCGGCGTGATCCGGAAAGTGTTCGGAGGGCACGGCATTCGAAGCTTCGGTGATCCAGCCGGCTTCGGTGCCGCCGACGCTGAAAACCGCGTCCAGCTTGAGGGACCCGGCGAACTCACCGACGCGGCGGTGTTCCGCTTCGGCGATCGTTCCCAATTCCCCCATGCGGCCGAGCACGGCCACGCGGCGGCTTTTTTCATCCCCCTGCATGCTCAGCGTGCGCAGGCCGGCGATCATGCTGTCAGGATTCGCATTGTAGGAGTCGTCGATGAAGCGAACGCCGTTGACGATCTTTGGCTCCACTCTGCCACCCGTGAGTTTGGCGTGGTTCAATGCGTCGGCGATGTCTGCGGGAGCGATCCCCTGCTGCCAGCCCATGCACGCGGCGAGAGCGGCGTTGCCGACCATGTGTTCTCCAAGGAGGGGCAGGCGCGTCTCGAGTTTTTCGCCGCCGAAGTCGAGCGTGAAGGTCGTTCCGGTCGCGTCCGCACGCAGGTCCGTGGCGGAGACGTCCCCGCAGCCGACACCCGCTGTCGAGACGGTGGCCTGGCAGTGGCGGGAGATGAGGGGTGTGTAGGCGTCGTTCGCGTTGAGCACGACGATGCCTCCGCGCTTCACCTGCGTGGGCAGGGTGGCTTTTTCCCAGGCGATGGCGTCCTGCGTGCCCATGTATTCGATGTGGGCCATCCCGACATTGGTCACGATGCCGGCGTCCGGATCGGAGATGTCGGTGAGCACCTTGATCTCTCCGGGATGGTTCATTCCCATCTCGGTGACGCAGCACTGCTCCCCTTCGCTCAGGGAAAGCAGCGTGAGCGGCACGCCGATGTGGTTGTTCAGATTGCCGAAAGTGGCGCGGGTGGTGAACTTCTTCGCCATCACGACCGCCGTGAGATCCTTGGTCGAAGTTTTGCCGTTGCTGCCGGTCAGACCGATGATGAGCGGATTGTGGTGCTGGCGGTAGCCGCGCGCGATCTGCTGCAGCGCAGTCAACGTGTCGCCGACTTCGATCACCACGCAGGGCAGATCTCCCCATGCCGGGTCGAAACGGCTGACGACGACGGCTGCAGCACCCGCCGCGGCTGCTTGGGGGATGAAATCATGCGCGTCGAATTTGTCTCCGACGAGAGCGAGGAAGACCTCTCCTGCCGTGATCTTGCGCGAGTCCGTGTTCACGTTCGTCACCAGGCGCGATCCGTCGCCACGCAGGGTGCCTGCGGCGAAAGTGGACAGCGTCTGGAGCGGGATCGGGATCATCGGCGGTCAGGGCGATCTGGGCGGTTGAATCCGCCGCGCATGGCTTCGCGTTCGGCGGCTTTTTCCTCGCGCTCCTGGGCGCGGCTGGACTTGAGCTCGTTGAGGAGCTGGCGGGCGACACGGCGGTCGTCGAAAGGATGCTTCTTGCCCTGGATGTCCTGGTAGTCTTCGTGGCCTTTTCCGGCGATGAGGACGATGTCCCCCTCGCGGGCTCCCTCGAAGGCAGCGCCGATGGCCTCCCGGCGGTCGGCGATGACGGCGTGGCTCCTGGGGCGGGCGAATCCCGCCTTGGCATCGTTGAGGATGGCCTGCGGGTCTTCGGTGCGTGGATTGTCCGAGGTCAGCACGCAAATGTCGGACCCGGCCTCGGCGGCAGCGGCCATCTTGGGGCGCTTGGTGCGGTCACGGTCACCGCCGCAGCCGAACACGGTGATGATGCGGTTCGGACGCAGCGCCCGCAGCGTTTTGAGCGCATTCACAAGGCCGTCCGGCGTGTGGGCGTAATCGACGAAGACTTGGAAGCGCGAATTTTCCGAGACGCGCTCCAGGCGCCCCGGCACCTGCGGTGCGCGCTGCATGCCGCGAATCGCCTCGCGCAGGTTCAAGCCGACGCCGTGAGCTGCGGCGAGTGCGCCGAGGGTGTTGTAGACGTTGAAGTCGCCGATCAGTGGGGAGCGGACGAGGAAACTGCGACCGCGGGCCTCCAGCTCAAAGGTGGTCCCGGTGAAATCGTAGCGCACGTTGATGGCGCGAAACTCGCAATGCACGCCGAAGCCAAAGCGCGTGACCCTGCCGGTGTGCTCGAAGCGTTGGACGAGCTTGCGCCCCCAGGCGTCGTCCCCGTTGATGATGAGCGCTGACCTTGGCTCGGAGGCGGCCATTTCAAAGAGGCGTACCTTTGCCTCGAAGTATTTCTCCATCGTCCCATGGTAGTCCAGATGGTCCTGGGTGAGGTTCGTGAAGATGGCGGCTGCGAAGGGCAGGCCGAACACGCGGTTTTGGTCGAGCGCGTGGGAGGACACTTCCATCGCGCAGGCGCGGCAGCCGTTGTCCAGCATGGTGGCCAGCAGACTCTGGATTTCGAGGGATTCGGGGGTGGTGTGCGTGGCGGGGACGTGTTTGTCTCCCAGATCGTAAAAGATCGTGCCGAGCAGGCCGCTGCGCATCTGTCCCGCGTTGAACAAGTGGTGCAGGAGAAAGGACGTGGTCGTCTTTCCATTGGTGCCGGTGACTCCAGCGATGGTGAGTTTTTTCGCTGGATGTCCGAACAAGGCTGCCGCCGCCTGAGCCAAAGCGATGCGGGAATGGCGGACATGAACCCAAGGCGTGGTGCAGTCTGCTTCCGGCGCCCGTTCGGCTATGATGACAGCCGCGCCGAGTTCGACGGCTTTGGCGATGTAGTCATGCCCGTCGCTGTGGGTGCCGCGAATGGCGACGAATGCGATGCCGGGACCGGCTTTGCGCGAGTCGTAGGCGAACCCGTGAATCTCGGTGTCGAGACTGCCGGAAACCGCGGGCTGGTCGAGGTGGGGGATGAGGTCGCGGAGTATCATTGGGCACCTCCCTGCACGGCGACTTTCAAGGGTTGTTCGTTGCGAATGGCCAGATGGGCCAGCGTCTCCTTCACGACTTCGGCGAAGATCGGAGCGGCGACACGACCGCCGCGGACGAGCCGTGGACTTTCAGCCTTCGGATCGTCGAGCATGACGAGGCAGACGACTCTCGGATCTTCCATCGGCGCCATGCCGGCGAAGGAGGTGATGTAGCTGCCATCGATGTAGCGCCTCTTTTCAGGATCATAGCGGCGGGTGGTGCCGGTCTTGCCTCCGACCGTGACATCGGGCAGCGCGGCACGGCTGCCGGTGCCTTCAGTCACCACTCCGGCGAGAAAGTCACGCAGCGAGGCGGCCGTCTTTGCCGTGCAGACCTGCCAGACCGGCTGCGGGGCGACGACTTCGGTCTCTCCGTTCGCCTTCACGATGCGGTCGATGAGGCGCGGTTTCATGAGCACGCCGCCATTGGCGATGGCTCCATAAGCCATGCACATCTGCAGCGGCGTGACAGACACTTCGTAGCCGATCGGCATGCGGGAGTAGGTGGTGTTGCTCCATTTGCCGGTGTTCACGTATCCGCCCTTTTCGCCGAGCAGTCCGATGCCGGTGGGACTGCCGAAGCCGAAACGCGCGGTGTAGTCGAGGATCAGCTCCTGACCGACTCGCTTGCTGATCTTGTAGACGCCGATGTTGCTGGAATGGACGAGCACTCCCTTGACCGTCTGCATGCCGAGAGGCTCGTCGTCGCTGAGCTTCACCTTCCGCACGGGATCCTCGTAGTACATGTTTCCGCAGTCGATCTTCTCCCCGGGGGTGACCTTGTTGTTGTCGAGCGCCGCAGCGAGGGTGACGACTTTGAAGATCGAACCCGGCTCGTAGGGTTCGGCGATGACGTGATTGGTCCAGGTGCTCAGATCGGGATTGGCCGTGTCACGGTGCGGACGCGCGGCCATGGCCAGCACGGTGCCCGTGTCTGGATCCGTGACCGCGATGACGACGCGGCGCGCCTTGCTGGCTTGCCAGGCACGTTCGCAGATGGCCTCGACAGTGTCCTGAAGCTGCATGTCGATGGTCAAATGCACGCTGCTGCCGTGCTGCGGCTCCACATAGAGGCCACGATAGGCGGGGAGTTCGTGGCCGGACCTGTCGCGTTCGATGAACTGCTCGCCGGGAGTGCCGATGAGCTGCTCGTCCATCATCTTCTCAACTCCCCAGCGCCCTTTGTTGGAGGTGTCCGTGTCACCGAGAACGAGGGAAAGGCGATCCTTGGCGGGGAAACGCCGCGCCACAGTCGGACGCATGTGAATGCCAAAAATGTGCTCGGCTTCGAACAGGACGGACCATTGCTTCGCGGTATCCTCGTCGATTTCCTTGGCGAGCACGACTTCCGGCTTGTTTGACGCCAGACACTCTCGGATCTCATCCACGGACTTGGGAAGGATGCCGGCGAGAACCCTCGCCACGTGATCGTGGTAGGTGGCCAGAGTTTCGCCTTCTCCAAGCTGTTCCCTCAACTCGACGGCTTTCACGCCGCGCACCTGCGCCAAACGGTGACGCACGGGGATGATTTCGCGCAGGTGGGTGCGGTCGGTGTACAGTTCGTTGACATCCTCGTCGTGGGCGAGGAATTCACCGTTGAAGTCCTTGATGGCGCCGCGGCGGGCGGGCAGGACGATGTGGCGCTGGTATTTTTTTGCGGCCAGTTCGGAGAGGCGGGGGGATTCCTTGATCTGAATGACCGCAAGTCGCCAGGTGACGAGGGAAAAGCCCGCCATCAGTCCAAACAGCAGCAGCAGCATGCGCCTGCATACAGGGCGATCGCGGCGGAGCTGGGCTTGGTTCGGAAGCGGCTGGCTCAAAGTGGTGCTAGGGAGTGGATTGGGCGAGTGAGGGACCGGCGGCTGCGTTTACCTCGGCGGTTTCGTCGGAGGTGGCGCGCAGCGTGATGAGGTTTCCGGGAGTGATTGGGCGGAGAAGCGTTCCGGCGCTGGTGAGGCGCGGCTGCACTCGGTCACGAGTGAGGAGCGTTTCGATGCGGTTGTTGAGGGCGACGATTTCAGCCTTCAGCAGCCGCATTTCGGATTCGACCTTGCGCTGCTCCTCACCCAGAGCGCGGACGCGGTTTTTGCTGACGACCACGCCGAGTCCCGCCAGTGCCAGCGAGGCCACGACGATCAGGATCGCGGTGATGGCGCCGACGCCTAGGCGGTTGCGGTAGCGGTTGCGCGGACGTGGTTTCATTCGGGAAGACGTTCCGCGACGCGCAGCACGGCGCTGCGGGCGCGGGGGTTCAGGTCGATTTCTTGAGCACTGGCCTTCACCGCCTTGCGGGTGACGGCTTTGAGCAGGCAGTCGGGGTTCTTCCTCGGTTCCGGCCACTCCGGGCGGTCCAGGAAGGGAGAGGTGAGGTGATGCAGGGTTTGCTTGACGATGCGATCCTCGAGCGAGTGAAACGAGATCACGGCGAGGCGCCCGCCGGGCTTCAACCAGCGCGGCGCGGCGGCGAGGAAGTCATGCAGCGCGGCAAGTTCATCATTCACGGCGATGCGAAGCGCCTGAAACACAAGCGTGGCTGGATGGCGTTTGCCACGCTTCGGTGATGCGGCGGCGACAACGTCCGCGAGCTTCAGCGTTGTGTCGATGCGGCGCGACAGGCGTGCCTTGACGATGGCACGGGCGATGCGGCGGCCGTTTGATTCCTCACCGTACTCATAAAAGATGCGGGCGAGTTCATCTTCGTCGGCGGAGTTGATCAAATCGGCGGCCGTGACTGGCGCATCGGTGTCCATCCGCATGTCCAAAGGAGCGTCCTTGGAGAAGGAAAACCCGCGACTCGCCTCGTCGAGCTGGTGGCTGGACACGCCGATGTCCACCAGCATGCCGTCGAAACCGCACACGCCAGTCTCCTCCACGATTTGGGGAAAGTTCCGAAAATTCCCGCGCAGGGCGCAGAACTGCGACGAGTAGGCTTTCAGGCGCTCCTCGGCATGCCGCAGGGCATTCGGGTCCTGATCCATGGCCACGACACGAGCGCCGTGCTGCAGGAGCGCCTCGGAGTGACCGCCGCCGCCGAGCGTGCCGTCGAAGATCATTTTTCCCGGCGCCGGGCGCAGATGTTCAATGACCTCTGCCAAGAGGACCGGCGCGTGATAGAACGGGACATTGCGGGAATCAGTTCCGGGACTCTCAGGTTCGGAGGGATCGATGCCACCCCCGCCGTTGCGGGTCGCCAACGTGCTACGCCCCCAGGGCATAAGGTCGTCCATGGAATCGACCGCGCCAAACCACGGCCAGCCGCCCATTTGCGGCAGCGCTGTCAATCCCGCCAGTTCCCGCAGAATTCGCCGTTTCAGATGCGACACAAACGTCCATTTTCCCGCACGAAGGCCGGAAAATGAAGGTTCAATGTCGGGAAGGGCGGTCATTAAAGGGAGTTCAAATTTGGGACTGAGTCGATTTGGAAAACCGATTTCTCAAATGAAGCCAAAAATCTAACTAATCCTTATAATCGACATATGGCAACGTTGGCAATCTCCTATTTTCAGAATTTTGAGATCAAAATAGAATTATTCACAAAGCTGTTCATGTGAGCAACGCCAAGTTCCAGAGCCACTATCACAACCCGTCCAGATGGAACCGCAAATTCCCGAGGCCTCCTGTTGCTGGGCCGCTCATTTGAGTGGGAGCGCCGCCTTCGGATTGCCCAATTTTTTCCGCCTCCTTATCAAGAGGATTCTCGACATGTGGCGGGTGATATTGCTAGCCTTTCCGAAATTACAACAAATCCGACCCGCGAATCGTCATGGCCAAAAAACCCGCTCCTAAAAAAAAGGCGCCTGCAAAAAAGCCTGCTGCCGCAAAGAAAGCTCCGCAGAAGAAACCGGCGAAGCCTGTCGCGAAGAAGCCTGTAGCCAAAAAAGCCGCCGCTAAAACTGCGCCCGCCAAGAAGCCGGCCGTGAAAAAGGCCATCCCGTCGAAACCGGTCAAGACGAAGGCTGCCGCAAAACCGCTCCCTCCACCGCCCAAGAAGCGGGAACCCGCGCCGATTTTCAAACCGGTCTTCGAAGCTCCTCCGAAGCCCGCCTCCCCCCCGCTTGTCCCAAAGGCGAAACCGGCCGACTCGAGCCCCCCCGCTCCCGCAGCCTTGACCCTTTCATCCCAGGCGTCCCCTGGTGCTGCGGCCAATGGCAACACGCACCCGGCGAACATCCTCGTGCTGGTCAGTTGCGTCGGTTGGCCCGTCACCGACCTGACCAAGGATGACTTCACGATCATGGAGTATTTTGAAGTCCCCGGTCAGCAGGCCCCCTTCAGCAACAACATCACCTCGTTCCGCAATGTGGGCACGGGAGCGTACCTTCTCCAAGTCAAGCCCATCAACGGCGCCCCATGGCGCAGCGGGCATCATGTGGCCCAGATTTTGGTGTCCTCCGCCGACGACCGTCAGGGTCAGGCTGCCGTGAAGTTGATTGTCCGCTGACGCGCCGGTTCGATTCGTGATCGACAGCCGGAGTGGTACCGCTAGCATGCGCAGCATGAACCGCCGCACCTTCCTCGCGCAATCCTTCGCCGCCACCGCCGCCACATCGTTTTCCAAAGCCGCTGTCCAGGGAGGCAAGCTCGCCATCGGCCTCGATCACTTCGCGGTGCGCGCCACTGGATGGAAGGCCGCGCAATTCATCGATTACGCCGCGTCGCTGAAGCTCGACACGATGTTCATTTCCGAACTGCCCATCTTTGAAAACTTCGAGGAAGCGTATCTGAAGGGCCTCAAGGAACAGGCCGATCGCGCCGGATTAAAACTCTACGTCGGCACCGGCTGCGTCTGCGGAACCTCCAACCGCTGGAAGGACACCTACGGGACACCCGAAGAGCACCTCAGCCTCACCATTCGCATCGCCAAAACGCTCGGCTCACCGGTGGCTCGCTGCTACCTTGGCGATCAAAAAGACCGCCACAGCGACGGCGGCATTCAGAAGCACATCGAGTCAATCGTCAAGACCATCAAAGCCTGCCAGTCAAAGGCCGAAGGCGAAGGCATCAAGATCGCCATCGAGAACCACGCCGGCGACATGCAATCGCATGAACTGAAGGGGCTCATCGAAGCCGCCGGCAAAGGCTACGTCGGCGCCAACATTGATCCCGGCAACGCTGTTTGGGCGCTCGAAGAACCGTTGAAGCACCTTGAGGTGCTCGGACCTCTTACCGTGTGCAGCAGCGTGCGCGACAGCATGCTCTGGGAGGATGAAAGCGGAGCGGTCATGGTCCAATGGACCGCCATCGGTGACGGTCTCGTCGACTACAAGCTCTACGCCAAACGCTTCGCCGAACTCGCCCCCGGCGTCCCGCTTCAGGTTGAGACCATCTCCGGGTTTGCCCGTCCGTTTGACTATCAGAAGGAGGAGTTCTGGAAGATCTTCCCCAACCACCGCGACAGCGACATGTTCAAGGCCTGGCTCGGCATGGCCAAACGCGGCCACAAGATCGACAGCTTCAAAGCGCCCGACGGTCCCGGCAAAAAAGACGCCGAGATCGCCTACCAGAAAGGTCAGGCCGAACGCAGCTTTGACTGGTTGCGGACCAATGCGTGACGGTTGACCAGAGTCCTGCCAGCCCGTTGCCGACATCCGGGCCCATGCACATGTTTGTCATGGAGCCGGTTTGTTTCGGCGGAACCAGTCGAGCAAAGTGCGCTTTTTCGTGGTTGTTGTGACAGGCTCCTTCACTCGCCGGGCCTCGGGAGGCAGCGGAGCTGGCAGGTGGTCGTTGAGGCGTTCGTGGATGTGCTGGCCGACGGCCATGGTCTGCAGACCGTCCACCTCGTTGTCCTTTAACAATTGCCGAGAAGCCGCCGCGCCGCCCTCCTGTGGATCAATGAGCTGTGGATTGATCATGAGCACGAGCTCCTCACGGGCCTTGGTGTCGTCCACGCGACGGAAGAGGGTGCCAACCAAAGGGATGTTGCCCAGAAACGGCACCTGGGCGCGGGTATCGGTGAAGTTGGTGTCGATCAGGCCGCCGATGACGACGGGCACGCGGTCGCGGGCGACGACAGTGCCGCTGACGGTGCGTGACTGCACGGTATCCACGGCCTGGCGTTGGAAGCCGTTGTTGTTGGGCACGAGCACGGTCGCGCCGTTTTCGGTGATGTTGGAGTTCTCCTGCAGCAGCCGGAGGGTGACAGTCTGGTCGGCATTGATGTTCGGCGTGATGAGCAGTGTGGTGCCGACGGGGCGAAACTCAATGTCGGTGCTGCCCTGGGTGACGACGTTGTTAATCGCGCCCGGAATGACGGCCCCACCGTTAAAGCTGCGATTCAGCGGGCGCTCCTCGCCGATGAAGAGACGGCTTACCTCGTTGTTAGCGATGAGGAGAGACGGAGTTGAAACCACGCGTACCTGGCCTTTCTCCTCCAAGACTTGGATGCGCGCGTTGAAGTTGTTGCTGGCGAAGCTGAAGCTCAGATCCCCGGCTTGCAGCGGATTGGCTCCGAAGCCGGCGCGGAAGCGGCCATTGTCGAAGAGATAGTCCACGGCGCTGCGGTAACCTTGGTTCATGCGCACGCGGAGGATCTTGACCTCCAGCAGCACGGTGCGCGTGGGCACATCGACACTGGTGATGAGTTCCTTGATCTGCGCCATGGCCCGGCTGTCACCCGTGCGGACGATGACCTTGTTCAGCCGCTGGATGACAGTGACGAAGATGTCCACACGGTCGTCGAGCAGGCGTTCGGCATCCTGCGCACGGTCCTCCAGAGCCTGGATCTCCTCGGCGGTGAGATTCTCGAGGCGGCGGGGCTCCACCGTCTGGTTTCCTGATCTGTTGTTTTGATTTTGAAAGCCGCCCTGCCCCAGGCCGAAAGCGCCCAAACCGCTGCGGCTGCCGAAACCTCCCAACACTCCGCCGCCCCCCCCGAGTCTCCCCAGTCCTCCGGCGTTGTTGCCGCCCACGCCGTTGTTTTGCGTGTTGAATCCGAGCTGCTGGCTGCGGCCATCGACCACATCGAAACGTTGGAATCGCTGCTGCAGTTCCATCGTGGCCTGGAAGTCCTGCATGAAGTTGCTCTGGTTCATGCGCACGCGGCGTCCGTAGAGATCCTGGATCGCGCGCCCGATGTCGTTCGCATTCGGGAAACGCAGGTCGAAGACCTCCGTGAGTTCGTCCTGAAAGCTGCTCACGTCGCGCTTGTACTCCTCGGGTGTGTGGATGCGGATGATGCCGCTTTTGTCATCCTCTCGGAACCACAGGTTGTGGGAGCGGCAGAGCGCCTCCACGGCATCATGGGCGGTGACCTGGGAAAGATAGAGGCTGACGGCGGTCTTGCCCGCCTCGACAGAGCAGACCACATTGATGCCGCCAGCCTCGGAAAGGATGCGCGTGGCATCGGACAGCGGCACCTGGCGCAGGTCGATGACTTCCAGCTGGCTTTGCTGGGCCTGCGCATGGAGGCCGAAGGCGAAGAGAAGGGCGGTGAGGGCGTGTTTCATTGCAGGCGCAGGGTTTGATTCAGCGGCAGCACCTCGATGGTGGCGCTTTCGGCGGTCAGCTCGGTGAGCTGGAGGCTAAGGTGACTGTGCTCGCCGGAGAGACTCAGGGTGGCGTCCTTCTTCAAGGAGAGGATCTGCTTGTTCACTTCGATGATGACCAGCCCCCGTCCGCCGCCTTGAAGAATCTTCCCGCGCATCTGCACGACGGGCAGGCTTGTCGCCGAGGCTTTATTCTGCACGCTGGCCATCAGCAGCTTTTGCAGCGCGGCATCCGGCAGGGTGGGATCGACCGGCGGCTTCGGCGGCTCGGGCGCAGGCTGCTGTGCCACGACCGCAGTCATGGACAGAAGGAGGAGCAGGGGCAGTTGTTTCATAAGCGTGGGAAAGGTCAGCGAATGTTGTTGCCGGGACCTGTGGCGGCGAAGAGCGCCATGAAGAAGGACAGATAGACGTAGCCGACGACGCTTCCGACGATGATGATGACGGCAGGCTCGATGAGCGCACTGATTCGGCGCACGAGACGCTCAAGCTGCGCCTCGTGATACCGTGCCACCTCGTCCAGCACAACATCGAGCGTGCCTGCGGACTCGCCCACCGTCACCATGCGCGGCAGCATCGGCATGAATCCATGCGGGCGGTCAAGCTGGCGGCCGAGGGAGTCGCCCTGCATGACACGCTCGCGCGCGGCACCGATGATGCTGGAGAGACGATGGTTGCCGATCAGTCGCTCGGTGACGCGCAGGCCTTCGATGATCGTCACCCCGCTGCCGAGCAGCGCGGAAAAACTGTTGGCAAACAAGGCCGTGCCGCTTGTGCGGAAGGCCTTGCCGAGCAGCGGCAGGCGCAGGGCCACACGATCGATCACCGCACGGCCCGGAGGCCAGAAAAACACCGCCACGAGCGCAAACAGCGCCACCACCAGCGCGATCAACGCCGAGAGCCCATGCGCCTGCATCCATTCACCGAGATCGACGAGGTTCTGCGTCATCGGCGGCAGTCTTTTGCCGAGCGCTTTGAGGAAGACCTGCATCTTTGGCAGGACGCTCACGATCATGAAGACCGCCAGTCCCAGCGCCACGAGAAAGACGATGGCCGGATACATCAGGGTGGTGAGGAGTCCAGCACGCAGCACGCGTTTCTTTTCCAGCGCTGCGGCGGCACGCTCCAGCACGGGGGCGAGATGGCCCGTCTGCTCTCCTACGTTCACGAGCTGCGTCACGATGTGTTGAAAACACGAGTGATTCATCATGGCGTCCGCCAGTGATTCGCCTCCTTCGATGTCAATGATGACCTGCTCCCACACACGACGCAGGCGTCCGCGCTCCGCCTGCTCGGCGATGAGGCGCAGGGCGCTGAGGAGCGTCAGGCCGCTGCGCAGCAGCGTGGAGAGCTGGTAAAGGCTCACTTCGATGTCCAGCGAGCGGATCCACAGCCACTCGGACGGTTTCAAATTCCAGACGCCCGAACGCTGCGGCACCTCCTCCTCGATTCCGAGCACCAGCCAGCCACGTCCACGCAGATCCGCCACTGCGGCGTTCTCCGAAGACGCCTGCAGCACGCCGTTCACACGGGTGTCGGAGGTGTCGCGGGCTGTGTAGGTGAAGGAGGGCATCAGAAGTCAGTTTGCATGTTCACCAGACCGTCACAGCACCACGCACGTCCGTCAGCGTCACGCTTCCGGCGAGGAGCTTCTCTGCGGCATCGTCCACAAGCAGCGGCAGGCGGCGCTGGCGCATGCGTTCGATCAAAGCGGCCTCCCCCGCGCCTTCGGCGATCACCTGCGACCATTCCTCGTCCACGGGCAGCATCTCGAACAATCCCACACGTCCTGCGAAACCGCGTCCCCCGCAATGCAGACACCCCTGGGGCTCGTAGTGGGCCTGTCCTTCAAGCTGCGGACGACCGAGGAAAGCCGCGTCCTCGACACGCAGGGATCGAGGTTCGATGCAATGCGCGCAGCATTTCCGCACCAGACGCTGTGCGACAGTCAGGCGCAGTGTGGAGGCGATGAGGAAGCGCTCCACGCCCATCTCCGCCAGCCGCACCACCGCGCCGGCGGCGGAGTTGGTGTGCAGTGTGGAAAACACGAGATGGCCGGTGAGGGCGGCCTTGATGGCGATGTCCGCCGTTTCGCGATCACGAATCTCGCCGATCATGACGACGTCCGGATCGTGCCGCAGCAGGCTGCGCAGGGCGCTGGAAAAGCTGACCTTGTCCGCGCTGTCCACCTCCACCTGCACGATGCCGGGGATCTCGTTTTCCACCGGATCCTCCACCGTGATGATGTTCAGCCGCTCGGCGGCCATCAGCTCGCGGATGGCCGCGTAGAGCGTGGTGGTTTTGCCTGAACCGGTGGGACCGGTGAGAAGGATCAGCCCGTGCGGTTTGGCGATCGCTCCGCTGAACATCGCATGATGCTGCTCGCTCATGCCGAGAGCTCCCAGGCTGAAGCGGCTGCTGTCCACCG
Source organism: Prosthecobacter sp. (assembly GCA_041395065.1). GTDB lineage: Bacteria > Verrucomicrobiota > Verrucomicrobiia > Verrucomicrobiales > Verrucomicrobiaceae > Prosthecobacter. The sequence continues at coordinate 54,109 of JAWLBG010000012.1, read as the reverse complement.
CCATGAGGCGCAGCGTGAGCCTTTCACCATGCCGCGCGGGCAGCGTTGCCACGCGCACATCCACCATCTGTCCGCGCACACCGCCCTCCTGATGTCGAAATGAACCGTCCTGAGGCGAGCGTTTTTCGGCGATGTTGAGTCCTGCGAGGATTTTGAAGCGGTTCAAAATCGCCGCGTGCAGGCTCATTGGCAGCCGGAAGGCGTCCTCCAGCTCGCCATCCACACGCAGGCGCACGCGCAGCTCCTTTTCTCCCGGATCAAGGTGAATGTCCGACGCATGGCGCAGCATCGCGGCGCGCAGGATGTCAGCCGCCACTTGACGCGCGTCCCCCTCTGCTTCCTCGCCTGCCACCGCCGTCGTGGCGGCACCGCGCTCGGTGTAGCGGGCCAGCGTTCCCACGCCGCCCTGCGGTGCATCGCGATATAAGCGTTCCAAAGCACGTGTAAGTGATGCGGGCTCCGCCGACACGGCGCGCAGCGGGTGGTCAAAGTAGCGCTGCAACGTGCGCAGCGACGCCTCGTCCTCCGGCATCTGGCTGGCCAGCCACACACAGCCCTCATGCACCGCGAATGGCAGCAGACGCCGCCGCAGCGCGATGCTCGCGGGCAAGCGCAACGCCTGCACGGAGTCGATGCGCACGCTGTTGAGATCCAGCGGCGTAGCGGTGTCGGGTCTGGAAGGCGCGGCGGTCATGTCTTGGCGGATGGTTGACGCGTGCGCAGCCGTCCGGCGCGTTCAAAGACCTGCGCGGGCTGCCGCGCCAGGGCGTTCACCGCCGCCTCGCTGATCTCCCCGCGGGCAAAAAGTTCCGCCAGGCTCTGCTCCATGGTTTGCATGCCCAACTGGCCGCCGGATTCCATCGCGGAGTAGATGAGATGACTCTTGCCACCGGCCACGAGGTTCGCGACCGCACCAGTCACATTCAAAATCTCTGAGGCCAGCACACGTCTGCCACGCGTCCGGCCCTCTTCCTTTTTCAAAACGGCCGCCGGGCCGTCTGCCACCAGCAGATGCTGGGCGATGACCGTGCGCAGCACCAAGGCGAGCTGTTTGCGCACCGAGTCCTGCTCCGCCGCCGGGAACACCGCCACCATGCGCTCAATGGCACCGACGCAGTCCCCCGCATGCACCGTGGTGAAGACGAGATGCCCCGTCTCCGCTGCGGTGATCGCGGTTCGGATGGTGTTCAGATCGCGAATTTCGCCCACGAGGATCACGTCCGGGTCCTGCCGCATCGCGGCGACGAGCGCGTCATTGAAACTCGGCGTGTCGAGCCCGAGCTGACGCTGGTTCACCAGAGCCATCTGCGAGTGATGAATGTACTCCACCGGATCCTCGATGGTGATGATGTGGCAGCGACGGTGGCGGTTGATGTGATCCAGCAGCGTCGCCAGCGTGGTGGTCTTGCCGGAGCCGGTCGGACCGGCGATGACCACCAGCCCGTGCCGCTGGCGACCGATTTGATGCAGCGACTCGGGCAGGCCGAGCTGCTTCAACGAGCGAAACTGGTCGTCGAGGCGACGGAAGGCGATGTTCAGCGTCCCCTGGCGCTGATAAACGTTCAAACGGAAGCGCACACCCCGTGCGCTGGTGAGCGCCCCGTCATAGGAGCCGCATTCGCGCACCAGCGCCTCTCCCTCCTTCACGCCGCAGGCCTCCCGCGCCCAGCGTGCGATCTGCTCGCGATTGACCGGCTCAAACTCCTCGTCCCGCGCGAGCTGGCCCTGAACGCGGAAGAACGGCGGCTGCCCTTCCGCCAGATGCATGTCCGACGCGCCGAGATCCAGACAGCGCGTCAGCAGTGTCTCCAGCGGCATCGGTTGGTCGTGGGCGGCGGACATGCAGGTCAAAGGCAGAGGTGCAGCGTCCATTCGTGAAGGGACTCGCCATTCACGGACTCGTTCATCGTCAGGCTCAGCGGAAAGCAGGACATCCCCTCCACCTCCGGCATCTGCTGCAGGGCGGATTGAACCGCAGGCCAGGTGCCAAGGAACCTGATCGCCCAGGCATGGCGATGCACGGGGGCCGCGCGCTTGCCGCTGGCGGCGATGGCTGTTTTTCCTGACGGACCTTCTTCCACGACCAGCAGACCGTGCTCGCGCAGCAGTTCTCCCACGCGCGTGACGTTTTCCGGAATGACGCAGCGCATCATCACCGCCGGTGGTGAAGGCGGCGATGTCCGCCTTCAGCTTCGCGGCCTCGTGTTTCAGCCGCTCCAAGTCCGTCTTCATCGCGGCGGAGGCCGTCGTGCTGCCGCCCGCCTGCTTTTGCGCCTGCTGGAGCTGCGTGCGCGCCTGGGACAGCGCTGCGGCGTGCGAAGGATTGATGAACGCCGAATAAATCGCCAGCACGAGCGCTCCCGGCAGGACGAGCAGGAGAAAGCGCTCTCGGTTGGTCAGTGGAGGGCGTTTGGCGGATTTCATGGCGTCTGCTTTTCAGAGTTGGCGGCCGGATCGAGCCGCAGTTCGACTTCAAACGCCCACACCGGCGTGCCGCCGGTCAGCAGCGCCTGCGTTTTGGCCGGACGCACCGTCCAGCCGAAGGGCTGCAGTCGCACACCGATGCTCTGCGAGAATTGCGCGGCCAGACTCTCCTGCATCGTCACGCCGACGAGCGTGGTTTCCATCACTGGCGTCTTGCCGGACATGACCGCCCCCGGCGCGGTCGGTCCGCGCAACGAACGAACCAGCACGCCCGGCGGCTTTTCCAGGGCCAGCGCCTCCAGCATGGCGCCAAAGCCGCGCAGTGTCTGCTGGTGCCGTTCCTGGGCGGTCTGGTGTTCGCCATGCAGTTGTTTGATCTCGCCGGAGAACTTCTGGATTTCAGCGCGCACCTTGCCGGCCTCCGTCAGCCTCTGGCCCTCGCTGCGGGCGGAGGTGATCTGGTGTTCCGTCCACCACCAGTTCGCCGCGCACAAACCAATCGCCAGGCAGGTGGCTAGAGCGGAGAGCAGCACGCGGCCCGCCGTGCTCATCGGCCGGGGCGGCGGATGCAGCACCGGCAGCGGCTCGGGCTCCTGCTCCAGAGCCCGGCCCCACGCACTGAACCAGCTTTGCAGCGTCTCGGCATCCTGTAGGCTGCGGTGCGTCGCCTCACGGCATTCCAAAGCCGCGCGCGTCGTCCACAGCGCGTGCCTCATGCCTGTATGTGCATCCATGACCGGAACACGCGCCAGCAGGGCATCCGCGCCCGCCGAGAGATCCCCCGGCACGATGTCGAGCATGGCCGCGCCGCGATGCGCATGCCGCGCAAACAGCAGATCCTCCCAGACCTCCACCGCTTCCGCTCCTGAGCCGGACACACCGCCCGCCATCACGCCGCCGGGATGCGTCAGCGCCTCCAGCTTCGCGCCGTGACGCATCAATTCGGCCTCGATCTCCTGCCGAAGCCGGTCGCCCACCTGTGTGACCCACCATGTTTCGGCCACGCTGTCGCCGCCCAGCCTGCGCGCCACGGTGCGGCTGCCATGCGCGGGCACGCCGGTGATCGCCTCCGCCTCAAAGGCCAGCGCTGCGTTGCGCTCCGCCTCGTTCAGACCTTGCAGACGGTTGCCGGACACCTCCACCATCGCCGTGACTGCGGACGTGCTCAAAACGACCACTTTCCGCGCCTTGGCCTTCACCAGACCCAGCGCCGCGAGCGTCAGCGATCCCGCCTCCAGCGCTCCGGCAGGCGGCACCGACTTCCCCATCGCCACAATCCGCCCCCGCGCGTCCAAATCGCCGCGTGCGATGAAGCCTGGAGTGATGAGCAGCAGGGTGCGGGTCATGGGGGTAAGAACAGAGGGCTACTGGAGGATCACCGGGATGTTGAGTGAACTGATATTCAAACCCGGGACGGCGTTGAGATAGACGACGGCGCTGCTTACGACGCTGCTTGCGGTTGGCCCCATGGTGGATGGGACCGAGGCTCCGTAATAATAGGCTCTCAAGGCGCGCGGACCGCAGGTGGTATCGAAGCTCAGGGGTATTAAAATTTTCGCGGTATAGAGAATTGTCGAATCCACTGATGAACTCGCTACTGTCGCTGAGGTAGCCGCCGGTTGCGTTGTGATTGAAAGCAATCCGGACGGATCAGGCGAGAATAGGCTGACGGAGACGTAAACTGTGGAACCGTCCGCTGGAGGGGCAGGAGCATCCGGGTCGCTGCTGAGAATAAACTGGACAGTAACCGGAACCTTGATCGTTGCTTGATAGTCCGTCGATTTGATAATCTCGCTAAGATCGTTGTCGTATGGGTCTGCGTTGCCTGGCGGTTGGTCGGCTGCGTTATCCCTTCCGAAGGACCAAACTTGAGAGATCGGGTCTCCGACGTCGGCTGTTCCGCCACTGGAATTGAGCAAATGGTTCACGGGATTTGGGCTATCGTCCGGGTTCGCCAACAAATATCCCCAACCATCCCGGATTTCCGTCTGCCCAGGCGGCAACTGAAGATATGGACCACGCCATCCCGACCCCAGATAGACATCTTCGTCGGCTAACTGCTCGGAACCGGAGACCACATTAGTTCCGCTCGTGTTACTTGCTTGTCGGACAGCATAGGGCTGAATGCCGTGCGGATTAATTAACTCGTCCAAAGTTATTGGCGAGCCCAATAGCGCATCCTGAGGTTGCTGAGGTAGCCTTCCCGTGTCAGCCACAAATCCGGTGTAAATCAGCGTGCCCTTAGTGTCGCGCAGGTTGGCGGGGCCGAGGACGGCCTCGCGGATGTTTTCCAGCGTGCGCTGAGTGGCCTCATAGCGGGCCTGATCGGCCAGACCGCTGCTGGAGGTCAGCGCCACGGTGGCCAGCACGGCGAGGATCGAAAGCACGACGAGCAGTTCCAGCAGTGTCAGGCCGCGCTGATTGAAATGTTTGCGGTGGATTTTCATGGAGCACGGGTGTCCGGCGCACGGAGATAAAGCACCACATCATCGCCACACTTGTCGAGGGTGGGCAGGTTCACGAAGGACTGTAGGTCCAACCCGTTGAACGTTGTATTTAACACGCCGTCTTCGCCTCTGGACACGAGCCGGATGTATTGCGCGTCCGGTTGGGGTGCGGGGGAAAACAGCGGGTTCTTGGGTCCTTGGATGATGATGCGGCGCCCCCAGCCATCAAGCACTGCCGGATCGCTGATGGTACCATAGTCGTCGTTCGAGTCATAGCGCACGCCACTGTTCATCAAATAGGGACCACGCCAGCCAAGACGGGTGTTGAGATTAAAGTCCGGCCAGACAGTACCCGGTTCGTCCCGCTTCTGGAACAGTTCAGCTATTGTCCACGGCAGGTCCGCCTCATCTCCACCCAGGTCTTGCCAGAGGCCGGGTGCGCGCTCATCTCCCATGATGGCGGCACGGACGCGCAGCAGCGTCGTCTCCGTGGCGATTTGCGCGGGCGATTTCCTCTCTCCACCGACGTTCAGTCGCAGATCGCTCACATGCGGCAGCACCAGGCCTGCCAGTGCCGCCAGAATGACGAGCACGACGAGCAGCTCGATCAGCGTGAGGCCGCGTTTCAGACAGCGGCGGGAATGGAAGGAGGAAACAAGCATGGAATCGGGGTTCTCAGAGAAACCTCCGCCCGGGACCGGACGGGGAAGATGGCGGCACCCCGCTTTCCAGCAGGGTGCCGCGAATGCAGCGTCAAACGACGCGTGTCAGATTAGAGTTCGTTGGACTCGAAGAACTCGGCGACGTGCTGCGAACCATTGGCAAGGCTGTCATCGTGAATCGACACGACGCCGACGAATTCAGCGCGCTCAAGCGGATCGGAACCGCCGGCACCGTCGTCTTCAGCGATTTTGTACACCGCAACGAAGCGGGCATACACGGTTTCCGGGTTCTCACCAGGACCTTCACCGAAGTGGTAACCAGCCTCATTGGCCGTGCGACCGATGATCTCGCTGGCCTGGCCGACGCCAAAGGCGACGTAGATGTCGTCATCAAGAGCGGTTGGGCGAAGCAAACGGCGGACAGCGGCAGGAGTGACGCTAGCGACATCCACACCGTCTGCGACGGCAACCACGCCAACAGGCGTTGCATAGTTCTCGAATGTGGCGTGCCCAGGCGTCGTTTCCAATGCGGCCAGCGTGTCAATACCGACGGCGATCAACGGGGCTGCGGCACCCGCAGGAAGTGGCAAGGCCACCAATTCACCACCAGCGGCAGAGACGTAGGTGTGCAGCGCATCCGTGCCGGCATCCACCAGATTGTCCAGACCAGCAGGCTGTTTGAAATAGACCTGCTCGAACTCCTGGATGCGCTTGTTCACTTCCGTGATGTTGGTCGAGCCAGCAGCCGCATGGGTGCGGGTGAGCATGTTCGGCAACTGCGGGATGAGGATGCCGGCGAGGGCGATGAGGATGACAAGGACGACGAGCAGCTCGATGAGCGTGAGGCCCTTGTGGTTGATGCGACGCGCAAGGCGGGTCGCGGGGATGTTGGATACCTTCATTGTAGTTTGTTTGGTTTGGTTCTGTTTTGAAGGGCTCCGGGTTCAAGGACCTCCGGCCTCGGTGTTTTTTTCCGACGGCGAGTGACTCACCATCTGAAAGCAGCGGTCTCAACCCGCCCGGGTGGGCGGACCAGGACTGAAAGTGATGCGAAAGAGCTCCTTGCTGCGCGGGCAGCGGATCTCGATGCCGTCCCCCCGGCGGATGAAGAGCAGCCGACCCGCGCCGGAGCGAAACTCCCCCTGAGCCAGTTCGTGCAGCGTGCCGTCAGGGCATTCAACCACGAGGGTGAGCCGTGCCGGAGACGGCGAATTTTCAGGGAGATTTTCACGATAGGTGTTCAAGCTCGACAAGCGGTTCAGGAGTGAGTCGGCGGTGGATGATAAAGGCGGCCTCAAAACTAATGCAACTAAATTGCGATAAATTTACGACATTGGAAAACTCTGCGACTGCGAGTGATTCCCCTCCGGCGGCGGATCGTTCTGCGCACACTGCGGACACAGGCCGAAGAGTTCCAGCTCACGACGCACGGCCTTCCAGCCCGCCTTTTCTGCGAGATTCACCTCCACCGTGCGGACCTCGGGCGGAGTCTCGACTGTCTCCAGGCCTCCGCAGCTCGTGCAGACGAGGTAATCGGGAGCCGGACCGGGCAGCAGAAGCTGAAAGCACTGCGCCCGATCACCCAGGTTCACACGCCGCACGACGCCCGCCTGCTCCAGCCGCAACATGAGCCGGTAAAGTGTGACTGCATTGCGCTCCCGCAGGCTGGGCAGGGCGGCCCACTCCGCCAGCGCACGAGGACGCGGATCAGCCGCCATCTCATTCAGCAGGCAGGTCAGCGCATGCGTGCGCCTGAAACCTTTGGCAAGCAAGTCCGCCAGGATGTCAGCCACGGAGGATCCGATGGACGATGCTGGAGAGATGGAATCTTCGGCGCTCATCGTCAGCATCAGGCTGGCAGGAACCAGGTGGATGAAGTGTCCTGCCCACGGCTGGCAAGCATCGTCCTGGCACGCGGGGCGAACGCGCCTTGAGAAACGAAAAGGCGCAACCAACTCCCCGCCTGCGACGAGGGGAGCCACGTTTGCCCCTTCGGCAGGCTGGCGAGCATTTTGCGGCAGTCCGTCCGGTAATCCGGCCCCATCTGCCGCTGCACCCAGGCCTCGTAGTCCACCAGCCAGCCCGCGAACAACCGTGATGCGGCGAGTGCATCTGCTGTGTGGTTTTGCAGAGCCTCCGCAGGGTAACTCCCTGGCACCACCGGTTCATGCAGCCGGTGCGTGGTGCAGCGGCCGTTCGTGCGCACAAAGAGAAAACCAGGCCGCTCACTGCCTGCCTCGGGATACCACCCCGCACAGGCTCCATGCAGCTCGATCAGGCCGTCCTCATGGTGCAGTTGATAGCAACTCGTGCCCTTCAAGCCGGGTGATGGATGCTTTTCGAATCCATGCTTCAGCAGAAGGTTGCCGCCGCACAAGACATCTCGCCCCCAGAAGAACATCTGCTGCCTCAGGCCTGCCGCAAAGTCCGCCAGCAGCACTCTTTGCCGGGAACGAGGCACCACTAGGGAAGTGAGAGTTTGAGAGGAATGCAATCCATTCATGCAATAAAGTTGCAATAATTTAGACATGGGATAATTGCAACTATTTTGCATTAAATTTAACCTCTGCACCTTTGATGAAAACCAACCCACCCACGCTCCCCGTCACTGTGCTTTCCGGCTTTCTCGGCGCTGGAAAGACCACGCTGCTCAACCACATCCTGCGCAATCGCGAAGGCCGAAAGGTCGCTGTGATCGTGAATGACATGAGCGAGGTCAATGTCGATGCCCAGCTTGTGAAGAGCGGCGATGCAAAGCTCTCGCGCACCGAGGAAAAGATGGTCGAGATGAGCAACGGCTGCATCTGCTGCACGCTGCGCGAGGATTTGATGCAGGAAGTCGCGACGCTGGCGAAGGAAGGTCGCTTTGACTCCATTCTCATCGAGTCCACCGGCGTCTCCGAACCCATGCCCGTGGCGGAGACGTTCACCTTCACTGATGACTCCGGCCGCAGCCTGAATGATCTCGCGCAGCTCGACACCATGGTCACGGTCGTCGATGCGCGGAACTTCCTCGATGACTACCACAGCACCGATGACCTCCAGGATCGCGAGATGGGCATCAGCAACGAGGACGCCCGCAGCATCGCCAACCTGCTCACCGATCAAATCGAGTTCGCCAACGTCATCCTCATCAACAAGACCGATGCCGTCAGCGCCGAGGAGCTCGACGAGATCCAGGGCATCGTGCGCGCTTTGAACCCGAAGGCGAAGGTCCACCTCACGCAGCGCAGCGAGGTGCCGCTCGATAGCGTGCTCGATACCGGCCTCTTCGCGATGGCCGAGGCGGAGCAGTCCAAAGGCTGGCTCGACAGCCTCAGCGGTCACACACCGGAGACGGAAGAGTATGGCATCAGCAGCTTCATCTATCGTGCGCGGCGCCCCTTTCATCCGCAGCGCTTCCACGACCTGCTCGGCCTGCATTGGGACGGTGTCATCCGTGCGAAGGGCATGTTCTGGCTCGCCACGCGGAATGAAATCGCCGGTTGCCTCTCTCAAGCCGGTGTGTTGCGTGACACGCGGGCGATGGGCTTCTTCTGGAGCGCCGTGAGTGAGTCCGAATGGCCGCAGGATGAGCAAAGTCAGGCCGAAATCCGCTCCCATATCCAAGGCGAGCATGGCGACCGCCGCACCGAGATCGTCATCATCGGACGCGACATGGACAAGGCAGCCCTTACCGCTCAATTCGACGAAGCGTTGCTCACCGACAAAGAATTCACACCCGGCCCCGACGCCTGGCATGCCCTGCCAGATCCTTTTCCGCAGTGGATTCCGAATGAGGCAACGTCTCCAGATTCTCCTGCATGATGGGCTCGGCATGGCCAAACGCTGCCACAAGATCGACAGCTTCAAGGCTCCCGCCGGTCCCGGCAAAAAAGACGCCGAGATCGCCTACCAGAAAGGCCAGGCCGAACGCAGCTTTGACTGGCTGCGCGCGAATGCGTGATTGCACATCGGTAATTCCGCGATACATCGCCTCATCGCGAATGCATGGATAGCTCAGTGGTAGAGCGGCTCGTTTACACCGAGTTGGTCGGGGGTTCGAATCCCTCTCCGCGCACCACTTTCTCCATCTGCTGATGCCTGCCTGCCAGATTGAAGATTTTTACGATACACCTCCGCTGAGAGAAGAGCTGGTGCAGTGGCTGGCGCATGGAGATGCCCCCGCCCACGGGCGGGATGAGTGGTGCCGAAGACTCGAGCACTGGTGGGATGAAAACCCCTTCGCCTCCCTTCGCTCCGAGCGAGGCTGGGTGCTTCGGTACGGGGGGGGAATCGTCGGCTTTCTCGGCCTTATACCGACCTGTTACGCGGTCAACGGTGTGCCCACGCCCGCCTTTATCGCCTCCACTTGGCGCATCGACGAGGAGCATCGCAATGCCAGCCTGCCGATGCTCATGCGTTTCAGAAAGTTGAGTTCGGAACATATCGTCTCCGACACCACACCCACTCCCAAGGTCAAAGAGCTCCTCGAACGCGGCGGCTGGCACTGTCTTATGGACATCCGGCGATACTTCATTCCGCTCGGATTATTTGCCTCATTGTGCCGACGCCGGGAGTGGCCCAGCCTGCCAGCAGACAGGCGGCTTGTTTTGGATCCGAGTTTGGTCAAAAACGTGGATGCGCCGAGCGCCACCTCCACAGGCGTCGAAAAATGGATCACGCCGGAGTATCTGCGCTGGTTTGCAGCGTCAGAAATGCGCAGGCACCAGTTCGTCGGTCTTGTGGATGACGAGGGCTGCCTCACCAGCTATCTGTTTCTCGCTCACAAACGCATTCGTGGCATCCCCGCCTGGATGGAGATCGACCATTTCACGACGGTATCCGATCACCGCGAGCTTTACGCCATCGTTGGTGAACTCGTGCGCCGTCCGTCCATTCTCGGCGGCAGGCGGCTGCTGTCGCTGGCGGCCTTTCCCGGAGACGGCACATGGGATGACGCTCCGGTCATTCACCGGCGGAGCGAAAATGTCTGCCACTGTTTTGCGATACCCGCTTCGCTCAAGGCACTCCCCAAACACACCGTTCTCGCCGAGGGCGACTGGGGCTTGTAAGTCACACCAGTTTCTCGATCACCGCCAGCAGATGATTGCCGGTCGCAAAGGTGTCCACGGTCATCATCTCGTCGGGAATCTGCACGCCGAGCTGACTTTCGATGTCCATCAGCAGGTCGATCGACGCCATTGAGTCCAACCCAAGCTTGCCCAAGTCCTCATCCATCGGCACCGCCTCGTCCTGTTTGAGGAAGCGCAAACGCGGGCGGAGGATTTCCTGGAGTTTGGGGGTGAGATCGGCGGCGGTCATGAGCCGGGGGTCTTAACAAAGGTTCACCCTTCGCGCAAGTTCGCGTGCCAGCAGGGCAGGCGCCAGGTTTCCACCACCTTCGAACCGCGATAGGCCGCCTCCGTCGGTGTGTCGTGGCTCAAAAAGCCCAGCAGGCTCGCCGTCAGGCCGTACGCGCCCAAATTCGGGACCGCCAGCACATCGCCGACCTCGACTGGCGCCATCTTTTGTCCGCGGGCCAGGCTGTCCAGCGGACTGCAGAGCGGCCCGACCACATCCACCGTGATCTCTCCCTCACGAGCCGCCGTGAGATTCTTCAGTGTGAGCGATGCGCGCGGAATGCGCCCGAGCCCCGACATGCCTCCCAGATGATGAATTCCCGTGTCGAGCACCACAAAGGTTTTTGAGCCCGCTTTTTTCACATCCAACACGGTCGTCAGCAGTGTGCCGCTGCTCGCGCAGAGATAGCGGCCGCTTTCGAAGCAGAGCTGCGTCTTTCCGTGCAGTGGTGAGGCGCACCATTCCGTGTCGAGCGTCTCGCGCAGTTCCGCCAGATCGCTTCCTTCCGCGTCACTCGCATAGGGCCAGGGAAAACCACCGCCCGCATTGACCACGGCGCAATTCATGTTCAAGGCCTTTGAAACACGCTCCGCCGTCTCCAGTGCGCAGCGCGTGTTTTTCCCCAGCGCTTCCACGGAGGCCACCTGCGTGCCGAAGTAGACGTGCACGCCGTTCAGGGTGAGATTTGGCAGACGCAGCCGCTCCGCCGCGTCTTCCGCCAGCAGCAGCGTCTCATCGAAACCGAACTGGCTTTCCACCCCGCTCATCGCCAGCCGCGCGTCGGGTGCCTGCTGCGGGTTCACGCGCAGCATTGCCGTGATCTCCACGTCCGCCTGCACCGCTATTTTGGAAAGCCGCGCTGCGTCCGTGAACGATTCGCAGGAGAAATGCCGCACGCCCTCCGCCAGTGCACGGGCGATCATTGCTTCCGATTTTCCCGGACCGCCAAACACGATGCCTTCCTCGAAATCCGCGTTTCTCGCTGCCGCAAGTTCTCCCGCCGAGGTGACTTCCGCGCGCACGCCGTGCGTCCGAAGTTCGCGTGCGATGGCCGGTAGAGGGTTGGCTTTAAATGAATAGTACAATCTCGATCCTTCAGGCAGGCAGGCAATCAGAGTCTGTGCACGCTGCTGCACCGCATCCAAATCGTACGCAAACAACGGCGAGCCGTATTTCGAGATCAGTTCGCTGGCAAATTTGGCGTTCATAGCATTGCACGCAGCGCCTTGCGGTCCACTTTCTGGTTTCCAGTCTTGGGCAGCTCCGGCAGCAGAATCACACGGTTCGGGACTTTCGCTGGCTCGAGCTTCAGACTCAGCGTCTGGATGATCTTCTGTTCGTCGATTTCGGCGTCTGCAGACGTCACAAACAGGCATAGCAGATCCTTCGCTTCGTCCTTGACGCATCCAGCCGCCACGACGCCGCCGATGCGGCAGGCCTCCTCCTCCACTTCCGCAGGACTGAGCCGATGGCCCCTGTGTTTGATGAGGAAATCACTGCGCCCGTGAAAGTGTAGAAACCCCTCCGCATCCACGCTGCCGAAATCGCCGCTCACCAGCACGCGCGAGTGCCCCTCGCCGATGAACTTGTAGCGCTTTTCGGTTTCCTCCGGCGCCCGCCAGTAGCCGAGCGCCAGATGGCGGCCGCGAACGCACAGCTCACCCGTTTCACCCGTTGGCAGACGCTTGCCGTTCGCATCCATCGCAAAAACCTCCGTGCCATCCAGTGGCCTGCCGACTGACTCAGGGTTCGATTCCAACTCCTCAGGCAGCAGGATCGATACCCGCTTGCACTCCGTCAGGCCATACATCGGAAACACACGAGCCTGCGGAAAAAGTTCCCGCAGACTTGCGATGTAGCTCTGCGGCAGATGATCGCCCGTGTTCGTGATCACCCTCAGCTTCGGCAGCGGCACCGGGCGGTAGCGCTGCATTTTGATAAGACCGCCGAACAGCGTCGGCACTCCCGGCAGCACGCTGATCTCCTGAGTCGCCAAAATACGCGGCAATTCCGGCCCTGCCATTTCCGGCCGGCCGATGAACACGCTCGCACCCACCAGCGCCGCGTAAAAAAGCTGATAGAGCCCGTAGTCGAACGATAGCGGCAGGAAAATCGCCACACGGTCGTCTGCCTGATATTGCAGCCGAGCCTGAATAGCCGCCGAGACGAAGCGCACGTTGTCGTGCGTCAGAATCACGCCTCGCGGTGTGCCTGTGGAGCCGGAGGTAAAGACCAGAAATGCCGGATCGAGATCGATGCCCGGAAACGGCACGCGTTCCGGCTCCTGCTCTTGGATCAATTCGTCAAAATGCAGCCTCTCATCCTCACTCCCGATCCAAACCACCGGCGTGGACCCGAATTCACTGCTCAGCGCGGATGTTGCCGACTCCAGCATGCCCAGTTTTGGCTCCGTCTGCGTCAGGATGCGACGCAGCCCTTCAGGTTTCATTTGCGGGTGAAGCACCACGGCAATCGCGCCGATCTGGGCCACCGCGAAAAACATGAGCACTGTTTCAATACGGTTTTCAGTGACCATTACCACGCGCTCGCCACGTCCGATCCCCTGCTTGTTCAACCATGACGCGATGCTCGCCACGCGCCTCCATGCCTCCGCGTAGTTCAATTCGTCGACGCCATCCCGGAGAAAAATCCGGTCCGGCCACTGTTGGGCACCATCGCGCACATAGGCTGCGAGGGTCCAACCCGCGTGAAGGTTTTGTTCAGAAAAATGAGGGGCGGAGGGGAGGGGCATGCGCTGACAACACGGAAACGCTAAGAGCCGCTACGCGCAGGGTCAACCCCTGGTCACTTCTCATTCCTGTTTCTTCACTTCCCCACCCGCATCCACTTCACTGCTTCCATCCCGCTGGCGAGTTCCTTCACGCGGATTTCCCACGTTCCGGGGTCTTCATTCGGAGCGAGGTCGAGGCTAAGTTCGACGATGCCGTTCTCGGCGGCGTAGAAACCGCTGCCTTCGGTGAGCTTGCCGCTCGCATCGCGGACATCCACGCGCACGGGAATGACCGCTTTCGTCGGTGTGTTCTGAGTCGAACTGATGCTGACGTTGACCTTCGCCACGTTGCCGAAGCTGGCAGATTCCGGCGCTTCAAGCTGGATGCCCAGCAGCGGTTTCGGCGTGATCATGAAGATCCTGCCGTCGCAGGGGCCGAGTTCGACCGGCCAGCTCATCACCCCGTCTTCACTGCGCTTTGGCAGAATGAATCGGGTGCCGGTGAGTTCATACACGTTGGCCGATTCCGCTTTCAAACTCACGATTCCCTTCGAAGGCAGCCCATTTTCCATCACGAGGCCGTGCTGGCCCACGTAGCTGCCGTATTCGCGTTTGTCGTTCACGACGAAGACATACGTCGCGTCGCCAAACTTCCGCGTGCGCACAATGATCTCCGGATTGTCGCACGTCGCTTTCTGCGGCAGCGAGAATCCGGCGAACGTCTTTGCGAGTGCGAGCACTTTGTCTTTGTCCTCCGCGGCCTTCTTCTCGCGTTTGAAGCTCTGGATCGTGAAATCTGCCTTCAGGCCGGGACAGAGAAACTCATCCGCCACAATCTTGCCGCCCTTCTTCTGCCAGTCGGCGATGCGATCGACGACGGACTTCGTCAGCACATCGCAATACGGCATCACGAGCACCTTGCGTCCGCTCAATCCGCTTCTCGTAAGCAGCGTTTCTTCAAACAGGATGTCCGTCTGCACATGGGCGTGTTGCAACGCGAGCCACACATCCGCCTCCCAGCCGTTGTTCGAACCGTAACCACCGCGTCGCGCAAACATCTGCGAGGTGAAGCTCTCCAAGAACGCGACTTCGCTTCTCTCATCGGGAATCGCCATGAGCGTCGGCCCCAGCGGCTCGATCACGTCGTGAATGAGCTGCTTCAAAACGGGCGCAGTGTTCGGATTCGTGAAGCGATAACCGCTCGGGCTGTCCGTCTGAACCAGCGATTGCCAGCCGTGATACATGATGCCCTGGATCGGTCGTGCGATCTTCGTCCACAGCGCCTCCTTCAAGTGCATCGGCGCGATCGTGATGTAAGCGGCCTCCGGATCGTGATCCTCCCATGCCACGACTTCACCCGGCGCCTTGCTGCCAATCGGCGCGGTCTGCGATCGATACCAGATGAGCTGCGTCATCTTCATCACGCGCTGGTTTTTGCCAGTCGCGGCGCTCATCGCAAAAAGTTGATCCGCGCACATGCCGATCTTTTGCGGATCGGGATAGGTGTAGGTCCAGTGCGAGATCACGTCCACGCCACCGCCCGCACCGCTGATGCTCGGTTGTCGCACCGCCGGATCGAAGAAGGTCCAGAAGTCGCGTCGTCCGTTGCCTTTGACGCCCTTGCTTAGCGCGGTGTGCAGTGCGTTCCAGCCATCGCCCACCGTCCAGAACCAGCGGTAGTATTTCAAAATCGGATGATCATCCGCGATCACGCGATCCTTTGGAAAATCCTTCAGCTTCGTCCAGTCCACGCCGCCGCGCGTCACCACCTCGGCAGGAATGTCCGCATTCGCGAACTTGCGGTAGTTCTCGATGTCCACCGCGTTGAACGACGGCTGCGATGCATCGCGCACCTCGGTGTCGATCAGCGCCGTCGTGAAGGCCGGATGATCGCCGTAGGCCTTCGCCATGCTCATGCCGACGACTTGAAAAAAAGGCGCGAAGTCCGGCATCGACGCGCAGATGTCCTGCCGCGCATACGGCTTCCCGACGCGGTCCACGCGCAGGAATTTCGGATCGCTCTCCAGAAAGCGTCCCGGTGACAAACTCGCCACCACTCCCAGCCCCTTGGCCAGCGCCTCATCGAGCGTGTGACGGTTGCGCTCGATCATCTCCGGCTTCCCCGGCGGTGCGATGGCGCGATTGGCCCAAATCGCACCCACATCCGCACCGAGACCGATGAAGTGCGTAAAGCCGATGTCTTTCAGTCTTGCGATCTCGTTGCCACCCGCGCCCCACATGATCACCGGCATGCGCGGTGCCAGACGCGGCACGATCTGCAGGTGCGTGGACTGCTCCGTGGCATACTTCCCGGTTTCAAATCGCGCGCGCAGTTCGTAGTCGGCCGCTTTGAGCGACGTGTTGAGCACATACTTCGCCGTGAAGCTCTTTCCCGCCGCCAGATCGGGCACGATGAAGTTTTCGTCCTTCCCGCCGAGATTCACCGACAGCTTCGCACCCGTCATCGTCTCGCGTCGCAGGTTCGTCACCACAATCTCCAGCGGCTTCGCGGTTTCCATCCGCCGCCACACCTGCCGCGTCGTTGCGATCTGCATCGCCACGCGTTCAAAGCTCAGCACACTGTCGCTGATGCGCACCTCGTCGATAAATCCCGGAAACCCACCGTAATTGCTGCCGAGCCGGTCGCCGATGCTCAACGGCTTCACGCCCGGCGTCACCGCGCCATAGCCTTCCAGTTTCGCACCGCCCGCCGCGACGCCATTGCGATAAAACTTCGCGCCGCCCACGCCATCATACGTGAAGGCCACGTGCTGCCACACATCCGTCTCGAGCTTGAACGGCAGCGAATAGACCGCCTTAGACTCCGCGCCGAATCCCAGCGTCACAAACATCCGACGCAACCCCGCCTTGTCGGCATCGCCGATCTGCCACTGGTAGTCCGTGTGATCGACGTACTTCTTGTCGAGCAGGTAGCAGCGCAGCTCCGGTTTGAACTCCGCCTTCGGCTTGATCCACATCTCCAGCGTGAACGCCCCCTTAGGCGACAGGGCCGGCTTCGCCGCCGTCACCGCCCCATGCCGCTTGTCCTGCACTGGAAAACCCGGAAACGACTCCAGCCCGCCATCAAACTTTCCTTTCGCTCTCAAGACCGCGCCTTGCAGCATGAGGTCATTCCCCTTGCCAGACACGTCCTTCAAAGCCGCCTCGCCATCGAACTTCCAATACCCCAGCACCCACTTCCCGTTGGCATCATCCTTTGCGTAACCCGACTCCCAAGTCTCTTGCAGGGCGCTGGCGACCCACGGAAAACAAAGAACGCTAAGGAGAAGCAGACGCGACGGTTGGAACATGGTCGGTGAAGTACGAAGCCTCCGGGATGTTTCGCACAGAGATCACGCCTTCACCGCCCACCTCAACTTCGCCGGCCCAGCACGCGGGTTGTCACGGGTTTCTTTGGATGATGGCCGAATGACTTCGTCGTTGGTGGCGCTGAAGATGCCGCCGCGCAAACCATCGCGGAAGAGGTGTTTCACGCGGCGGTCTTCGCCGGAATGGAAAGTGAGGATGGCAACACGGGCGCCGGGGCGCAGGCAGTTCGGCAGTTGATGCAAAAACGTGTCGAGCGCGGTGAATTCCTCGTTCACGGCGATGCGCAGCGCCTGAAACACGCGGCGCACAGTGGCCTCGCGTTCTTCGTCATCGACACGATGAGGCAACGCGTGGCGCACTGCCTCGGCGAGCGATCGGGTGGTGGCATGATCGGTGCCGGCGAGCGCATTGGCGAGCAATGTCGCGTGACGTTCATCGGCGTTTTCTTCGAGGATCGTCTTCAGCTTGGCGGCGGAGAGCTTTTGCAGCAGGTCGCGGGCGGAAACACCGCGCAGTGGATTCATGCGCATGTCGAGCGGGCCGTCGTGCTTGAAGCTGAAACCGCGGGCGGGATTGTCGAACTGCATCGAGGAGCAGCCGAGATCGGCCAGCAGCACGTCCACGCCATCGCTCCAGCCGAGTTCGGCGAGCGCACGCGGCAGTCCGGCGAAGTTCATGCGTTTCACGACGAGCGCAGACTCCTCGCAGCCGCTGGAACGCAACCGCGCCTCGGTGCGCACGATTTCGATGGGATCTTGATCGAGCGCGAGCAGCGTTCCGCCTGGTTGCACGGCCTTCAGCAACGCGCTGGCATGTCCGCCGTAACCGAGCGTGCAGTCCACGGCGCGTTCGCCGGGCTGCGGCGCGAGGATTTGCATGATCTCGTTCAACAGGATCGGCACGTGCTGTCCGGCGGGTGTTTTGCCGGAGGCGCGCACCTTGGCGATCGTCTCGGCGTACCGTTCGGGATTCAGCTCCTTGTATTTGTCCTCAAAGCGACGCGGGTTCTTGCCCGAGTAGCGCGGACGACGGCGATGCGGCGTTGGAGCGTCGGGCTCGCTCACAGCTCGTTGTATTTGGCGTTCGATCCACGCGCCTTCGCCACGGGATAGCGTGATTCGTTGCGCTCGATCTTGTCGATCATCGCCTGGCCCAGATCGACGCCGAGGTTGTGTGCCAGTTCGAAGAGCAGGATGCCCACGTCGGCCATCTCATCCTTGAGTTCCGGCATCTTGTCCTTCACGCGCTGCTCGATCTGCCCCGGCTGCTGCCAGACGAAGTGCTGCAGCAACTCCCCTGCCTCGGCGGTGATGGCGACGGCGAGTTCCTTGGGATTGTGAAACTGCATCCAGTCCCGGGCGTCGCGAAACGCACAGATGCGTGCGGTGATTTGTTCGATGGTCATGGCCAAATCATGATGTGTCGTCCGGCTTCGGGCAACCGACATGATTTCTTGGCGGCATAGAATTGTGACATGCAGTCAGGGCGAACCGCGTTAATGAATGCCGTATGTCACGAGGAGCTTTTTTCGAGAGTGTTAATCATTATTTCCACCGCGCGGCGTCGTTCTCCGACATGGACAAGGGGTTGATCGAGCAGGTCCGTTCCTGCAACTCAACCTACCGCATGCAGTTTCCGGTGAGGGCGGATGACGGCGGCATTGTGGTCATCGAGGCCTTCCGCGCCGAGCACAGTCACCACCGCCTGCCGACGAAGGGGGGCATACGTTTCAGTCCGGACGTTACGGTGGATGAGACGATCGCGCTCGCGGCGCTCATGACCTACAAGTGCGCGCTGGTCGGCGTTCCTTTCGGCGGTGCGAAGGGCGGCGTGTGCATCGACCCGCGTGCCACTTCGGAAGGATTCCGCGAGCGGGTGACGCGGCGTTACACGGCCGAGCTGATTCGCAAAAACTTCATCGGTCCAGACATCGACGTGCCGGCACCCGATTATGGCACGGGCGAGCGCGAGATGGGCTGGATCGCCGACACCTACAAGAACCTCAAGGTCAACTCAGCGGACGCCTACGCCTGTGTCACAGGGAAGCCGCTCAGCATGCACGGCATTCCCGGCCGCCGCCAAGCCACCGGACTGGGCGTGTATTATGGCATCCGCACCTGCATGGAACGTGAGGAGGACATGAAGCCGCTGGGGTTGACGACAGGCGTTGAGGGAAAGCGGGTGATCGTCCAAGGACTCGGAAACGTTGGCTACTATGCCGCGTGGTTCTTGCAGAACGAGGGCAAGGCGATCATCACCGGAATCATCGAACGCGAGGGCGGCATCTTCAATGCGGACGGGCTCGACGTGGAGGCGGTTTTCAATCACCGGAAAGCGGACGGAACGATTCTCCACTATCCGGGCGCAGAGAGCGTCGAAAATGGGATGGAACTCATGGAGCGCGAATGCGACATCCTTGTTCCCGCTGCGCTGGAAAACCAAATCACTGCGGAGAATGCCGCACGAATCGGTGCCAAAATCGTCGCTGAGGCCGCCAACGGTCCGGTGGATTTTGAAGGCGAGGCAATCCTCTCTGAGCGGGGCATTCTCATGATTCCGGACATGTATCTGAATGCCGGCGGCGTGACAGTTTCTTACTTCGAATGGCTCAAAAACCGTGCCGGGGTGAGCTTTGACCGCATGATCTCCCGCCACGAGGAGCTGGTGAAACGCGAGCTGCTTGAGGCCATTGAGAATCTCGTCGGCACGAAAATACCCGCGGATCGACTGCCACGTCTCATTCAGGGGCCAAGCGAAGAGGAGCTCGTCATTGCCGCGCTGGAGCAGAGCATGACCAAGGCCTACGGCAGAGTTCACCGCGTGTGGAAGGAGCGGAAAGTGCCCGATCTGCGCACCGCCGCCTTCCTGGCCGCTTTGGAACGCGTCGGGGAAAGCTACAAAAACCACGGCATCTTCCCGTGAACGGATCGCCCGTTTTAACGATACAGCCGGGCAATATCGGCGTACCATGTCCCAATCCATGTAAAGACGGCCACCTCGCTTCTGGGAGACACTGCAACCACCATGAAATCAAAACTGTTCGTCACCACCCTGTTCCTGGCGCTTGGCGCCAGCCTCCTCACTGCCGCCGATGAACCGGCGGTGGACTTCGTGAAGCAGATCAAGCCGATCCTGGCCGACCGCTGCGTTGAATGCCACAACTCGGAAACGATGCTCGGCGAGCTGAATCTCCAAACCCGCGAACTCGCCTTTCGCAAGCGCGCAACCGGTGTGGTGATCGTGCCGAAGGAGCCTGAAAAAAGCATGCTCTACCTCGCGCTCAAACTGCCGCCGAAAGACAAGAAGGCCATGCCCGCCACGGGACATCGCATCCCGACGGATGAGGTAAGCCTGATCCGCCGGTGGATTGCCGAAGGTGCTTCCTGGCCTGAGGGGAAGGACGGTGCTGTCACCGCGAAGCACAAGAAGTCGTAGCAAGACCGCTTTCCGAGGGCATGGCGTAGCGCGGACCGTTTCACGATCCGCGACGCAGAACGATTGTGAAAACGGGCATTCTTGGTTAATGACTGTTGCTCTCTTTTCACGATCATGTCCATGCACCTGACTTTCCTCGGCACCGGCACCTCGGTCGGTGTCCCCGTGGTCGGCTGCGACTGCGCCGTCTGCCGCAGCACGGATCCGAAGGACAAGCGGCTGCGCTGTTCGGTTTACATTCAGACGCCGGAGATGGTGTGGCTGGTGGATACCGGGCCGGACCTGCGGACTCAGTGTCTGCGGGAAAACATCCGGCGGGTCGATGCGGCCATCTTTACGCATCCGCACATGGACCACCTGACGGGTTTTGACGAGTTGCGCCGTTTCACTGTGGATGTGGACCAGGTGATGCCAGTGTATGGCACGCCGGACTGTCTGGCGGTGCTGGAGCGGATGTTTGAGTACGCCTTCAGCGGCGAGAACCGCTACCGCGGCTACCTGAAACCTTTCCCGAAGCCGATTCACGGACCTTTTCATCTCGGAGAGACGACGGTCACTCCGCTGCCGGTGAGGCACGGCAAAGTTCACACCATTGGCTTCCTCTTCACGCGCGGAGGCAGAAAACTCTGCGCCTACATCCCGGACTGCAAGACGCTGGAGCCGGAGACGGAGGAGGCGCTGCGCGGGGTGGACACGCTGATCATTGACGCGCTGCGGCACACGCCGCATCCCACGCACCTGAGTTTCGAGGAGGCGCTGGCTGTGCAGAGGGAGATTCGACCGCGGCAGACATGGTTCACACATATTCAGTGCGAGATCATGCACGCGGTGGAGGATCCCAGGCTGCCGCCCGGAGTGAACATCGCCTACGACGGGCTCAAACTGGAGTGGGCATGAAAGCGGCTGTGTTTTTGTTACTGCTGATGGCCGCGCACGTGGCGGCCCAGTCACCGGAGTGGGATGCCGCGGCGGAGACGGCGGTGGTGTTCAATCCTGACTTTCCGGGATCGGCAGATCTCGCGGCTTATTACGCGGAGAAGCGCGGCATTCCGAAGGAGAGGATCATCGGCCTGAGTTGCCCAAAGACGGATTCGATGTCGCGGGCTGAGTTTGAAGAAAAATTGCGTCAGCCGCTGCTGAAAATCTTTCAGGACAAAGGCTGGTGGAATGTGCCACCGCCGCTGACCGGCACTCCGCCTCCCGAGAAGGACGACCTGCTGGAGGTGAAGACCGGCGTGCGTGTGCTGGCCCTGATGCGCGGCGTGCCCTTCCAGATCCGGCGCGCCGTGGAGAATCCCAAGCAGTCCCAGGAGGACGAAGCCAGCGTGGATTCTGAACTGACGGTGCTGGGCCTGAACAAGCCTCCGACATCGGGAGGATTGCGAAATCCGTGGTTCGACCAGCCGGCGCGTTTTCACCGGGCGAAGCAGGCGGCGGGGCTGCTGCTGGTAGGGCGGCTCGACGGGCCGGATGACGCGGTCGTCCGGCGGATGATCGACGACGCGCTGGATGCGGAGCAGAATGGGCTGTTTGGACGCGCCGTGATCGATCTGGCGCAGAAATCCGAAGCGTACAAGCAGGGCGAGGACTGGCTGCTCCAGAGCGCGGCGGCCTTTGAGAAGGCCGGAATTCCCGTGTTCATCGACCGCGAGCCCTCCCTCGTGGGTGACTTTTGGCCGCTGCCGGACACCATCTTGTACTTCGGTTGGTACACCGGCCAGATCAGCGGCGCTCTGAGTTCCCCCACCTTCAAATTCAAACGCGGAGCCATCGCCTGCCACCTTCATTCCTTCAGCGCCGGAGTGATTCGCACGCACGATCAGGCGTGGGTCGGACCGCTGCTGTCAAAAGGCGCGGCGGCGTCCTTTGGGAATGTGTTTGAGCCCTTCCTTTCGCTGACGATGCACTTCGACGTGTTCAACAAGCGACTGCTCGAGGGTTTCACGGTGAGCGAGGCCGCATGGAACGCCACCCCCGCGCTGTCCTGGATGAATGTCGTCCTGGGAGACCCCCTCTATCGTCCGTTTGGCAGGGGCATCGGCACCAAGCTGGGTCAGGGGGCGGACCGCGATTACGCGCTCTATCAGGGCATGGTCCTGCGCCACGCGGGAGAGACCGAGGCGCATGTCAAAGCCGCGCTCACCGAACTCGCCGAAAAACGTGAGAGCACGAAACTTCTTGAGCTCACCGCGCTGCTTTCCGCGCTGCAATTCAAACTGCCGGAGGCGATCGACCTGCTCGAACACGCTGCCTTCGCCACTCGGGAGGTGGCCGACATCCTGCGCATGCAGCTTTATCGAGCGGAGATGATGCGCCGCGCCGGGAAACCGGACGCCGCCCGGCAACTCCTGCGCGAGGTTCTCAAAGACGACGCTTACAAGAATCAGCCCGCGCTGCCCGCGGTCGAATTTCTGCTGAAGGCACTAGGCGGCTGATCAAAGCGGCTTCACGAAGCGGTAGTGGCTCACGATCCACTCCTCGCCGTCGCGGTCGTTGGTGTGCCCGCCGACGTAGTCGTTCGCCTCGAAAAGCGTCAGGTCGAACCTGCGGTGGAGAAAATGAGCGCAGCCGAGGCCGGCGATTCCTGTTCCCACGATCGCCAGCCGCGGTTTCACGGAGACACCTCCGGCTCTTGATTGCGGATTTCAGCATACACTGCCTGCGGAACCGGGCGCAGGTCCCAGATGAGGCCCAGCCACGCCATGATTTTGAGAATGTAATAGGAGATGTCGATCTCCCACCACAGGAAACCCTGCCGCGTGGAAAAGGCGTAGCGGTGGTGGTTGTTATGCCAGCCTTCACCGAGCGTGATCAGGGCCAGGAACAGGTTGTTGCGGCTGTCGTCTTCCGTCGCGAAGCGCTTTCTGCCCAGAACGTGCGCCAGGGAGTTGATGCAGAAGGTCGCGTGCATCAGGGCCACGGTGCTGATGAAAAAGCCCCAGACGAAGAGCTGCGGCCCGTTGGTGCCGAGGCCGGGGACCCATTTTTCGAGCGCGGCTCCCGTCAGCCACAGAAACACACCATAGATGACCGGCACGAGCTGATCGTGCCGGTTGAGAAATCGCAATTCCGGAAACGCAGCTAGGTCCTTTACGCGGCTGTAGTCGGTGGGGAAATTTCGGCGGCTGGTGATCCAGCCGATGTGCGACCACCAGAAGCCGTTCCATCGCGGCGAGTGCGCGTCCACTTCCTCGTCAGAGTGATGATGGTGATG
This sequence comes from Prosthecobacter sp., assembly GCA_041395065.1. Taxonomy (GTDB): domain Bacteria; phylum Verrucomicrobiota; class Verrucomicrobiia; order Verrucomicrobiales; family Verrucomicrobiaceae; genus Prosthecobacter. Next base: position 30,523 of record JAWLBG010000012.1, on the reverse strand, counting down.
CCGGTGCACGGACGCCCACCAGAGCGGCCCGCGCTGCATCGCCGAGTTTCCCAGAACGGCGAACAGGAACTGTCCCAGCCGGGAAGTGCGAAAGGTGCGGTGTGAGAAGTAGCGATGATAAAACGCCGTGATGGCGAACATGCGAATGAGGTACAACGCGATTGCAGCCGCCAGTGCAAACCAACCGAAACCCACCCAGAAAACCGCCAGGCAGCCACCGTGAATGATGATGAAGGGAACGGTGCGGCTGATATCGACCTTGTCTTCCAGCGCCCTCACGGCGTCCACCCCTTCCGGGTGGTAATCGGCATCGATCCACTGCCGCAGCATGATGCCTAGACGCCGCAGGAAGCGCTTTGGGAGTTTGTTGTTCGAATTGACGCTGGAGTCAGAAGAGGATTGCACGCCGGTGACTGGATGGGTAACTGAAGACGGAAATTTGAAATTCACACGATAGCCGGGTCGATGTGAGGACTTCAAGCCGCTAATAGCTTTATTCATACGCGGGCGTGGCATGTCCGGGTTGATGTAATCGCACCACTCCACCGCTTTTTAGTTAGAAGGCCGCTCCTTTGTGGCTGAAGTTTCTCAAGGAGCCTTATTTACATCCGTTGCTCCCATCGTCATCCTGTGGGCCATAGGATGAAGAGCGGCTTCTCCTGCTGCGACATGAAAACCTGATGCGTTCGATTCTCAAGAAATGTGGAGGCCGGATCGCGTGGCTTTGCCTCGTTTTTGTCGTCGTGCAGTGCGGGCCGAAGCGTCGTGCCGAGTGGTCTCTTCTGTCGCCGGAGTTTGAAGCGGCATGGCAGCCCGCCGGGATGGCCGAGGAGGGGAAGACCGCCGTTTCGGACGGCGAGATCACACTGCACCCCGGCCAGCCAATGACCGGCGTGCGGTTCGATGCCTGGGACTCCGCCGGACTGCCTCTGACTCGCTATGCTGTGGAGTACGACGCCATGCGCGTGGAGGGGAACGACTTTTTCGGCGCGTTCACCTTTCCCGTGAACGACACGTACGCCACGCTCATCATTGGCGGATGGGGCGGAACCTTGGTGGGCATTTCAAGCATCGACGACATGGACGCCAGCGAGAACAACACGCGCGGCAACTCCTTCTTTGAAAACAAGCGCTGGTACAAGGTCCGTCTCGAAGTGCGGGAGGAGGATCTTCGTGCATGGATCGATGGGAGGCTATTTGTGAACGTCAGCATCAAAGGCCGGAAGGTGGGTCTGCGGGCCGGGGAAATCTCCAAATGCCTGCCCTTCGGGTTCACCACCTACGCCACCGAGGCGCGCATTCGCCGGGTGGTCGTCCGCCGTCTCTAATCCTTTGAGGCAAGGCTTGACCTGCGGAGGCCAACCGGTACGATTCCGGCCTATGCCTACCGAGCACTTTCAAAGAGGCCAGATCATCTTCCGCGAGGGGGACAAGTCCCATGAAGCCTACTTCATCGTCAACGGACTCGTCGAGATCACCCTGAACACTTCACACGGCGTACAGTCACTGGCGAAGATCGGTCCCGGTGAAATCTTCGGTGAGATGGGCATGATCATGGACCGCCCCCGCTCCGCCACCGCCACGGCGATCGACAACACCGCCGTCGAGGTCATCAGCGACAAGGAATTTGAGCGCGAAATTCTGCAACGTCCCGACCGCCTGCATGTTTATCTCGCCACTTTGTTCGAACGCATTCGCAAGACCGACCTCCTGCTGACCACGACCACCAATGCTACGGTGCCCCTCAACATCAAGCCCAAGCAGCCATCTGTGAAAGAGCCCGTTTTCCGCGTCAAGCTTGCCTCCCAATACGGCAGCACAGGATTTGATCATCCCCCTGTCGCCAAGACCATCACCAAGCTGCCTTTCCGCATCGGCCGCTCCTACTTTGACACTGCGGTCTCCTCCCTGGCCCGCAACGATCTCTCCATCGACGATGCACAGCCCTATCATCTGTCCCGCAACCACTGCGAGATCGATTTCGAGCATGGCGAATTCCTGATCCGCGATCGCGGCAGCAAGCTTGGCACCTGGGTGAACGGAGCCCACGTTTCCGTGGACTCGGGGGTCATTTCCTGCCCATTGAAAGTCGGCGAAAATAAAATCGTCTTCGGCGGCGAAGACAGTCCGCACCACTACACGATCACGATCGAGGAGCTCAAGTAAGCGTACGCTTCACCTCGTCCGCACGGTAGCCAAAGCCGGGCCCGCCGAGCGTGCTGAGGTCGACGATACCGTTGCGGCGCTGATAGAGGCCGGGATGAATTTCCTGTTCGGGCAGCGAGGCGTCGGGATAGAACTGCATCGCGTTGCATTCCACACCTTGAATCGTGCCGGCATGAGCGGCGAGGCGCACGTGCGGGATCATGGCGAGCATCGGATTCGTCAGGTCCTGCACCATAAGCGGCATGCCGTGCGCCTTGGCCCAGCAGAGGCTCAGCAGCGCGCCGGTTTGCGTCTTGCAGGTCTTGAGAGCGACACCGGACCAACCGAGACGGCGGCCGAGGCGCACAAACTCCCAGTCGTGGGCGCTTTCGTCGAGGAACAGCGGCTTGCGCGCCGAGACGCTGCGCACGTCGATCTGATGCGCCTCCAGGTCATACGGGAACGGTTGTTCGACGTAGAGAGTGCGTGCGTAGATCTCCGGTTCCTCGGCCAGCAGACGGTCGAGGATGGCGTTCACGTAGGCCGGTTCCTGAACGGTGCAGTTGAAGTCCGCGCTGAACCATGTCACGCCGTCGGCGAGTCCGATGCGGCCGACGCGTTGCATGCGTTCATAGTCCCATGCGGCATCCGTGCCGCGCAGTTTCACCTTGAGGCATTTCAGGCCGTCACGTTTGATCCAGTCTGCCAGCAGAATCGGATGCTCGTCCTTGGGCTCGCTGCCGGTGAGGTCGGCGGTTTCGAGGGCGTCCACACCGCCGACAAGATGCCAGACGGGAAGCTGCCTGGGTGCGTCCATGACGAAGGTAGTCCCTGTGGGTAGCGTCCCTTGAAACTGATGCCGCTTTCATATTCGGGCGTGATGAATTCGGAGGGAGTCGCCGGTTCATGAATTCCGCGTTGTAAGTCGTGTAGATGTCACGGTCGTGCAGCACGCCGTAGGCATCGTGAATCGCGATGTCGAAGGCGCTGAACGCCACGAGCGATCCGAGGTAGGGCATTTCGTCGCCGCCGGCCAGCTCGTTGGCTTCCTTCAGGGTCAGGGCCAGCGCGCCTTGAATAAAGTCCTGGCCGATCTCCATCGGGTGCCCGCTCAATCCGGCGTCGACGAGGCGCTTCGCCAGCAGGGTGGAAAAATACTGCATGCGGGTCGCACGCTCTGTCACGCTCAGGGAGCTTGGCCAGACCCAGGACACGCTCAGCGGGGTTTCACCCCATCCCTGGGCCGTTCTGCCACTGCGGTCTTCCACGGTCACACGAACACGCAGGCAGACACCTCCCGTTACGGTTTCCGGGCCGAACTTCAGTGGCACACGCATCGTCACGGGAATGAAGAACACTTCGGCGGCGGTGACGCGAACATCGGTGGGCTTGGTGTGGGTCATGGTTCCAAGGTGACGCGGGCGCTTCCGGTCGCAAAGAAAACCTTGCCGCGTCTTTTGCCCAGCCTCCTACTTCTTGCGGCCGAATCCGAACAGGCGCTTGAGGAGTCCTCCGCCGCTGGACTGTTCGGACGCCTCAGTGGTCGGAGCCATCGGTCCGCCGAGACGACGCGCGCCACCACCGCTGTCGGCGGTTTTCTCCTTTGACGATGTTGTCGTTTTGACGGTCGGCTTCGGTTTCTGGTCCCCCCACCAGGACGGCGACAGCGCCGTCACAGACTGCCAGGAATCAAGCCCGGGATGCCAGACGAGTGAATCGGCCGCGATCTTTTTTTCGCGGGCCATCGTCATCATCGCGTTGTCGTCGTGGGGGCCCTCAGCGGCTCCGGCATTGTTGAAGTACCACTTCATCGTACCGCCAAGGCTAGACGCAGCGCCTGCGCCGTGCAAGACGCCAGAAGCGCGATCCGGCGCGCACGGGACTGGAGTTGCTGCAAAATGGGCGTTATGAGCAGCGTCCATGCTCCTGGCCCTCCACAAGCCTTTTGACGTGCTCTCCCAATTCACCCGGGAGCACCCGTCGCATCGCACGCTCGCCGAGTTTGGATTTCCGGTCGGCGTTTACCCGGTGGGCCGACTGGATCGCGATTCGGAAGGTCTGCTGCTCCTCAGCGACGAGGCCAGATGGAACGATCGCCTGTTGAACCCGCGCCACGCCCATCCGCGCACTTATCACGCCCAGGTGGACGGAGAAGTCAGCGATGAGGCGCTTGAAAGACTCCGCAAAGGCGTGGACCTGAAGGAATTCCGCACACTGCCCTGTCATGCGCGAAGGCTGGAGGGCGACCCTCATCCGCCGCGTGATCCGCCGATCCGTTATCGAAAAAACATCCCGACCCGCTGGATCGAACTTGCGCTCACGGAGGGCAAAAACCGTCAGGTACGCCGCATGACCGCCGCGGTCGGATTTCCCACGCTGCGCCTTGTCCGGGTGAGTATCGGCGGGCTGAAATTGGCGAACTTGCGGCTGGAAGTCGGCCAGTGGCGGGAATTGTCGGCCGAAGAGCGAAGCCTTGTGCTATTGCCGGGATAGCACCCATGGAAAGGTTAACGCCCTCCGGGATGTGCCGCCCGGCGGACAGGGATGCCTCAGGTTGCGCGTTCTAGCCTCATGCATCTCCGCTTTGTCACAGTGGCCGTTCTGGCGTCCACCCTCATCACCGCCCGCGCCGAAATCCTCGCTGGCATCGCCAGGGTGGACATCAGCGATCGGACGGTGCCGATGAACGATCCCTGCCACGCCAAGGCGCTCGTGTTGAAGAGCGGGGGGACGACCGCCGTGCTCATCACCGTGGATGCGGTGGCCATCGGTGGGATCGGGCGCATCGGCAACGGCTTCCTCGACAACGTGCGCGCGGAACTGCGCGATTTCGCCGACGAGGTCATCATCAATGCCAGCCACTGCCACGGCGTGGTGCGCGGAGATTTGCAGCAGCTCGTCGTGCAGGCGGCGAAGGACGCCGCGAAAAACCTGGTGCCTGTCACGGCGGTTGCCGGAGTCGGCAGCGAGAGCAGGATCAGTGAGAACCGCCGCATGTTTCTCAAGGACGGCACCCAGATCGACATGCGGCGCGCGTACTCCATGCCGCGCGACGAGGAGGTGGTGAGCACCGGACCGATCGATCCGCAGATCGGCCTGCTACGGCTCGACCGCGCGGATGGCACGCCGCTGGCCGTCGTTTATCACTTCGCCTGCCATCCGATCATGAATCCTCCGGGGAAGGGGAGTTCCGCCGACTTCCCCGGCTACGCCTCCAAGGTGATCGAGCAGGCCACCGGTGCGATGGCCTTCTTCGTCCAGGGCTGCGGGGGAGACATCAATCCCATCCACTACAAGGAAGTCAGCCGCCCCGCCGACGCCGAACCGCTCGGCACCCTGCTCGGCGCGAGTGTTCTGGCGGCGATCCGCCGCATCGAGCCGCAAAATGACGACACGCTAAAAGTCAGCCGCGAAGTCATCGCGCTGCCGCGTGCGGCCGATTACGAAAAACGCATCACCGCCATCGAGGCGGAGCAAAAAGTGCTCGTGGCTTCCCTTCGGCCCACGAACATCAATTTCAAAACCTTCCTGCCTCTGCTCATGCAGCACAAACTCTGGCCGGAAACACCCTCACACTACGCGCAGGGCTATCTGGACAATCCCGCGCCGCTGCAGCAGCTCGATGCGGACAACAGGGCGCTCGTCGAGGCCTACCTCGGCAATCTGGCCGTCATGGAAAAGCTCACGCGGCTGAATGCAAACCTCGCCCTGCTCAAGAGGCACCTCGCCCAGACCAAGGCCGCGAACAGCGCCACGCTCGACGCCGAAGTCTGTGGATTGCGCGTGGGTGTCTTCAAACTCGTCACCTTTCCCGGCGAACTCACCGTGCAGGTGGGCCTCGACATCAAGAAAGCCGCACGGGACGTCAACGCGCACGTTTCCGGTTACACCAACGGCTACATCTGGTACACCGCCACAGAGCAGCAGCGGCTGAACAGTGGCTACGCGCAGGAGGATTGCGACGTGCTCGTGGCTCCGGAGTGGCGGAAGCTCTTCGAAGCGAAGGCCCTGGATGTCTTGCGGCGCCTTTCCCGGTGATTTCGGAGCCTGTTACTGTCCCTCGATCACGGCTCCGGTGAGCCAGCCTCATTTCCCTGCTTGCGCCGTCGGTGCTGCGTGCCACTTTCCGCGCCCTTTCCCCAACCCATAGCATGGCCCTTATCGTCCAGAAATATGGCGGCACGTCCGTCGGCACCACAGAGCGCATCCGCAACTGTGCGCGTCGCATTTTGGAAACGCAGCGTGCCGGCAACCAGGTCGTTGCCGTCGTCTCCGCGATGTCCGGCGTGACCGACAACCTCATTCGCCTCGCCTCCGAGGTTTCCCCAGAGCAGGAACCCAGCGAGCGTGAGATGGACGTGCTCCTCTCCACCGGCGAGCAGACCACCATTGCCCTCACGGCGATGGCCATCAACGCGATGGGCGGCAAGGCCGTGTCCCTCACCGGAGCGCAGGCCGGCATCTCCACCGACGGCGTCCACACCCGGGCGCGCATCGTCAACATCACGCCTGATGCCGTGCGCAAAATGCTCGATGAAGGAAACATCGTCATGCTCGCCGGCTTCCAGGGCGAGACCGCCAGCGGCGAAATCACCACTCTGGGCCGTGGCGGCAGCGACTTGACCGCCATCGCCATGGCCGCCGCCATCAAGGCTGACCTTTGCCAGATCTACACCGATGTTGACGGCGTCTACACCTGCGATCCCCGCGTCGTGAAAACCGCCAGGAAGATCCCTGAAATCTGCTACGAGGAGATGCTCGAAATGGCCTCCTCCGGCTCGAAGGTGATGCAGAACCGCAGCGTTGAGTTTGCGAACAAATTTGGTGTGCGCTTCGAAGTGCGCAGCAGCATGAACAACAACCCCGGAACCCTCGTGAAAGCAGAAACCCCAGGCATGGAATCCGTCGTCGTCCGCGGCGTCAGCCTCGAACGCAACCAGGCCAAGGTCACCATCGACGATGTCGCCGACCGTCCCGGCATCAGCGCCGCCATCTTCGACGCCATCGCCCACGCGAATGTCATGATCGACATGATCGTGCAGAACGTCAGCTTCGACGGCATCACGGACATCTCCTTCACCCTCAGTGCCGCCGATCTGCCAAAGGCTGAGGCGGCCCTGAAAAAGATCCTTCCCGAACTCGGTGAAAAGGCCCAGCTCCGCACGACCAGCGGCATCGCCAAGGTCAGTGTCGTCGGCATCGGCATGCGCAGCCACAGCGGCGTCGCCGCCACGATGTTCCGCGCTCTCGCAGATGCGAAGATCAACATCCAGATGATCTCCACCAGCGAGATCAAGACCGCCGTCATCGTCGGGGAAAGCGAAGTCGAAAACGCCGCCCGCGTCGTCCACACCGCCTTCGGCCTGGACGCCTGACCACGCGACAAAGATTTGGGTTTCACTCTGGCCGCGGGGCGGGGTAAGATGCGCGCCTTCATCCATGAAGTTGTCCGCCATCCTGCTTTACTGCTGCACCGTCTCCGCCCCTGCGGCAGTCGAGGAAATCAAACTCTGGCCTGACGGTGCGCCCGGCCAGATGCAGCCGCATTCCAAGGCTACGGAAGACTTCATCCGCACCAAGTCCGGCAAGAGCACCATCACCGATATCCACGAGCCGACGATCACGGTCTATCGTCCCGAAAAGCCGAACGGTACCAGCGTCATCGTCGCTCCTGGTGGAGGCTACGTCTTCCTCTCTGCTGTTCATGAAGGATCGCAGGTTTGCGAGTGGCTCAACACCATCGGCGTCACCGGCATTCTGCTCAAATACCGCACGCCGACTCGCGATGAGGCCGCCCCGCACGAAAAGCCAGTTCAGGATGCGCTGCAAGCCTTGGCGATTGTTCGTTCCCGATCGGAGGAATGGGGCCTCAATCCGCGACGTGTCGGTCTGCTCGGTTTCAGCGCGGGAGGGAATCTACTCGCACATCTTGCCTGTGACCGTCCAGAAAGCTTACCGCTAGCTCCATCCTATCTGGAGCTTTTGAAAATATTGAAGATGTCACCTCTTCCAAACTTCGGCATCATGATCTACGGCGGCGGCTTTGTGGAATACAAGGAGCCCACCAAGCTCAAGGAAGGCTTCACCGTGCCCGCAGATGCACCTCCCATGTTCCTCGCCTGCGCCCACGACGACGGTCAGAACTCCACCGCCGCCACGGTTCTCTATCTCGAATACAAGAAGCATAACATCCCCTGCGAGCTCCATCTCTTCACCAAAGGCGGCCACGGATTCGGCATGCGCAAAGCTGGCAATCCCATCAACGACTGGCCGCAGCGATGTGCCGAGTGGATGCGCAGCATGGGGAATCACAGGAGCGTGGATGATTTGAACAAGGAGATCGCATTGCGAGAGAAGAAGCTGGAGGACATCGTGAACCTGATCCATTCGTACGGGGACGACCTGCCCATCATGCTAAGCGAACTTGAATCGTTGGCCAAGAGTCTCAAAACAGCAAAGAAGCAGGAAAGGACAGAGCTGCAAAAGGAGCTCCAAGCACGCATGGCACAGATCAAGAGAGCCATGGATGAGGAAGCAAAGCGATTGGAAGCATTACCAAAGCCCGAAACACTCGCCCATGACATCGCTCGCATCAAAAAGGAGAAACTCGAACTCGAAGCCGAGCGTGAACTCCTCCTCCAGAAACAGTCTACGGAGAAGACTCCCTGACTTGCGAACGTGTCGCAGCATCAGATTTCGCATAATCTCAGGATGACGCCATGCGTTATGCCAAAACTTTTCCGAATCCATTCATGAACTCGCCGCATCATCCCCCGCACAGCCGCCGACGTTTCCTTGCTCTCGCCGCCGGGACCTGCGGGGCGTGGATGACCAGTTGCTCCCGACAAAGTGGTGTGCGGAAGTTTTCCCAGTCTTCCAAAGCGCTCGGAGCGACCGTGACGATGACTGTGCTGCATGCGGACGAACACACAGCCAATGCCGCGCTCGACGCGGCCTTCGCGGAACTGGAGCGCATCGAGAGCGTGATGAGCCTCTATCGAGCTGAGAGCCAGATTTCGCGGTTGAACCGTGAAGGCGTGCTCGAAACGCCGGATGCGGCGCTCGTCGAGGTGCTGCGTTTTGCCGCTGATGTGGCCGAAAAGTCCGGCGGCGCCTTCGATGTCACGGTGCAGCCGCTTTGGAAGCTGAAAGGCATGAAACCGGATGCCGTGAAGCTCGCGCTCGTGGACTGGCGTAAGGTCGAGATCGACGACAAGCGCATCAAACTCGCACCTGGCATGGCGATCACATTGAATGGCATCGCGCAAGGTTTTGCGACAGACGCGGCGATGCGCGTGATGCGTGCGCATGGTGTGGAGCATGCTCTGATCGACGCAGGCGAGTTCAGTGCGCACGGCAACAACATGGAAAACGCGCCATGGCACATCGGCATTCAACATCCGCGCGAACGGGATGCCTTCGCGGCACTCACGCGTCTCGAAAACCGCTGCCTCGCCACCTCCGGCGATTATGAGACAGCATTCAGCGACGATTTCAGCCGCCATCACATCCTCGATCCACGCACCGGAGATTCCCCCGGCGAACTGGCGAGCGTTTCGGTGCTCGCACCGACCGCGATGGCGGCGGATGCCCTTTCCACGGCGCTCTTTGTGCTCGGTGAGAAGCGCGGCATGGTGTTTTTGCGTGGATATCCGGATGCGGACGCGCTGCTCATTCTCAAAAACGGTCGCCGTGTCGCCACCAGCGGCTTGAAGTCCTTTGCATCATGAAATCGATCCTCGCCATCCTTTGTCTTGCGACTCCTGTCATCGCCGATGATGTCGCCTCCCTGACGAAGCAGGAACTGCCGTCGCTTTTGACGCTCTACAAGGAGCTGCACGCGAATCCCGAACTCTCTTTGCACGAAGTGGAGACGGCCGCCAGGGTTGCTAAAGAACTGCGTGATGTCGGCTTGGAGGTAACAGAGAAGGTGGGTGGTCACGGCATTGTCGGTGTTTTAAAAAACGGTGACGGCCCGGTGATCCTCGTGCGCACCGATCTGGACGCGCTGCCGGTGAAGGAGCAGACCGGCGCGCCTTACGCGAGCACGAAAGTGGTGAAGGACGATCTCGGTCGTGAGGTGAACGTGATGCACGCCTGCGGGCACGACATTCACATGGCCAGCTTCATCGGCACGGCGCGGGTGCTGGCGAAACTCAAAGACCAGTGGCATGGCACGGTGGTGATGATCGGCCAGCCGGCGGAGGAACGGGTGCTGGGTGCGCGATTGATGCTGCGGGCGGGCCTGTTTTCCAAATTCCCGAAACCGGACAAGGCCGTGGCGTTACACTGCGCATCGGACATGGCGCATGGCACCATCGGCATCGTCGAGGGCTATGCGCTGGCGAACGTCGACACCGTCGAGATCGTCGTCAAAGGTGTCGGCGGTCATGGTTCGATGCCGCATCTGACCAAGGATCCCATCGTGCTCGCCGCGCAAATCGTGCTGGCCCTGCAGACCATCGTCAGCCGTGAGGTGCGGCCCGGTGATCCGGCAGTCGTCACGGTGGGCAGCATACACGGAGGCACGAAAAGCAACATCATCTCCGATGAAGTGCGCCTGCAGCTCACGCTGCGCAGCTACAAGAGCGAGACGCGCCAGCACCTCATCGATTCCATCAAACGCATCGTCAAAGCCCAGGCCGAATCGGCAAACATGCCCGCCGATAAAATGCCCGAGGTCATCGTGGCCGAGGACAGCGCCAGCGCGCTCTACAACCAGCCGGCCTTGTGTGCCGACGTGCGCCAGCTTGTCGAACCGGTCATCGGCAAGGACAACGTGATCACCCGCGAGCCGGTGATGGGCGCGGAAGACTTTTCCGAATACGGCATGACCAAGGACAAGGTGCCGCTGTGCATGTTCTGGCTGGGCACGCAGCCGCCGGAAGTCGTCGCCGAGGCGAAGGCCAAGGGTACCACGCTGCCGTCCCTGCATTCTCCCTATTTCAAGCCGGTGCCGGAGCCCACGATCGAAACCGGGGTGAAGGCGATGAGCTCGGCGGTGCTTGGGTTGATGAAGAAGTGAGCCGGGACGCGTTTGTTTCGGTTCATGAACACCGCGATCTCCCGCCGCCGCCTCATTCGCACCCTGCCGCTCGCCGCCCTCGCCGGCAGCTTTCACATTCACGTTCGTTCGCAGGAGGCGAAACAGATCTGGCGCTCCGGCAATCCGGAGATCGACAAGCGACGCGAAGTCGCCCTCAATCTTTTGAAGCCCACGCAGGCGCAGCTTGAGCACGCCTGGGAACTGCACTTCGGCAGCGTCGTGTTTGAGAGCTACGGCTTTGCGCCGCGCTGTGCGATCGACGCGGAAACGATGAACGAAGCGATCAAGGCGGGTGCGTCGGCGGGTGAAATCGCGGATTTGCGCGAATCGATGTCGATGAATCGCAACGCGACGAGCGAGCGCGAGCGCAAGGAGTTTCTCGACGCCTTCCACGCCGTCGGCGTGACCTGCATCTTCCAAAACACCGGCGAGGAAGGCAGCGACCCGATGCGATTGATCAAACGCCTCGCCCATTTCACCAAGGCGACTGATGCCATGAAACCCGCACTGTCGAAGGTGACCACGGCGGATGAGATTGTGGCGTTGAAGAAGGCTGGAAACGTCGGGCTCTGCTTCACCACCAACGGCGTGCCGCTCATGCAGGACTGGGAGAGCGTACGCGATGAACTGCGCTTCATCCGCATCTTCCACGAGCTCGGCACGCGCATGATGCACGCCACTTACAACCGCCGCAATCCGATCGGCGACGGCGCGGGCGAACCGCACGACGGCGGACTGAGCGACTTCGGCCATGCCGCCGTCGCCGAAATGAACAAGATCGGCGTCATCGTCGATGTGGCGCACAGCGGATGGAAAACAGCCTTCGATGCCGCCAAAGCCTCCGCCAAGCCGATGGTGGCCAGCCACACGACCTGCTGCGGTGTTTACGAGCACTTCCGCGGCAAGCCGGACGACACGATCAGGGCGATCTGCGATACCGACGGTCTCGTCGGCATGTGCTGCATTCCGCGCTTTCTTGGCGGCAAAGGCGACATCACCGCGTTGATGGACCACCTCGACCACGTCATCAAAAAGTTCGGTGCCAAGCACGCCGCCATCGGCTGCGACACCGCCTACATCTCCCGCTTTGACAAAGAGGAGCGCACCAAGCTGCTCAAAGCCCCGGGTGGTCCCGCCGACCGCTGGGAACACCTCTGGCCGAAGGACGATTATCGCACCACCATCGAGGCCGAGCAAAGCGTCGCCTGGTCCAACTGGCCGCTCTTCACCCTCGGTATGATCATGCGCGGCCACAGCGATGACACGATCCGCCAGGTCATCGGCGGCAACATGCTGCGGGTGCTGAAAGCGAATACGCCTGCCTGAAGTCTTGCCATCTGCCGTATTCTTTGCCTCAATCGCCCAGCCAACCATGAAAGCCATCTTCGCTGCTCTCTTTGCCCTCACGCTCACCGCCGTCGCCCGTGACAAGACCCTCGACATTTACTGGATCGACTCCGAAGGCGGTGGATCAACCTTGCTCGTCACGCCTGCGGGCGAATCGGTGCTGATCGACACGGGCAATCCGGGCGGGCGCGATCCGCAGCGCATCGAAAAGGTCGCAAAGGAGGTCGCGGGACTTTCACGTATCGATCACGTCATCATCACGCACTTTCACGGCGATCATTTTGGAGGAATGGCCGAACTGGCGACGCTCATGCCCATCGGCACGCTGCACGACAAGGGTGTTCCCAACGGCAGTCCGGATGGCAAGCCGCAGGACATGCGCTGGACGCTGATGAGCCGCCCCTACCTCGATGCCAAGGTCGAAAAACGCTCCACCGTCGCCGCTGGCGATGAGATTCCGCTCAAGCAAGCCGACGGCAGTCCGAAGCTCACGCTGCGCTGCCTCGGCGCGAATCAGAAGTTCATCGCTCCACCCGCCGGAGCGCCGCAGAATCCGTTGAACGGCACTGTGCCGCCGAAGGCACCCGATCCCAGCGATAATGCGAATAGCGTCGTGCTGATGCTGGAGTTCGGCGGTTTCCGGTTCTTTGACGGAGGCGACCTGACCTGGAATGCGGAGGAAAAGCTGGTGTCGCCCGTGAATCTTGTCGGCACGGTTGATCTCTATCAGGTGAACCATCACGGACTCGACAGCAGCAACAACCCGCTGCTCATTCAATCCCTCCGGCCAACCGTTTCCGTGATGAACAACGGCCCGAAGAAAGGCACCAGCAAAAGCGCGATGGACGCGCTCAAGTCCACACCGAGCATCCAGGCGATGTATCAGGTTCATGAAAACGTCCGTGACGATCACGAGAACACTGCAGACAAGGCGATGATCGCCAATCACGCCGACGACGTTGATTCGTGCGATGCGCATCACGTTCACTGTTTGGTCAGTGTGGACGCGAAGACCTACACGCTGAACGTACCCTCGCGTGGCCACTCGAAAACCTACGAAACCCGCGTGAGGTGAATGGAAGCGTGATGAATGCCACTTTTCGGCCATTGAGCCGTCGCATTTTCGGCGTATGAGGACAGGCATACCCCAAAAAACAACCAACCATGCTCATTCCGACCTCTTTCCCGACCTCCAACGGTCCCGCCGAATCGAAACCCCTGATCTCGGAGGAGGGTTGGGTCGTTCAGCACCTGTTCTACACAATCGATCATGGCTACTGGGCTGCGCTGACACCTGAAGAGCGGCAGGAGCGGCGGGAGAATCTTTCCCGCACCATTGAGTCAATCCGCCGCCATCCCGGCACGCAGTTGCTCGCCTTTGCCATGGTTTCGCCGAAGTCGGAGGTCGGCTTTATGCTGCTCACCCCGGACTTGCACGATTCGCAAAAGTTTGAGCGGCAAATCAGCCTGTCCCTCGGCCCCGACGTTCTGACTCCGAGCTACAGCTATCTTTCCATGACGGAGTGGACGGAATACTCGCAGTCGGAGGACGAGTTCAAGCAGCAGATTGAAAAGGCGGAAGGGCTCGCGCCCGGCACCGAAGCCTTCGAAGCGCGGGTGGCCGAGTGGAAGAAGCACATGACGAAGTACTACAACGACCGTCTGTATCCCAATTTGCCTGACTGGCAGGTCTTCTGCTTTTATCCGATGAGCAAGCGTCGCAGCGTCGGAGCGAACTGGTATGCGAACGATTTCGCCAAGCGCCGCGAGTTGATGGGCGGCCACGCCAAGACAGGCCGCAAGTATGCCGGCAAAATCCGCCAGCTCATTACCGGCTCCACCGGTCTCGACTCCCATGAGTGGGCCGTGACGCTCTTTGCGCACGACCTTTTCCAGGTCAAAAGCATCGTCTATGAGATGCGTTTTGACGAGGTGACGACCCAGTATGGGGAGTTTGGCGACTTCTACATCGGCATCCAAACGCCGACAGGCGAGTTGTTGCAGCGGCTGATGCTTGCGTGAGTCGGGAATCGGTTCATTGCTCCCGCCCGTGCCCTATCAGCCCCTCACCATCGCCAATCGCCAGTTCAACTCCCGGCTCATGCTGGGCACGGGGAAGTTTGCGAGCGGGGAGTTGATGCGGGATGCGATCGTTGCCTCGGAAACGGAAATCGTGACTGTGGCGCTGCGGCGGGCCGATCTGACGGGCAAGGGGGACCCTTTTGCCAACATCCTCGACTTTATCCCGAAGAGTGTGCTGCTGCTGCCGAACACCAGTGGGGCGATGAATGCCGAAGAAGCCGTGCGCCTGGCCCGGCTGGCCGTCGCGGCAGGACTTCCGAACTGGGTAAAGCTCGAAATCCATCCTGATCCCCGCTACCTGCTGCCGGATCCCATTGAGACGCTTAAAGCGGCGGAAATCCTCGTGAAGGAGGGATTCACTGTCCTGCCCTACATCAATGCGGATCCCGTTTTGGCCCGGCGCCTGCAGGATGTTGGTACGGCCACCGTCATGCCGCTGGGGTCGCCCATTGGCTCGCATCAGGGCATCACCACGCGGCGGCAGATCGAGATCATCATCACCCAGGCCACTGTGCCGGTCGTGGTGGACGCGGGGATCGGTGCTCCCAGCCATGCGGCTGAGGCCTTTGAAATGGGGGCGGACGCTGTGCTGGTGAACACCGCCATCGCGGTGGCAGCAGATCCAGTGAGGATGGCGCAGGCTTTTAAATCCGCTGTCGACGCGGGGCGCAGTGCTTTTGAGATCGGCTTGGCGGAGGGTGGAGAGGAGGCTTCTGCCACCAGTCCGCTGACGACCTTCCTCTACCAGTGATGCGAGCGGGGGGAGCCGCCGATTCAGCCTTTCACCAGGTAGGTGAAGACAAGAACGCCGCAAAACAGGAGGGCGGCAGCGAGACACATTCCGTAAAAGATGACCATAGTGACCGTGGATTTAACCTGAAACGGAAGGTCTGCCAGCGAAATTTTGCTTGCCTTCAGGGGGCTTTGAGGCAGACTCCGCGCCCCTATGGCAAAAACATGTTGGATCGAGCGCGACAAGCGCAAACGTAAAACCGTCGAAAAGTACGCGAAGCTCCGTGCTGAACTGAAGGCGAGTGGCGACTATATCGGCCTCTCGATGCTTCCCCGTGACGCAAGCCCCACGCGCCTTACCAACCGCTGCCGCGTGTCCGGTCGTCGTCGTGCCTTCATGCGCCGCTTCCAGATGTCCCGTCTCACGTTCCGCGAGCTCGCCTCCCAAGGCATGATTCCCGGTGTGACCAAGTCGAGCTGGTAATCTCTTGTCCGTGCTGCGGTGGACCGGCTCCAGTCGTCGGCCACCTGGAGAGGAAGAGCTTTAATCTTATCGGATGCCTACCTACTCCTACATTGCTGAAGACCCTGAAAAAGGGTGTCCTTCCTGTCGCCGCGGTTTTGACCTGCGGCGGCCGATCAGCAGGCCGGCGCTTGAAAAATGCCCGCTTTGCAGGCAGCCGGTCAAAAAACTCATTTCCGGCTTCAACACGCCGAAAATCACGAAACCCCTCTCCATCTCCGACGCCAAAGCCGCCGGCTTCACCATCCTCGAAAAGCGCTGCGATGGGAATTACGAGAAGCTGTGATGCCTAACAGCGCCGCCCCATGACTCTCCTCATCGCCAATGCCACCGCAGAACTCGTACGCGAGTGGCATTTTACGGCCGGAGACATCTTCTGGCAGTCGGTCATTGTTCTGGCCATCGTGCTGCTGAACGCGTTTTTCGTCGCCGCAGAGTTTGCCATCGTCAAAGTGCGGGACAGCCAGCTCACCGCCGCGGTGGAAGAGGAAGTCCGCGGAGCGAAATTCGCCCAGCACGTCACCCGCAATCTTGATGCCTATCTGTCAGCCGGACAGCTCGGCATCACGCTCACCAGCATCGCCCTCGGCATTTTTGGCGAGCCGTTTGTCTCGATGGTGATTCAGCCGATTCTTTTCAAGGTCGGGATCACCAGCGAAGCAGCAGTGCGCTGGACGTCGATCGGTCTCGCCTATGCCGTGGTGACCTACCTTCACGTGGTGCTGGGCGAGCAGACCCCGAAAGTGCTCGCCATCCGGAAGTCCATGGCCATGACGCTCCTCATCGCACGGCCGCTGCACCTGTTTTATGTGCTTCTGAAGCCGGCCATTTGGATCCTCAGCGCCAGTACAAACCTCGTTCTCCGGTTCTTCGGCATCACCGCCGTTTCAGAGCACGAGATCGCCCACTCTGAAGAGGAGCTGAGGCACATCGTGGCGGAGAGCCAGAAGTCGAAAGAGGTGACGGAGACCGAAAAAGACATTCTCCTTAATGCCCTGGCCCTCAACGACCGCTGCGTGCGGGATGTGATGACGCCGCGTAACGCCGTCGTCTCTCTCGACGCCGACGACAGCTTCGAGGCGAACCTTAAACTGGCCATCGACTCCAAGCATACGCGCTATCCGCTCGTCGAAGGCCATCTCGACCACGCCGTCGGCATGATTCACATCAAAGATCTGCTCGCACAGGTGGGAAGGCCGCAGCCTGATCTGCGCTCGATCAAACGCGAGATGCACATGGTGCCGGAGTTGATGCCCATCGACAAGCTGCTGCGCTTCTTTCTCGACAAGCATGTGCACTTTGTGCTCGCCGTGGACGAGTTCGGGGGAGCGGTTGGCGTCGTCACGCTCGACAATGTTCTCGAGGAGATTGTCGGAGACATTCAGGACGAGTTTGACCACGATGTCAGCGAGTTTCGCCGTGTGAGCGATGATGAATTCGTCGTCGAGGGAACCTTTAATCTCTACGAATTGGCGGAGCATTTCAGCCTCGAACTGGAGAGCGATGAAGTCACCACGATTGGAGGTTACGTCACGCACATGCTCGGGCACCTGCCAAAGGTCGGAGAGAAAGTAGTCATCGAGGACTACGAAGTCACCACCACCAAGGCGGATCTCCGACGCGTCCAGCAGCTGCACTTCAAGCGCCTTCCCAAATCGGATGAGGATTCGGGTGACGAAGCGGACTGACGGACGAGAGTGTCGCCGCGCGGACTCATACGCATGCAGCCGCGTCGGCGACAAAGGCGTCCACATCCGCCTCCGTCGTGTGCCAGGAGCACATCAGGCGTGAGCCGCCGCCGATGAAGCTGTAGAAAACCCAGCCGCGCTCCTTGAGCCCTTCCTTCATCTTCTCCGGCAGTTTGGCGAAAACCGCGTTTGCATCCACCGGATACAAAATCTGCACGCCGTGAAGGTGGCCGAGTGCATCCGCCAGACGGCGTGCGAGAGCGTTGCCGCCTGCGGCGTGTCTTTTCCAGGTCTCGTCCTTCAGCATGCGCAGCCACTGCGCCGAGATGAAACGCATCTTCGAGCAGAGCTGCCCCGCCTGCTTGCAGCGATACTGGAAGTCCTGTGACAGCTCCTTGTTGAAAAACACCACCGCCTCCGTCACCGCCATGCCGAGCTTCGTGCCACCGCAGCACAGCACGTCCACGCTGGCGCGCCAGGTGATGTCCGCCGGGGCGCAGTTCAGGCCGGCGAGGGCGTTGAAGAAGCGTGCACCGTCCATGTGAATCCCCAGTCCATGCTGTTTGGCGAGAGCACCGAGGCCCTTGATTTCACCCGGTCGATAGACAGTGCCAAGCTCCGTGCTCTGGCTGATGCTCAGCGCCCTCGGCTTGGGAAAATGCAGATCGTTTCGGCTGGTGACGATGCGTTCGACATCGGCGGGGTCGAGCTTGCCCAGCGGACTCTTGGCGAGGAGGATCTTCGAGCCGTGGCTGAAGAACTCCGGCGCGCCGCATTCGTCAGTCTCGACGTGTGCCTCATGCGCGGTGATGATGCTGTTGTAGCTCCGGCACAGCGTGGCCAGGGCGAGGGAATTGGCCGCCGTGCCGTTGAAGACGAAATAGACATCGCAGTCTGTCTCAAAGAACTGCCGGAAAGTCTCACAGGCCTCCGCTGTGATAGCATCCGCGCCGTAGCTCGGCTGGTAACCCACGTTGGCTGCTTCGAGCGCCTGCCAGGCTTCGGGGCACACACCGGAGGTGTTGTCGGAGGCGAAGTGGTATTTGAGTTCGGTGCTCATCGCCGCGTACCTCTGCGCAGAAACTTTCAGTCGCCAAGTATTTGCGTGGGCACTCCCATCACCGCATGGCTTCGCGGAGCTGACGGTAAAGGTTGTCGAGGAAAGTACGCATTTGCGTAGCTCGCGTAGTCCACTCGACCTTGAGCCGTTGCTTTTTCACGTTAGCCTTGTCGGCCTCGCTTTCTCGCAGGGCGGCACGTTGAGATTCCTCGCGGGAAAATTGCGGCCAGCTCATCTGGTGATTGCGGTGGGCGTCGAGGGCCTGGGTGGACGTTGCTTGGTTCGCATCCGCCTGGGTGGCCCGATAACCCGCCTGCAAGCGGGCGATCTCACGCTGGCTGAAGGCGGCGAGGAGCTTGTCACAGTAGTCAGAGGCCTGCGTATAAGCGGCGGTGCTGGATTTTGGGGCCTTGGCGGCTTCATCAAGCAAGTCCTCGCGCAAATAGGTTAGATTCTGGCGGATGTCCGCGGGAATGGGCCTGTCGAGGGGTGTGAACGCCCATTCCGCCGCATTCGGCCCTTGTTGCCGGATCACTTCGATCCGCGACAGGGTGGAATCGGTCTGGACCATTCGCAAGCGCTCCGGGGTGGCGATTGCTGGGGCGCTGGTGCTCTCGGCATCGACCGCCGGCAGGGGGTTGATCCGGTTTCCCAAAACCGGACTTTTTCTGCGCCCAGAACGACCGGTGTATGTCTTCCAATCGGCGCTGAACTGAAGCGTCCATTTGTACTTTTTGTCGTGCGTGATGACGACGGTGAGTGGCCCGGTTTGAGTCCAGGTGCCCTGCCACTTGTTTCCAGGCGTATCCTGCACCACCCGGCCATTTGTGTCGAACATCACCGCCCCGGTGGTTTTGTTATCGGGCCTGATCCAGGTCCACGGAGAGCCCGTCAGAGCTTCGAGTGACGGATCCGTCGTCTGTCCTGAAACGTTCCCGGTGGGCGCTAGCAGAGCCCAAACACAAATCAGATGGGTTAAAAAGTAATGGTTCATCGGATGAAAAGGCAGGAGATCGTCCTGCATGTAACGTCAAGTGTGGCTTCTTCTGCGAATCAATCATCGCATGGCTTCGCGGAGCTGGCGATAGATGTTGTCCAGGTGTTGGCGCATCTGTTCGGCACGGGTGGCCCATTCGACTTTGAGGCGCTGTTTCTTCACGTCGGCCTTGTTGGTCTCGCTTTCTCGCAGGGCGGCGCGTTGGGATTCCTCGCGGGAGAATTGCGGCCAGCTCATCTGGTGGTTCCGGCGGGCGTCGAGGGCCTGTGTGGAGGTCGCTTTGTTGGCGTCAGCTTGGGCGGCGGCATAGCCGGCTTCGACGCGCGCAAGATCACGCTGGTCGAGTGCGGCTAGGAGTTTGTTGCAGTAGTCAGATGCCAGCTTGTAGGCTTCCATGCTGGCCTTGGCGGCTTTAGCGCCTTCGTCGAGCAGGTCTTCACGCAGGAAGGTGAGGTTTTGGCGGATGTCGGCGGGGATCGCCTCATCCAGCGGCGTGAGTGCCCACTCGGCTGCGTTGGGGCCTTGGTCTTTGATGACTTCGATGCGATACTGTCCGGCTTCTGTTTGGGTGGTGGATGGAGGTGCAGTGCTTGATGGTGAAGCAATCGCAGTGGGGGTGTGAGCTTTGAGCTTGATGTCCTTAAACTGGATGGTGGCCAATTCATTGGAGAGGCCGAGTGCGATCTTCCCTGAGAGATGGCGTGGCTCATCGGTCATTTCCGTTACCAGCAATCCATTGATGTAAAAGCGGTGAAGGTTTCCTACCACGATCAGCCGCAGGCTGAGCCATTGGTTGGCTCCGATCATCTTCGAGATTTCTGAGCTGGTCATAAATGTTTCTTTCTTCGCAGAGTCGGCCCACCAAAGCGTCGCTTTGCTTCCATCTCGGAATGCCATGTCAGGGATGGTGTGTTTGTGGAAGCTTCTTCTGACCACACTGTTTTCACCACGATATGCCAGCAGCGTTCGATCTTTATTGGCATGGGATTCGATAAAATTCCCCATGGCCGTTTTCACTCCGTCTCCGACGCCGAGCGCAATGCCATAGCCGGCCAGCGAGTCAAAATTCTTGCCCGATATTGTTGCCCTGTAAGCGATATCCCCTTTCAACACTCCTGCACGTCCAGTGGACTCAACTTTGCATTGCATGCTCAGTTCGAAATCGTTCATGACAGGTGCCGTTGAAACCAGCCATGAGTGGGAAACCACGGGATGCTCTGCGGTAGAAGTGCCCGTAATTGAGCCGTCCTGAACCGACCAATCCTCCTTCACCCCCTCCCACCCCTCAAGGTCCCGCCCATTGAACAGGCTGATCTCTTGAGACCAAATGTTTTGAGCGAGGATCAGGATGCTTGCGGAGGCAATGCAGAGTGCGGCGTTCATGTTCAATCAAGGTTTCGTAAAGGATGAGCGGGGGCAGAAAAAGTGAAGCTGTCACAGTGCCGGAGAATGCTTTTTACCTCGTTCTCACCGCATCGCCTCGCGGAGCTGGCGGTAGGTGTTGTCGAGGATCAAGCGCATCTGTTCGGCACGCGTGGCCCATTCGACTTTGAGGCGCTGTTTCTTCACGTCCGCCTTGTTGGTCTCGCTTTCGCGGAGGGCGGCGCGTTGGGATTCCTCGCGGGAGAATTGCGGCCAGCTCATCTGGTAGTTCCGGCGGGCGTCGAGGGCCTGGGTGGAGGTCGCTTTGTTCGCATCCGCCTGCGCCGCCTGGTAGCCGGCCTGCACACGGGCGATCTCGCGTTGACTGAGGGCGGCGAGAAGCTTGTCGCAGTAGTCGGAGGCCAGTTTGTAGGCCTCGGGTTTGCTTTTGGCGGCATTGGCTCCTTCATCAAGCAAGTCCTCACGCAGGAAGGTAAGGTTCTGGCGGATGTCGGCGGGGATGGCTTCATCCAGCGGTGTGAGCGCCCACTCGGTGGCGTTGGGACCCTGGTCTTTGATGACTTCGATGCGAGGTTGGTTGGCGTCGGTTTTGATGGTGGAGAGTGCAGAGAGCGCGGGAGTGGGAGCAGGCATCGTGATCGCAGGCACCGAAGGAGCGGAGCCTGGTTTGAGATGGCGTAGTTTGATGTCTTTGAATTGGATCGTTTTCGGCTCCAAGGGGTTGTGCAACTGGAACCCTAGCAATCCACGCGTGTAACTCCTCCTCGTGTCAATGACTTCGGTTGCGGGAAGGCCGTTGATGAAAGTGAGGATGCGGTTTCCATCGGCAATGACGCGGCATTCGTTCCAATCTCCGGGCCGGTATGAGTCGGGAACCTTTTGTTCCGTGCCCAGTGAGGCCAGAACCATCCCTGGAGCTTGTGATTTTTTTCCAATGGTTCCCAAGAGCTCGCCCGGAGGATCATTTGTCACCACGCCAGACACATTTCCGAGGGTGTTCCAGTTCCTTGGGCGAAGGGAGCCCGAGTCCAGCTCGACCTGATAGCCTTTGAGGCCGAACCGAGCTGGATTGCCCATCTGTGCCCGAAATTGAAGGCCTGAGTTTGCCATGCCTTCGGGGTTTTCGGCGGTCAATTTGAAATGAAACGCCAGTTCGAAATCCGTGACTTCCCCCTGCCAGACGAGAAACGTGTTTCCTTTGGATTTGTTACCATTGGTCACCCGCCCGGTAATGGCTCCGCCTTCGACAGACCAGTATTCGGAAAGACCGCTCCACCCAGCCAAGTCTCGTCCGTTGAACAAGCTGATTTCCTGGGCTCCGGCGCAGGCTGGAGCGAGCAAGCTAAAGGCGATGAAGTGGACGAGGGATTTCATGGGAGAGGAATTCAGATTCGAAGAGAGATTCGCAAAGCGGGCGGGAGGGTTGCAAACAAACCTCATCACTTTACCGGCGGCGATTGTCGCAGGGCTTCGCGAAACTGGGCGTAGATGCTGTCGAGGTAGGAGCGCATGGAGGTGGCGCGGGTGGCCCATTCAACTTTGAGGCGTTCTTTCTTCACGTCGGCTTTGTCCGTTTCGCTTTCGCGCAGAGCGGCGCGCTGGGATTCTTCGCGGGCGTATTGCGGCCAGCTCATCTGGTAATTCCGACGGGCGTTGAGAGCTTGCGTGGAGGTTGCTTTGTTCGCATCCGCCTGGGCCGCCCGGTAACCGGCGTTGACTCGGGCCAGCTCGCGCTGGTCGAGCGCGGCGAGGAGTTTGCCGCAGTAGTCGGAGGCCAGTTTGTAGGCTTCCGGTTTGCTTCTGGCGGTCTTGGCACCTTCATCAAGCAAGTCCTCGCGCAGGAAGGTGAGGTTCTGACGGATGTCGGCAGGGATGGTCTCGTCGAGCGGGGTGAGCGCCCACTCCGTGGCGTTGGGGCCTTGGTCTTTGATGACTTCGATGAGCGGTTGGGTGGAGTCGGTTTTGATGGTGGAAATCGAAATAGGCGCAGGGAGGTTTGGGGGCGCGGATCGAGGCGTGGAAGTGCCGGACCGTTTTAAGATGAAGGTTCCCAGTTCTTTTGAGGTGCCGGGAGCTTTGTAAACGAAATGAATGCTGTCACCATCAAGAGTGCCGAAGTTGTCGTCGCCGGCTTTGCCCTTTCTCACTGTGACATCCTTGGCATACCAGTAGATGAGCTTGCCTTTGACAGTTCCTTTGACGTCGCGGAGTCCATATTTCCCGAGGTCAAAACTGGCAGTGAAGGTTTCTCCTTGTCGCTCATGGACGGTGAGTCTTAGCCGGCCTTGGTCGTTCGCCCAGATGGAGCCGGGAACGAATGAATCGGCTTGGATATCGGCCGCCATACACACCGAGTGAGAGAAGATGATCGTGAACAAACTTGTGATTTGTCTGCGAATTGGTGTTTTCATGTGAGAGACTGGACTTTTGAATCAACGGCAATATGTACTTCAGCGCATTGCTTCGCGAAGCTGGCGGTAGAGGTTGTCGAGGTAGGATCGCATCTGCGTGGCGCGGGTGGCCCATTCGACTTTGAGGCGTTCCTTCTTCACGTCGGCCTTGTTGGTCTCGCTTTCTCGCAGGGCGGCGCGTTGGGACTCCTCGCGGGAGAATTGCGGCCAGCTCATCTGGTAGTTCCGGCGGGCGTCAAGGGCCTGGGTGGAGGTCGCTTTGTTCGCATCCGCCTGAGCTGCCTGGTAGCCAGCTTGGACACGGGCGATCTCGCGTTGACTGAGGGCGGCGAGAAGCTTGTCGCAGTAGTCGGAGGCCAGCTTGTAGGCTTCTGGAGAGGACTTGGCGGCCTTTTTGCCTTCATCCAGCAGGTCTTCGCGCAGGAAAGTGAGGTTCTGGCGGATGTCGGCGGGGATGGCTTCGTCTAGCGGCGTGAGTGCCCACTCGGTGGCATTGGGGCCTTGGTCTTTGATGACCTCAATGCGGGGCTGGCTGGAGTCGGTTTGGATCGTGGAGAGAGGTGAAGGGGGAGTTGCCGCAAATGCCACTGGTGTGCCCACGGCTGGGGGCACCTGCCCAGGGCGCAGCGGCAGGAGCTTCAGATTGCGCCAGCGTACCTCAGAGCCGGGAGGGTTTTTCGCATGAATCTGCAGGGCAATGATGCCGACTGGAGTGAGGCTGTCGGTGGCCGAGGCAGCCGGAACGCCATTGAGGTAGGTTTTCAGCGAGGTGCCGACACATTCGATACGGCCTTGGTTCCATTGCCCTGGCTTGTAGGCTGCTTGCAGGGCTGGATTGGTGGCGTCTCCGTCCAGATAGGAGCCACGGCGGCCCTCGTCGTAGATGCCAGCCATGAAGAATCGGCCGCTGGTGTCGATCTCATACTGGTAGCCGTGCACGCGCCCGGCGCTCACGACTCCCTGCTTTGCCATCGGCACGCGAACATCCTTGTCGAAGACCTGACTGCGGAACTGAACTCCCGAATTTAGATTCGATGCCGCCATGAACTCAAAGGTCAGCACAAAGTCACCATACTGCGCCTGGGTGCAGAGAAAGGTGTGGCTCTTGCCGGCAACTGCCTTGCCCACGATGCATCCGTCTTTTGCCTGAAAGGATGCGGGACCTCCTTTGACGTTCCAGCCATTCAGATTCGTTCCATTGAAGAGGTCGATTTCCTGGGCCTGCGCACGGAGGCAGCCGAGGAGAATGAAAGAAAGAGTCAAAAGATGGTGGGTTTTCATCGACGCGAATGAGTAATGAAGGGAACTTACGGAAAAATGTGGTGACATGGTGAGCAACGAGGAGGGCGTCCAAGTCTCACCTCATGGCCTCGCGGAGCTGGCGGTAGAGCTCGTCCAGATAAGTGCGCATCTGCACGGCGCGTTGCATCCACTCCACCTTGAGGCGCTGTTTCTTCACGTCGGCCTTGCCCGACTCGTTTTCGCGCAGCGCGGCACGCTGGGATTCTTCGCGGGCATACTGCGGCCAGCTCATCTGGTAATTGCGGCGGGCGTCGAGGGCCTGGGTAGAGGTCGCTTTGTTCGCATCCGCCTGGGCGGCGGCGTAGCCAGCGTTCACGCGGGCCAGATCGCGCTGGTCAAGCGCGGTCAGAATCTTGTCACAATACTCGGAGGCCAGCTTGTAGGCTTCCGGACTGGCCTTGGCGGCCTTCTTGCCTTCGTCGAGCAAGTCCTCGCGCAGGAAGGTGAGGTTTTGGCGGATGTCGGCAGGGATGGCCTCGTCGAGCGGCGTGAGTGCCCACTCGGTGGCATTGGGACCCTGGTCTTTGATGACTTCGATACGGGGCTGGCTGGCGTCGGTTTGGATGGAGGCGAGCGGGGCTGCTGATAGGCTAGCGGCAGGTGATGTGAGGTCTCTAATCCGAAGGTTTCTGAACTTCACTGGGCCTGTCGGATTTTGTTCGAGACCGATGTAGCCTGAAAGAGCACGGTTTCCGGTGAATCGGTTCACCAACCGTCCGTTAAGCATCACGCTGTATTCCTGTCCGGTGACTGTGATTTCATACGCATTCCAATCCAAAGGCTTGAGGGCTTGGCTGGTGGACGCTTTGACTCCATGAATAGAGCCAGTCTCCCACTTGTAGCGTTTAGCAGTGTGGTGGATGGCCACTTCATAGCCAAGCTGATTGGCAAGGGCTGGATCATTCCCGAGTTTGGGCAGTCGCAATCTCACGCCCGAATTGAATTCATCAGCAGCCCCCCTGAACTCCACTTTCAAAACGAAGTCAGCGAATTCTCTTTTTGTGAACCAAGCCACACCGACTTCGCTGCTGGATGAGTTCAAAGTTTCACCTCCGCTGAGGGCCATTTTCCCTGGCCCACATTGCTTCCAATACGCTGCGTTGTCTCCGTTGAGCAGATCCTCAAAACCAGGTTCGACAGCGGCTTGCCCAAAGGTTGCAAGAAGTATCAGCGTGTAGATGTGGAGGAGTTTCATAGGGCTGTGAGCAGATTCGGATGATGGAGTGTGTGATTGCATGGACGAAAGATTCTTTCGCCCGCTTATCTCATCGCTTCGCGAAGCTGGCGGTAGAGGTTGTCGAGGTAGGATCGCATCTGCGTGGCACGGGTGACCCATTCGACTTTGAGGCGTTCCTTCTTCACGTCGGCTTTGTCCGTTTCGCTTTCGCGCAGGGCGGAGCGCTGGGACTCTTCACGGGCGTATTGCGGCCAGCTCATCTGGTAATTCCGACGGGCGTTGAGAGCTTGCGTGGAGGTCGCTCTGTTCGCATCCGCCTGGGCCGCCCGGTAACCGGCGTTGACTCGTGCCAGTTCGCGCTGGTCGAGCGCGGTGAGGAGTTTGTCGCAGTAGTCGGAGGCCAGCTTGTAGGCCTCCGGTTTGCTTTTGGCGGCCTTGGCTCCTTCATCAAGCAAGTCCTCACGCAGGAAGGTGAGGTTCTGGCGGATGTCCGCCGGGATGGCCTCGTCGAGCGGCGTGAGTGCCCACTCGGCGGCATTGGGACCTTGGTCTTTGATGACTTCGATGCGCGGCTGGTTGGCGTCGGTTTGGATCGCGGCAATTGGCGCGGCTGACGGGGATTGACCTGGAATGCCGTGCGTCCCGCTCATGTCCTTGATGCGAATGTTTCGCCAGCGCACCGCACCGCTCACATGATTCTCGATGCCAATGTAACCCGCGAGGCCCCGGCTGCCGACGAAGGTGTTCACCTCCACTCCGTTGATCGAAACCGAGTAGCGGTGACCGATGGCTGATACCTCAATCTCATTCCATTCTCCCGGCCGACGTATCGAAGCTGTTTTGAACGGCGCCTGCTGGTGTGCGATGGCTCCGTTTTGCATGTCGGCTTTGCCCTTGTCGCCTCCAGGATGAAGGATCGAGATCTCGTAACCCGTTTGGCTGATCTTGCCAGGTTCGTTCCCTGGATCAGGAAAACGCATACGTATTCCCGAGTTGTACTCCGCCTGCACGGGGCTGAACTCCGCCCGAAGAACAAAGTCACCAAAACTCCGTTCGGAAAACCAGTTCACGCCAAAGGCACCACCAGATTTGGGCTGCCAAGTCGTCCCCACACCGTCTGCGTCAATTTGCAGCCCACCTTTGCCGCACTGTTTCCACCCGGCTCGGTGATCTCGGTCCAGCAATGGTTCGAATCCGGCTTCGACAGCCCATGACCGTGAAATGCAACACATGAGGCAGAACGCTGCCAGGAAGGAGGTAAGTAGGACGGGGGGCATGGAGTGGTGTTTCAGGTTCAAAGAGTGATTCGTAAAGCGGGCGGGAGGGTTGCAAACGAACAGAAGTTTTAACTGTTGATTGGATGCCGATTTAACGCTGATGAGGGAAAAATGCCAGATGTCGGCTGAGCAGGCGTAACGCCGGGCTACTGGCGCATGGCCTCACGGAACCTGGCGTAGAGGGTGTCGAGGCTGCGGCTGAGTTTGGCGCTTTGGGCTGCCCACGCGACTTTTTGAGCTTCGCTGGCGAGGGCGGTGCGGTTGGCGGACTGGCGCTGGAGTTCGGCGCGCTGGTCGCCTTCACGGGCGTATTGCGGCCAGCTCATCGTGTAGTTGCGCCGGGCGTTGAGGGCCTGATTGGTGTGGGTTTGGTTCGCGGCGGCCTGCGCATCGCGGTAGCCGGCGGCGACGCGGGCGCGATCACGCTCGTCGAGGGCGGTGAGGAGGGCCTGGCAGAGCTGCCAGGCGGCGCTGTAGGCGGGAATGGGAGCGGCGGGTTTGGACTTGCCTTCATCGACGAGATCCTCACGCAAAAGGGTGAGGTTTTGGCGAATGTCGGAGGGCACGATTTCATCAAGGGGGGCGAGCACCCATTTCATGGCGTTCACTGACTGGGCTGTGAGGATGTCGATGCACGGGGGAGCCGGTTCGGCGGCTGGAGGCATCGGGAGTGGGGTGGGAACGGGCTCCGGTGGCAGTGGTTGTGGTGTCGTGGTCACTGCGGCTGTCGTGGGGACAGACTTTGGTTCCGGTTTGGGAACTACAGGCTCGGGCTTCACCATGGGGGGGGCGCGGGTGGGCAGTGGCGGGGGCTGCTCGATGACGGCGACGGACTCGGTCGGTGGCGAGGCTGCTGTCTGTCGGTCCTTGTTGCCAAAGAGGACGGAGGCTCCCCAGCCGAGTCCGAGAATCAGCAGGGCGAGGGCTGCCCATGTGAGTGCCTCGAAAACAGAGCGCGTCTTCTTTGGCGGCGCGGCCTTCGGTTTGGGAGCACGGACGGGATGACGCGGTGCGGGTGCCGGCTGCGGCGGGCGGGTGGTGCGGATGCTGCCCACGGCATCGCGCAGCTCGCTGACACGCTGATATCGGCGCTCGGGCTCCTGGCGCATGGCTTTGATGACGACCTCATCCAGCCGGGCATCCACATGAGACTTGATGGAGGGCAGGTCAAAGGCCCCCTGCGGGCGTGTGCCAGTCAGCATCTCGTACAGCATGACACCGAGAGCGTAGATGTCAGCGCGATGATCGGCTTTGCCCTGCCACTGCTCGGGCGCCATGTAGTCGGGCGTGCCCATGACGGCATTCGTGGCCGTGAGCTGGGTATGGATGGCGGAAAGCGGGCGGGCGAGCCCGAAGTCGGCCAGCTTGGCCCGGCCATCGCGGGTGATGAGTACATTGGCGGGCTTGATGTCGCGATGCACGACGCCCTGCGAATGCGCGTAATGCAGCGCTTCGCAGATCTGCATGGTCAGTTCCAGAGCCTGATCTGCCTCCAGCCGCTGCCCGTGCAGGAGGTGCGCAAGGTCGGTGCCATCGACGAACTCCATGACGAAGTACAAGTGCCCTTCGTTCGTCTGTCCGAAGTCGAAGATGGCGACGATGCCCTGATGGCTGAGGCTGGCGAGCGTCTGCGCCTCGCGCTCAAAGCGTGATGTGAAGTCGGCATTCGCTGAAAGTTCCGCCGGCAGCAGCTTGATGGCCACGGGGCGCTTCAGCGAGGATTGTCTTCCTTTGTAAACCGCACCCATGCCGCCACGGCCGATGAGTGTTTCGATCTGATACTGCGGCAGCATCTCGGCCAGATGTTCCGGAGTCGGTGGCTCCCATGGCGCGGCGGGTGACGTGCCCGGTGAGCCTTCTAATGCTCCTCGAATCAAATCGCTGGCAGGATTTCCAAAGAGAGGATCGTCGGCTGGAGGGGAGTCGGACATGCTTCAGAAGGGGTTCAAAGAGCAGATTCGGAAAGGAGCCAGACAGGTTGCATGCCAGATCAAAAAGTCAGGAACGGGCACTCATCAATTCGCGCAGCTCTGCGGTGACGGCCTCCGGCGTGGGATCATCTAGCGTGGCCGCGACCTGCTCCCGGATGAGCTGCTGGCATCTGGCACGCAGGCGGGAGATGTCGCTCTTCAGCGTCCCCTCGGGACGGTCCAGGCGGGCAGAAAGCTTGGCGAGGCTCGTTTCCGCCCTGCCGGAAATGAGCGGCGCAAGCTCGGCGAAGAGGGTTTCGCAGCCCCGTTTCGCATAGTCCTCGCGTAGCACCTTCATCGCATTCGTGGCCACCGTTTCCATCCACTGGCGCTGAAAGGCGACCAAGGGCGTCCTTTCATCGACGGGCTCGGCAAGCAGGGCCTGTGTTTCACTCAGGTCCGCCATCGCCGCGACGCGCCCTCCGCCACGCTTGGCCGCCATCTCGTGACGATGGCGGTCGATCAGGAAGCCCTGTAGTTTGGTGATCAAAAAAGCCCGCAGCTTCACATTGAGCTTCGTTGCATCTCTGAAGAAGTTCTTAGAGAGAAGATGCTCAAAAAACGACTGTTTCAAATCTTCAGCCCGGTCCTGCGGATAGCCTTTGCGCAGAATGAAAATCATGATGGGCCGCTCATAGAGGCGGCAAAGCTCATCAAGGGCCAAATTGGCCCCGGGTTCGTTTTGAGAGATGGCGAGGCGTACTTTGCTCCACATCGTGGGTGGAAACAGGCCCGCCTCTGATTTCGCGGTGTTGGGTTCGGCCGCTGCCATGCGAGTGGAATTAGATGAATTACACGTTTTTGGCAAGCAGCGCTGCTCGAAATACTACTCCCTCGCCTTCGGTTTGCCATGCCGTACGAGGACAATGCCTGCCGCCAGAAGCAGCAAATCACGCAGAATGAGGTCGCGGTAATTCGATGTCGCATCGGAATGACCAAAACAGCCGCAGCGGATGTCGATGCCGCGCCACCAGGCGCTGGTGATCGCCACCAGGAACACGACGAGAGAGCCGTTCAGGATCAGCATGCCGCCGGAACGCAGAAGTCCGCTCATCACCGCCAGTCCGGCGAAGATTTCGAGCCAGGGCAGCCCCATCGCCAGCCACGCCGCCCACGGATCTCCCAGCAGGTCAAAGCTGCGCACGTCGTCGAGGAAGGAGATCGGATCCATCACCTTCACCAGGCCTGAATATACGAAAACGCCGCCGAAGAGGAAATGGAGGAGCAGTCTCAGCATGAGGAGCGGGGACTATGGCACCAGTTCCGTCATTGGCAGCAGGCAGATCACGAGTTTTTTGTTCTCGTAGGAATCATCGTCTGCTGGCATTCCTCGCACGTCGACGGGCCGTCCCAGCAGCGTTGCCAGTTGTGTGGCAAATCCTG
>JAWLBG010000011.1:0-125496 GCA_041395065.1 Prosthecobacter sp. | reverse complement strand
TGTCTTGAGGCGTTCGAAGATCGCGCCAACCTGGGTGTCGAGATACGTGATCATGGCCGCGTAACCTTTTTCCGCCTCCGGCCACGGTCTGTCACGATACACGCCGAGCTCCGGCACCTCGGCACCGTTGCTGAGTTCCTTCGCAGCCTCATTGTTGGCATGCGGGATCGTGGTGGCGAAGTAGAGAAAGAACGGTTTGTCCTTGTTCGCGTCGATGAACTGCAGCGATTCGTCGAGCATCAGCTTCGGGCTGTACACGACGGCTTCAGTGGTGATGCCTCCCGTGCCCCAGTTGCCGTCTTTACCGACGGGAACGGCGCGCACGTGATTTGGCAGCGTGACCTTCTCGCGGTTTCTCCACAGCCACTCGGGATAGAACATGTGCGCGTGGATTTGATCGAGATAACCGAACGACTGGTCAAAGCCATGCAGCAGCGGATGGCCGGTCGTGTCCCAGTCGCCGAGTCCCCATTTCCCGGCGAGCGCGGTCGCGTAGCCGGCCTTCTTCAGAAACGACGCCACCGTTTCGTCATCTGCTGTCAGCGATTGTTTCCACCGCACCACTGTCGGCGCATTGCCGCGCACGGTGCCGTGGCCGCCGTGCTTGCCGGTCATCAAGACGCAACGCGAAGGCGCACAGACGCTGCCCCCCGCGTAGAAATGCGAGAACTTCATGCCCTCCGCAGCCATGCGGTCGATGTTCGGTGTCTGAATCAGTTTCTGCCCGTAGCAGCCGAGATCGCCGTAGCCGAGGTCATCGGCGAGGATGAACACAATGTTCGGCTGAGCGGCATTGGCGACCGAAACAGCAAGAAGAAGACACGCGAGGAACAAACGACCGATCATGGGAAGACAAAGAACGTTCCATGAAGAGGTCGACTCTCCAGCTTTCGGGAGTGGACGGTGGGTCTGCTTCGGGGTGGGTTGCCTCGAGGAGATGCGAAAGCCGGAAGACCGACCCGCGTTCTTACCTTTAACCACCCTGCGCCACGCCATGACTCGAAAGGAATTTGTCCAATTGTCAGCCGGTCTCCTCGGGGGCCTGGGAATCAACGAAGCCCTCGACCAATCGGCCCACGGCGCTGAGAACGAAAGCGCCGCCGCAGGTCCCGTCTTTGATGATTCCTACCTCGTGAAGGGGCTCACCGGCATGGCTCAATCGAAGGGCTGGTTTCCCGCGCATCTCGGCGCCGCGGTGATCTCGAGTTACTACCTTTGCAACAGCAACCGATTGAAGCCGGAAGTCGCCGCCGCAATCAAGAAGCAGGTCGATGCGCTGATTGAAATCGTCACGCCGGAACAATTCGCGCCGCTTCCGAAGGAGCAAGCGGATCCGAAGTTGATCGAGAAGATTCCCGCCTCGCTTGCCGAAGCGGTTGACGGCGGCCTGCGCGCCCACGGTCACGCGGTGATCTACACCTCGCTGGCCGTCCGGGCGCTGCGCGCGGTGCCGGAAATGGCCCAGCCAACGCTGATCAACAAGCTCTGCTCCCACAACCGCGCCATCGCGAAGCACAAACCGCAGAAGCCATCAAAGCCCGCCGACTACGCCGATTCGCAGGCCATGATCGAGTCGTTGTTCGACAACTTGGCGCGCTTCGAACCGCTGCTCGGCCGACCATCGGTGAAGCGCCCAAATTTCACGCACATGACCACCCACACCGAGGCGCTGCTTTCCCTCGATGAACTGGGTTATACCGACCTTTCCCGCGCCGGACACCTCGGGCATCAAGCACATGTCGGGGAGCCTGTTCCTGAATTCGATCCCGCGAGCCATCCGATCGATGAGTCGCAGCCTTCTCTGGAGAGGATCGTGAGCGAGGGCTTCTGGGACAGCGCAGACAACCAGCGCCAGTGGAATCAAATGTGGAGCGAGCAGGAGAACCCCAATGGCTACTGGATCGCCTTTGGTCACCTCTTCAAGATGCTCTACGCCTATCACCGCCTCGTCACGCGAATCGAAGACAAGTCCAAGGTGCAAGTCTGCAGCCGGGTGCTCCTGGAGCGCTACTTCAATCCCAAGGTGCAGGGCGGCTGAGTTCACGTTTATCCTCCGCCATGCGCATCGCCACCTTCACCTCGCTGCTTGTCGCAGCTTCCATCACTGCCGCGGAAGAGCGGCGCATTCATTCGTTCGAGCGCATCCAGCTCACCGACCGCTACTACTCCGAGGGCATCCATGCCGCAGACATCGATGGCGACGGCCTCATGGATGTCATTCACGGACCGTTCTGGTTTGCCGGACCGGATTTCAAAACGAAGAAGCTCATCTACCAGGCAGCCCCGCAGAATCGGGAGGCCTACGCGAACAACTTCTTTTCCTGGCCCTACGACTTCAACAAGGACGGCCTCGTCGACGTGCTCACTGCCGGTTTTCCCGGCACGCCGGCTTTTGTGTATCAGAATCCGGGCAAGGAAGGTCACGGAGCACCGTGGCCGAAGCATCAGGTCTTTGACTGGGTCTCGAATGAATCCCCTCACTTTGTGAATCTGATCGGCGATGATCCACCGGAACTCGTCTGCACACGCGACGGCTACTTCGGATGGGTGGAGATCAATCCGGCCAATGGTTTGGAGCCGTGGAACTTCTACCCGATCTCGGAGCGAATCGCGCCGGAGCGTTTCGGCCACGGCCTGGGCGTGGGTGACGTGAACGGTGATGGCAGGCTCGATGTCCTGATGAAGGACGGCTGGTTTGAGCAACCGGAGGATCTCACGCAGGGCCTTTGGACGCTGCACAAAGTGCCGTTCGCCCCTCGCGGCGGCGCGGAGATGTATGCTTATGATGTCGATGGCGATGGCGACAACGACGTCATCACCAGCCTCGCCGCGCACGAGTACGGCCTCGCGTGGCATGAGCAGACCCCACAGGGATTCAAACAACATCTCATCATGGGCGACCGCGCCTCGCAAAACCGTTACGGTCTCGCGTTCAGCGAGCTGCATTCCGTCCAGCTCGCCGATATCGACGGCGACGGACTCAAAGACATCGTCACGGGCAAGACTTACTGGTCGCATCACATGAAATCGCACGGCTGGAACGACGGCGCGGTCGTCTATTGGTTCAAACTCGTCCGCGGCAAAGACGGCGTGGACTGGATTCCGATGAAAGCCGACGGCGAGTCAGGTATCGGTCGCGAGCTCATCGTGCGGGACGTGAACGGCGACACGCTGCCCGACATCCTCGCCGGCGGCATGAAAGGCGCGCACGTGTTGATTCATCGCGTGAAAAACGTGAGCGAGGCCGAATGGCAGGCCGCGCAGCCGAAGCCGCTGACGCCGGAGGAACGCGCTGCTTTGATCGCCAAGGAAGCGCCCCCGGCCGATACCACGGAGCGAGTTCCCGGAGCGTTGGAAGGAGAAACGCTCGCCTCTTCGATCAAGGCCAGCGCAGGCGCGGTAAAGCCGCAGAACATGAAAAACTTCAGCGGTGGCAAGTGGAGCGGCGGTGCGCAGTTTCTCTGGACCGGCGGCAAGACGGGCGATCACGTTGAGATCCCTATCGAGGCTCCAGAAGCAGCCGCGTACACGCTCGAAACTGTCCTCACCCGAGCGCCAGATTTCGCCATCGTGCAGCTTGCGTTCGATGGCAAAGACCTCGGCGATCCGATGGATCTCTACGATACGAAAGTCACCACCGCCGAAGTGCTGAAGCAGTCACTCGGACAAATCACCGCTGGACCTCACCAGCTCACCCTCCGCATCACCGGCACCAATCCCAAAGCCAAACAAAACCGCTATGTCGGACTCGACTATGTGCGGCTCGTGAAGCAGAAATGACGCATGCGTCTGCTCGTTTTCTTCCTCCTCGGCACCACATTCATCCGCGCACAGGATCCTGCGGCCAATCGCGCCTTGGCCGACGTGTCGTACAAGACCGGCGACAGCCTCACCGAATATGAGCGTGAACGCTGCAAGCTAGATGTGTATCTGCCTTCCACCGGGAAGGACTGGCCGGTGCTCGTTTGGTTTCACGGCGGCGGCTTGAAGAACGGCGACAAACGCGGCACGCCCCAGGACGGCGTGAAAACCGAGCGCATCGTCAGCAGTCTCGCGAATGCCGGTATCGCCGTGGTGAGTGTGAATTATCGCTTCAGTCCGAAGGTGACGTTTCCCGCCTATCTCGAAGATGGCGCTGCTGCTGTAGCCTGGACGCAGAAACACATCACGGAACATGGCGGCGATTCGAAAAGGATCTTTATCGGTGGACATTCGGCGGGCGGCTACATCGCGCTGATGTTGGGCGCGGATGCGCGCTATCTGGCGAATGCGGGAGTGAAACTGACCGACATCGCCGGACTGATCCCCGTCAGCGGCCAGACGCTGACGCATTACACCGTTCGCGAAGAACGCGGCGGGGCGAAATACCACATCACGGCGGATGACGCTTCACCGCTGCACTACTGCGGTCCGAATACCCCGCCGTTTCTCGTGCTCTACGCAGACCGCGACATGGCCGCACGAGCGGAGGAGAACCTCCTTTTTGTCGAGATGATGAAGGCGGCGGGCAACAAGGGCATGCGAAGCCTGCTCGTCAAAGATCGCACGCACGGCAGCATTGCCAGCAAGATCGCGGACGATGACGATCCTGCGCGCGTGGCAATTTTAGAGTTCATGAGCTCGGCCCGGGCGAACTGAGCCTTAGACAATCAGTTCCGACCAACTGCGGCGCATGGGCGATCAAGGCGTCCATGCGTTCGTTTGATCCCGGTGAAATCATTTGCCAGACAGCTTGATCGCCTCGGCCACCGTCTTGACGCCGATAGGCTTGTAGGCGGTCCATGGGCCGTCGGATGATCCCTTTGGCCAAGTCGCGGGATCGGCATACTGACCGTCGTCTTTGAATTCCTTCTGCAGGCGGGTGATCTCGGCTTTCAGCTCAGCGGTAAGTTTTTTGATCTCCGGCTTTTCGGAATCCTCCATCGAGAACAGGAGATTGTGCTGCTCGTTCGGATCCGCCTTGAGATCGAAGAGCTCGTAGGCCTCCTTGTTCCAGTAGTAGATGAGCTTGTGCGTCTTCGTGCGGACGCCGTAGTGCGCGGCGGTGTTGTGGTGCCCGGGGCTGTGATAGTAGCGGTAGTAGAAGGTCTGGCGCCAGTCGTCCGGTGACTCGCCACGCAGCAGCGGGGCGATGCTGCGGCCCTGCATGAATTCCGGCACGGGAATTCCGGCGAGATCGAGAAAGGTGGGAGCGAGGTCGATGTTTCCGACGAACTGATCCGGGGTGATGCCCGCCTTGATGCCGGGACCGCGGGCGATCAGCGGCACATGCAGACCCGCCTCATACATGAACCGCTTGTCGTAGAGTCCCTGGTCGCCGAGGAACCAGCCGTTGTCGGCGGAGTAGATGACGATCGTGTTCTTCGCGAGTCCACTTTCATCAAGGTAGTCGAGCACCTTGCCGACATTGTCATCGACGCCTTGAACACACGCGAGGTAGTCCTGCATGTAACGCTGATACTTCCACTTGGTGAGTTCCTTGCCGGTGAGCGTTTTGCCATCGACAACGACTTCGGTTGGCTTCACACCAAGCCAGTCGCGCAGGGCAGGACCCGTGAGATCCGCCGGTGGCTCGAGTTTCAAATCGCGGCGGGTAAGGTCCTTCGCGACGGTTTGCTCATTTTCCGGCAACGCCGCAGGACGAGTGGCGTAGTCGTCCCAAAGCGTGTCGGGCTCCGGAATGACTTTGTCCTTGAACAGCGCCTTGTTTCTTTCGTCAGGCTCCCAAGCGCGATGCGGCGCCTTCTGATGAAGCATCAGGAAGAAGGGCTTGTCCTGCGGGCGGGTTTTCATGAACTCGACGCCGAGATCGCCGGTGATGTCGGTGCAATGGCCTTCGATCTTGAGTTTGCGTCCCTCGACGAGGAATTCGGGATTCCAGTAGGCGCCCTGGCCGGGCAGAACGATCCAGCGGTCAAATCCCACCGGGTCACTGCCGAGATGCCACTTGCCGATCATGCCCGTGTGATAGCCACCCGCCTGCAGGTGCTGCGCCACGGTGTCGCGCTTCTCATCGAAACGATTGAAAACCGGCACGCCGTTGAGATGCGAATACTGCCCAGTCAGCAGAGTGGCGCGGCTGGGAGTGCAGATCGAGTTGGTGACAAAGGAGTTCGTGAAACGAGCACCTTCTGCGGCGAGGCGGTCCAGATGAGGCGTCTTGTTAACCTTTGAGCCGTAGGCGGAGATGGCGTGCTCCGCGTGGTCGTCCGAAAAGATGAAAAGAATGTTCGGGCGTTCAGCGGCCAGAGTGCTGGTCGCGAAGGCGATGAAGAAAAGTGCGATGCGTCGTTTCATGAGAAGTATGAGACTAGAGGAGCGCGGAAACGATTGCGAGAGCGAAATGCCGAGTGCCTGCGCGACCTGACACGCGAAGATCCGCACTGCGGAGAGGAGCGGGTTAGAATAGGTGGTAGGCCTTCGCATCCCACTCCTGTTTCAGCGCGGGATTGTCCACATGCCGCAGCAGGTCGTAGTAGCTGTAGGGGTACTTGAAGACATGGCCAATGTCCACGGCGTGGTCACCACGCTTCTGCCAGTACTCGGCGCTGTTTGGGCGCAAGGAGCTGGGCTTGTGATCCTTGTATTTCTTATCCTCCGGTTGGGGCCCGTTGCGCGTGATCGTCACATACTTGCGAAAGGCGGTGCGGCAGCTCTCCGCCCACTCGATGTCCCCCATGGCGGCAAGCTCGACGAGCGCCTGACCAAAGGTCAGCATGTGGCCGGTGAAGCCCTGTCCGTAGCCGATGAATCGATCCACCGCGGCTGCGGCTTCCCGCAGGACGAATTCGGACGCGGCTGCGGTGTCCGAGAAGGGCGGTGGATCGACGTCGGGTGCGGGCTGGATTTCATCACGCCATGGCTTGATGGCGCGGATCAGTTTGCACACGCCGTCGATTCGTTTTGGCGTGGCAGCGCTCGGAAGCATGCGAAAGCCCTTAATGGCGAGCATGGCAAAGATCGCGTTGTGACCAACCTCCCGCAGCTCCTTTCTGCCGTCGGCGAGGGCGAGTCCGATCCGGTCGATCTGCGACGGATCGGGCTCCTCTTCGGGAAACGGCTGGCAAAGCGGTGACGAGGCCCAGTTCAGGTCGAACAGCTCGGTGATCCGCGCCACGGCCTTGTCGTCCAATCGGTTGTCCACGCACATGAGGTGTGCCGACACCAGACTCGCCCCGCGGTGGCCATCGGTGAAATAGTTCATCTCATGCGCGCGTGCCAGCGCATTGAGTCCGAGCAGTGCGAGGTGCTTTCCGTCCGGATCGGACTCCGCTCCGGCCGCGTGGGCGCCTTGACTCAGGGAAGCGGTCAAAAAGCCGCAGAAGCCCGCAGACGACAGGGATGCGAATTCCCTCCGGCTGAGGTGATCATGGTTGAGTGGGCTTGCTTCGTTCATGAGGATGGGGCGGGTTGTGTTGACGGAACCGCACCTCGTTAAACGAAACCCGGGCGCGTTTCTCCAATCAAAGGGATCATTCCTCGGCGAGTTCCCCGCATCGCCCGCGTTTACTTTGTCGCATGCGCCTCACCATCGGAACTCATTTCATCTTCATCGCATCACTGGCCCTCACCGCGTCGGGCATTGCGGCGGATCTGACGCTTGTCTCTGCGGAGACGCCGCCATTGCCGATCATCGTTGAAGATTGCGCGCCACCGCGGACCCACGATGCGGCGGCGACTTTGGCGGATTACATCGAGAAAATCAGCGGCCAGCGCCCCGAGGTGATCAAGAGCACGCCTCCTGCGACGCCCGCGCATGCGATCTGGATCGGCGCATCGCCATTGGTGAAGACATTGTTCCCGAAGACGAATTTCGATTTCCAACACCCCGAGGAAACACTCATTCTCGCCGACGAAAACCATCTCGTCATTGCCGGGCGGGATCGCTGGGACCCTGAACACATGGAAGCCAAAGGGCGACTGGCGATGAAGACGGACATGCAGCAGGAGTATGGAAACGCGAACGCGGTCTACTCCTTCATTCAGGACCAGCTCGGCGTGCGCTGGCTGTGGCCGGACGAGGAGGACGTGATCGCACGCAAGAGCATCAGCGTCGCACCGTGCGAAATTCGCTATCATCCAACGATCCGCGCTCGCGGCGGCATGCTGCAGAAACTCTCGCTTGGCGACACCAAGGAGGGCTTGGACGAATTGTGGGCGCGGTTCCAGCGGGTGCAGCTCGACTCGATGGAGATCAGCGGCGGTCACGGTTTTGGCGATTGGTTTGATCAATACTACAAGGCCCATCCGGAGTATTTCGCCGCCGCCCCCGACGGCAGTCGCCCCCCGGTCGCATTCAATACCCGCAACACCAAGCTCTGCGCTTCCAATCCCGCCGTCTGGAAACAGTGGCTGCAAAATGTCGAAGAGGAGCTGACGGAAGACCCGACCAAGAAGATCTTCAACGTCTCGCCCAACGACGGCTACACCTCCGGTCACTGCACCTGTGCAAACTGTCGCGCCTGGGATCACCCCGACGGTGAAAAGGTGACCTGGTCCTTCCCCGGCGGCGTGAAATATGAAGGTGTCTCGCAAAGCGATCGCGACGTCCGTTTTGCCAACACGCTCGCCCGCCTTCTGAAGGAGAAGTATCCGGATCGCGAACTCTACGTCCTGCTCAATGCCTACGGCCTCGCGCGCAATCCACCCATCGGCGTTGCACCCGACGACAACGTCATTATCTCCAGCGTCGCTAATTTTCACATGCGCTCACCGGCGCATCGTGAGCTACCGATGCAGCAGCACGCCGGTTGGGCGGCCAAGGCCAAGCACCTGATGTGGCGCCCCAATCTCGGCAGCCAGGCCGGTTTGAGCTGGGGCATGCCGGATGTGGCGATGACTCAGGCCGGCGAGGACTTTCGCTTTGCGGCAGAGCACCACTGCATCGGTCTCTACTTCGATTTGTTCTGGTTTCACTGGGCCACCCAGGGACCGCACTACTACGCCCTCGCTCATCTGGCCTGGAATCCGCAGACGAATGTCGAGGCGCTGATGGACGACTACTACCGGCGCGGCTTCGGCCCTGCCTCTGAGGAGGTGAAGGCCTACTGGAAACTGCTGGAGAAGACACGCATGGAATTCGTCGCCGAAGAGCCCAGCCGCCAGCGCGCCTACGATTTGCCGAAGAAGTACACGCCCGAACTCTTTGTCAAAGCACAGTCGCATCTCGATTCCGCCGCAGCCAAGATCGCAGGCGCCGATGAAAAGTACCGCCGTCGCCTGCACTTCACGCAGTGCGGACTCGACTACGCCAAGCTCGTCGTCGATACGCGCGCCTGGATGCAGAAACTCGAAGCCAGCAAGGGAAAGGACCCCGAAGCCGAGGCCCGCGTGATGGCGAACTGGGATCGCGTCGAAGAGATGAAGAAGACCTTCCCCGAATTCAGCATCAACTGGTCCGCCATCTTCCGCGCACCGGAGCCCGGGAAGGACGCGAAACGCGTCATGGGCCTTCACCCCAAGGCGCCGCTCAGCGGACGCGTGCTGAAAGAACTGCGGGAAGAAGGTCTCGAATAAGCTCGGCGCTCGCGAGTTTCGCCGACCACCTTCGTTTGTTGTTCCCCATGCGTTCATTTTTCATCGTTTCCCTGCTCGCCGCCGTTTCGCTTTCTCAAGCCGAAGAAATGCCCGATCTTCCCATTCTGGACATTTCGTCCCAGAGGGACCGCCACACCATCATCGCTGCGGGCACGGAGGAGGTTTATCAGGGGCATCCGACGACGACGATGCTCGCCGACGGCAAGACCATCTTTTGCGTGTGGTGCATCAATCACGGCGGTGCCGCGGGTCCGATGGCGCGCAGCGATGATGGCGGTGCGACTTGGTCGCGTATCGATGAGCTCATGCCGCCAGGCTACAAGACGCATCTGAACTGCCCGAGCATTTACCGCATGACCGATTCGTCTGGCAAGGAGCGCCTGTGGGTCTTCTCCGCCGCCAAGGACACGCGCAAAGGACCGGGCATGCCGAGCATCATGAGCGAAGACGAAGGCAAGACGTGGAAGGAAATGCCGCCGCTCGGTTTTCCCTGCGTCATGACCTTCAGCAGCATCGTGAAGCTCAAGGATGGCAGCTATCTTGGTCTCTACCACAAAGGCCCCGGCGGCGCGGACAAGGCACCGCTCGAAGTGCTGCAAACGATCACCGCTGATGGTGGCTTCACATGGAGCGAGCCGAAGGTCGTCGCCAGTGTCGAAGGCAAGAATCCCTGCGAGCCGTTTGTCTTCCGCTCGCCGGATGGCAACGAGCTTTGCTGCCTGATGCGCGAGAACACGCACAAGGAGCGCAGCCTGATGATGTTCAGCCAGGATGAGGGCAAAACATGGAGCACGCCGGTGAACACGCCGTGGGGTCTCACGGGTGATCGTCATGCGGGCGTGTTCACCAAGGACGGCCGCATGGTCGTCGCGTTTCGTGATCAGGCGAAAGGCAGTCCGACCAAAGGCCATTTCGTCGCGTGGGTCGGCACCTATGATGACATCAAGAACAGCAAGCCCGGCCAGTATCGCGTGAAGCTGCTGAACAGTTATGCGAAGAACGTGGGCGATTGCGGCTATCCCGGCATGGAACTCCTTCCTGACGGCACCATCGTCGCCACCACCTATGTGAAGTATGAACCGGATGCGAACAAACACAGCGTCGTCAGTGTTCGCTTCAATCTTGACGCCACGGATGCGCTTCTGCCAAGCTCCCTGCCGCTGATCTTCAGCGAGGACTTTGAAAAGGGCTTCGATCGTTGGGAGGTTTTGGACAAGGAGAGCTGGACGCATCGTGTCGTGGACGGGAATGCCGTGTTTGGCATCAACCAGCGGGAGAGCGCCTACAAGCCGCCGTTTCGCAGCCCGTTTCACATCGCGCTGATCAAGGATGTCTCCGTGGCGGATTTCGTGCTCACCTTCCGCGTGCGCAGCACCAAGGACACCGGCAACCACCGCGACTGCTGCATCATCTTCAACCATCAGGACGCCGCCAACTTTTACTACGCGCACCTCGGCGCGAAGCCCGATCCGAACAGCGGCCAGATCATGATCGTGAAAAACGCGCCGCGCACGCCGATCACCCAAAACACGAAGAACGTGCCGTGGACAGATGACTGGCATCAGGTCAAGGTCGTGCGCGATACAACGAAGGGCAGCATCGAGGTCTATTTCGATGACATGACGACGCCCCAGCTCAGCGCCAATGACAAGACCTTCGGCAAAGGCCGCATCGGCATCGGTTCGTTCGATGACATGGACGATTTCGATGACGTGCGGCTGTATGGGAAGTGATCGCGGCGCCGGTCACTCACCCACACACCAGAGATACTCCTGGCGTGAGTCGCCCAGCTTCGCGGAGCGGAGGTAGATGCGATTGCCGCAGATCGCGGGTGTGGAGAAGGATTCGTCGCCGAGCTGGTTTTGCGACAGCAGCGTGAACTTGGTCGGTGTGGCTTCGAAGACCGAGGTCACGCCCGCCTTGCTCGTGATGTAGATGCGATTGTCGAGCATCACCGGCGAACCATAGAACTCCTTGTCGACCTTCTCGGACCACAGCTCCTCGCCGGTGTCGGACTTCCAGCACACTGCCTTGCCGGAATCGCCAACGCCGAAAACGTGGCCGTCCTGCACCAGCAACGACGGCACGTAGCTACGCGTGCTGTTTTCCCACGCGATCTTGCCGCTGCCATCGGCTTCCACCGCCATCGTGTGATTCTTGGGATAACCGCCGCCGAGGAACACTCGGCTGCCATCAGTCACCGCGGTGACGACGGTTTCTTCGGTCGAGCCTTCGATCTCCCACAGCTTCTTTCCTGTGAGCGGATCAAAGCTGGAGACGAGATTGCAACCCGCCAGCACGGCCTGCGTTTTGCCAGCGGCTTTCACGACTGCGGGCGTGGCATAGTTGGCCACCGGCGGTCGATCCTGCTGCCAGAGAATCTCGCCGGTGAGTTTGTTGAGCCCGGAAAACTTGCCGCCGCCGCGATGATCCGCGGCCACGAGCACCACGTTCTCATAGATCACCGGAGACGCACCGTAGCCTTGATGGAGTTTGAAATCACACACGCGCCGCTGCCAGAGCAGCTTGCCGGACAAATCGAGCGCGGAGGTGAAGACGGCGTTGTCGTTCAGAAAGTTAACGTAAAGCCGCTCGCCATCACAGACGACGTCACCCGAAGCCAGCGATGAGTTGCGGTGGCCGCCGGTGACGAAATTCCCGCTGTGAACAACGGTCTCCCAAACCTGTTTCCCCGTCGCACGATCGAAGCATAGGACGATCTGCTCCTCCTTCGGCACATCCGCCGAGGCGAGGTAAATGCGATCACCGACGATCGTCGGCGAACCATGCCCGCGTCCGCGCACTTCGGCTTTCCACAGCACATGCTCACTCTCGCTCCACTTCACCGGTACCGTCTGTCCTGATACGGCGTGACCGTCCGCCTTGGGACCGCGCCATGCCGGCCAGTCATTGGCGGAGAGAGATGCAGCGGCGGTCAGTAGAATGAAAAGCGATGATGAAAGGTTCATGCGACTCACCATAACGCACATCGGTGGCCGAAGTGGTCGCCAGAAACAGGATTCGCTCACGTTTAGGTTCGACCATGAATGCGCGCCTCCTGATCTTGCTCGTTGTCCCGGCCATCGCACTTCAGCTCCGTGCTGCCGAAAGTTTCCTCGTCGAAAACGGCCAGCCGCGAGCGGAGATCGTCATCAGTGACAACCCCACGCGCATGCAGCGTGTCGCGGCACACGAGTTCCGGCAGCAGATCGAGAAGATCAGCGGCGCGCGGTTGCCGATCGTCACGCAGCCGACGGGAAACGCGGTGAAGGTGTTCATCGGTGCGAGCACGGAGAATCCGGCGAAGGCGGACGGCCTGAAAGACGGCGCGTATCGCATCACGACGGGCGCAGACTGGATGGCGTTGATCGGCGATGACAGCGACTTCACGCCGATCGAGCCGTTTGCGAAGAACAACGGCGACATCCCGCGTGCTCAGGCGGAGTGGGAGAAGATCATCGGCGCGCCGTATGGGATGCCGGGCGGCGGCTTGTACAAGAACCGTCTGCGCCTGCCCGGCGACACCGGCAAGCCCGACGGCACGATCACCGACAAGAAGGAGACGCTCGAAATCTGGGGTCTCGATGAGCGCGGCAGTTTCAATGCGGTGTGCGGCTATCTGCGCAAGCTCGGCGCGCGCTGGTATCTTCCGGGCGAGCTCGGCGAGGTGCTTCCCTCGATGAAGACGATCCCGCTGCCGAAGATCGACGAGACGGTGACGCCTGACTTTCCGCTGCGGCAGTTCAATTTCCGCTTCAGCACCTCCGGCTACGACACCTCCATGTGGTTCATGCACCTCGGTCTGCGCAACGACGAGCGCCTGCAGATCGCGCATGGCATGTCGGGCATGACAAACCGAGAGGCGGTGTTTGCGAAGCATCCCGACTGGTTCGCGATCTACGGCGGGAAGACCGACTTCAAGCCCGGCGATTCCAAGTGCCAGCTCTGCTACTCGAACGAGGAGCTGTTCAAGGAAACCGTGCGCTACGCGCGTGCGCTGCTGGACACCTACAAGTTCAAATCCGTCTCCATCATGCCTCCGGACGGTTACACGTCGATCTGCCAGTGCGACAAGTGCAAGGGCAAGGATTCGCCCGAGCGCAACGAGCGCGGCCTGTTGAGCGATTACGTGTGGGACTTCGTCAATCGCGTGGCGAAGGAGATCGCGAAGACGCATCCGGACGCGCTGGTGGAGAACGCCGCGTATGGCGTTTACACTCTGCCGCCGCTGAAGATCGACAAGCTCGAGCCCAACGTGCTCGTCGTCATCGTCGGCGGACGACGTCCGATCAACCGCGGCGGCGTGAAAGGCGAAGGCGAGTCTGCGCCGGAAGCGTTGCGTGCCGCATGGGCGAAGAAGACCGACAATCCGCTGATCATCTTTGAAAACTACCCCTTCACCGATCGCGGCTGGTATCTGCCGTCGTTTGCCGCGCACTCGCTCGGCGACAGCGTGAACGCCACCAAGGGCGTCTCGCAGGGCGAGGACATCTGGCTCAGCGTGGCGCAAAACTTCGCCACCAAGGGCATCGGCTTCAATCACTTCCTCGTTTACTTCACCGCACGCGCCTACTGGGGCGGGAAGGACTACAGCTCCGACGAGACGCTCA
The DNA here is from genome assembly GCA_041395065.1 of Prosthecobacter sp. Classification (GTDB taxonomy): domain Bacteria; phylum Verrucomicrobiota; class Verrucomicrobiia; order Verrucomicrobiales; family Verrucomicrobiaceae; genus Prosthecobacter. The sequence continues at coordinate 111,349 of JAWLBG010000011.1, read as the reverse complement.
AGGAATACTGCCGTCTCTTCTACGGCCCTTCCGAAAAGGAGATGCTCGCCTTCTTCACCTACTGCGAAGCGAACTGGAGCGCGATGGAGGATGACAAGGCGAAGGCCGATGAAGCGCTCGCGCTTTTCGAGAAAGCGAAAATGAAGGTCCGTAGCGGAAGTCGTGAGACTTCCACGAACGCCACCGCCGCCGGGGAAGACTCACGTCTTCCTCTACCAACTTACGCAGCACGCATCGCCCTCATCGACGACTATCTCAAAGGCCTGCGCATGAAGACCGAGCAGCTCGGGCAGAAGCGCGGCCCGGTTCCGGCGGTGCGACTGGTCGGTGACGCGCATGACATCGTGATCGATGGCAAGCTCGACGACGAATACTGGCAGAAGTGCCCCGTGGCCGCGACGGGCAAATTCCGCGAGCTGCAGACCGGTGGCACACCTGTCTTCGGCACATCGTTCAAGGCCGGATGGCAGGGCAACAATCTCTACTTCGCGATTCGTTGCGACGAGCACCCCGGCGAGAAGCCAAACATCGCCTCCACGCGCAATGATGATCAGGCCATCTGGCATGGCGATGCGATTGAGATCGAGCTCGCCACTGAAACGCACTCCTACTATCAGATCGCCGTCAGTCCCGCCGGTCACATCGTCGATCTCGACCGCGGCGCCGGGAAATCGTTCGGCTGGAATTCCCGGGCCGAAGTGGCCACGCACATTGCCGACGATCATTGGACCGTCGAGATCCGCTTCCCCGTCACCGCTGATGAAAACGATCCGCTGAACCAGGTCATCGGCCGTCATCCCACGCAGAGCCTGCCGTGGCACATCAATCTCTGCCGCCAGCGCATCCGTGAGGACGGCCAGGAGCTCAGCGCGCTCTCGCCCACCGGCACCAGCGGCTTCCACGAGCCGATGAAGTTCGCGCACTTCTACGACGGCCGCTCGCATCAGTTCGAGGCCGATCCCACCGTCACCGACTTCGTCATCGGTTTCCGTCAGGCCGTGCAGAAGCGCAAGGCGGACGCCTTCCTCGCGCTCGCCGAACTGCCGAAGATCACCGATCTGCAAAAAGCCGTCGCGCTGGAGCAGGCCGCGTTCTATTCGCGCGGCGCCGCCGATGCGATCATCGAGCGCATCCCCGTGGAGGCGGTGAAAAAATCTGCGCAGATGCAAAGCCTTCTCGCGCAGGCAAAAGCGCCCGAGGTCATCGCACAATTCGCCAGCGAAGACTTTTCAAAGTGGCCCTTCTGGCAACGCGGCGCGGGCTATCACGCACGTGGTCGCGCCTATTTCATCACCAAGGCCGGCGACAAGGCTGAGTCCGATCTCAAGGCCGCGCTCGAATGGACCAGCGAGCCGCGCGCTCGCGATGCGATCCTGCTCGCGCTCGGGCAGAACCGCGAACGCAACCTCAACGCTGACGACAAGGCGCTGGAGGCCTACCACGCCATCATCGAAGGCCGCGCGCGCATCGGCGGCGCGGATGAGTATGCGGCTTTGCAGGGCATCGCACGGATTTTGACCAAGAAGGGCCGCTTCGATGAAGCTCTGGCCACGCTGAACCGCGCCGATCCTGAAAAACTCCAAGGCGCGTGGCGCACGAACATTCTGAAATCCATCGAAGAAGTGAAAGCCGCTCGGAAGTAGTCGGACCAGTCTGACTTGTCCGACAAGTCCGACCCGTCAGACCTGCAACGTTCCCCGACACTCCGGATACCCCGTACATCCCCAGAAATCCTTCCCCGCCTGTGCACCCTGCTTCGCCGTGCGCCGGTGCATCGGCTTTCCACACTCCGGGCACACGGGTGCGTCTGCTTTGGCAGCCCGCGCCTTCACCCGCGTCGCATGCAGGCGCTCCGTGAAGCCACCATTCTCGGCGAAGTCACGCCCCTGGCTTTGGATCTGGCGTTTCAGCAGATAAGCCGCCTGATTCACCGCGCAGAGCATGGCGTTCGCCGCCAGTTCGGGACTGGCTTTCTTCACAAAGTCCGCCAATCCGGCCAGACCGGTGAGCTGGACCTTGCCCTTCGCGGGAGATAGGCCAGGAGCCACGTCATGCGTCAGGCGCTCACGCATCGCCAGGCATTCGCGGGACTCCTTGTGCCACACGCGGAGGCCGTTTTGCACGAGGTAGCTCTTGTAATCCTTCAGCAATTCATCGTTGAGGCTCGCACGGGCCACGTTCGTCAGTTTCATCTCCGACTTGCGGGACGTGGCCGCCGCACCGCTGCCCTCGCTGATGTTCCGCACGCCGCTCCGCGCCGCCTGCACCATCTGGTCATGCGTGCGCGAGCGCTTGTCGATAAACCGATCACAAAACACCACCGTGGCATCATAGACCGCCTCCGCGACCTTGTAGCTCCGCAGGTTTTCATAACCCCCGTGCGGCAGCAGCGGGCTGGAGTCGTCAGGAATCATGCGTCCACGAAAGCCCAGCCCATTCGTCTGACAAGTCCGACTTGTCAGACCTGTCCGACTCGTCCGACTCGTCCGACCAATCCCAAAAACCGCATGACCACCCACACTCCCCATGGAACCCATACCCCATGAAAGCCATCCTCTTCCTCCTCTCCGCAGCCACGCTCCTGGCCGCGGACGACGCACCACTCATCGCCCGCATCCTCAAAGCCGCGGACAAGAACAAAGACCAGAAGCTCACGCTCGCCGAATACCTGCCGCTCGATGTGCAGGCGAAGCATCACGGCGAGGAGCACTTCGAAGCCGGCGATGCCAACACCGATGATTTCATCGACGCCTCCGAACTCGCCACGACGCTGCACAAGCAGACCTGGTTCGCCATCCTCTCCGAAGGTATCGAACCCTGCTTCACCCGCATCGACGCCAACCAGGACGGCAAACTCGACGCCGCCGAGTATCGCAAGATCTCCCGCATGGGCGCCCACGCCGAACAGCACTTCAAAGGCGCCGACACCGATAAGGATGGCTTTCTCAACCAAGCGGAGTTCGCTGCTCATGCGGAGAGCAGGCTCAAGGCGGTGGAAGAGGGAATGCCGAGAAAGAAAAAGGCCAAGGGCTGACAGGTAATCTCGGAACTCCAAAGCTTGCCTCTGACCTCTTCTGAGTCGCTTTGGTTTCGCCTGCTCTATTGCTTGGGTGCTCGCGTAGTTGCTCGTTGTATGCCAGATTCTCTAAGCCCTGCTTCCTCCCATAAACTCAAGGGCAATGAACAAATCTGATCCGTCGAATAATTAAACTGGCTACACAACGTTCGAAGGTAACAATGATAACACCACTCAATCACTACAAAGAGCATGACCGAATTGTCGAAAAGCTGAGCGACGCACGGACGCTAATCAATGAAATCAATGATTACGCAAGATCCAAGAATCTTGTGGCATTCTGGCGAGGCCAGGCGGATCACCAATGGGGATTACACTCCTCACTCTCCCGCCAGCTTACCGCGGTAACTATTCTGAATGACGAGCTTCTGAACAAAGTTGAGGATGCGGTTCTGAACGAAGCTAAAGAGTGGATCGCCGACCTAGCAACCCCCGCCTATGCAAATCCTCTGTCGCGACTTGCTTATCTTCAGCATCATGGCGTGCCGACGCGACTGATTGATTTCACCAGAGATCCGTCAGTGGCTTTGTTCTTTGCTGCCGAAACTCATGATGAAGTTGACGGGCGAGTTTTCGCCCTTCTGATCAAACAAACGGAAGTCCTCTCAACGTGCCCGTCAGGCACACCTTGGCGGCAATACCAATCCAGCGAGGTAAAAGTCTGGGATCCAACCGCCAGCGGTATTGTCTTTCCGCGTTTGGCCGCGCAAGACGGCGTATTTGCAGTCGGGAGATTACCCAGCACGCAGCCTCATCGAAAGGGATGGGACGAATTGCTGCAAAAGGATCGAAGCCTACTGGCCGAGGAAGTCAGAAAGGTGCTTTCAGTGCCATTTAAACTTTGTGGTTCTAATCCAATCCCACCTAATGCGACTCTTCCAATAGGCCTCACGTTTCGTCTGCATGTTAACAAAGAGTCTATTCGCCGATCTCTTCAGCAGAAACGTAGCGGATCACGGAATAGGACAATTAGTCATAAACTTATTTACCCTGATATTGACGGAATGAGAGGGTATTCTGACTTCCTTAAGGGGCTAAACAAGGGTACTCTAGTGCTTCCATGATAGACATGCCTACAGCTGTGAAATGGCCGGTCCTTCTCAAATCGAGGATCAACAAGACGTTCCTCCCGCTCCTCGCCTTCGCCACCATCACCGAAGCGACGGCCGCACCCGCCACGCCTCCCAACATCATCATGCTGCTCGTGGATGACATGGGCTATGCGGATGTGGGTTGCATGGGGGCGAAGGACATCAAGACGCCGAACATCGACCGCATCGCGGCGGAGGGCGTGCGGATGACGGACTTTTACGCGAACGCGCCGGTGTGCTCGCCCACGCGCGCGGCCTTCATCACGGGACGCTGGCAGCAGCGCTGCGGGATCGAGTGGGCGATCGGCCTGACGTCGGAGGAGGAGAAGCGCGTGAACGGCGAGCTGGTGCCGGTGGCGGAGCGGTTCACGATGGGCCTGATGCCGGAGGACAGCTTCCTCGTGCCGCTTTTGAAGAAGCACGGCTACGGCACGGCCTGCTACGGCAAGTGGCATCTCGGATTCAAGCCGGAGCACAATCCTGTGAAACACGGCTTCGACGAGTACTGGGGCATCATCGGCGGCCAGTGCGACTACTACCGCTACCACTATATCGACGGCATGAAGCAGCTCTATGAGAAGACGGAGATGACGACGGCGGAGGGTTACATCACCGACCTGATCAACCGGCGCACCGTCCGCTACATCCGCGAGGAGTCCACGCAGCCCTTCTTCATCTACGTGCCCTACAACGCGGTGCATCATCCCTACCAGGTGCCGGACGATCCGACGCAATTCTACACGGCCGAGAACAAGAATGACGGCACGCGCGCCGGTTACGCGAAGATGCTGGAAAGCATCGACAAGGGTGTGGGCGACATCTTTGCCGCGCTGGAGGCGAAGGGCATCCTCGACAACACGCTGATCATCTTCACCAACGACAACGGCGGCGAGCGCTTCTCCGACAACCGGCCGCTCTTCAACCACAAGACGACGCTGTGGGAGGGCGGCATCCGTGTGCCCTGCCTGCTGCGCTGGCCTGCGGGCGGACTGCCAAAGGGCGCGGTCTCGGCGCAGCCGGCGATCACGATGGATCTCGCCGCCACCATTCTCGCCGCCGCCGGTGTGCCGGTGCCGAAGACGATGGACGGCATCGACCTGCTGCCCGTGCTCCGGGGCAAGCAGCCGCCCGTCGAGCGCACGCTCTGCTGGCGCGTGGATCGCACACGCCGCAAGATGAAGGCCGTCCGCCACGGCGACTGGAAGTATGTGCAGGACGACATGGTGGAGATGCTCTTCAACCTCCGCGACGACATCAGCGAGCACCACGACCTCTACTACGAGCGCCCCGACAAGGTGAAGGAACTCAAAGCGAAACTCGCCGAGTGGGAAGCCGACGTGGACAAAGTCCCGCCGCCGATCCGGATTCATTAGAGCGCAGACGCTCCTGTCCGTCGCTTGATGAAATGGTGCCTGTGCGTGGTTCGTTCACACGCGCATGCTGCGAACAAAGTTGTGCTCAAGTTTCCGAACGTTGTCTCTGCTGTTGTTCGCAGGTGCGATGCAGCTCGCTGCGGCGGATCGTCCCAACGTCCTGCTCATTCTCTCGGACGATCACAGCGTGCCGCATGCGGGCTGCTATGGCGATGCGAACTGCCGTCGCTTCAACATCACGCCGCATCTCGATGCATTTGCGGCGGAGGGCATGCGGTTCAATCGCGCCTACACCGCCGCGCCGCAGTGCGCACCGTCGCGCATCTCGATCTTCACGGGGCGCACGCCGGTCTCGCTCGGAGTGACGCGTTTTGCGCAACCGGCGAAACCGGACGTGCCGTTCTTCACCGACGTGCTGCGCGGCCACGGCTATTGGGCGGGCATCGACGGAAGGCATCAGCATCTCGACGGCCGCATCAACGACGCGCCGCACATCATGGAGACGCTGAAGGAGCTCGGCATGCGCAGCCTCGACACGCGCTTCGATCACTTCGTGCGCTCCGCGAGCACGAAGGGCGCGAACCTCGCGAAGGTGGGCGAGAAAGTGGCCGCGATTCTCGACGAGGTGCCTGCGGGCAAACCGTTCTTCCTCTACTTCGGCTTCAACCAGCCGCATCGCAGCTGGGGCGAGGACCACGACGGCATCGACCCCGCGCAGCTCGTGCTGCCGCCCGACTGGCCCGATCTTCCCGAGGTGCGGCTCGATTACGCGCGCTACCTCGCCGAGGTGCGCGATCTCGACACCGGCTTCGGATTGATCGACGCAATGCTGGAAAAGCGCGGCATCAAGGACAACACGCTCGTCATTTTCATGGGCGACAACGGCGAGGCGCTGCTGCGCGGCAAAGGCACGGTCTTTGACCGCGGCACGCACGTCCCACTGCTCATCCGCTGGCCCGCGAAGATCAAACCGGGCACAACCTGCGACGCGCTGATCAGCGGCACCGATCTCGCGCCGACGATCCTCGAGGCCGTGGGCCTCAAGCCTGCCAATGGCATGAGCGGCGTGAGTTTCCTGCCCGCGCTGCTCAGCCAGCCCTTTCAGGGACGCAAGTACGTCATGGCCGAGCGCGGCTGGCACTTCGGCCCCATCACGCGCACCGACGGCTTCGATCTCTCGCGCAGCATCATGACGAGGCGCTACCACTACATCTACAATGCGATCCCCGACCGCAGCTACACGCCCGTGGACATGCCTGGCGGCGAGGCGTGGACGGCCGTGCAGGCCGCGCATGAGGCCGGCAAGCTCTCCAAGCTGCACGACCGCCTCTATTTCCAGAACCCGCGCCCGCTCGTCGAACTCTACGACCTCGAGAACGATCCCTTCGAGCTCCACAACCTCGCCGGTGAATCGCCGCTGCGCGAAACCGAGGACCAGCTTCGCATCGAGATGGAAAAATGGATGATTCGCGACGGCGACTTCGTTCCCCTGCCCTCGCACGTCCTCCAAAAGCACCGATGATCCGCCCCGTCGTCGGATCGGCACCCACCCAATCGATTCGGCGTCGTGCATGACGCCCTCTGTAAAAACTCAATCTGCTTAAAGCGAGTGAACTCCACCTCACTGGTGAGCTGTCTCATTCAGCAGGAACCCCAAAAGATTCGCGAAGTCACCCTCACTGAGGAGCTGACCAAACACCGGCGGCATGAGCGACATCGGTGTTGTTTCATCCTTCGTGAGGTCATTCTTCGACACGCGATGCTCCTGACCCGCAGCGTCGGCGAGAATGAGCACCTGACCGGCTTCGCCTTTGAGGAAGCCGCTCATCGTCGTGCCATCCTTTAGCGTCAGCGTGTGCAGATGGAAGTGCGCGTCCACATTGCGATTCGGATCGAGGATGTCCTCGCACAAACGCTCTGCCCCACGCGCGCCGATGCCGTCGAGCTGCGGACCGATCAGGCCGCCCTCGCCGCCGATGCGATGACACACCGCGCAATGCGTCTTGAACAACGTCTTCCCCGCCGTCGCATCCGGCTTCGCTTTCGCATATGCCGTCGCACGTGTGGCGATCAAGGCATCGAGCTGTCTCCGCTGCTCTGGTGACACTGGCAAAGGCGGCGGCGCAGGCCGTGGTGGCAGATACGCTGCCAGTTTCTCGCGCAGCGCGGCAGGCGCGGTGTGCTGCAGCATCACGGCGAGCGTCTTCAGCGCGTTGCGCGTGCTGTCCTCGGCTTGAAAATCGTTCACGCTGATCACCGCCGGTTCGATGCGCGTGATACCAAGCCATGCGTAGGCTTTCCCATCGTCACCATCGACAATCTCCAGCCGCACGGTCTTGCCCGCATGCTTGGCAAGGTCGAACTCGGCACGCTGGCACACGTCGTTGCGCGGCGGGAACACGCTGGCGAGCGTCTCGCCGCTCTTCGCATCGACGACGCGCACGAGGTTCTTGTCATGTGCCTCGGCTTTCGGAACTCCGCGATGTCCGTTGATCCAGAACGTGAGCTTCGCCGGCGCGGTGAAGGTTTTCGATTTCAAAACGCCGGCGCGTCTTTCTTCGTCGCCGCCGCCCTTGATCATGCTCTGCAACACCCGCGCCTCTGTGTCATCCGCACACTTCCGCGTCTGCAACGACCACTTCGGGCCATTGTCCGCTGTCGCTGTCGACATCCACGCAGGCTCCGGCTGATGGTCGGTTTGCGTCAAAAGCTGCGTCGCCACTTCCTGCGCCCATTGCAGCAGTTCCGGGTTTGCAGGTGCTCCACGTTCGTTAAGACCGTTGTGGATTGCAGAAATGAGCGGAATGGGAGTGGCAGCATTTTTAAGCGATGCCTCTTTGGCGCGAGTCATGGCTTGACCGAGTAGCTCGGGATCGCCGTGGCGGGCGATGTGCGTAAGCATTGCGGCTGTGATCGGCGCATCGTCTTTCATCTGGCGGAAGAGAAAGGCTGCGGCGGCGACGGTCGGAACGGCGGCAGCGATTTCCGCAATCAAGGGCTCCTCTTCGAGGCCTTTGAAGGCATCAGGCAACCGCAGATGATCACGAATGGCGATGCGATAGGCGAGTGCGAGGCTCGCGTCTCCGGCCGGCGTATTTCGAGCATTGCGAACGAGCAGCGGAAGAGCCTCAATCTGCGGATCGTCGAGCAACTTGGAAATGACAGCCCGCTGCACGAAAGGCGATGGATTTTCCAATCCTCGACGCCAATTGCTGAGTTCGAGAGGTGATGATGGCAGGCGGTTGAAAACTCCAGTGGTCTTCACCACCCGCCAAATCCTCCCGCGTTCCTTGTCACGCTGGGGATGATCGAGCGGCACTTCGTAGTGGCCGATGATCTTGTTGTAGAAGTCGGCGATGTAGAGCGCATTGTCGGGGCCGAGTTGAAGATCGACGGGGCGGAACCAGGGGTCGTCGCTGGTGAGGAAGTCGGGCTGCTCGTTCGCCTTTGGCGTGGAGCCGGTGAAGGTGATCTTGTCGTGGTTCACGCGGGAGGTGACGACGTTGCCGACGAAGGTGTGGTCGTCCCACTCCGGGCCCCACACGCCGCCGTCGATGTAAACGATGCCGCAGATGCCGGTGGAGCCGTGGCTGTGCTCGCACATCACTGGCGCGAAGCCGAGTCCGTCGTGCGGTTTGCCGAAGCTCGGATAATACGCGCCGCGGATGAGCTGGTAGATCGGCGAGCTGTGGCAGTCGGCGCTGTAGAGATTGCCGTAACGATCCCATGCGAGGCCAAACGGATTCACCTGGCCCCAGGTCCACGGCTCCACACGCGAGCCGTCCGGCTTGAAGCGAAACACGTTGCCGCTGTGCAGATCAAGCGTGCTGCCGTCCTTCGCTTTGAAGTGCGAGGTGTTGTTGAAACCGTGCGTCGCATAGCCCCAGCCGTCGAGGCCGAGACGGAAGCTGCTGCACATGCCATGCGTATCCTTTTCATAACCGAGCGGGCCGAAGAGCACCTCGCGCACGTCCGCTTTGTCATCCCCATCCGTGTCGGCGAAGTACCAGATGTTCGGAATGCTCCACGCGATGCAGCCGGTCTTGTGCTCCGGCTTGTGCCACGGCAGCACGCCGGTGGGAATGTTGAGTCCATCGGCGAAGTCGGTGACCTTGTCGGCCTTGCCATCACCATCGGTGTCTTCGAGGATCTTGATCGCATCGCGGCTGTCTTTGACATGTGCCCCCTTCTCGTCCGACCAGCGCGATTTGTCAGCGGAATACGGATACTCAACCGTCGATGACACCCACAAGCGGCCGCGTGCGTCGAAGGCCATGTTGATCGGCTTGTTGATCATCGGCTCGCTGGCGAAGAGCTGCACTTCGAATCCCTCCGGCACATGAAATCCTGCGCGCTCCTGCTCCGGCGTCAGCGCATCCGATTCGCGCACAAGACGCAGGTTGTCTTCGGCAGCGTGAAGAAGAGAAACGGACGCGACAACGATGGTCAGACAACGAAAGAGCAGCATGAAAGCATTACAGCGCAGCCTGGGGCTTTTGTTCAAGCCGCGTTTCCGCCCAACAGAAGATGCGGCCGGCTCATCCACACCTGCTCAACGCCGACCGAGTGATGCGCGGAGATCAGCCGCGCATGGCGGCTCCAGTTTCCCGTGAGCGACAGCAAACCGCGGTCTTCGATCTCCGTCAGCAGCGGAATCAACGGCCAAGGCGGATGCCAGATGCGAAACAACCGTCGCAGCAGTCGCTTTGGGCTAAAGCCCGATAATCCGACGCTGGTGAATGCCGTGTAACGCTCCACCAGAAATTCGTCGAGCGACCCAGCTTCGCAGGGCCGATGCGTGGCGTCCGCATTCGCGGTACAGGTGTAGGCGAAGTACTTTCCATTTCGTGCATCTTCCACGCGTCCGTTCACCGCTCTGCTTTGGAGGCCATGGTCATAGCGCAGCGTTCCCAGCCGATACGGCAGCCCGAAGGCCACAGGTCCGAGCGCCACGCTCAACGCGTTCGGCACCCATTCAGCGAGGAAATGAATCCCCGGCTCGCCCGCTTGTTTCACATACACACGCACATTGAGGAATTCGTGCGTGGCGATCGGTTTGAACGGCAAAGCTGCAAGCCTGCCGCCGAATCGCGGCCGCAAATCCCGCATGGTGAAGGCGACGAGACTGACGAACGCACGCCCTTCGAACAGATCGAGTGGCCAGGGAACTTCACGTTGGAGTACAACGGGATCTGTTTCGAAATGCAGAAACACCGCATTCAACCAGTCGGCATAAAACAATGGATCACCACGACAGCCCAGAAGCCGTTCACGCCCGGCTGCGCTCGGCAGCTGCGACGGCATCGGCTTCATCGGAGTGGTGGTCATGAGGTTTCGATCGCGCAGGTGCCGTTCTCACAGACTGTTTCAGTAACCTGCTCCCTGAGCGCATCATCGCTGCGCAAGTGAAGCAGGTGCGAAAGCTTGATCCGATGGCTGGAAATCCAATGCACGACACGACGTGCGATCTGCTGCATGCCGGGGCTGGCGAGACGCAGCGACCACTCGCGATACTCGCACAAGGCCCACAGGCAGGTGACCCATGCCGCAGCGCCCTGCCAGAGCGATCCGTCATCGCCCATGACGACGATTTCCTGATCGGCGCGCAGGTTCGGAAGCTCGGGGCAGCGTTTCACTGCCCGCGGAGAATCATACGGAATGAAATCAAGCTGCACATAAGCCGGCTGTTCCATCATCCAGCGGCGAAACCGCGAGCAGAGTCCGCAGCGGGCATCGTAGAAGATGGTGAGCGTGTTCATGGCACTACGCGTGTGTGGTGTGGGAAGCGTGATCTGACGTAGGCTGCCACCATTCCCGTGATGCCAGGGCTGAGGATGAAGGGCGATTCCTTCCATTGAAAGTCTGCCAGCAAGTGATGAGTCGAATCGTTCTCCCAGATTGACCACGCCCATGGAATGGCGATCACGCTGCTGCCAGCTACAAATCCGCAAATCGCAGCGATCATGGGCCGACGAAGCGACGATTGATCGGGAACGAGCAGGTCCACTGGCAGGAAGATCACGATCCAAGCAGCGAGTATCACAATGCCAGTCGCAGCACCGATGAAGAGCGCCTTCTCTAAACTATCCTCAAGTCGAAGGTCGTCGTAGTGAACTTCTAGGAGTATTCCCACCCACCAGGCGATGTTGCACGCGAGCCAGCCGCACAACATCGCGAGAATCGAGAGTTTCAGTTTGTGAGTAAAGGTTTTCACAGCGTGTCGAGAACGTCGTGAGGTTTGGTGACGCGGTTCATCGCCGGGATCGGTGGCGGAAGGTTCGCCAGCGTCGCGCGGCGGCGCATTTTGGTGAAGACGTAGAGGTTGAAGAAGTGCATGCCGCCGAGTACCAGCAGCACGACGCCCATCTTCCCGCTAAGCGCCTCAAAGACGCCGCGAGCGCCGATGATCTCCTCGGTCGTCTTGAGATAGAGCGACACGAAGCCGATGTTGATGAGGTAAAAGCCGACGACGAGCAGGTGATTGACGCTGTCGGCGAGGTCGGTGTTCCCGTGGAAGCAATCGACGAGGAAAATGCGGCCGTTTTTGTACAGAGTGCGCGCCACCCAGACAGTCATGGTGACGGCGAGGATGAGGTAGAGAGTGTAGCTGATGACGGTGTCGTTCATGGTGGTGTGTGGTTTAGTTTTGTTCTGAACTTTCGGTATTTACTGAAATATGTAGGCATGAAAAGATCAGCTGAGGAGGCGCATGGCCCACTGGAGGGCGGAGGCGTGTTTCATGGAGATCACGGTGTCGCCGACTTTGACGCCGAAGCTGAGGAACTCGTCGAGGTCCTTCATCTGCTGGTGGAAGTCGCGGCCAGGGCCGGTCGTTTCGTCCTTAGTCTGCGCTGCGCAGTCTCGCAGAAGCCGGATGGCGGGCTCGATCTCGCGGCGTTTACGCTCCTTCGAGATGGTGATGAAAATCTTCCAGACGTCCTTCTCCGCCTCGAAGTACTCCTTGCGGTCGCCCTTCTTGGTGATGATGCGCACGAGGTTCCAGCCGACGAGGTCCTTGAGGTTGGTGTGGGCGTTGCCGCGGCTGATTTGCAGTTTTTCCATGACCTCGTCCGTGCACATCGGCTGCGGGGCGGTCATGAGCAGGGCGTGAATCATCGCCATCGTGCGGTTGATGCCCCACTGGGTGCCGAGCGAACCCCACTGGGCCACGAATTCCTCGCGTGCCTTTTCCCAGGGTGGTAGTTCGTCGCTCATGTTTTCACTAGAAACTGAAAATACCGAAAGGCAAGCGGCGAGTTGAGCTTTTTCTCACGCTCACGGACTCAGGCGCACCTTCACCCAGGCGCCGTTCTCTTTGCGGTAGCGGATGCGGTCGTGCAGACGGCTCACACGGCCCTGCCAGAATTCCATTTCATCCGGCAGCAGCGTGTAGCCGCCCCAGAACGACGGGCAGGGCACACTGCCTTCGGGATACTTCGCCTTCATCTCGGCATCTCGCTGCTCCAGCCACTCGCGGCCGGGGATCACGACACTCTGCTCCGACACCCACGCACCGATTTGATGCCCGTAGGGCCGGCTGGCGAAATACGCCTCGGCATCCGCACGCTCCAGCTTCGACATGGTTCCCTTCAGGCAGACCTGATGATGCCGGTCCGTCCACAGGAAGCAGCCTGCCACCCGCGAATTGGCGGCAATCTCCTGGCCCTTCCGGCTTTCGTAGTTTGTGTAAAAGTGAAAGCCGCGCTCGTCGATGCCCTTCAGCAACACCGTGCGCACCGTCGGCGTGCCGTCGAGACCGTGGGTGGCGAGGCTGAAAGCATTTGGTTCCGGCAGACGATGCGCGAGGGCGTCGTTGATCCAGTGCGTGAACAGTTCCACGGGGTTGGCCGGGGCGGTGTGCTCGTCGAGTTCGCCCTGGTCGTAACTCACGCGCAGGTCGGGCAGGTTCGGTTTGTCAGTCGGGTTCATGCGAGTTACAAGAAACGCGTGCTGCCCGGTCTTCGCTACGTCAGCTTTGGCCTTTTCCGCACTCTTTTGTCCCATGTCATCCTCTGTCACCGGTGTCATCCAAGACCTCGAACGCATCCTGCTCACGCCGGCGCAGATCAGCGCGCGTGTGACGGAGATGGCGGCACGATTGAATGCCGAACTCGCCGGCAAGGTCGTCACCGTCGTGGCGCTGATGGACGGCGGTCTGTTTTTCGTGGCTGATTTGCTGCGCGGTCTGGAGGTGCCCGTGCGCCTCCACACTCTCAGCGCCAGCAGCTATCAGGGCGGCACCGAAACGAGCGGCGAGGTAAAGGTCAACTGGCCTGCAAACATCGATCTGCGTGATCAGAACGTGCTCCTGCTCGATGACATCCTCGACACCGGCCTCACGCTCAGCGTGATCTCCGAGCGCATCCTCGCCCAGCAGCCCGCCAGTCTGCGCACCTGCGTCCTGCTCAGCAAACGACGCCAACGTCTGCGCGAGGTGGCGATCGACGACGCCGGCTTCGAAATCGATGACGAATTCGTCGTCGGCTACGGCATGGATTACCAAGGCCGCTTCCGCAATCTGCCCTGCATCGGCATCCTGAACCCCGGCAAGCCGTCATGAAGTTGCGCGTGCTCTTCTTCTCCGTGCTGTGCGACATCACCGGTGCCGACGAGATCGCGCTCGAACTGCCCGCCGGCAGCACGATGGCCGATCTCCTCGCTCAAATCGAATCCCGCTGGCCGAAGCTGCGCGACTGGCAGAACAGCCTGCTGCTCGCGCTCGACCAAACCTACGTGAAGCGCGATGCGCTGCTCCATGACGGCGGCGAGATCGCGATCATGCCACCGGTGCAGGGAGGATAGCAGCTTATTCGGGACAAAAGTCGCGCCGCCTTGACGCCATCCGCGCTCTGGCCGACTCTCGACCTCCCTCCCCGGCATGAAGTGGCTGCAACGATTCATCCAAGCCTCGCGAAAGGCGCGCGACCTCCCCTATGTGGGGCGCACCTCGTTCATCGTGGCGCTGAGCCTGCTGGTGTTGGCCATCATTTTTGACTGGCACCGCACTCATCCCGATGATGTCGCAGGAGAAGCCATTCTCAAGGCGGTGGAAGCTCAGGTGGACGTGCCGCGGAGCATCCGGGTGCTTTCCGGCATCCTGCCCTATCTGAACCTGTGGGTTTCCATCGGCATGCCGCTGCTGCTGCTCATGATCTGGCGGCGCTGGGGCAATCTGACCCGGCTCATGGCACCGGTCACGATCGCGTCCGTTTCGGTCGCCCTGTGGGCCATCGCCAGCGAGCTCGTGGACTACATCGCCCACTCGCACATGACCGAGATGGGCGAGCCGCCGGTGCCGGTGGCCTTCGCGTTCAAACTCGTCTTCATCGGACTCGCTATCGGCTCCCTGCCGGCGGCTCTGCAGTACTACCGCAAAACTTCCATCCTGGAGCGCTACACGCTGCGCACGTTCGTGCAGCCGCTGGTCTTCTGCTTCGTGTCCTTCAGCTCCCTGTGGATCATCATGGATCTGCTGGACAACCTGAAGGATTTCCAGACGGCCAACTCCAGTTTCGGCGTCGTGCTGGGCTTCTATCTGGCGCTGCTGCCCTTCATTTACGTCACCATCATGCCTGTGGCCCTGCTGCTGGCGACTCTCTACTCCCTAACGCGGATGTCGCGGGCGAACGAGCTCATCTCCATGCTCGGCGCCGGACGCAGCCTGGCGCAGGTTCTGAGGCCGATTTTTCTGACCACCGCTTATGCGGCCGTCATCAGCATCGCGGCGAACTACTACTGGGCGCCGAGGGCGGAGGGAAACCGCAAGGCCGTCGTGCGGGCCCTGGAGCAAAAGGAGGCCGACTCCATCATGGCCACGGCCATCATGTTCCGGAACGAGCAGACGCGGCGCACCTGGTTCGCCGCCACATTTCCGTTTTCCATGCGCAACGACCGCGGTCGCATGCACGGGGTGCAGTTGAGGGAGGAAAACGCCGACGGCACGCCGGCACGGACCATCCTGGCCGGCAGCGCCACCTGGTCACCGCGCGGCGGCTGGCGATTCTTCGACGGCAACGAATTGATCTACAAGGACGGCAACGTCACCGAAATCCGCCCATTCCCACAAGGCAAGGACGGTATCAGCGTGCTGCAGGTGGCCGGCATCGAGGAGACACCATGGAGCATGGTCAGCTACGCGCTCAAGGCGGACTACATGAGCGTGCCGGAGATCGTGTCCTACCTTCAGGCGCATCCAAAGGCCGCTGCGGACAAGCTCGCCCCGTTTCGCACGCATTTCTGGCATCGCTTCGCGCTGCCGCTGCAGGCCTTTGCGCTGGTGCTGGTGGCGGCACCGCTGGGAGTGGCCTACTCGCGGCGCGGATCGGTCGGCGGCATCGCCGGCAGCGTCTTCATTTTCTTCATCTTCATGTTCGTGAACAACCTGTTCCTGAACCTCGGCAAGGGCGGCCACCTGCCGCCGTGGTTCACCGTCTGGGTGCCGCATCTGCTGTTTGGCACGCTCGGCTACGTGCTCTTCCGCTTCCGCTCAGAAAACCGCGACCTGCCCCAGATCAAATTCTCCCTCCGCAAGCCCAAGGCGCAGATCGCCCGCCCGCGCAACCGCAGCACCGCCCTACCCGGTGCGTCCGCCACTTGAAACTCCGAACCTGAAACTCTAACCGTCGCCTGATGCAGCAAAACTGGTCCATCCGCAGCCGAGCCCACGAATGTGCCGTCACCGCCCGCCCTTTCGAGGACGGCGAAACCTTTCACACCGCCATCTACTTCGATCCGGAGGAAAACGGCTACGTGCGTCGCGACATCTGCACTGAGGCCTGGCCGCAGGAACTCGAAGCCCGCAAGCCCATCGCCTCCTGGAAAACCGCCTACCAGAAAGTCGTCACCGAGGCCAAGCCTGAGATCGCGCCCAAAGCCAGCGCCATGGAACTGCTGCAGCGTTTCATCGAAGAGGGCGACCCACAAACCGAGAACGCGCGCTACATCCTGGCCCTGATGCTGGAACGAAAGCGCCAGATCGTGCAAACAGCCGAAAAGGAGGTCGACGGTGCCAAGATGCTCTTTTACGAGAACAAGAAGACCGGCGAAATCTTCATCGTCCGCGATCCCGAACTGCTGCTCGACGAAGTCGCGCAGATTCAGGAGGAAGTGGCCACCATCCTCGCCTTTGGCGGCCCCGCCGCCGAGGCGGCAAAAGCCGTCGGTGTCACCCTCACCGTCGATGGGGTTGTCCCTGCGGCGGATGCGTCGCCTGAACCGTCAGACGAGTCAGGCAGTTCCGAAACATCGGACCCACCTGTTGTCGAAGAACCTTCCGCAGCGGTCGAAGACACCGAAGTGATCGCCGACAACGAAATTTCCGAACCCGTCCACCAATCAGAATCCAACAACTAGCCCCATGTCCCTCCAGCAAGATCGCGAAGAACTCCGCCAGATTCTCAAGACCAAGTCCGTCAAGACGGGCAAATTCACCCTCGCCTCCGGCAAGGAAAGCGATCTCTACGTGGACTGCCGCGTGACCACGCTCGACTCCCGCGGTGCGGTGCTCGTCGGTCGTGTGTTGCATGACCTGCTGCGCAGTGAAGAGGCCAGGCGCGGACTGAGCATCGGCTCACTCGGCGGTCTGACCATGGGAGCGGATCCCATCACGCTCGCAGTCGCCATGAGCTCCAGCATGGCGGGAGACAATCCGCCCGTGCAGGCTTTTGTCGTCCGCAAGGAGCCGAAGGGCCACGGCCGCGGCAAACGCATCGAGGGCAATTTCATCACCGAGCAGCCCGTGGTCGTCGTCGATGACGTGATCACCACCGGCGGCTCCACCTTGAAGGCCATCGAAGCCATTGAACAGGAGGGCGGAAAGGTCGCCTTCGCACTCATTCTCGTCGATCGCTCCGAAGGCGGCCGCGAAACCATCGAAAACGCTGGCTACCCCGTCGTCGCCGCCTTCACGCGGGCGGATTTGGTTTAGATGCGAACAGCGGGCATGAACGGGCTCAAGGCTGCAGCTTTGTCCGCTGCGAAGGCGTGAGGAAGGTCATCGCTGTCGATCCATCGCTGCGGACGAACGCGTTCACCTTCGTGGCTTGCGCGGCGGTCATGACCAATCCGGCCGCCGCCGTGCCTTGGAGTTGTTTCTTCTGATCGCTCGCCGGAGCCGCACGGTAGCCGGAAAGGGTGCCGACGTTCAAACGCGACGCCTTGGCCTGGGCGAGATCGGCGGCAGGCACATGCACCGCGTTTGCGCACTCCACTTTTTCCGCTTCGGCGATGAGCTTCGGCAGTGAAATCACCGCCGGATCGTAGCGCACGAGTGTGACCTCGCGACCGCCCATGAATCCGGCTTCGGTCGTGACCACGCCGTCGATCCGGCCCAGCGCCATCTCGCCGGTCCAGAAGCAGTACATGGAGAACACCGCCTGCCTCAGTCGGGGAGAATGTTCGGCGGCCAGCAGTCGGAGGTAGGCGGGCACGGGACGGCCCGCCTTCGTGAGCGTCGTGATCATGCGATCCGCGATGCCGCCGGTGTCCCACACTTGATCGCGTCTCGGGATGATGTCTTTCGCATCCGCATCGAGGAACCGCACGACCTGGTAGTTCCAGGCCGGCTCACCGAAACGCCGCAGCACCTCGGCATCCCTGCCGGGCTTGTTGTTATGAATGAGCAGCGGAGTGAACTCTGTCTCGACCGCCTCGACCAGCAGCGGGTTCGACATCACGTCGCGCCCGAACTGCTTGCAGCCCGCGCAGCCGGGGATCTCCTGAAACAGTGCAAAAACCGGCTTGCCGGTCTGTCGGCTCGCAGCCAGAGCGGCATCGAGATCGCGACCCCAGGCGACTTTCCCCGCCTCCTCGGGCTGGTCTCCGGTGCCGGCCACGCAGGACATGGGAGCGAGGACGACGAAGAGGGAGAGCAACCTTTTCATAACGGGTAAGAAAGGCGCGAAGGGATTCTATTCCAACGAAATCCTGAGAGTCGCGGGTTGTTCGACGACGGCGGCTTCGCTATGCTCGCAGGCATGACCTACCTCCTGGCCCTCGCGCTACCCTTCTTCCACTCGGCGAAGATCGAGCCGCCACCTGCGGAGCGCATCCGGGCGCTGGCGTCTTATTCGTCCGCTCACGGCGGTCATGCGCTGCTGGTCTGGCAGGACGGAAGGATCCTCCACGAGTCCTACACGAACGGCCACTCCAGGCGCGAGCCGCATCGCATTTACAGCGGCACGAAGGCTTTCTGGTGCCTCACCGCCTTCGCGGCGGAAAAAGACGGACTGCTCGACCTTGACGACCGCGTCAGCGACACGATCACCGAATGGCGGGACGACAAGCGCCGCAGCAGGATCACCATCCGCCAGCTTCTCGATTTCAGCAGCGGCATGGAGCCGGTCTTCGGCCTGCATGAAAACGAGTACAAGGACCGCACGGCGTCAGCCCTGAGGGCCTCCATCGTCGGAACGACCGGCAAGTCCTTCATTTACGGACCGGCAGCCCTGCAGGTGTATCACGAGCTGCTCGCCCGGAAGCTGCGGGCGGAGAAGCAGACACCTGTGCGCTATCTGGAGCGCCGCGTGCTCGGCCCGCTCGACCTCGGTCCCCAGCGCTATTTGCCGGACCGGCACGGCGCGCCGCTGCTCGCCGCCGGGTTCATGCAAACCGCACGCCAGTGGTCGGAGCTCGGGAACTGGATGCTCAAACACGACGACATGCTTTCGAAGATCCATTCCAGCAGCGCCAACCGCGCCTATGGCTTCGGCTTCTGGAACAATCACGCTGCCGAATCCAAATCCGCGCGCGAAGTCGATGTGGAGGACATGCTCGACAAGAAGTGGCACGAACAATCCTGGAGCAACGCCTGCCTCTGCCGCTCCGCTCCCGCCGACCTTATGGCGTGCATCGGCTCCTACGGCCAGCGTCTCTACATCGTGCCGTCAATGAAGCTCGTCATCGTGCGCCTGGCGAAGGATTCAAAGCCGAATGACGCGCAGATGCTGCGGCTGCTGTTTGCAAAGCCTTAAATTTACTGCCGCCCCGATCCGAAACTCGGATGACGCTTTTCATGACGAAGGCACACAATGCGAACGGCATCCGCGCGGAGTTCAAACAACACGTCATAGGGGAATCGACTGAGTTTCACACGTCGGATCGTTCGCGACCGGAGCCAGAAGGAAAAACCTTCGGGGTGTCTGGCGGCCTGCCCGACGGCCTCGGAAAACTTGGCGTAAAAGTCGTCGCCCAATCCTGGTCTTTGATCATCATACCAACGGACGGCCTCGTCCACTTCGTCCTGGACGCGGATGTGAAACCGGAGCTTCCTCATGCATTGCGGCGATTGATCTCAAGACGTGCCATGAACTCTTCGTGAGTGAGAACCGTGGACGGATCAGCGTCCATCTCCTCCGAACGACGTTCGGCCTCCTCCAGCCAGGCTTCATCGACGGCCTGCTGCCAGTCTTCAGGCACGCTGGCATACAGCTTGTCCGCCAACGCTATGCGCTCCGCCGCAGGCAGAGAAAACAATTCTTGGGTCATCGCAGCCGAACTCATACTTCAACCATCCGGCGATTCGGACGAAAATCCACCCTGTTCTTTCAATCCTCCACAGGGATCGCCTTTCTGATCATGGTCTTCGACACGCCATAGATCAGGGTGCTCTGTTTCGGCCGCCACTGGTAACCGATGCCAAAGGGGATCGCGGGCACCTCGTTGCTCCTGTAATAGTAGGCGAGATCGGCCTGGTAATACTGCTTGAAGAGGGTGATGGGACCGGGATACCAGCCGAAGGCCCGCACGTCCCAGGAGTCGCGGGGAAAATCGCGCCAGGGGATGCCGGAGTCGTCCTGTGTCATGGTGTGGCAGTGGGTGAGCAGATAGTCACGAATGACGCTGAACTCGGACATGTGCATGAGATAGGAGGCGGACTTGGTGAAGCCGTTCATCGTGCCCATGGAGTCGCAGAACCGCAGGAAGGATGCGTTTTCCTTGAGCGCCCAGCTCGCAATGTTGGTGGCAAAATAGTAGAGCGTCTGCTGCTTGCCGCCGGGGCCGAGGAAGGTGATGCGGGCGCCGGGCGTTTTCGTTTCCTTGTCCGTCAACACCCTGCCTTCGGCGTCGAGCCAGACGTTTTCGACGTTCTGAATGTAGCAGCCGCAGCGGGCGAGGAAGACGTAGAGCACGGGCAGCGTGCCGGTGAGCTTCGTGGCCTTGAGATCCTTCTTCATGTCGGCGGTGATGAAAAAGCTGAAGCTGAGAGAGGCGTTGAGTGTAGTGCGCAGGTTGCGCAGTGAGGCGCCGAGTTCCCCCGCGCTGAGCTTGGTCACATCCGGGAGCAGACCGACGGGCTCAACGGCGGCGAGGATGTAGGTGCGGGCATTCGGGAAAAAGGTGTGCGCGTGCAGGAAGTCCGGACCGCTGAAGACGTAGAGCAGCGGCGCGGGGTCGCTGACGGCTTCCGGCAGTCCCAGCGGTGCCCATTCGCGGATGGCGCGGAACTGCCGCTCCTCCGCGTCCGCCCAGGCGACGTCGAGTTCCTTCGCGTGGGTGCGGAAGTCGGCGCTGGCAGCGAGTTCAGCCAGCGGTGATCCCTCCTGCGGCAGACCGGCAAGGAAACGCGCCTGATCGTTCGGCGAGGGATCGAGCGCGAAGGCGGTGTGAGTCAGAAGGAGGAGCGGAACGATGCTTTTCATGCAGTGCGGGGAGTACGCGGCGAAACGAAAAAGATGATCAGGCCGAACACGATCAGTCCCAAACCGTAGAGCGACGCGCTGCGGGTTTGTTCATCCAGCATGAGAAAGACCATCATCCACAGGCTGATTCCCATGAAGATCAGCGGCGTGAAGGGATATCCCCAGCAGCGGTAGGGACGCGGCAGATCCGGCCGGGTGCGGCGCAGCACCATGAGACCGACGACGGTGACGAACGAACCGAGCTGGATGCTGAACTGCACCGCGGTGAGCACGCTGTTGAAGCTGGCCGTGAGCAGCAGCGTGATGACGATGGCCAACTGCACGAACAAACCGGCCACCGGCACGCCGCGGTCGTCGCGGGAGGCCAGTGGAGAGAGGATTTTCATATCCTCCCCCATGGAACAGAGCACGCGCGGCCCCAGCCACGTCATTGCGCTGATGCTGGAAGCGAGACCCAGACAGATGAGGCCGGACATGATCCTGCCGCCGGTGCCGCCGAAGATGTGCTCCGCCGCCACGTGACCAACGTCCAGCTTGCCGGCGAGATCGCTCATCGGCGCGGCATGCAGGAAGACAGCGTTCAGCGCCAGGTAGAGCACGGTGACGAGCAGTGTGCCGAAGGCGATGGCGCGCGGCACGTTGCGCTGCGGCTCGCGGATTTCACCGACGATGTAGGCGGCGGCGTTCCAACCCGCATAGGAATACATCACATAGACCAGGCTCACCGCAAAGGGCCGGCTGGTGATCAAACCCCAGTCCTCCTGAGCCGGGACAAAGCGCACGGGCTGACTCACGGCCAGCCACCAACCCGAGATGATGAAGACGCAGATGAGCGTCACCTTGAGCCAGGTCGCCAGATTTTGAAACCGCGCCGCCACCTGCACGCCGCCCACATGAACCAGCGTGATGCACCAGACCATGACGAGGGACCAGGTCGTGGCCGGTGCGTGCGGAAAGATGGTGGAGAAGTACTTGCCGAAGGCCATGGCCGCCAGTGCGATGGGCGCGGCGAATCCGACCGTGACGGACAGCCAGCCCGAAACGAACCCGACCGCCGGATGAAAAATGCGCGAGAGAAAGTGATACTCGCCCCCGGAACGCGGCAGCGCCGCCGCCAGCTCGCCATAGCACACCGCCCCGCAGAAAGCGCAGATGCCGCCGACGAGCCACAGCATCAGAATCGTGAAACCGGACGGCAAATCCCCCACCTGAAAACCGAGCGAGGTGAAGACCCCGGTGCCGATCATGTTCGCCACGACAACAGCCGTGGCCGTGACCAGCGAGATGCCCTTGACGCTTGCGGTGCTCATGGGCGCGACGGCTAAGCGCGGCGCGGGGAAGCGTCAACCGCGCACGCGCGTGGGATTTCCGGCAGGAGGAGAAAAATAAACGCGAATTCATCTCGGAATGAGGGCCGGGGCAAGGTAAGCCTTTTCCTAGTACAGAACTCGCCACCGCCATGCCGCCGACCTCCAGTCCTTCACCCCCCGCCGATGCCGGCTTCAGCCTGCATGGCGTGGAATGGCGAGGGGACGGTTTCGGTTTCGACGCCGCACGCGGGGATTGCTTCACGGCCAACCCAGCGGCTCTCCTGATCCTGCGGGCGATGAAGGAGAACCGCACACGGGCGCAGATTCTAGACGCGGTCGTCGCGGAGTTCGACGTGACGCGCACGGCAGCAGAACGGGATCTGGAGGTGTTCATGGCTGAACTCGCCCGGTTCGGCCTCGCCGACCGCGGCACTGCTTGAAATCGCTTCGCCTCTTCGCCCATCACAAATCATGAACCCGTCCCCTGTCATCGCCGTCACCGGTCTGCATCGCGGAGAGAATCCGCAGCCGGGCAGCGCGGTGATCCGCAGCCTGCGGCGCGTGTACCCCGAACTGCGCATCATCGGACTGTGCTACGACACGCTTGAGAGTGGCTTGTTCTGCGAGGGGGATGCGCCGGACGCCGCGTTTGTGCTGCCCAGCCCGGCGGCCGGACCCGACTCGTTTTGGGATCGTCTGGACGCGATCCGCGAGCTGGAGCGCTTCGATGTTCTCATCCCGTGTCTCGACGCGGAAATGGCGCCGCTGGTGGAGGCGGCGGACAAGCTGCAGTCACGCGGCATTCACACCTGCCTGCCGAGGCCCGGCAGCTTTCGGACAAGGGAAAAGGCTCGCCTGACGGAGCTCTGCGCGCGCGTGCGCTGCCGAACGCCGCAGACCATCGCCGTGAACGACGTTGGTGCGCTGCATCAGGCGGCGGCGATGCTGGGCGGGAATGTTTTTGTCAAAGGCCGCCTTTACGACGCCCGACTGGCCACCACGGCCGAGGAGCGCGAGGCGGCCTACCGACAGATGATGGAGCAGTGGGGAGCGCCGGTGCTGGTCCAGGAGCGAATCGAGGGAGAGGAGTACAACGTGCTGGGTCTGGGAGACGGGCACGGACGCATCGTGGCCTCGTGCTCCATCCGCAAGATGCTGCGTACGAGCAGCGGCAAAGGCTGCGGCGGACTCGTCGTGCGAGACGAGCGACTGGACGACATCGCCGCCTCCCTCATCGCCTCCCTGCGCTGGAACGGACCGTTTGAACTCGAGTTCGTCAGCCCGGAGGGGCCGGGGGGCGACTATTCCCTTCTGGAAATCAATCCGCGCTTCCCGGCGTGGTGCGACTTTCCCTCCAGCCTCGGCTGCAATCTGCCCGCCGCCGCGCTGGAGCAGACACTGGGCTGGCGGCCGCGCGAACCTTTGCAGCCCTGCTCCCCGGGCCGCTTCTTCATCCGCCACGCCATCGACATGACCGGAGACATCCGCGATCTGGCGGCGCTGACCACCACCGGCCGCCTGCTGCGCACCCCGCCCGCCATCCAGCCCTGATTGCTTCATGAACGCGTCCCGCAAGCCCTACTCTCCACCCGCCATCGTCCGCCACTTCGGCGGGAATGAGCGGATGGAGCGTCGACTGCAGGCCGGTCACGGCGGCAGAAACGACGTGTGCGAGCGGATCGACGGCGTGCCCGTCGCCGAACTGGCGGCGCGTTTCGGTTCGCCGCTTTATGTGTTTTCAGAGCGGACGCTGAGGGAGAAAATCCGGGTGGCGCGTGAAGCCTTCGAGAGCCGGTATCCGGACACGCGCTTCGCCTGGAGCTACAAGACGAACTACCTCAACGCGGTCTGCGCCGTGTTTCACAGCGAGGGATCGCTGGCGGAAGTCGTCAGCGACTTCGAGTATGAAAAGGCCCGCCACAACGGCGTCCCCGGGCGCGACATCATTTACAACGGCCCGAACAAGACGCGCGAGAGCCTTGAGCGGGCCGTGAGCGAGGGCGCGATGATCCAGGTGGACAACTGGGACGAGCTGCTGCTGCTGGACAGCATCGCCGAGAGCCGAGGCCAGGGCATCGACATCGCCCTGCGCTGCTGGCTGGACGCGGGCATCCAGCCGGTTTGGAGCAAGTTTGGCTTCGGTCTCGAAGCCGGCGGCGCATGGCGGGCGGTGAACCGCATCGCGGAGAGCCGAGGGCGCCTACGCCTGCAGGGGCTGCACACACACATCGGCACCTACATTCTCGAGCCGAACGCCTACCGCGTCGCGACGGAAAAGCTCGTCACGCTCATGGAGCGATGCCGCGAGACCTTCGGCTGGCGCCTGCGCTTTCTGAATCTCGGCGGCGGTTTTCCCTCGCTCAGTTCGCTGCACTATTCGTTTCAGCCGCCAGAGCACGTGGTGCCGCCGATCGAAACTTATGCGGACGCCATCACCGGCGTGCTGCTGACGCTGCCGCGCGAGCATCGCCCGCGGCTTTACCTCGAAACCGGACGGGCGCTTGTGGACGAGGCCGGCCATCTCATCACTACCGTCGTCGCCGTGCGGCAAACGAACGACATGCGGCAGGCGCCGACGCTGGCTTCGAAGCATTCCAAGGGGGCTGCGATGCCCGTGGAAAACGTTTCAGGCACCGCCTACGTCGTGGATGCCGGCGTGAACCTGCTCTACACCGGCGCGTGGTTCCGCTTCAACGTGAAGCCGGCGCGCGCTCAGCAGCTCATGCGCCAGCCCACACGGGTGGTGGGCTGCCTATGCATGAACATCGACGTGCTGCGGGAGAACGCCCTGCTGCCGCCGCAGGCGACGGGCGACCATCTCGTCTTTCATCCCGTGGGAGCCTACAACATCACGCAGAGCATGCAGTTCATCACCTACCGCCCGGCGGTGGTGATGATCGACCTCGCCGGACGGGTGGAAATCATCCGCGAACGCGAGGACCTCGACTACGTCCAGCGACTCGAGCATGTGCCGGAACACCTGAGCCGCCCGTCATGACCCCTTCATCTGCCACCCCTGTAATCAGCACCGCCTCGACCAGCGCGGCGGCCACGCGTGAGCACGGCGGCCTGCTGGGCACACTGCTCAGTCCGCTGGTGGAGACCGGCTTCGCGGCGGGAAACGTGTTTCTCTCCCGCAGTCTGTGCACGGGGCTGCTGCTGGTCGCCACGCTGCTCATGATTCCGCGCTATTTTTTCTGCGCCTTCGCCGCCTGCGCGGTCGCGGGTGCGGCATCCCGCATCCTGAAGCTCCCCTCCGGCATGCGGCGCGACGGCACCCTGCTCTTCAACGTTTTACTTGCGGCGCTCGCGGTCGCATGGATCACGCGCGGTTCCCACCTCGGGACGCCCGCTGTCGTCGGCATGCTGCTCATCGTCACGATCTACACGCTGCTGCTGGCGGCGGCTTTCTGGCACTGGTTTCCGGCGCACGCCGGCCTGCCGCCCTTGAGCATGGCATTCGTCGCGGTGTTCGGAACTCTGCTCACGTTCTTTCCGCACTGGGCCGCCGCCTCGGTGCTGCTGGACTCGGGCCTGCCGGAGGAGCCGGAATGGACGCCCTTCGCCGTGGCGGCGTTTTTTCGCAGCGCGGGCACGGTGCTGTTCATGCCGAACGCCTGGGCGGGACTGAGCGTGGTCCTGGCGCTGCTGCTGTGGTCGCGGGTCGCGGTTTTGAATGCCATCGCAGGCTTTGCGGGTGGAATCGCCGTGGTGAAGACGCTGGAGGCTTGCGGCTTGGAATGGGCGGGGTGGTTCGCCGCACACAACTACCTACTGGCCGGGATGGCGCTCGGCGCGGTATACTTTGTGCCGTCGTGGAGCAGTCTGGCGCTCGCGATGGTGGCCGGAGCGGTCGCCGCCCTGAATGTGGCGGCGGTCCAGCACTTCCTGAGCGGCTCCGGCTGGGAGTATCTGCCTTTTCCGTTTCTGATCACGATCTGGAGCCTGCTTTGCGCCATGCGCCTGCGGGAGAGCGCGGGATCCCTGCGCCCAAATCTCGGCCTGTTTGAAACTCCAGAAGCATCCGCCGCGGCGGATGCCGCCACCCGCACCCGTTTTCCCCACCGGACGGAGCCGCACGTGCTGCTGCCGGTGAAACGCGAAGTCACCGTGACCCAGGGCTTCGACGGCACGCTCAGCCACCGAGGAGAATGGCGCCACGCGCTGGACTTCGAAGTGCATGACGGCGCCGGAAGACCCTGCCCGCCGGGCTGCGACGACGATCTCTCCAATTTCTACACAACAGGCCTCGACATCCACGCGCCTGGCAGCGGCGAGGTGCTGCGAGTGATCGATGGCGTGGCGGACAATCCGCCCGGCGGCTGCAACTTTGCGCAAAACTGGGGAAACTACGTGACCCTGCGGCTCGACTTCGGCGGCATCGTGAAACTGGCGCACTTCAAGCAGGACAGCATCTGCGTGAAGGCCGGACAGCGGGTCAACGGGGGCGACCTGCTGGGCCAATGCGGCAATTCGGGACGCTCTCCCGTGCCCCACCTGCATCTGCACGCGCAGAGCGGTGTGGAAACCGGCACGGCCACCACGCCCTTCTGCCTGACGAACTACTTCACCCGCACCGATGCCGGACTGCGCTGGAACTTTGCCGGAGTTCCGAAGCGCGGTGAGCGCGTGACTCCCGGCGTCTCGCAACCTGTTGTCATGGGAACGCTGGCGCACTTTTCACCGGGCACGGCCACCTACCGCCTGAGTGTGGAAGGCCGCGCGGAGAATCGCAGCCAGGAGACGGTGCACTTGCTGCTCGACGAAGCCGGGCGCTACGAATTCCGCGGCCCGCACGGCGCCCGCCTCTCTGCCGTGCTCGGCCTGCACTCGCTGCAGATCATTGAGAGCGGCGCGGACGGTTCTCTTTTCCTCCAACTGCTCGCTTTGGTGATGCCCGCCGTGCCCTTCGCCTATCAAAGCGGCATGTTCTGGGAGGACCGGGTGACTTTCACGGGGGCGATCGGAGCCTCCGGTTTCATCCGCCGCAGTCTTCGCGCCTTGTCAGCCTCCGTAGCCCCCTACCTGCCTAATTCTGAGGTGCGCGTCGTCATCCGGCATGCCTCCGCACCCACGCCCAACGGTCTGCGTCTTGTTTCCAGTCTGCAAACAACCCGAAAAAACCTGCCGACATCCGTGGAACTCGAAGTCAGTGTACAGCAGGGCACCACCACCATCACCGAGCTCTCCGCTCGCTTTGCCAAACACACCCTGCGTTTCTCCCAGATTACCTTCGAGCCCGGCACCGCTTCCAACAACTAACCCTCCACCTCCCATGATCCCACGCCTCATCCTCTGCTTTCTGGCAGCCGCACTGCTCGCACCGGCTGCGGACAACAAACGAGCCGCCGAACTCTGGCAGCAATCCGTGACTGCAGAAGCGAGCGGCGACTACGCCACCGCGTTCCAAAACGTCCTGGATTTCAAAAGCGCCGGTGGTGACACCTATCTCGCCGCCGTCCGGGCCGGCTGGCTCTCCTACCTAGCCAAGGATTATGAGAAAGCCATTCAGTTCTATTCGACGGCGGCCAAGACCGAAAAGAAAGCCGTCACGCCGTGGCTCGGCCTTGCCCATACTTATCTGGCTCAGGAAAAGGTGGAAGACGTCCTGCGAGCCACCCGCAGCGGCCTGCTGATCGATGCTTCCAATCGCGAGATGCTTCTGATCGCCGGCGAGCTGACCTTCAACAAGGGCGAGTATCGGCAGGCTGAACGGCTCTTTCAAAAAGCCGTGGAGACAAAACCCGAAGATCCCATCGCTCTCAGTTGGCTCGGCTGGTCGCTGATCGCGCAGGGGGAGCTCAAACCGGCGGCGAAGATTTTCGAATCCCTCATGGCCCTCAATCCAAACGGCTACCTCGTCAGTGACGGCTACGCTCTCACTCATGGTGCTCCGGGTGGCCCGGGAGGTCCCGGCGGTGGCCCGCCCCCCGGAGCGCCTCCGCGCCGGTGATTCAGCGGAGCCTTATTTGGCCCGCAGTTTGACACCGAAGTGCGTCTCAAAATACGTCCCCAAGGACTCCGCCAGCGCGATGGCAAAACGCCGCCGGTTTTCCGGGCGATCCCGCACATCGGTCCAGGGGCACTCCACCTGGATCGCACTGATCACACCTCCATCGCGTGAGCCGTGGGCCGACACGTTGTAGGCCCCCGTAAAATAGCCCGCCAGTACGCTCGGGTGGCTTTTGGACGGACTCGGCAGGCTGCGGAAGCCGCGATTCTCCAGCAAACCGCCAAGGCTCTGCGGACCTCTGACCAGCTCTGCAAAGCTCTGCGGAGAATGCTTGTCCAACTCGCGAATGCTGGTGCGCGCAATCAGTGCGGCGTCGGCGTTCAACGCTGCATCGCGGACCCTCAGTTCATCCGCCTTGATCAGATAGCCGAGCTCGACCCGCTGGTCGATGTGGCGGTGCCCGTGAATATCCAGCAGCAGACCGTAACCAAAGTCGCGGGTCACCTTGTCGCACGCCTTTTCGGCACCGTCGTGAAAGCGACGCCAGGCCGCCTCCGCCGTCGGCTCCCCCTGCGCCGCCTCCACGATCTCACGGTTCGGATCCAGCATGGATCGGTGCAGACGCGCGAGTATGGCGTGCGGCCTGCCGCCGTAGCGCTGCTCCAGCTCTTCGCTGATCATGTCGGCCAGCGAAATCGTGTTTGCGTCCATGCCTGTGACGCCATAGCGCCGCTTGAGGACGTTCTCCGGCTTCAGCGTTCCCCCATGAGGCACAGTGAGGATCACTGGCAGCGTGCCGCTGCGGATTTCAATCAGCTCCTCCACCGCAGGCGTCTGCGCCTGTAGCGTGGTGAAGAGAAACGGAAGAAGAAACAGGGTTCGCATCAGAGAAGGAAGTGAAAGAGAGTTCGTCCAAAGTTGCCACGTTTTTCTCGCCCATGTCTCCACGAATTCTTCTTCCGCTTCTCGCCCTGAACTCGATTGTCATTGCCGGGGACTGGCCCGAGTGGCGCGGTGCTGCTCAAGGCCATGCGAACGCCTCCGGTCTGCCTGAGACATGGAGTGAGACGAGCAACGTTGCTTGGAAAACTGAACTGCCGGGCCGCGGCCACTCCACACCAGTGATGTGGGGGGATCACATCTGGATCACCACCGCTTTCGAGAAAGCTGCCACTGCCGAAGAGACCAAACGCCGTCTTGAATCGAATACAGGCGACCAGCCGCTGACGGTTCTCGGTTCCGTCAGCCTTCATGTGCTGTGCCTCGATCGGAACAGCGGCAAGATCCTTCACGACATCGATCTGCTCGATGTGAAGGACCCGCAGTGGGCGCATCAGCTCAACAGCTACGCTTCGCCGACTCCCGTGCTCGAAGACGGGTGCCTGTATGCGCACTTCGGTTCCTTTGGCACCGTCGCACTCGACACGCAGACGCTGAAGGTTTTGTGGAAGAATGAGAAGCTGCACGTCATGCACGAAAACGGACCGGGATCGACCGCTGTGTTGTTTGGCGACAAGCTGATCGCGCATTTCGACGGCAGTGATCAGCAGTTCATCGCCGCGTTCGACAAGAACACCGGCAAGGTCGCATGGAAGACGGCGCGCAGCGGCGAGATGGATCCCCGCGCTCAGCAGCGCAAAGCCTACGGCACGCCGCTCGTCGTCACGATTAACGGCCAGCCCACCGTCGTCAGTTCCGCTGCCAGCAACATCTACGGCTACAATCCGCAGACCGGCAAAGAACTGTGGAAGATCCCATACGGTGAGCTGGGCTTCTCCATGTCCACTGTGCCCGTTGCCGACGATCAGCAGATTTACTTCAGCACCGCGTTCGGCAAATCGCAGGTGATTGCGTTGAAGTATGCGGGAATGAAGACACCGGAGATCGCCTGGCGGAACAACAAAAACGCGCCAAAGATGTGCTCGCCCGTTCTGAACGACGGTTTGCTCTTCTACGTCGATGACGGCGGCATCGTGAGCTGCGTGGACACGAAGACCGGCGAGGCGCTCTACCGCGAACGCCTTGGCGGCAAGTTCAGCGCTTCACCGATTCTCGCCGACGGCAAACTCTACTTCTGCAGCCGCGAAGGTGTCGTCAGCATCGTGCCTGCGACGAAGGAATTCAAAATCCTCGCGCAGAACACGCTCGACGGTCCGATCATGGCCAGCCCGATCGCCGATG
Organism: Prosthecobacter sp.; assembly: GCA_041395065.1. Taxonomy (GTDB): domain Bacteria; phylum Verrucomicrobiota; class Verrucomicrobiia; order Verrucomicrobiales; family Verrucomicrobiaceae; genus Prosthecobacter. The sequence goes on along the minus strand of JAWLBG010000011.1, from coordinate 80,727 downwards.
GCAGCGCCCTGTTCATCCGCACGGACAAGGCGCTATACAAAATCGGGAAGTGATCTTCGGTCTGTAGCTGTTCCGTAGTCCCGGCTTTAGCCGGATCAGAACCGCCTGAAGGCGGAACTACAAAACACGCCAGTCGTATTTCACTGCTTCAGCGCTTCACGCAGTACCGGTTCGAAGATGTCCGCCTGGCGAATGAAACCGAGGTCGGTGCCGTGGGAGGCATCATTGGAACCTTCAGCGTCCGTGCCGTAGAGCGCGTCGCCGCTGATGTAGTGGAGATTGGGCACCTTCTCGTCCTTGAGCTGCTTGTAGGCGGCCTTCAGCGCGGCGTGGTTGTCGTCGTGGAATTTGGCCTTCGCCGGTGTGATCCACGAATTCGTGAAGCGGCGGTCTTCGACGAGAACGATGGGCGTGGTCGCGTGTTTGGATCGCAGCTGCTTCACCAGTGGCACGCATTTGGCCGTCACATCCGCCGGTTGCATGTTCGGCAGGCAGTCGATGACGATGACGGCGGCATCGAGTTCGTTGATCAGATCACCGACGGCGGCGTCCATGCGTCCATTGCCAGAGAAGCCGATGTTGATGACAGGACGATCGAAGCGACGGCCGAGAATCGCGATGTGCACCATGCCGGGACGCGAGGCATTCGCACCGTGGGTGATGGAGGTGCCGTAAAACACGATCGGCTTTTCCTTTCGCGGAGCGAGGCCTTCGAATTTCGCCTTTGCAGGCACACCGATCTCGAGTTTGTCGATGCCGTTGTAGAGCGGCAGGTAGGCGGCGAATTCGTGTTCGCCCGGAGTCAGACCGCTGATCATCACGGTCTCCACGTGCTGCTTGTCCGGCTTCGGACAGGCGACCCAGCGCCACTGGCCTTTGTCATCGCGGGCATACAGGTCGAGCCCGCTCACGCCCGTCGCAGGCATGGCGGGCATGGCGATTCCGGAGTCCATCAAATCGTAGCGGCAGTAGATCGCGTCTGCGTTCGTCTTGAAGCGCACCATCATGCCCGCGCTGTCACGGCTGAGTCCCCACACGGCGGACGTCACCTTGCCCTCGGCCTTGGCAGGCAGCCGGTCAAACCAGCGCTTCCGCTCCTGATCACCCCAGCCGCGGCCTTCCACGCCCCAGGTTGTCACATCATGCCATTGCGCATCCGCCGGAATGGTCGGCCCCTTCGGTTTGGCAGGGGGCTTGGGAGCCGCAGTTTGAGCAAGCAGTGAACTGCTGAGGATCAGGGAGAGAAGGATTGTCGATTTCATGGTTCGCGATTCAGGCTTGGGCCCGTGAATGAACCAGAACAGAACGGCCTGAAGCCCGCACTGCTAACGACAAACAGGGCCCAGGAACACATTCACCGGCTCCTTACCGTGATTGATCAAAACGGAATGTCGTCATCCTCCATGCCATCCGTGATCGGACCTTCACCGAAGTCGTCATTTTGGGCAGGAGCGGGACGTTGGGCCGGACGCTGCTGCGGGGCGGGACGCTGGGCCGGACGGGCTGCGGGGCGATTGTAGCCGCCGCCTCCTCCACCGTAACCACCACCGCCGCCACCCGAGTAGCCGCCTTCGTCTCCACCTCCGCCACCAGCACGGTCGCCGGGACTGCCGAGGAATTGCATCTGCTCGCCCACGACGCGGAGGCGCGTGCGCTTCTGGCCGGTCTGCTTGTCCTCCCAGGAGTCCATCTGCAGGCGGCCTTCGATGAAGACCGGGCGGCCTTTGTGAAGGTACTTGCCGGCGAGTTCGGCCATCTTCGACCAGAGAACAACATCGACAAAAGTGACCTCCTCGACCTTCTCTCCGCTGTCCGAAGTGTAAACACGGTTCACCGCAAGACCGATGTCGCAGACGGCGCTTCCCTTGGGCGTGTAGCGCACCTCGGGGTCGCGGGTGAGGTTGCCGATGAGCATGACTTTGTTGTAGGAGGCCATAATGCGGCATCTTTGAAGCCCGCCGCCCCGTCCGGCAATGTTTTTTTGTCAATCCGGACGACCCGCGCCATGCTGGCCGCGTGCTGGAACTCATCGACGGCTTCATCATCCATCTGGCGACCGAGCGCGGCCTGTCCGTCAACTACCAGTTGCTCGTGCGCCGGTTTCTGGAGGCCTTCGCCTCGTGGTTCAAGGAGCGTCACGATTCGGAACAGGCGGCCGAGGTCCGGACCGACCACATCGCAGGATATCTGGCGCAGCGAAAGAAAGACGGGATCGCCGCCTCCTCGGCGCGGATCGAGCTCATCGCCCTGAAAATCTTTTTCCGATGGCTGGTGATGCGGAAACACGTCCCTGCTGATCCCGCGGACCCGATCCTGCCGCCACGACAGGAAAAGCACCTGCCGGATTCCCTGAACGAACAGGAGGTGCAGAAACTCGTCGAGTCCGTGACAGGGGCTGCGCCTCTCGATCGGCGCGACCGGGCGATCCTGGAACTCTTTTACGCCAGCGGCGCGCGTCTTTCCGAGCTGGCGGATGCAAAACTGGAAAACCTGAACCTCGAGGAGGGCTGGATCCGCGTGACCGGCAAGGGCTCCAAAACGCGCCTCTCGCCCGTCGGCAACGCGGCACGCGACGCGATCGCCGCCTGGCTGGAGCATGGCCGCCCCGTCCTGGTGAAACCGAAAACGCAAAGTCACGTCTTCATTTCAAAGCGCGGCACGAGGCTGACGACGGCGCGCATTCAGCAGATCGTGAAGGAACGCGCCGAACTGTGCGGGCTCGACCCCAGGCGCATCCATCCGCACCTGCTGCGGCACAGCTTTGCTACCCATCTGCTCAACAACGGAGCCGACCTGCGGGTGATTCAGGAGATGCTCGGCCACGCAGATATCTCGACGACTCAGATCTACACGCATGTCGATCAGACGCGGTTGAAGGACGTGCACCGGCGGTTTCACCCAAGGGCCTGAGCCACCACATCACCCATGCGCGCATAGACCTCGCGACCAGCTTTGCTGTTCTCGATGAGATCGTCGGAGAAGCGGATTTTGCCGGGTTCGAAAATCGTGATGAAGCAGGAGCCGCCGAAGCGGAAGTAGCCTTTCTCGTCACCCTTTGCGACCAGAGAGTCAGGCGTGAAGGTTTGGACGATGGAGCCGACGCAGGTGGCGCCGACCTCGAGAAGGAGTAGGTCGCCGAGTTGCGGTGTCTTCAGCACTGTGATCTCGCGCTTGTTCTCCCAAAGGATGGACGGGCGTTTGCGCAGGGCGATGGGGCTCACGGAGTAGAGCGGGCCGTTGATCCGCCGGGCGGCACCTGGGACTCCAGCGAAGGGAAAATGAAAGCGATGGTAGTCCACCGGGCACAGGCGCGAGATGAGCATGCCGCCGTGCGCGAAGCGTTGCGCGAGTTGTGCATCATCGAGGAGCGCGGCGAGGTCAAAGCGGATGCCTTTGATGAAAAAGTCGCCACAAGCGGCGATGTCCGGCAGTACGAGATGGCGGCCGTCCGCGGGAAAAACGACTTCACTCTCACCCGCCGAGATCGGACGTGCCTGCGGCCTGAGTTTGCGGTAGAAGAATTCGTTGAAGGTGCGGAAGGAGTCCGGCGCGTCGGCGAATTCACCGGTATCCACGTCGTAGGTTTGAAGAAACGGAGCAATCTTTGACCGGCTGGCCGGAGCGTCCATGCGGCGACCGTACCAGTTCGAAAACGCGGCGCGCTTCACCAGCGAATGCAGCGGAATGCCGCCGAATGGATTCTCATAGGCGAAGCGCAGGAAGCCCTCCCCATACACGGCTTCGGTCTCGATGCGCTGTGTGAGGCGGTTGAAAAAAGTGATCGGTTTGGCGGGCATGCGGTTGTTCACATAGCGTCCAGCCAAGAAAACGCCACACGAACAAAGGTGGCGACAAGGCCGTTTCCGCGCATAGTCGCGCCCCCTGACCGATCCCATGACTGAACCAGAAGCCAGCACCGAGAACCAGCCGAAGCCCCAACCCTCCGGCCTGGTGGACCTATCCGATCTTAAACTGATGCCCGCGTGGGTGGGTGAGATTGGCAAGGAGGAAAAGATCAAGCAACGCTTCGCGGGTCGAGACGACGACGATCGTTCCCAGCGTGGTGGACGTGACGACAGGCGTGGAGGTGGCGGCTTCGGGAATCGTGATCGTCGTGGCGGCCCGCCACCGCGTCGCGACGGTCCCGGCGGAGGTCCCCGCCCTCGCGGCGAAGGAGGCCCAAGGCGTGACGGGGATGACCGGCGTGGTGGCCCGCGTCGTTTCGGCAATCGCGACCGTGACCGTGGCGGCCCACCGCAGCGCGAATGGGTGGAGATTCCGAAGGACGTGCAGGTGACGATCTTTCCAGAGGACAAAGCCGTGGATGCGCTGGCCGCGCATGTGCGCCAGACAGGCCACGCTTTCAGCATGTTTGACGCCGCGCGTCTCGTGCTGGCGGGCGGAGACCGCTTCATGGTGCGCTATCGCTGCGCGGATGAGCGTCCGGCCGGACTCTATCACGTTCCCGCCGACGGCAGTCTCTTCCTTACTCGCGACGAGGCTCTGGCGCATGTTCTGCGCAGCGGCGCGCTGGAAGAATTCTATCGTGTCGAGGAAGTCGAACTCGAAGCGCCCAAGGGTGAATTCGCCTCCGTGGCGGTCTGCGGCATGAGCGGCGAACTCATCGCCCCGCCGAGTCATCACAGCTACCAGACCGGTCTCATCCGCCTGCACCGCGAGCGCTTTGCCAACATGGCTTTCGAAGACTTCAAACGCCGCGTGCGCGTGGAATCGAATCCGGAACTTGTCGCCAAGTGGAAGGAAAACATGAGCAAGGGCCGCCGCTGGATCTGCCTGAAGGGCGAGACGCCCGAGGGCGAAGAACCCGACACTCTGAGCTCGCGCTCGGACATGGAGGCGCATTTCCGCCGCACTTTCGGCAACGACGCCGTCATCGAAGTGCGCGACGCCTCCGTGCAGGGAAACATCGCCAAGGAAAAGCTGGCCCCCGCGCTTTTCATCATGCTGCGGCAGTCGGTGGATGCGGCGCGGAAGCATCTGTTCGAGATCTCGCAAAAACTGGGTGCAGGCCTCGAGCGCCGTGGCTTGAAGCTCTTCAAGCGCCGGGCCGGCAAGCAGTATGTCTGCCGCGTGAAGCCCCGCGCCATCGAGTCCGCCACGGTCTTTTCTGAACGCCCAGCGACGATCGTTGAACTTCTCAAGACAAAGCACGGCATGCCGATGCAGACGCTCGTCGAGGCCATCGTTCCCTCTCCGCCGACACCGGAAGGCGCCGACCCGAAGGCTCCAAAACATCCCACGGAAGCGCAGATCGATGTCATCAAGGACATCCGTTGGCTGGCCAACGAAGGCTACGTCATTGAGTACAGCGACGGCATGGTCTTCCTCGGCGTGCAAGGCGAACCTGCCGCGAAGAAAGAAGCTCCCGCCACCAAGGCGCAGGCAAAAGACAAAGCCCCAGTAACCGACGCTCCGGTCGAAACTGCCGAGGCGGCGCCTGCTGCGGAGGCAGAATCACAAGAAGGCCCGGTGGAAGAGTCACTGGCGGAAGAAGCGCTGGCCGAGGCGGCTCAAGCGGCGCTGGCAGGAGCTCCGGCGGAAGCTCCTGCAGTCGAAGAAACTTCCGACGCCGAAGCTGCGGAAGCAGAGCAGGAGATCGTAGAACCCGTGCTGAAAGAAGTCCCGACGGAAGCCTCCATGGAGGAAACGACGCTCGCCGAAGAGGCTGAAGTGGCGCTGGCAGAATCCTCCGCGGAAGAACCTGCGGCTGACACTGAAAAAGGCGCCGCCTGATTTTTCAGCGACCGCTCTCAACGGCCCACAGCATTTTCACTGCCTGCACGGCGGCCTTCACGTTGTGCACACGGAAGATCTGCGCTCCATGGCTCATGCCGGACGAGATGCAAGCGACGGTACCTGGATCTCGCTCCAAAGCAGGAACACCAAGCACGTCACCAATGACCGTTTTGCGTGAAACGGGCAGCAGGATGGGGCGCCCGAAGCGCTGGAGCTTTTCCAGCTCGCGGTAGATCGTCAGATTGTCATCCCGCTGCTTCGCGAAGTCGATGCCCGGATCAAGGAGGATGTTCTCACGCGACAGTCCGACACTCTCGGCCATCACGAGCCGTTGCTCAAAGAAACGTTCCAGCGTGTCCATGATGCTGTCGTAGGCCACATGCGTGTGCGGCACCTTCGGCCGGCCCACGCTGTGCATGATGAGCAAGGCGGCCCCGTGCTCGGCGCACAGCTTCGCGTTGAAGGCATCCGGCAGACCGCTGATGTCATTGATGATGTCCCCGCCGAGAGGCAGCACCTCGGCGATCACATCGGAGCGCCACGTGTTGATGGATAGCAGCGGCGCATTGAATCTCGCCTTCAATTCCGGCCACTTCGCCAGAAACGGCCGCAGACGGTCCACCTCCTCGCTCACACTGATCGCCTCACGATTCGTGCGTGCGCTTTCCGCACCGATGTCGATGATGTCCGCCCCTTCGCGAAGCTGCTGCTCCGCCTGCGCCAGTGCCGCCGTGGGATCCAGCGTGCCATCGCCACAGAACGAGTCGTCATTGATGTTCACGATCCCCATCACCATCGGGCGGCGTGGGAATTCGACGACGTTCTGGCGGGCACGTAGGATCATGGCAGCGGCACCACCTTGCGCTGACGTTTTTCAAACCGCACCGTGGTGGTGTAACCGACGCTGCGCACGAGCTCGAGCGCCTTGTCAAAGTCCACGCCGACATCGGTGGGCACGTGGGCGTCGGAGTTGATGACGATCGGCACCTTGGCGCTGAAGGCCATCTCCAGCATCTCGCGTGCGGGATAGATTTCACGCACGTCCTTGCGCAGGCCGGCGGTGCTGACTTCGAGAATGCCGTTGGTGTCCACGAGCGCCTGGATGACCGGTTCGTAGTAGTGCCGCAGATCGCCTTCGGGACGCAAACCGAACCGTTTGGCGAGGTCGGGATGCGCGTGGAAGTCGAACTGCTTCGTGCGAATCATCTGCTCGTAGAGCTTCCAATACATGCCCCACATGTACTCGATGTCGGACGCGGTTTTCCAGCGCGAGACGTGTTTCGGATCGTCCACGGCGATGCCGTCGTGGATGTAGTGCACGCTGCCGATGAGGTAATCCCAGTCCGCCATGGCGGCAGTCTCGTCGATCCACTTCTGATAGCCCTCAATGTGGTCGCACTCGAGCGCGAGGCGGATGGGGAAGTCCGGCAGCGCCTCGCGGGCTTCGTTCACCAGTTCAAAGTAGCGCGGCAGATCGGAGAGCGGCATGCGCCAGTCGTCGTAGTGCTCCGGCATCGGATTGTGGTCCGACAAACCGATCTCTGCGAGACCGATCTTTTGCGCGTGCCGCGCGTAATCGACCGGATCGCCCTCAGCGTGCAGGCAGAGCGGTGTGTGCGTGTGATAATCGGTGAGCATGGCGCTTCGAAGCACGGAGAGGGCGGGGTTGCAAAGCCGTTTTGATCTTCAAGTTGAGGTTCCGGCAGGCAAGGATGACGGAATCATGCCGAGCTTTAGTTGAAATTCGCACCGTGACTCTGTAAAAGGCTGGCAATGGCTGTGGCGAAAAACTCCTCGATCCGTGCTTCACGCGCCCGGTTTGACACCACGTGCTGGAGTCTGGTCGCCAAGGCAGCTGGCGAGCAGTCACAAGAGGTGAAGGACGCGCTCAATGAGTTGTGCCGCGCTTACTGGCGGCCGACCTATGCCGAGATCCGACGACGTGGGCACGCGCCCGTGGATGCCCAGGACCTGACGCAGGATTTTTTTGCGCGGCTTCTGAGGCGTGATGCCTTCGGGCGCGCGGATCGTGAAAAGGGGCGGTTTCGCACCTACTTGCTAGGGGCGCTGGATTATTTTCTTGTCGATGTGCTTCGCGGGAAACAGGCGTTGAAGCGTGGCGGCGGAGCGATGGTGGTCCCGTTCGTCGATGAAGCGGGGGAAAGCTGGTTTCAGCAGCAGCCGGCTTATGGTTCGACTCCGGCGGAGGTGTTCGATCAAAACTGGGCGGTGGTGCTGATGGACCGTGCTCTTGAGGCGTTGCGTGAGGAATATCACGTGACGGGTCGCGAGAACTTGTTTGCTGCCCTTGAGCCGTTTCTCACGGCGGACTCAGGCGATGCTGGCTATGATCATGTGTGCGGGCAGATCGGACTGACTCCGCAGGCCTTTGCCGTCGCGGTGCATCGTTTGCGCCGGCGGTTCCGGCATTGTGTACGCCAGCAGGTGGAGATGACCGTGGCGGATCCGGCGGACTTGGAAGCGGAGATGAAACATTTGTTTGGTCTATGAGCCACCCTCCACCTGAAGCCCCGGTCTGCACTGTCTGCGACACCCCGCTTCCGGGAGGGATGCTCGGGGGGAAATGCCCGACATGCCTGAGAAAGGTGGCTTTGGCCGAGTTGTCGATGCTGGATGACACGCGGCAGCTTTCACCGGTGTCGTCCGCATCGCCCTCGAGCGTGTGGTCGCCTCCGCCTTTTGAGGAAGTGGCCGCATTGCTGCCCGAGGGAGCCTACTCGGTGGAGGGCTGCATTGGCTGGGGCGGGATGGGCGCGGTTTACAAGGGCACCCAGCTGCGGTTGCGACGTCCGGTGGCGATCAAGATCATGCGCCAGGACCAGTCGCAGGATGCGGAGTTCAAGGAGCGCTTCCTGCGCGAGGCGCACACGCTGGCGCGCCTGAGCCACCCAGGCATTGTGAACGTGATCGACTGTGGTGAGGCCGGCACGGATTTGCTCTACATCATCATGGAGTTCGTGGACGGCGCGGATCTCATGAACGTCCTCCGTTCCGGAGACATGACGCAGGAGACGGCATTGACGCTTCTGCCACAGATTTGCGACGCGCTGCAGTTCGCGCACGACCACGGCATCGTGCATCGTGACATCAAGCCTTCGAACATCCTGCTCACCCGTGATGGTCGGGTGAAGATCGCCGACTTCGGTCTCGCCAAGGCGCTCGACCGGGATGCCAGCCTTCAAACACGCACCGGCATTGGCCTGGGCACGCCCGATTATGCCGCGCCGGAGCAGTTCATGGGCGAAGGCAATGTGGACCACCGTGCCGACATCTATGCGCTGGGGGTGATGATCTACCAGATGATCACCGGCCAGCTGCCACGCGGCGCGTGGAAGCCGCCTTCGGAAAAAGCGGCGGTGGACTCCTGCTGGGACCATATCGTGGCCCGTGCGTTGCAGACCGATCCGCACGAGCGCTACGCGAGTGTCAGTGAGATCAAGACAGACCTCGGCGGAATCACATCGGTGGCAGGCAAATCTCAAATAGCGTCGGAGGACGTTGGAGATCGGAAAAAAACAGGAACGACTGGTGGTAAGAGCACTGCGCTCACGCAGGCCGGTGGACGCCCCGTGACAAAAGCCCTCCAACCAACGGGTCCAAACGATGTGCTGCCGACGAAAAGCAGACGTGTCCGCGCGCCTGCGATCATTGCGATCGTGCTCGCCGTGAGCGGTTACTTCACGTGGAAGCTCGGCGACACGCCTGTCGAGACGGCAAAACCTGCTTTGCCCGCACCCGTCCGCCTCTGGGACACACCGGAGAAAGTCCTCGAACGCTACGGAACGCTGGAAAATGGCATTCTCCATCTGAATCCCGACACCGGCGCCTATTACCATGACGTCGCCATGCGCGACGTGATCTACCGTGGGAAGCTGCGGATGAACCCCGACGCGTTTCTTCCCAACATGAGCGTGCGCATCAAGCAGGGTGCCGACGGATCGAGCGAATACGCCCTCAAACTGTACCAAGGAACCCTCCAGTTCGTATGGAATGATCCGCCCAAGAGTCAATTGCTAGGCAGCTGGCCCTTGCCCAGGTCGTATGGGCCGGATGAGTTTCTGCCCTTGGAGCTCCGTGCGATCGGCGATAAATTCACCGTCATAGCCGACGGCAAGCTCCTTGGAACGGTGCAGAACGGTGAATCGCTGCACGCTGGCAAAGTGGGGATTTGGAACAAGAGGGGCAGCCAATGGCGTGACATGGAAGTCGTGTCGCTGGACGGCCACACTCTTGCCGCTCCAGCAACGCCCGTCTCCACACCTCAAATAGTCGCTGCGCCCACTTGGACCGCGCCCGCACCCACCATCACCGTCGGCACTGAGTGGACGAATCTCGTCCCTCACATCCAGCCGCAGCGGGATGCCATCTGCGGTGAATGGTCGGTGGATGAGAAGGGCCTGCATGCGAAGCGCCTGCCATGGGCCCTCTGCAACATTCCCGTGCAGGACCCCGGCACGGACTACGACCTGCGTTACAAGGTGACGCGCGGTGAGGGCTCACACCTCGCCATGTTCTTTCTCTTCCGCAAAGGCGACACCGGTGGCATGGCGCCGGTGGACTACGTTGAGAGTGGCAAGCTGGAGCTGACCAATGGCATGCGCATTGTCGGCCTCGAGTCGGTCAAGAACACCATGTTTCGCCCAAGCAGCGGTTTGAAACAGGAATGGCTGCCACGCGGCAAGGCCTGCACGGTGGTTCTGCAAGTGCGGGAAAAGGAGGTGATCCTGATGGTGGATGACGTGGAAGCCCTCCGCTGGGAGGCCGACTGGTCGCAAATACGGCAGATGCCCTATGCGGATCATCCCATGTTCAAGGACACGTCAGGAGCCCCCATCTTCGGCGTCGGCATCTACAACTGCGAGGCCACCTTCCACAGCATCGAGATGCGGCGTGTCAGCCCTCCCTCCGCCTCCATGCCCGCTGCGGCCACCAAGTAGTCGCCATTTGGGAACACCCTCCGCATGAATTCATCCCTGTGCCCATCACCGGCGGGCCGACGGATGGGAAGCGCGTGCTCTTCAGCATCTGGGAGACACGGGTGCAGGAGTATGAGGCCTTGGCGCCGAGTTGCAGGTTTGCTTCTCCATCGGCCGCGAGACTCTGAAAAAATTTCACTTCGCCTGTAATCGGCCCGGAGCAGTCCCGAAAAGGCGCGGTGAATCCATGTCATCGCGCAATCATAAGATTCTCCCGGTATCGTACCACACCCGTTCGGGTAATGGTGGCCAAGATGGTTCCCGCCTAATGGCGTGGATGGAATTCAGTGCCGATGGCCATGCTCCCGATGATCAGGCCGCGATCCGCATTCTTTCCGCGCAGCTCTCCCTCACCCGGCGTCAGGCCGAGGTGCTCCATTGGGTGGCGGAAGGAAAATCGAACGACGAGATCGCCACCATCCTCGGCTGCTCCATCAACACGGTGAAGGCTCACCTCAAGGACATCTTCAGGCACTTGGGATTGCACAGCCGGACGGCCGCCGCTGCCAGCGCCTACCGCGCCCACATTTACCACGCTCGCGGTCACCCTGCCCTACCCGCTCGGGTGATACCTGAACGGGGGCCGCGCACCTAACATCACCTCCGGTTTCAAATTCATCCATTGATCGATCCCATGAAAACATGCCGTGTTCTCCTCCTCGCCGCCTTTGCCTGTTCCTTGCTGGGCTCTGGCAAATCCATCCATGCAGCCGACTTCGGTGCCACCTGGAACGGCACCACCGGAAACTGGAGTGATGCCACGAAGTGGAGCACCAACCCTGTTTTCCCGAACAACGGCGTGAACACCTTCGACGCCCTGCAGAGCGCGGGCACGCTCACGGTGAACCAGGACATTACGATCCAAAAGTTTACGATGAACGGCGGCACGAACACGGGCGCGGGCTTCGCACTCACGACGAATGAATTGCTGACGCTGGCAGGGGGCAACGTGAACGGCACGGGAATCATCAACGCCCTCGGTGGCGCGAGCATCGGCGCCATCGAGATGTCCGGCCGCACCATCAATCTCGGCGACGGAGTCGGGCCGGTCGTGAACACCACCTGGAATTCGGGCAATCCGCTGGTCCACAGCGGTATGGTGATCAACAACAAGAGCGACTCGAACTTCATCATCGGCTTCGACGGCGGCAACTTCTGGAACATCAACCGGGGCGGCTCGATGGTCTTTAACAACGAAGGCACCTTCACCAAGAATGGCGGCACTGGAACTGCGAACTTTGGGGGCAACAACAACTTTGCCACTTTCGCATTCAACAACAGCGGCGTCGTCCAGGTAAACTCTGGCACCCTGGCCATCCAGGCCACCAGCGGCACCCACACTGGCACCTTTGAGGTCGCCAGCGGGGCTGTGCTGAATTACACGGGGACGGCAACCCTCGGCACCGGGGCGACCTTCAATGGTGCAGGCACCGCCATTTTCGCCGGAACCATGAACGCCACCGGGGCGGCGACGGTGAATAGCAGCCTGAATCTCACGGGCACGCTGACAGGCTCCGGCCCGGTGACCACAAACGGAACGCTTACATTCACCGGGGGGCTCGACAATGCCGCAAACCTCACGGCGCTGGGGGATGTGGCGTTCAACGGAGCCGGACGAACGATCGCCAATGGTTCGGTGTTAAACTTGGGGGATGGCGCCGGGCCGGATGCAGGCTCAACGACCAACTGGTCCTCCGGCAACATCCTGTTGAGAACCGGTTCAACGCTAAACAACCGAAACGACTCGGTCATCAACACCACCGCGAACAACTCCCTGTTCAGCAACTTCAACGGGACAGCGGTGACATTTAACAATGAGGGCACCTTCAACCAGAACGGAACAGGAACGACGACTCTTGGTGGCAGCGCGAATGCGTTTGTTTTTAACAATACCGGCGCCGTCAACGTGAACAGCGGCACTCTGGACGTCCAGTCCACCAGCGGCACCCACACTGGCACCTTTGAGGTCGCCAGCGGGGCTGTGCTGAATTACACGGGGACGGCAACCCTCGGCTCCGGGACGAGCTTCAATGGTGCAGGCACCACCATTTTCGCCGGAACCATGAACGCCAGCGCGGCGGTGACGGTGAACAGCACCCTGAATCTCACTGGCGTGGTGAACGGCTCTGGCCCGGTGACCACAAACGGAACGCTTACATTCACCGGGGGGCTCGACAATGCCGCAAACCTCACGGCGCTGGGGGATGTGGTGTTCAATGGAGCCGGAAGATCGATCGCCAATGGTTCGGTGTTAAACTTGGGGGATGGTGCCGGGCCGGATGCAGGCTCAACGACCACCTGGTCATCGGGCAACATCCTGTTGAGAAGCGGTTCAACACTAAACAACCGAAGTGACTCGGTCATCAACGCCACCGCGAACAATTCCCTGTTCAGCAACTTCAACGGCACGTCGGTCACCTTTAACAATGAGGGCACCTTCAACCAGAACGGAACCGGAACGACGACTTTTGGTGGCAACACCAATGCGTTTGTTTTTAACAATACCGGCACCGTCAACGTGAACAGCGGCACCCTGGCACTGGGCGACAGTCAAACTTTCGTCACCCAGCACGTCGGCTCGACTTTGACTGGTGGCACCTGGAATGTCAGCAACGGCGCATCCATCACCCGCACCTTTGGCAGCAACATCACCACCATCGGCAGCGCGGCGAGTGTGACCCTGGACGGCGCGGGCTCGTCCTTTGACAAGGTCACCACCGCGCTGAACACCAACCAGGGCAACTTCCCGCTGAAGAACGACCGCGACCTCACCACCATAGGCGCCTACTTGAACAGCGGCACGACGCGCGTCGAGGACAACGGCACGGCGTTCACCATCGGTACTGGCGGCAGCGCGGCCTACACACAGTCAATGGGTGAGACGGTGCTGGTCGGCGGTGCGCTGATCGACGCCTCGGTCTTCAATCTCAACGGCGGCGAATTGAAGGGCAACGGCACCATTGCCAGCTCCGTGGTCACAGGCGGCACACAGACCATCGCCCCTGGACTGTCACCGGGCATGCTGACCATTGAAGGAGACCTTACATTGAGCGCAGGCAGCACGCTGGCGATGGAGATCGGCGGCCTGGGGCAGGGCACGGACTACGACTTCCTCGATGTGAACGGCGTGCTCACGCTGGCAGGCATTCTCGATCTGGACATGCTCAACGGCTTCGAGAATCTGGTGCAGTCCAGTGATGTGTTTACGCTGGCCACGGCGAACTCGCCGATCTTGGGATCATTCAGCAACGTGGCCAGCGGCAGCCGGATTTGGACCGACACGCACATCAGCTTTGATGTGTGGTATGGGGCGGGAAGCATCTTTGATCCCAACTCGCTGGTGATCACCGGCGCTCCGGAACCCACACGCGGTGTGCTCCTTTTGCTCGGGCTGGGCAGTCTGGTGATGCGCAGGCGGCGGAGTCGCACTGTGAGCCCCGCACTCTCCGATCGAAAGACGGTCTGATACCCGACACATGGCAACCACCCAACTCACCATCTTATGAAAACAATCATCGCAGTCCTCTTCTCGGCATCACTCGCCAACGCGGCGTCGGTTCAACTCTACTATGATTATGATGTCGAGGACCTCGACACGGACGGCTATCTCGGTGGAAGTGTCATCACGGCGCTTCCGACATACGAGATTCCCACGGACTACAATGACATCAATCCCTTCGTCAACCCGGGAGCCTTTGACAACCCGACGGTGGGCAATGAAAACGGCATGGATGAAGATCAGGATGGGATCATCGACGGCGTCTTCGTCGGCCCGCTGACCTTTGCCGCCCTGGGGGGGTTGCAGGTTGCGGCCGGAGAGGGGTTCGACCTGACTCTGGACATCTCCGGCATTGATTCATCGCAATCGATCTTCCTGCAGGCGTTTGCCAGCGGGACGGTCTTCAATCCTGTGACACGGCATCTCTCGTGGACTTCACAGGCGGACGATGCCGGGCAGACCTTTGAATTCTCAGTTGTGGCCTCGGCGCTGTCAGGTGCCACGACGATCCAAAGACAATTCTCCGTGTCGGTGGCGGCAGTGCCGGAGCCGACGATCTCCGCCTTCCTGGGATTCGGTTTGGCCGGCCTCGTGCTCCGACGCCGCCGGAAGTGAGCTGGACATGGGGGCGCAGCCGAAGACCCACACAATGGGGAGGGCCGTGTCACCCGCACGTCACGCCCGCTATTGCTTGATTCTGCATGCGACCGCAGGCACAGGCCAGGATGCCCTTCCCCAAAGCTTTCGTCTTCGACCTCGACGGCACCCTGATCGACTCGCTCGCGGACATCGCCGAATCGATCAACCGCATGCTGGATGCGCGCGGGTATCCGCGCTGCGAAAAGGAAGTGTTCAAGCAGATGGTGGGCGACGGGATGGAGAAGCTCGTCGAGCGGGCGCTGCCGGAATCCGTGCGCAACGATGAACTGATCAAAGTCTGCGTGGAGGAATACCGGGCGCACTACGACGTGCTGTGGAACGCGCAGACGCAGCCGTATCCAGGCGTCGTAGAAATGCTGGCGGAGATGAAAGGCCGCGGCCTGAAGCTGGGCGTGATTTCCAACAAGGCGCATCGCTTCACGGTGCCGATGACGGAGCATTTTTTTGGCAGGACGGTGTTCGATCACATCCTCGGCCAGCGTGCCGAGGTGCCGCGCAAGCCCGCGCCGGATGGGGCGCATGAAATGGCCGCGCTGCTGGGTTTGAGCACGGAGGGCATGGCCTACGTGGGCGATTCGGGCATCGACATGCAGTTTGCGAAGAACAGCGGCATGCGGGCCGTCGGCGTGCGCTGGGGATTTCGCAGCGAGGCGGAGTTGCGTGAATGCGGTGCCGACGTGCTTATTTCCTCAGCGGCGGAATTGTTCAATCTCCAGTGAAAAGATAGTCAGAAGGGCTGCTTGAGCGGGGTGGGGATTCCACTTAGACTCCGCAGCTGTGAAACCGAACACCTTTCTTTCCCTGTCACGCGCCAGTCTGATCATCGGTGCCGTCGTTCTGTCCGCCTGCCAGTCCGCCAAGAAGCAGCCCCCACCGCCGGAGCCCGTGAAGCAGGAGTGGAAATACCCAGGTGAATGGACCGGCGGCGACAAGCCAATCACCAAGATCGTCGTCAACGTGGACACCCAGCGTGCCACCCTCTACAACGATGATGACGTGGTCGGTTGGACCTACGTGGCCAGCGGCATCACGAGCTTTCCCACACCCACGGGGGATTTCCAAATCCTGGAGAAGGTGAAGGACAAGGTCTCCAATCTCTACGGCAAGGGCTACGACGCCGACGGCAAGCTGGTGAACTCCGACTTCAAGCAGGGACGCGACGTGCTGCCGCAGGGTGGCAAATTCGTCGCGGCGCCGATGAAATACTTTATGCGCCTGACCAACGACGGAGTGGGCATGCACATTGGCGCGATCACCAGACCCGGACGCCGCGCATCGCACGGCTGCATCCGCCTCCCCTCCAAGATGGCGCCGATTCTATATGCACACACAGTGATCGGCACGCCCGTGAGCATCGTTGGCAACGGACCGGACTACAATACCTACCTGGCGCAGTCCAAGGCCAAGGCCAAGGCGAATGCCGCGAAGTATGCCGCGGCAAAGAAGAAGTTGGAGGAGGCCAAGACCGCCTTGGCTGAGGCTGCCGCCCTCCCCCCCGAAGATCCGAACGGCCCGGCGACTGCAGCGGGTGAAGCATCCGCCACGGCTGCAACAACATCGACGACCGCGGTTGTGCCAACTCCGGTTCCGACAGGTGCTCCAGCGGAAGAGATCAAGCCTGCCGTGCCAACCAATCCCCCGTCCTCACCTTCTCCCAGTGTCGGAGAGTGAGTGCGGAGAAATTCTTGATCGTAATAAGAGGCGGGCAGTGATGCCCGCCTCGTTTGTTTGGCACCCTCAGGGAATCCTGATGATCCATTCTCTGGTGAGCATCAACTCTCACAGAGACGTGTTCGAGAAGCACGGAGATGATTTCGGACTTTCGCAGCCTCTCGTTTTCGCGGGAGGCTTGCTGCTTCGCGAGAGAGATCAGGCTTTCCCACCGGCTGCGGCGGCCGCAGCGATGGCCTGCTGCGCCTTCATCTGCTCGATCTGCGCGTCGAGGATCTGGCGCTTCAGGCTGGTACCGCTCTTCTTCGCGTACCACATGACCAGCGGGGAGGCGATGAAGATGGACGAATAGGTCCCGACCAGCACGCCCAGCGAAATGGGCATCGCGAATTCCAGCATCGCAGGATTGCCGAGGAACAGGAGCAAAACCATGGGAACGAGTGTCGTGGAGCTGGTGAGCAACGTACGGCTGAGCGTTTTGCAGATGGCCTCGTTCATCATGTCGCGCAGGCTGCCACCACTGCCGCGCTGGATGGTCTCGCGGATGCGGTCGAAGACGATGATCGTATCGTTGATGGAGTAACCGGCGATGGCCAGCAGCGCACCGACGTGAATGATGCTGAGTTCCTGCCCCAAGAGCACGCAAAGACCGGGAATCATGAGCACGTCATGGAAAAGGGCCACGATGGCTCCAACAGCGAACGCGAATTCGAAGCGAAGCATGAGATAGCCGAAGATGGCAACGAGCGCGATGGCCATGGCGACGAGGGAGGTTTTGGCAGATTCGGACCCGATCACCGAACCGACAGTGGCGACGCTCGTGCCGCTGATGGTGTCCCCTCCCCATTTTTTGGAAATGGCGGCCTGGATGACGGGTCCGCTCTTTTCCTCGCAGCGGATGCCGAGGTTCAGGGCTCCGGAGGCGTCGCTCTTGCGCTGGACATAGGCGGTGCCGATGTCCTTGCCGTCCGGCTGCTTCAGGGTGGCGATCAGCGCGTTGATTTCCGAGTCCTTGATGTCCTTGCCCTCTTTCAAGACGACGTCCACACGACCACCGCCGCGGAAGTCGATGCCGAGGCTGTTCTTGCCTTTCATGGCCAGCGTTCCAAAAGAAACCGCCGTGATGACGAGGGACGCGATGATGAACTTTGGCGAATAGGAAAGGATGTCGAAAACGGTGTCGGGAACGATTCGGGTCGTGGTGACCTTGGTCAGCAGGTTTTTGTCGATGACCCAGATGAAGATCACGCGCGTCACAATCAGCGCGCCGATCATGGAGGAGAGCAGACCAATCATCAGCGTGACCGCGAAGCCCTTTACGAGACCGCCGGAGATCATGACGAGAATGGTCGCCGATATCAGCGTCGTGACGTTCGAGTCGGCGATGGCGGAGAAGGCTTTTTCATACGCCGCTTCGATGGCGGAGGTGAAGGACTTGCCCGCCTCCATTTCCTCCCTCAAGCGCTCATAAATGAGCACGTTGGCGTCCACGGCCATGCCGATGGTGAGAATGAGACCAGCGATGCCCGGCATCGTCAGCGTGAAGCCAAAGAGCGACATCGCGCCAAAGAGAACCGACATGTTGATGATCAGACCGATGATGGCCACGATGCCGGCGGTGCGATACATGAACAGCAGGAACACCGTGGTGATGATCAGCGCGGCGATGCCGACCCATTTGCCCTGGTCGATGGAGGACTTGCCGTAAGCGGAGGAGACGGAGCTTTCCGAGAGGATGACCATCGGATTGCGCAGAGGATTGTTCAGCAGCGTGGCCAGCGTGTCGGCTTCCGTTTCGGTGAAGCCCTTGACGCCGCCGGAGATTACAGCCGTACCACCGTATCGCCGTTCATTGAGAACAGGTGCGGAATGAATCTCACCGTCAACGATGATCGCCATTCTTCGTTCATAATGGATGGAAGCGAGTTCATCGAAGCGCTTCGCTCCGGAACTGTTGAGTTTGAGGATGACCTTGTTGCCTTCAGCATCAAACTGACGGAACGCATCGGCCACGATGTCACCTTCGAGGTCGGGCATGTCGCGCACCAGTTCGGAACCGCCTTCTTCGGGGTTTTGATACTTCATCTCGATCCAGCCAGGCTCTTTGATGCCACCACGTGCCTTGATCTGCTCCAGCTTGTTGGCGCTGTCGGGGTGGACGCGGCGGAATTCGAGATGAGCGACGGTCTGAATGGTGATGCGCACACGCTCGACTTCCTCCTCGGAAATGCCGGGCATCTGGATGACGATGCGGTCATCGCCTTCAGGCTGGAGGGCCAAGTCCTTCTGCCCGTCCGGATTGAGGCGCTTTTCCAGGATGGCGATGGCCTGCTGCACATCGGACGGGGTCACAGTGCGGGCGGTGCCGTCCTCGCTCTTTCCCGGCTCCAGCTTGACGATGAATTCGCTGCCGCCCTGGAGGTCGATGCCCAGCTTCACTCCCAGCGCGTTCACCGTGTAGAGCGCGGAGAAGGCGGTGACCGCGACGAGCAGGGTGCCGACGAGGCGCTTCGTCTTCTGCACAGCGGTGCCGACGTAGATCAGCAGCATCAGGAGGATGGCGGCTCCGACGAGAAAGGTGACGTAGGGGTTCATGGACGGTTGGGCTGGAGGTTGGGGAAATCAGTTCGCTTGGTTCACGCTTCAGTCGCGTCCACAACATCGGACTTCTTCGTCACAGCGGCGATCTTGGCGCGTTCGAACTCGACCTTCACGTTGTCGGCGATCTTCACCATGACGGTGCGGTCCTTCACGCTGGTGATGATGCCGTGCACGCCGCTTTCCATGACGACATGATCCGACACTTTGACGCCAGCGATCAGTTTCTGGTGCTCCTTCATGCGTTTCTGCTGCGGACGGAAGATCACGAAGTACATGACCACGATCATGAGGATCGGCAGCATCATCGGGCTGCCAAGGATGCCACCCTGCTGACCTGCGGCCTGGGCAAAGAAGAGGGTGTTTTCGAGAAGGGAAATGTTCATGATTCGGGGCTGACGTTGGAGGGCTTGTATTTCGCGACCACCTCAGCCCGGAACTCGGCGAAACAACCCTGTTCGATCGCTTGACGTGCCCTGGACGTGAGGGACGCGTAGAAATGCAGGTTATGCAGAGAAATCAACCGCAAACCCAGAATCTCCTGGGCCTGCACCAAATGGCGGATGTACGCCCTGGAAAAGCCCCGGCAGAGTGGATGCGTGTCCTCGGCGATGGGGCGGAAATCCTTCGCATAACAGGCGTTTCGCAGGTTCATCATTCCCTCATGCGTGTAGGCCGTGCCGTTCCGGGCCAGCCGCGTTGGCAATACGCAGTCAAACATGTCGATCCCCCGCGCGATCAGCTCGATCACCTGCGGCGGCGTGCCCAGGCCCATGGCGTAGCGGGCCTGGTTGGCGGGAAGCAGCGGCGTCACCCATTCGGCGATGCGCATCATGTCCTCCTCAGGCTCGCCCACGCTCAAGCCGCCGATGGCGTAGCCGTCGAAAGCCATCGCCACGAGCTCGCGGGCGCTCTTTTTCCGCAAATCCTCATAAACGCTGCCCTGCACAATGCCGAAATGCTGCTGCGCCCCGCCGCCGGTCTGCGGTCGGTTTTGGTCGATCCACTCGCGGCAGCGTTTGGCCCAGCGCAGCGTCAGATCGAGGCTCTTTTCGGCCTCCCGCGCCTCACAGGGGTAGGGCGTGCATTCGTCGAAAAGCATCGCGATGTCCGATCCGAGCGTCGCCTGGATTTCCATCGACGTTTCCGGCCCGATGAACATCGGCGTGCCGTCGAGATGATTCTGAAAGTGGCAGCCCTCCTCTTTGATTTTGCGCAGCTTGGCGAGAGAGAAGACCTGGAAGCCGCCGCTGTCGGTCAAAATGGGCCGGTCCCAGTTCGCGAAGGCATGCAGGCCGCCCGCCTCCTTCATGATCTCCATCCCGGGCCGCACGAAGAGATGGTAGGTGTTGCCGAGGATGATCTGCGAGTTCAGCGCCTTCAGCTCGTCAGGATGCATGGCCTTCACCGTGCCCTGCGTGCCCACCGGCATGAACACCGGCGTCTCCACCACGCCGTGCGGCGTCGTCAGCCGCCCGCGACGTGCGTTGGATGAGGGATCGGTGGCAAGAAGCTCGAAAGACATGCGTCAGGCTGGGAAAGGGGGCGTGCATTGTGGAGCGTGCGGGGACTGTCGCAATGGGAAAGGCGCAACTGGATGAAAGTCACCCTGCTTCCCCTTCGTGAACGGGCGATGCGCCTCCTGCTTGCCCTCGCACTCTTCGTTTCTTCCGCTTTCGCTGCCGATACGCCGAATATCGTCATCATCCTGTCCGACGACTACGGCTACGGCAGCGCCAACTGCTACGGAGCGGACGGCAAGCTCGTCCGGACGCCGAACATCGACCGCCTCGCGAAGGAGGGGCGGCGTTTCACGGACGCGAACACGACGTCGTCCGTGTGCTCGCCCACGCGCTACTCGGTGCTGACCGGCCGCTATTGCTGGCGCACCTCGCTCACACACGAGGTGCTGGGCACGTTCTCGCCGCTGCACATTGAGACGACGCGGCTGAACATGGCCTCGCTGCTCAAAAAGCACGGCTACCAGAACGCGGCGATCGGCAAGTGGCACCTCGGCTACGGCGACGCGGATGGCTCGCTCAAATGGCGCACCGATTACACTGCGGAGCTGTCGCCCGGACCGCTCGACATCGGTTTTGATTATCACTTTGGCGTGCCCAGCAACCACGGCGATCTCACCGGCATCTATGTCGAGAACCGTTTTGTTTATGGGCTGCGCAGCGGCAAGATTCCTGAAGGCATGAAGCTGCATGCGCCGGACTCCGACGATCCGAATTTCAAAGCAACTTACTCCAAGGAAGACACGGAAAACGGACGCGCGACCATCCTCGAACTCGATGCACCACGCCGCGTGAACGAGCGCGTGATGCCCTACCTCACGACGAAGGCGGCGGAGTGGATCGCGCAGCAGAAAAAGGGCACGCCGTTCTTTCTCTATTACACACCCGTCGCCGTGCACAATCCGGTGACGCCGGACAAGGACATCGCCGGACAGAGCCAGGCCGGCCTCTACGGCGACTGGATTCACGAGCTCGATCGCAGCGTCGGCGGCGTGTTGAAGGCGCTCGACGACGGCGGCTTTGCCGACAACACGCTCGTCATTTTCACCAGCGACAACGGCGGTGTGTTTCATCCGGAACGCGACATGCCGCAGACCGTGGCCTACAAGGCCGGGCTCAAGGTGAACGGCAGCCTGCGCGGCAGCAAACACGACGTGTGGGAGGGTGGATTCAAGGTGCCCTTCATCGTGCGCTGGCCCGGCAAGGTTCCAGCAGGCTCGGTGTGTGACGACATGATCAGCGTGGCGGACATCCTGGCCACCACGGCGGCGATCGTCGGAGACAAACTTCCTGCGGCGGCCACCGCCGCCGAAGACAGCTACAATGCGCTGCCCGCTTTCCTCGGCATGAAGGATGCCGCGCCGACCCGCGATCACATGTTCATTCACAGCGCCGACGGCGTGTTCGCCATTCGCAAAGGACCGTGGAAGTGGATCGAGGGCGTGCCCGTCAGCGAGATCCGGGCCTCGGTGCGCAAGTCACGTGCGAGCCAGTTCAAGCCGCAGCTCTACAACGTGAAGGACGATCCGGCAGAGACGACGGATGTCAGCGCGCAGCATCCCGACGTGGTGAAAGAACTCAGCGCTCTAGTGGACCGCTACCGCGACGGCGGTTACAGCCGCGAACTGCCGCCCATCGTGAAGAAGGAGGCTGCGGCCGCACTTCCGCCGCTGGAGGGCGAGAAGGTGATGGAGGCCTCATTTGAATCACTGCCGGGCAAGCCATGGGTGGCGACGAAAGACGCCTGGAAAGCACACGACGGCGCGGTTTGGGGCCTGCAGGCGAAAGCAGGCGATCAGGGCTCCACACTGCGCGGCCCCATGGCGATCACCGACGGAACGCTGCAGTATGAGATCCAGCTCCACACCGCAGGACGCCACTCGCTGCGCATTCAAACAGCCGACAAGCATTCCTTCCGCATCGTCGTCAGCAGCACGCAGATCGAGATCACCAAGAATCCGGACCAAGGCCAGGGCAAAGACCAGACCGAGCCGCTCGCACGGCAGAAGATCAAGTTGAAGGCGGATGAATGGCAGACGCTGCGAGTGACCTTTGCCGGGAATGAAGTCACCGCTCAGATCGGCGGCTTCACCGCGAAGGCGACACATCCGGTCATCAGCGAGGCGAAGGAACAGCTCAACCTGATCGTATTCGACGGCGAGGCCGGCTTCAGGAACCTGCGGGTGGTGAAGTGAGGCCGCCACGCTCCAGCGCGACGATTATCGGCAGCCAGAAGAGCAGTCCTTCGAAACGTGGGGCGGTCGCCAGAGAGGTGAGCGATTCACCATCAAACAGCAGACCACCGCAGCCGAAGGCCAGCAGTGCGATCCAGGCGGCATCGCCTTCAAGAGCGACGCGGCAGGCGCGGTGCCATGCGAGCGCGAGGAGGGCGATGAGCAGCGACAGCCCGATGAGGCCGCCATGGACGAAGGTGGCGAAGAATCCGCTGTGCAGGTGAATCATCACGCTGAGGGACTCGGGGCGCAGCTCGCGCTGCCAGGTCTCGCGCACACCCCACTGCCCTGTGCCGAGCCATGGGTTTGCCACGGCGTTCCATCCGGCGCGGTAGATTTCCAGGCGCCCGTTGTCCCCACGGGCTATCGCCTCCTGGAATGGGCGGTGGCGGACCGGCGTGGCCTGTCGTGAGGCGATCTGCTGCCACAGGGGCGATGCGGCGAAGTAAACCAGCCCCGTGAGGAGGAACACTGCGGCAGCCGTCTTTCCCCGCTGCCAGCCCTGCGCTGTGAGAAGGGCTGCGTGACCGCAGGCCAGCGCGAGCATGGCGCCGCGGCTGCCGGACATGAAGGCGGCGAGATGCAGCAGGGCGACGATGAACCACACCCAGCCGCGTGGCAGCGGCAGGCTGGCGTCTGCAGCCCGCACGGCGAGCCAAAGGGCGGAGAAGCCGAAGATCAGGCCGGTGCAGACGGGGTTCAGCCCGCCATGGACGAGCAGGTTGGTGAGCCGCTCACCGGCTTGATGTCCCGGCAGCAGGCAGCACGTCAAAAGAAGGCTGATGAGTGTCGCGAAGGCCGCTGGAAGGGAAGTGACCCAAGCGGCGGCTTTGAGGAAGCTGCGGTCCCGAGCCGCGGTCCAGGTCAAAACGCTGAACAAGACCAGCAGGGCGGTGCCGATCAGGCCGCGCACGACTTCTCCCCTGCCCTGCCCTTCGAAGGCGGCCTCGGTGAGCAGGGAGCGCAGCGTCATCCACGCCAGAAACGCGCCGATGATCCATGGGCCTGCATCGCTCCTACGATCCGGTGATTCGAGGAAGTCCCGTGGTTTCCCAAGCGCCACGGCACCGCTGAGAGCGAGGCAGCCGAGATGAAACCACTCATTCGGCAGAATCGAAAAGCCGGCCAGATAACCGCCAACGGCGATTTGGGCGGCGGCGTAACGTCCGCGCCATGGAACGGCGGGCGACCACGCTCGTGAGATCGTGGCCGCCGCAGAATTCATGCAGAAAGCAGCCGCAGTACAAAGATCGCCAGCATGGAGGCGCAGAAGGCTGCTCCGATAGCGGATCCCTGCCAGGGCATCGGCTTGACGACGGCCTCCGCCGGATTCGCAGGATGGTAGTAAACCGGCACCTCGGCGTCCTTTTTCACGCTCGTGATGAACTGCGTGGCGAGGTTGGCGGCGTTGCTGACGGCCCGGTGCGTGAAGGAGCTGCTTTCAAACACGCGATCACCAACGGCGTAGCTGTAGCGCAGGACGGGGTCGTAGAGCAGGGAGCCGTCGGAGGATTTCTTCTTTCCACGCCGCATTTCCGCCATCAGCACGCGTCCGCTTGTACTGGGCCAGCGGTGCATGGTCCAAGCCAGGCCAAAGCGGCGCAAAAAGTAGAAGAGGCCAACGAGGGCGGCGGCAGTGCAGACGAGGACAACTTGGAGCATGAGACTGGAGCTGATTGTGGCAAACCAGGTGGATGTGGAGTGGATGGCTGTGCTTGTCATTGTGGTGGTGTTGGTTGACACCCCAAGATGTTGATTATTAACAATTCTTCACGAAACAGATTCGCCACATTCACGGCTGCTTTTGACCGAGAAAGATGCCGTAGTTCCAGACACCGCCGTAGGCCGGAAATCTCTCGTCGAGCAGCACATCAAACTTTGCCGCCAGCTTGGGCCACAAGTGGCCGTCCATACGGACGTGATTCACACCCATCCAGCGGGTGAACCAACCGAAAGCCGAGTGGGAAAAGTCCACCACTGCGACACAGCCGCGCGGAGCCAGATCGCCATGCGCCGCCTCAATGGCCTGCTCCCAGCCCGGGTTGAACATCGAAAGCGAATAGGAGAAAAGAATCAGGTCGTAAGGCTCCTCCGTTCCATGGACGGGAGCGTTGTAGGAGCGACGGAGCAGATTCGTATTCGAATCGCGCACCTTTGCCGCGGCGATGCCGAGCATGGGTTCGGACAGATCGACGCCCGTGATGGCTGCCTCCGGGAAGCGCTTCCGCAGTGAGACGAGATTCCGCCCCGTACCGCAGCCGACCTCGAGGATTCGTTTCGGCTGGCACACCCGGGCGGCCCGGCGCAGCACCTCCTCGCGTCCGAAGAGAAAGCTCCAGCGGGTGGCGTCGTAAATGCGCGAGTGAAACTGGTAGTAGCGTTCGAGCGCCTTCGAGGAAGCGCCCTCCGTCATGCCGGCGGCGTTCATCCCTGCACCTCCGCGAAATGAAGACTGCCATAGGTGCCAACGCGGTCGAGCAAATGCAGCGCCTCAGTGTGCTCCGGTTGAAAACGGAGCCTGGAGCGAATCGATTCGGGAATGAACCCGACGTCGATGCCCGCCGAACGCATGAGGATTTTGGCGCCCGGCGCGCTGTTGGCCAGGATCAGCTCCCACTCCTCGAGCAGGGCGGCGGTGTCATGCGCGGCCAGCCAGTCCTGATGATCGAGCAACACGAAGTGCGTGTAGGCGCCGGGATGCTCGCGCAGAAAATTGGAAACCGTCGTGGTGTAGTTCCGCAGGCGGGGCACGCGGGATTGCAGGATGGGAAGGTTTTCCTGCTTCAAATAGTTTGGACAGCAGCCGAGCGTGTAGGAGCCGGTCATGTATACGCGCCAAAAGTAGTTGTCGGCGATGGGCAGCTCCGAGAGTACATGCCGCAGCTTGTCCTTCACATACATGGTGAGGCCGCCGGGATACGAGTCCTGGATGAGCTTGATCTGCGGCCGCGGCACGCCAAGCAGCGTCATGAGGGTGGGCTGCCGCAGCAGCCAGTTGCTGAACGGTCCCCAGACCTCGCGCTCAAAGAGCTGGTAGGCCTCCCGCTGCTCCTCCTGCGAACGCGCGTCCAGCAGGCAGGTGGCGAAGTTCTTCACATTCGGCCGCAGCTTGAAAAGCGCATTGCCCATCACATAGGCGGCGATGCCGGAGGTGCCGTGAAAGTAGAAGGATTTCTTCAGGCTGGCGGGATTGAAAAAGGCAATGCGCTTGTCCCAAAACTTCCGAGCCGGTTCCGACAAGCCGTCCCGCACGCTTTGATACACCCGCGTATAGTCGGGATGCGATCCGAAACCGAACATTTCGAAAAGCTCTTCGAAGTCCCCCTTGCGAATCAGAGCCTGCTTAAATTCCAACAGGGCATTCTGGCGGTAGTTCATGTCCACCGCGTGAATTTCCGCGGGATCGTCCAACAGATAATCGAGCGCGTTGCAGCCGGCGCTGGTGATCATCACGACGCGGCTGTCGCGGTCGAGTTTCATCAACTGCCGGTCGAGGCGGGGATCCTCCCAGGCGGTGTTGTAGATGAGGTTGGAGTTGTGGACGTGGCGGAAAACCAGGTCATGAGCCGACTTGAGGAGGCGCGTCGACCGCGGACTCGGGGGAGCTTGCAGCGTGGGCATGGGCCGCATGTGTTCCACGACTCGCCATGCTGGCGAGCAAAGGATTGTGCATGTTTCGTCACATGCCGCTATCGCGTCACGATTCCGTCACGGAATGTCGGCCCGACTCAGTAAAGCAGGAAACCGATCTCGCTGTCGGTGAACTGGGTGGTGTCTTCGACGGCCAGCAGCGCCTCGGTTTGATACGCGGTTTCCCAGGGCGTTTCGGCGGAGGGAAGCAGAGGCACCTCGGGGAGGACCACGGCCTCGGTTTCAGCGAGCGCGGGAGCCGCTTCCTGCCCTGTTTGCAGCACGGCAACGCTCAGCACAACAGCTGCCGTGACTCCGGCAGCGAGCGCCCATTTGCCCCCGGCAGGTGCATACGACACATCCTCCCACCAAGCCTTGAGTGATGCCAGCCAGCCGCGGTCCTGCGGGGTCTGACGGGCGGCGCGAACGACGTTTTGAGTGAAATTGGAACGCGCCTCAATTCTGCGGGCCTGCGCCAGCAGTTTGGTCATCGGGTCTTGGGGGGAGAAAGGTTCCATGTTTGCAAAAAACCGCCGGAGCGGTCCAAAGTTGCAAAAAATTTCAGCCCGGCGGCCACTCCAGGCTGCGTCCGGCCAGCAAATGCACATGAAGGTGCGGTACGGACTCGCCCGCATCCCGGCCGTGGTTGATCACCAGCCGGAATCCCTTGTCCCGGGCCCGGATGCCGAGCTTTTCGGCGATCTTCCCCGCCGCGAGCAGCAGGGCGCCAAGCGTGGCCTGGTCTTCGACGGCAGCCTCGCCCACACGCGGGATCAGCTTCTTCGGCACGATCAAAATGTGCGTGGGAGCCTGCGGCTGGATGTCGTTAAACGCGGCTACCAGTTCGTCCTCGTAAACCAGGGGGGCCGGGATTTCGCGGTCGATGATCTTTTGAAAAATGGTCTTCTCGGACATGACGGGATTTAGCGGAAAAGCTCCTGCTGGCTGCTGTCACGCGGGCGCCGCTGGCCGAGGCTCTGAATCTCGTCGATGAACTCGCCCACGTCCTCAAACTGCCGGTAAACGGAGGCGTAGCGGACGTAGGCGACGTGGTCGATCGCCTCCAGGCGGCGCATCACCTTCGCACCGATCACGGTTGAGGGGATTTCGCGGTAGCCTTCCTCTTCGAGTTCGTTGGCGATGTCGTCCACGAGCTGCTCGAGTTGCTCCATCTTCACCGGACGCTTTTCGCAGGCCTTGGTGACGCCGCTCATCAACTTGTCGCGGTTGAAATTCTGGCGGGCGCCATTGCGCTTCACCACGCGCAGCTCCTCGCGCTCGACGATCTCGTAGGTCGTAAAGCGGAAGTCGCACTTCATGCACTCCCGGCGGCGGCGGATGGCATGCCCCTCCCTCGCCTCGCGGGAGTCGATCACTTTATCCTGGGAGCTTCCGCATTTGGGGCAGCGCATCGGGTGGGTGGGATTGGGATTAGGAATGTGCTTTCAATAGCGCACTTAGGCAAGCTGTTCGTAGTTCGGGCTTTTAGCCCGCCAGAATCCCGCCTATCCTTCGACCATGTCGCGCATCATCCTCGGAGTCACGGGTTCCATCGCAGCCTACAAGGCGGCGGACATCGCCAGCCAGCTCACGAAGGCAGGCCACTCGGTGACCTGTGTTTTGACGAAATCCGCGTTCGAGTTCGTGACGCCGCTGACTCTGGCCACTCTGTCGAAAAACCCCGTCGTCAGCGATCTTTTCGCCGAAAAAGAAGGCTGGCAGCCCGGCCACATCCAGCTCGCCGACGAGGCCGACCTGCTCCTCATCGCCCCCGCCACCGCCAACATCCTAGCCTCCATGGCCCTCGGCTTCGCCAACGACGCCCTCACTGCCATCGCCCTCGCCACCCGCGCCCCGATCCTGATTGCCCCCGCCATGAACGGCAAAATGTGGCAGCATCCGGCCACGCAGAAGAATGTCGAAATGCTGCGGGAGCGCGGCGCCCAGTTTGTGGATCCTGCCGAAGGCATGCTGGCCTGCGGCTACGAAGGCGTCGGACGACTGGCGGAGGTGGAGACGATCCTCCGTGCGGTCGAGGCTGTGCTCAAGACGAAAGAGTAACCGTCACCGCCAGAGCTGGCCCCAAAAAAAACGTTTTCATGGCACGCTCACGTCTCAGTAACCCATCAACCGGCATCTTTCTCGGCATCGAAGGCGGCGGCACGCGTTCCAGCGTCCGCCTGGAAGACGAAAAGGGCACTGTTCTGACCGATTTCGCCTCCAGACCTGCCGTCCTGGCCCTCATGTCGGATCGCGACTTGCAGTGGCACCTCCGCGATATCGCCAGCCGTCTTCCCATGGCCCCCACCGCTATTGGCATCGGCCTTGCCGGCGTCCGCACTCCAGCAGACGCAGAACGCCTCCGCCGTGCCGCTTCCTGCGTCTGGCCCGCCGTCCCCTGCGTGGCCACCAACGACCTCGAAACCGCCCTCGCCGCCGCCCCTTCCCCGAAAGGACCCACCACCCGCATCCTCATCCTGAGCGGCACTGGCTCCTGCTGCTTCGGCCGCACTGCTGCTGGGTTCACCGCCAAGGTCGGAGGTCGCGGTCACATCATCGGAGACCGCGCCAGCGCCTGTGACATCGGCCGCCGCGCCCTCCGTGCCGTCATGGCGGACCTCGATCACCACGGTCGCATGGGCACCCTCGGAGCGGCCCTTTTGAACACCCTCATGTTCAACGAGCCGGAACAGCTCATCCCCTGGTCCGTCAACGCGACAAAAACTGAAATCGCCAACCTCGCCACCACCGTCTTCGCCATCGCCAAAAAGGGTGACGTACTAGCCAAAGCCCTCCTTTCCGACTCCGCAGACATGCTCGCAGCAGACGCCATCGCCTGCGCCCAGAAGCTCCAAAAACAAGCCCCCACAGCCTCCCTTGAGTTTGTTTTCAACGGAGGTGTCCTTTTGAAAAACCCCGCCTTCCTCCGGGCCGTCGCCCGCCGCCTCCGCGCCCGCTTCCCCCGCGTCAAAACCACCCCCCTCACCGTCCCCTCCGTCCACGGAGCCGTCGCCCTCGCTCGCTCCGGCCAACTCGCCAACCCCGCGCCCTCCCACCGCCCTGCCCGCGCTCGTTTTGAGTCTCTCACTTTCCCCTCGGCGCTGTCCGATCTAACCATCCTCTCCGCCTCCCCCACCGAGCAGCGCAACCCCCGCAGCCTGAAGCTCGACCGGATGCCCACGGAAAAGGCTGTCGACCTCATGCTTTCGGAGGACGCCCTCCTCCCACCCGCCATCGCCAAAGAAAAGCGCTGCATCGCCAGCATCGCGACACGGGTCGCCAAAGCCTTCGCCACGGGTGGACGCCTGTTCTACGTCGGCGCAGGCACCAGCGGGCGGCTCGGCGTCCTCGACGCCAGTGAGATCCCCCCCACCTTCCGCGCCCCGCGCGAGCAGGTCCAGGGCATCATCGCCGGGGGGCGGCAGGCCCTCTGGAGCGCTGTCGAAGGCGCCGAAGACGACGTCCAGGCTGGGGCCGCCTCCGTCACCCACCGCCGCGTCGGTAAAAAGGACATCGTCATCGGCATCGCCGCCAGTGGCCGCACGCCCTTCGTCTGGGGTGCCCTGCATGAAGCCCGCCGCCTCGGAGCCCACACCGTGATGCTTTGCTTCAACCCCGCCATCAAGGCCGCCCTGAAAAAGCTCACCCCACGGCAGAAGAACTGGTCCCCGCGTCAACTCATCGCCCTCGACCTCGGCCCCGAAATCCTTACCGGTTCCACCCGCCTCAAAGCCGGCACGGCGACCAAACTCATCCTCAACATCATCTCCACCCTGGCCATGGTTCAGTCCGGCAAGGTCATCAGCAATCTCATGGTCGATTTGAACCCCTCCAACATCAAACTCCGCGACCGCGCCATCCGCATGGTCCGCGAACTGACCCAGCGCCCAACGGTCGAAGTCTCCGCCGCGCTCGTCGCCTCCGGCTGGGTGGTCAAAAAGGCCGTCGCCCGCTTAAGCTCCGCAAGGCATTGAGTTGCGGTCTTTCCGCTCCTGACATGCGTTTGACGCAGACGGATCGCGGGGGCGGCCTCCATGGGAAGAAAGCGCCACAGCCATTCGCACACATTTTGCCCGCCGTGCGCAGCCACAAGCTCCATGCGTTCACTCGACACGCACGGCGGCGCAGACCATTTCCAGGATGCGGTTCAGCGACGAGGCGCCGGAGCCTTCCTTGAAGGCGCTGCCGGAGAAGGCTTCCCAAGTGTCGCGGCTGGTGTCGGGCTCCGGCTGCGGAATGCGGGTGAGCGTGGAATCGTATTGACCCGTCTTGCCGCCGAGCTTGTAGATCACGAGGTCGAGCGAGGGAACGACATAGAGGCAGAAGCCACCCGCGCCGCTTTTCCAGAAGGCGTCCTTCGGCGCCCCGGCCACGTGGCCGTCGGCGTTGTGTTCCCATTGCAGGCTGAAGGGCGTGTGCGGGTTGTAGGGGCTCCAGGTCTGGCATTTTTCAATGTAGGCCTGCGGAACGAGCTGCTGGTCCTTCCACTTTCCGCCGTGGGCGAGGCAGTAGGCGAAGCGCACCGCATCCGTGGCATGCAGCGCGGTGCTGCCGGCGCCGTTCGCATGCGGCATGACGAAGTCACCGCGATGCAGGCAGTAGTCCCATGCGCCCCAGCCCTGCGGCTTGGCCAGACGTTCGTGGATGAAGTCCTTCAGCTCCATCCCGCTCACGTTGCGGAGCACGATGCTGGCGATGTGCGGGGATGGGGACGAATAGGAATAGCCCGCGCCCGGATCGCACCACAGCGGGACATTGAGCGATGACTTGTCGAGGTCCTTGATGTTTTGGCCTGGCACCGGTTTGAGCGGCTTTGGCTTCGGATTGCCTTGGACATAACCGGTCGGTGCTTGGCCCTCGCCCCAGTAGCCGGCGGTCATGCACAGCAGTTGCCCCAGGGTGATGTCGGCCTTGCGTGGATCATTCAGCGGAAAGGCCTGCGGCAGAAATTGCTCGGTAAAAACCTTGGTGTCGAGCCCTTCGGGAATCTTGTCTTTGAACTCCTCCAGCATGATACCGCAGGCGATGCTGCAGAAGCCTTTGCCCGTGGAGGCCATGTCGGGATTTGCATTGCGACTGGCGCGGCCGAAGTAGCGCTCGAAGCAGAGCCAGCCGTTGCGCACGACGACGAGTCCGCCATGGGCCGTGCTGCGATCGGTGAGAGTGTAGGCCGTTTCGAGTTTGGATAAATCCATGCCGGCATTCTCCCGGCAGGATTTCATATCCTTCGCTTCACGCCAGCCGCCTTCGCTGTCAGGTAGCGGGAAATACAGATCAGCAGCGGGGAGTGAACACGCAAGTGTCGCGAGTGCGGAGATGAGGCGTCGATACATGGGTGTGCATGCTGCAACAGTGGTTCGCTGCGGGCAATGAATGCTTCGGACGGCGGGCGCGTTTCGTTTTCGACGGAGACTACTTTCGAAGGACTCGCCGTAGCCACTCGCGCGCTTTTTCCCGTGCCGGGCTTGGGCGCAGCGTCCACGCGTCGTTGTGGTTGCGGAATCCGGTGCTCAGGAAGGTGAGATCGGCGTTCGGAAGGAGAGGACGAAGGTATTGCTCGGTCCCTTGGGCGTTGGTGTTTTCGCCACAGATAAACTGTGGGCGGTCGCCGAGACGTTTGAGACGGACGAGAGCCGATTCGCGACCTGAATTCGGATACGGCCAAGTTTTCACGCCGTCGTAGTGGCTGTAGGCAAAGAAGGCGCGCCACAGCTTCGCGGTTTCGTCATCGTAAAGGCCGAGGTAGTTGCAGGCGATCGCTCCGCGTGAGAATCCGGCGAGCACGATCCTTGACTCATCGCCGCTGAAGTCGCGGCAGACGGCTTTGACGGTTTCGCGCAGGTTTTTGAGTGTCGGCTGCGGATCGTAAGTCGGCGCATCGCCCCACCACTTGATGGCGATTTGATCACCTTTCGCGTTTAGATACGACACGCAGAGCCAGATGAAGCCGCGACCACCGGACAGGCCGTAGCCGAGATTACTGCCTTCGGGCAAACCTGTGCTGACATCGCCAAACGCGTTCGAGAAGCCGCCGTTCCCGGCGAGTTCGACGATCACCGGCCACTTCGCTTCCGCTTTCCAGTCGGTGGGCAAATACAAAACGCTCAGTCCGATGCGGACACGTTTCCCCGCAGCTGGCGGACCTGCGCTCAATGCGGGGACGATGAGATCCGCAGGCACGCTGCGAATGTCGGGCAGTTCGGCTGCTGTGAGGGGCAGTGTTGCGAGGAGCAGCGCCTTAAACATGCTCGCAAAGGGCTCCGCTTGCGGACAGGATGCAAGGCATTATCACATGTGACTTATGTTCCGGGTTTTGTCAGTTCTCACCCTCGTTGCAACGACGTTGTCAGCACAAAACGCCGCCGTGCCGCCGCCATCGCGCGAGTTGCGCGGGTCGTGGATCGCGACGGTGCGCAACATCAACTGGCCCACGGAGCCGGGGCTGCCGGTGGCGAAACAAAAGGAGCAACTGCTGACGCTGATCGACTCGGCCGCGAAGCTGCGGCTCAACGCGCTCATCTTCCAAGTGCGTCCGGCCGGTGACGCGATGTACGAGTCTGCGCTGGAGCCATGGTCGCCGTTCCTGACGGGGGAGATGGGCAAGTCTCCGGGCTGGGACCCTCTGGAGTTCGCCGTGACGGAGGCTCACAAGCGCGGGATGGAGATGCACGCGTGGTTCAATCCCTACCGCGCCCTGGCAGGTGAAAAGCACGCGCCAAGCGCGGACCACATCCGCAGGGCGCATCCCGAGTGGACGATGAAATACGGCATCGACTGGTGGATGAATCCCGGCGTGCCGGAAGTGCGGCATCAGGCGGTCGGCGTGATGCTCGACGTGACCCGCCGGTATGATGTGGATGGCATTCACATCGACGACTATTTTTACCCCTATCCGATCACCGATTCTAAGAAGCAAAAGATCGAATTCCCGGATGCGGAAACCTACGCGAAGTACAAAGCGGAAGGCGGTGATCTGGCACTCACCGCCTGGCGCCGGCAGAACGTGGACCAGACCGTGCAGGCGATCTACGAGGGCATCAAAGGCATCAAGCGCCATGTAAAATTCGGCATCAGTCCGTTCGGCCTGTGGCGGCCGAACCACCCCGAAGGCACCGGCGGCGGCCTGGATCCGTATGAAGATCTCGGAGCGGATTCGAAAAAGTGGCTGCAGCAAGGCTGGGTGGACTACTTCACGCCACAGCTCTACTGGACGATCGACCGGCCAAAGCTCGGCTTCATCACTTACTATGACTGGTGGCTGGAGCAGAACACGCAGGGCCGCCACATCTGGCCGGGCATGTACACCTCCAAGATTGGTGACGACCGCAATGCGGGCGAAATCCTGCGACAGATGAGCGTGCTGCGTGAACGGGGCCTGAAAATGACGCCAGGCCATTTTCATTGGAACTTCGGCGCCCTGCACAAGGACCTTGGGAAGATCGGCACCTACACCGTCGAACGTGCCTACACAACTCACGCCCTCCCGCCCGCCTCGCCGTGGCTGAGCCAGACACAACTGCCGGCACCGGTGGTCGGAAAAATCGTTCCCGGAGGGAAAGCCACCGTGGCCTGGCAGCATTCGGATGTGCGCTGGATGTCTGAAACGCGCTGGTGGGTCATGCAGGCGCTGATTCAGGGACGCTGGATCACCTGGAAATCCATGTTCAAGGATCAACTGAGCGCGGAATGGCCTGAAAACGCCGACGCCGTGGCCATCCGCGCCTGCGGTCGCGGCTGGGAGGCGGGGCCACCAGGCGTGGTGGCGAAGTGACCGCTCTCACTCGTCCCAACCGCGCAGCTTCACATGCACCTGAGCCACGCGGCCCATGTAGTGGTCCATGGCAAAGTTCTTGGTGGCCTTGAGCATGTGCTCCTTTGCTTTCGCATTGTCACCCGTCGCTTCGTAGAAGAGGCCCAGATAGAGATGCGCGTAGCAGCGGTGGTTGCGCAGGCGTTCGCCCTCGCCCTCCTCGGCCGCTTTCAAAACGGCTTCTGCGCTGCCGTTCCCGGCGAAGAGTTCGTGCACCTGCTTCATCGGGATTCGGCTGTCGCCTTCGATGGGAATGAAGACTTTCCGCGCCGCTTCAACGCCTTCGTCCCTGGCGATGCAGAGGAAGTGCCAGGCGGCGTTTTCAACATCGTGGCCGTTCACCGTCTGATGCACCTCGAACTGATCCCGTCCGCGCTT
The DNA here is from genome assembly GCA_041395065.1 of Prosthecobacter sp. Lineage (GTDB taxonomy): Bacteria > Verrucomicrobiota > Verrucomicrobiia > Verrucomicrobiales > Verrucomicrobiaceae > Prosthecobacter. The sequence goes on along the minus strand of JAWLBG010000011.1, from coordinate 45,973 downwards.
GAACTCGCCCGTGTAGTAGAGCGAGAGGCCGCGCTGCCAGAGTTCCGGTTTGGTGTTCGGCTCGATGCTGATCAAAGCATCGAAGGCGGCAACGGATTCCTTCGGCTTGGCGTCAAAGAAGGCCTGAACTCCACGGCGAAACAGCGCGTCGGGCGACTCGGACTGGGCGGAAGCGAGCGTGGAGAACGCGAGGACAACGGAGAGAAGACGGGCGGCGAAGGGCATGGCAGGTAAACGAAACAAAAGCGATTTCCTACCACCACACGAGAGGCAGCGGCGCCACCAGCACGAGATCCGCCAGGACATGATAGGCATCCACGGACAGCCGATCCCGTCGGCGGTGCAGCAGCGCATGCAGGACCGTGACGCCGAGTGCCGCCTGTGCGGGACCGCGAAGAGCCCCCTCGACCATGCCGGAGTGAATCATCCAAAGCAGGGCCATCGTGAAACACAGCGTGCCGAGGACGAGCAGGGAGTGCCTGGCGCCCGCCGCGCCTTTTTCCTTGAGAGAGATGCCGTGCAGGTTGCAGGCGAAAATCAGCGCCAGCAGACCGCATTCGAGCACTGGCTCGACCCACCTCTCCGGCATCGAGAGAAAGCGCGTGGCCGTCGTGCAGCCCAAGGCGAAGAGCAGCGCGGCCGCGGTCTCCTTCGGGATCAGATGCAGCCGGATTTCGAAGTGCCGCAGAAACGACAGCACGAGGACGCCGAGGACCATCAAGGAGAGAGCAAACCGGTAGCCCGGCTCAAGCGGCATGTCGGCGATGACGATGATCGCCCCCAGTCCGGCGCAGGAGAAGAGCAGATCCCGCCACGCGCGACTGCCCTGCGCCGACCATGAGGCGAGATACAGCGCCACGAGCAGTGCGAGGCCCAAGGCCTGCCACAGCACGCCCTCTGGGATGACAAAGAACGCCATCCACGCCAGCACGGCCACGACCAGGGGTGTCACACCGAGCAGGATGAACCACCTGTGCCTGCGGTAAAACACATGCCGCGTGTCGAGGGTGCCCTCCGCGCTCAGCGTATCGAGCGTTCGGTCGAGAACGTAGATCAGCCAACAGGCCAGCGCCAAGCCGGCGCCAAGCATCGGCGGCAGGCGCAGTCCGTGCGCATGGGCCAGGGCGGACTGCCAAAGCACCGCGACGATCGGCGCCTCCAGACTCAGCACATGGACCCAAAGCCACCACGGAACGGGTTTGCGGGGTGTTTCGTCGGGACTGGGCGGTGCGGCGCTCAAGCTCCGTTCTTTAGGAGCGCTTCCCCCACCCGGCAAGCCGTGATGCTTCCGAAACCCGTGCTCGGAGGTTGCGATGAAGTGTGCCAGCGGCACCTTGCGCGACCCCCACATGATAGGCGCTGAATATTTTGAACTGAGATCCCGCATTGGCATGGAGCTGCTCGCTCTTGCGGCGGCGTTGCGGGAGGCGGGCGGCGACCCGGAATCCGCTGCCGTCGTGGACAATCTGATCGCCAGCCTGAAGGAACCGTTTGTCTTCGTCGTCGTCGGCGAGGTGAACGTGGGCAAGTCCACCTTTCTCAACGCGCTCTTCGGACAGGACTTCTCCCGCACGGGTGTCGTTCCGACCACGGACAAGATTCTGTTTTTCAAACACGGCGAGGAGCACCAGGTCGTCCCCGTCACGCCCACACTCGACGAGGTGCACACGCCGGTGGATTTCCTGCGCGATTTCCACATCGTGGACACACCCGGCACGAACTCCGTCGAAAACGAGCACCAGCTCATCACGGAGCGCTTCGTGCCCATCGCGGACCTGGTGATTTTTGTGTTCTCCGCCATGAATCCATGGGCCGCATCGGCTTGGCAGTTCCTGGAAAGGGTCCATCGCGAGTGGATGCGCCACGTCATCTTCGTGCTCCAGCAAAGCGACCTGCGCAGCCCGGAGGAGATCCAGGTCATCACCGACTACATGGGCCAGCTCACGCGGCAGCGCTTTGGCCGGGATTTTCCGCTTTTCGCCGTTTCAGGGAAAAAGGCCATCCTCGCCCGGGACGCCGGCATCGATCACGAACGCATTCTCAAGGAAAGCGGCTTCCACGCGCTCCAGGAGCACATCTCCGGCCTCGTGGAACACAACGCCACGCGTCTGCAGAAACTCGCCGGGACCGTCCAGCTCGGCCGGCAGCTGCTGGAGCAGGCGGACGCGCGTCTCGCCGCGGGCGTGAGCAATGCGCGTCAGAAGTCGGCCGTCATTCAGGAATTGCGAACCGAGCGCGAATTGCAGGTGGAGCGCACTCTGAAAAAAGTCCTGCCCGCCCTCGACGCGACGGAGCGCGACTACCACGAATCCGTGCTGCGCGTGGCGGGGCTGGCCAGCGACGCACTCACCACGCGCCGAGCCTTTCAACGCGCACAGAACGCGGAGGAGGAATCCGGCGCCCCGCGTCCGGAGAGCCTCGACCACCGGCTGTTTCAGGAGCTGCAGCACCGCACCGGCGACCGCTGGCGCCAGGTGAGCCTCGTGCTGGAGGAGGACGTGCATCAGTTTGAGCGCTTCATGTACGCCCATGGTCGCGGTGTGCTCTTTCCGACGGACGTGTCCATCCCTGTCCACGACTACGACGAGGATGAAAGTGAACTGCGCCGTCGCTTTGGCACCCGCATCGACTCCTCGCTGCGCCGTTTCGTCATCGGCCTGGAACTCGACGAGCACATCGAGCCCGGCATCGAGCGCGCGCGCAAAACCGCACGCTGGGTGCCGCGTTTGATCCTGCCCGTGCTCGCGGCGACCGGGCTGTGCTGGTGGCTCGACGGCCCCGAGGCGTCCGGGATCGCAGCCGGTGCGGGCCTGCTGCTGCTGGGAGTCATTTATCTCATCACCCAGATGCGCCTCAGCAGTTCGCGCAATGCGATCCTCGACAAGCTGGAGGAGTCCTCCGTCACGCTCCGCGAGATGCTCTCCCGGCAGGTCACGGAGGACGTCACTGCGGCGTTTGGGAAGTTTCTCGAAATGCTCGATCCGGCGCACGCCAGCGCCACCGAAATGGAGGAGGTTCAGGGACGTCATCTGGAGCGGCTGAAGCACCTGCGACAGTCCTTCCATTCATTGCAGCAGCAGATCGACTCCCTGACTCCGGCCGGGAAAACCGTGTGAGCCATCCAAACGGCATGTCACCGTTCGAAATCAAAACCGAACTCACCGCCAAAGCGCGGGCGCTCGGCTTTGACGAATGCCGTGTCGCGCCCGCATTGCCAGCGGCGCATCGTGGGCTTTTCGAACAATGGATCGCCGAAGGCAAGCACGGCGACATGGCCTGGATGGCCCGCAACGTCGAGCGCCGCACCGATCCACGCATCGTCCTGCCCGGCGCGCAAAGCGTGATCGTTTTGGCGATGAACTACCACCAGGGCCCCGCTCCGAAAGCCGGCTACCGCATCGCCCGCTACGCCTGGAACAACGACTACCACGACCTCATCGAAAAGAAGCTGCGCGAGCTCGACGACCTCCTCGTCGCGCATGGCGGCACCCAGCGGCGCTACGTGGACACCGGCCCCGTTCTGGAGCGTGACTTTGCCAGCGAGGCCGGCCTCGGCTGGGGCGGCAAGAGCACGATGCAGATCCACCGCAGGCTCGGCACCTGGTTCTTTCTGGCCGACATCCTCACCACGCTCGATCTGCCCGCCGACGCCTCCGCCAAGGACATGTGCGGGAAATGCACGCGCTGCATCGACGCCTGTCCCACGCAGGCCATCACCGCGCCTCGGAGCATGGACGCCCGCCGCTGCATCTCCTACCTCACCATCGAGCACAAAGGTGAAATCCCATCCGAGTTCCGCCGCGCCATCGGAGACCGCATCTACGGCTGCGACGCCTGCCTCGACGCCTGCCCGTGGAATCGCCATGCCCGCGAGTCGCGGGAAGCCGCGTTTCAGGCCAGGGAAACGGTCTTCTCCAAATCCCTCCGCGATTTTCTGTCACTCACCGACGAGGAATTCCGCGCCCTCTTTGCCAAGTCCCCCATCAAGCGCATCAAGCGCCCCGCCTTTCTGCGCAATGTCTGCGTCGCCCTCGGCAACGTGGGGTCACCGGATGATTTGCCCGCGCTCGAAACTGCAGCCGCAGATCCCCATCCGCTCATCGCGGAGCACGCCGCCTGGGCCATCGCGGAGATTCACCGACGCCACGGCGGTTGACAGGGGGAGGCCTACCGCCTAGGGTCCGCCTGCTTTCGAGCAACGGCGAGGTAGCAAAGTGGTAATGCACTGGTCTGCAAAACCGGTATGCGCGGGTTCAATTCCCGCCCTCGCCTCCACTCCCCTCCAGAAACAACCCGTCGAACTGCGATGAGCCAGACACCAGACGAGGATCCTCGGCAGCAGGGATCGCTGACACACAACGTCGTTCCGGAACCCCGGGATGGAGGCAGCCCGACCATCGGCGCCTTCCTTTCCTTCATCAGCATCATCATGCTGGCGTTCATCCTGCGACTTGCCGTGCCGAAGGAGGACAGCGCGCTCGAACTCGGCGTACTGCTCGTGGCCATCGGCTTCGCGCAGATCTGGCTGATCTTCAATTTCCTGAAGTCGTTCAAGAAGTAGCACTTCCAAAAGCTACACCGACAGCTCGCCCGCCACGGCCGCCGCTTCCGCGAGAAACGCCTCCCCCAAGGGCGACAAGCGCCCGGTCCACAGCAAGCCAAAGCTCAGCGGCGGGAAATCTTCAAGAGGCAGGGCCGTCACACCGGACGGGAGTTCGACCCGAGGATGATTCAGCGCCAGGCCGGCGCCAAATCCCTCGGTCACATAACGCACCACGAGATCGAGGCTGCCCACTTCGAGGCTCGGCAGCCACTCCACACCGCGCTGCCGGAGCGCCGCCTGGAAGGAGCGCGAAAGCACGTCCTTCGCATCCAGGGTAACCAGCGGCAGGTTGATCCGGTCCTTTTCAAAGATCTGATCGGCGCTCGTGATGCCGCTCTTCGACGGCACGAGCAGAACGAGAGGCAGACGCATGAGCTCGCGGGCGTCGATGTTCGCCGCCGTCTTGTCCGTCAGCGTGCTCAGGCCGATGTCGATCTCCTGCGCCGCCAGCAGCGCCTCGATCTCATGCTGTCGTCCGTGCGTGAGGGTAAAATGAAATCCCTTCACCCGCTTTCGCATGCGCACGAGCAGCTCCGGCAGGTAGTCCCGCTGAACCACTTCCGCTGCCGCGATGCGCAACCGGTTCTCGCCCCCGCCACGCAACCGGTCCCCCACCTCCGCCAGTCCGCTGAAAAACGGCGTGATGAACTCAAACAGCGTCTGCCCTTCGCGCGTCAGCTGAAAAGGCCGACGCTGGTACAACGTCACGCCCAGCGAGTCCTCGAGCTGCAGGATCTGCGCGCTGATGGCCGGCTGCTGGATGCCATACGGCATTGCCCGCGCCGCCGCACTCACGCCGCCGTGTTTGGCGACATAGTAGAAGAGTTCAAGATGATGGACGTTCATGGCCGCGCGGGAAGGCTATACGGAATATCAATGATGCCACCCGGAAATATCAATTTCCATTGCCCGGCGATCCTGAGACACTTCACGGCATTATGGAAGAACTCATCATTCTCATCCTCCTCGCCATCGGCATTCTCGCCCTCGTCCTGCCGATCATCGCCCTCGTCAAAGCAAGTTCTGCCAGCAGAAGGACCAAGGAGCTGGATCACGAGATCGATGTTCTACGTGAGGCGAACGCGCGACTCCAAAGGCGCCTCGAACGCCTCGAGGCTGGAAGCGCGCCACCCCACGTCACTGAAACCATCCCAGTGAAACCGGACGTGACGCTCGCGCCGACCGTCGGTCCAGATGAGTTCGTCAGCGCTGAGGCCACGGAGCCGGAACCCGTTTTTTCGGACCCTGTGATCGAAAAACCTGCGCCACCTCCGCTGCCGTCTTCACCGCCGGTCACGAAAGCTCCCGAGCCTGTTCGTGTGCCAAGCTTGGCAGCGTCAGCGAAGCCAAGACCCGTCGCCAAACCGCAGCCCAGCATCAACCTCGAGCAGTTCATGGGTGCGAAGCTCTTCGCGTGGGTCGGTGGGCTCGCGCTGTTCCTGGGCATCATCTTCTTCGTGAAGCTCAGCATCGAGCGCGGCTGGATTTCGCCTGAACTGCGCACTGCCATCGGTTTCGTCATCGGCGCCGGACTTGTGGGCGGCGGGGTGGTGATGAACCGGCGCGAACGTTACGCGACGCTGGCGAGTACACTCTGCGCCACCGGCATTGTCGTGCTTTACGGCGTCACCTTCGCGGCGCACTCGCTCTGGCGCATTCCGCCGCTGGATCAGCCGCTGGTCGCCTTTGCCTTGATGACGCTCATCACGGCTGCGGCGTTCCTTCTCGCCGTGCGACTCAATGCGCAAGTCGTCGCCGTTCTCGGCATGCTTGGAGGCTTTCTGACGCCGATCCTCTGCTCCACCGGCCACGACAATCCCTTCGGCCTCTTCAGCTTCATCGCGCTGCTCGACATCGGCGTGCTCGCTGTCGCCAAAAACAAGCGCTGGCTGCATCTCACCGCACTCGCGGCCGCGGGCACGATCTTCATGCAGGCGGGCTGGATGATGAAGTTCTTCCGCGCATCGCAATACGCCATCGGATCGGCCACCTGGGTGCCGGTGAGCGTGTTCCTCGGGTTCGCAGCGCTGTTCTCGCTCGCCGCATGGTGGTCGAAGCAGAAAGACGCCGATGATCTCTTCCCGGCGGGCTCCGCGCTCGCCTTGTGCGGCAGCGCGATGTTCACCGCGTTCGGATTCCTCACCGTCGGTGCCATTACCGAGCGCCCTGTGCTGCTGTACATTTTCGTGCTTGGCGTCAATGCCATCACGTTGCGCGTCGTGTGGCATCAATCGCGTGTCGGCATCGCGCAGAGCATCGTCGGTGCGCTGACCTTCATCCATCTCTCCATCTGGACCACGCAAAAACTCACCACGGAGCTGCTGCCGTATGCGCTCGGCATCTTCCTCGCCTTCGGGTTGCTGCACACCGCGCTGGCCGTGTTGATGGAACGCAGGACGCCAAATCAACTGCCCTACGCGGGCTGGGTGCCCGTCGTCACGCTCGTGCTGCTGCTCATGCCAGTGCTGAGCCTTGATGCGATGAGCCTCACGATCTGGCCGGTGATTCTGATCGTCGATCTGCTCATCATCGGCATCGCCGTGGTCAGTGGACGACTGCTGCCGGTGCTCGCCGCTTTGGCGCTCACCCTTATCACGGCCGCCGCATGGCTGTTCCGCTGGCCGCGCGAGATTGGCTTCTCGCTCATGCCATTCCTGTTTGTGCTTGGTGGATTCGCTGTGCTCTTCGGCATCGCGAGCAGCTTCCTCTTCCGCAAAGTGCCAAAGGCAAAGTTCGCTCCGCTCCTGCCGGTCAGCTCGGCGGTGCTGCCCTTCCTGCTGCTCATTCTCGCCACGCTGCGACTGCAAATCGCGAACCCTTCGCCGGTGTTCGGGCTCGCGTTGCTGCTGGTGCTGTTCCTGCTCGGCCTCGTGCGCATCAGCGGCATCACGGCGCTGGCACCGACGGCTTTGGGCTGCGTGCTCGCGCTCGAATGGGCATGGCATCAGCAGAGCTTCCACGCCGACTACGCCACCACGCCGCTGCTCTGGTATCTCGGCTTCTACGCGATCTTCACCGCGTTCCCGCTCGTGTTTCAGAAGCAGTTTGCGACGCACAAACTGCCGTGGATCACCGCAGGCGCAGCAGGCGTTGGCACTTTCAGCCTCGTTTATCGGCTCGTCGGTCAGGCCTGGCCGAATGAGATGATGGGCTTGCTGCCGATCGCCTTCACCATCGCTCCGCTGGCCTGTCTCGTCTTCATTTTGAAACAACACAGCGCCGACAATCCCGCACGTCTCACGCAGCTCGCATGGTTCGGCGGCGTGGCGTTGTTTTTCATCACGCTCATCTTTCCGATCCAGTTCGAGAAGCAGTGGATCACCATCGGCTGGGCGCTGGAAGGCGCGGCGCTGTGCTGGCTCTTCCGCCGCGTGCCGCACGTCGGACTTCTGCGCACCGGCACCGTGTTGCTCGGCATTTCCTTCGTTCGTCTCGCGCTCAATCCCGCCGTGCTGGCCTATCAGACACGCGGTGATGTCGCGATCCTCAACTGGCAGCTCTACGCCTACAGCCTCTCGGCGCTCGCGATGTTCCTCGCCGCGTTCTGGCTCACACCGCCGAATGACCGCTGGAACCAGGTGAACCTGCGCGGCCTGTTCTGCTCGCTCGGCGGCATCCTGCTCTTCCTGTTGCTCAACATCGAAATCGCCGACTTCTTCACGCCTGCTGGCGAGCGCTCGATCGCGTTCAATTTCCATAGCAATCTCGCCCGCGACATGACTTACACCATCGCCTGGGCGCTGTTTGCTCTCACGCTGCTCGTCATCGGCATCTGGAAACGCAACCAGCCCACACGCATCGCCGGCATCGGCCTGCTCGCGGTCGCGTTGTTAAAGCTCTTCCTCCACGACCTCGCGAACATCGACAGCGGCTACCGCATCGGCGCATTGATCGCCGTTGCCATCATCGCGCTCATCGCCTCCTTCCTGTATCAACGCTTCCTCACCGACGACAAATCATGAACCCGCATCCTCTTCTCCTCGCGCTGTGCCTGACCTCGTTCGCCGGTGCCGCCGATTTCGCCGCGTGGACGCATCATCAAACCGTGCGCGTCACGCAGCCCGGCCTCACGCGCCTCGAACTCGAATCCGCGCTGCTCGATGCCTCACGCACGACGGGTGGCGCTCCATTTCACGACTTGCGTGTCATCAGTCCGGCCGGTGTTGAGACGCCCTACATCATCGCCTTGCCACGCACCATGCGTCCGACGAGCGTCGCCGCCGAGGGCTTCAAGGCCACGCTGAATCCCCGCAGCACCGTGCTCGAATTCCAGCCGCCCGACGCTAACACGATCCAGGAACTGGTGCTGCAAACCAATGCGCAGAACTTCATCAAGGCCGCCACGCTGGAAGCCAGCAACGACGGCACCACATGGCAGACGCTGAGCACGGGCGAAGTGCTTTGTCGTCAAAACGGCACCGAGCGCCTGCGCCTGCCCATCACACCGGCGGCGTGGAAACACTTCCGCATTACCATCGACGATTCACGCCGCGGACCCGTGGCCTTCACTGGTGCACAGATTGTGCGCGAGCTGCCGGAACTGCGCACCGTGCCGACTTCGGCGACGATTCGATCCCGCACCGAAGAAAAGGGCGCGACGCATCTCACGCTCGACCTCGGCACGTCGAATGTGCTGCTCGGAACCGTGCGCATTCACACACCTGATTTGGTGTTTCAGCGTGTGTGCACGCTGCTGAACACCACGCACACGCTGTTCCGCATCCAGCACGAAGGCTTCACGGCCGAGGATCTCGAAATCCCCGCACATCAGCTCGCCGCCAAGCGCGAAGTCGAACTTGTCATTCACAACGGTGACAGTCCACCGCTGCGCATCGACCGCGTCGAAGTCACGCGCCACACGGCACCGCTCGTGTTTCAAGCCGACACCGCAGGCGACTGGCAGCTCTACATCGGCAACGCCCAGGCCGCCGAGCCGCGCTACGACATCGCTGCTCTCACCGACAAGCTGCGCGATGCGACCGCCAACTCCGCCACCGCCAGCGCCGTCGAAGCGAACGCGGAGTTCCGCAAGACCGCCACTGCGCCTGAAGTCGGCGAGACCGGGGCGGCGATCGATGTCTCTCCGTGGTCGTTTCAGCGTGCCATTCAGTTCAGCGAAGCCGGCGTCATCGAACTCGAGTTGGTTCCCGAAGTGCTCGCCCGCTGCGCAAACGACCTTCATGACGTGCGCATCGTTCGCGACGGACACCAGGTCCCCTTCCTCGCCATCAAACCCGGCTTGGAACGCGAACGCCCCGTTTCCTTCGTCAAAGTCGCCGATCCGAAGGCTCCGTCGTGGTCGAAGTGGGACATCACGATACCCTTTCCCAACTTTCCGGGCAACACGCTGCTGCTCGACTCGCCCACTCCGTTGTTCAGGCGCACGCTCAGCGTCACCGAGCAGATTCATAATGAGCAGGGCCACTTCGAACGCATCCTCGGCACCACCAACTGGCAGCGCACGCCGGGTCAGGCACCCGTAACCTTCTATTTTCCCCTCTTCACTGCGCCCCGCGCCGGAATCATCCGCCTCGCCACGGACAACGGCGACAACGCTCCGCTTCAAATTACCTCCATGCGCATCGTGTATCCCGTCGTGCGTCTCCTCTTCCGCGTGCCCGACACCAAGCCCCTCGTCATCTGCTACGGCAACCGCCGCGCCGCCCACACTCATTACGACCTCGATCTCGTCCGCCGCGAATTCGAAACCTCGACCAAGGTCGAAGCCACCCTCGGCGATGAAGAAAATCTCCCCGGCTACGAAGCCGATCCGCTCACCAGCGGCAAAGGCAGCCCCTGGCTGTGGGCGGCCCTCGCCCTCGTGGTGGGAGCGCTGCTGTGGATCGTGGCGAAGATGCTGCCGAAGCAGGGGGCAAACTGATTTTGGACTTCCGCTGCTTTGCGCTTACACTTCGATGTCATGCGACAATACCGGCCCACCATTGAGCAACTCAAAAAACGCTACTCCAGCGAGATGGCGCGGAAGAAAATGATCGCGAAGCGCCATGCGGCGAATCCATCCCTCGCCACCCGGAACAAGATACCCGACAACTCCGAGCCGTGGCTGCCGCATGGACTGCCGCGTTCGCTCGAAGAATGCGCGTGGATTTCAGAGCAAGTCTCGCAGAACATCGAACAATGGAAGCGGACCTTCCCAAAAATCTTTTCATCCGCAGGCTAGCCGAAAAACATCGGGTTCTGATGCTTGGCGGCATGGCGGTGATCGCATACGGGCGGTCGCGCCACACCAAGGACTTCGATATCTGGCTGGAACCCTTTGCTGATCCCGCGATGTGGGCACAACATCTCACGGCTGTGCTCCGCGAATTTCCCGAATCCCACATCTGGTCTCTGGCGCAACGGCGTAAGCTGCAACCCGCGGAAATCGCCGCGGAAATCGAAGATTTCGGCGTGCTGAGGATAGGCGGCTTCGATCTGCCCGTGGATGTGTTTCGAAAACCCAATGAGTTCGAGGAAGGTGATTTTGAACAGGTCTGGTCGCAAAGCTCCGCGATGGACGACGGCGTGCGGTTGCCGCACGAGCTGCACCTGTACGTCACCAAGATCAATACCGGGCGGGAACATGATTTGGATGACATCGCCTTTCTGGAAACAAAGGTGAAAGAGCGTTTTCGCGAGCGTCTTCCCGTCTGCGATCTCACCGAGGCCAAGGGCATGCTGGATCGCTTCCTCGATCCCGAGGTTTTGCAATACGGTCTCGTCAATCCTGACGCAGCAGTGCGAGATCTTGTGTTGAGCTATCTGTATGAATTTGAAGCCGAGGGCGATCCGTACTCGCGTGACATCCTGGCGGCGTGGCGGGCGCGGACAGCCTGACCGCTTGCAACCCCGCCCCACGTGCGGACGTTAGCTCTGTACCCCCACCATGAGCGAAACGTCCGCCCAGCCTCCCAAGTTTACCAACGCCCTCGCCAAGGAGCGCTCGCCCTACCTGCTGCAGCATGCCCACAATCCCGTGAACTGGCTGCCCTGGGGCGAGGAGGCGTTCAAGCTCGCGAAGGAGCAGGACAAGCCCATCTTCCTCTCCTCCGGCTACTCGACCTGCCACTGGTGCCACGTCATGGAGCGCGAGTCTTTCGAGAACGAGGAGATCGCGAAGCTCATCAACGACAACTTCATCCCCGTCAAAGTCGATCGCGAGGAGCGCCCGGACGTCGATCTCACCTACATGACCTACGTGCAGGCGGCGAGCGGCCACGGCGGCTGGCCGATGAGCGTCTTCCTCACACCGGAGCTAAAGCCGTTTTACGGCGGCACCTACTATCCGCCGGAAGACGCTCCGGGTAGGATCGGCTTCAAGAATCTGCTCACCGAACTGCACAAGGTGTGGACGGAAGACCGCAAGGGCATCGACGAACGCGCCGCACGCTCCGTGGAAAAGCTGCAGGAGCATCTCGACAACGAAAACAAGGAGGTCACCGGCCTCGATCCCGACGCGATCCTGCAGAAGGCCTACGACGACCTTTCCAGCTCCTTCGACTACCATGAGGGAGGCTTTGGCAGCGCACCGAAATTCCCACGTCCCGCCGGGCTGAACCTCCTCATGCGCATCCACCGCGCCTTCGCCAAACGCGAGGAAAAGGAACGCAATCACGAGAGCGACTGGGCCATGGAGATGACCGTCAAGACCCTGCGCGGCATGGCGAACGGCGGCATGCGCGACCACGTCGGCGGCGGCTTCCACCGCTACAGCGTGGACTCCTACTGGCACATCCCGCATTACGAAAAGATGCTGTACGATCAGGCGCAGCTGCTCACCGCCTACACGGAAGCCTGGCAGATCACTCAGAATGTCTTCTTCGAAGTCATTGTCCGCAGCACGGTGGCCTACCTGAAGCGCGACCTGCTGCACAAGGAGGGCGGCTTTCTTTCCGCCGAAGATGCCGACAGCCTCGCCACCGCAGATGCCGATCACAAAACCGAAGGCGCGTTTTATGTCTGGAAAGCCGCCGAGATCGATGACCTCCTCGGCAAGGAGGATGGCAGCATCTTTCGCTATGCCTACGGCGCACGACGCGATGGCAACGCGCGGCCTGAAAGCGATCCTCACGGCGAACTGAAGGGCCTGAACACTCTTTACCGCGCCGTGTCGTTCAAGAAGACCGCCGAGTACTTCAAGAAATCCCCCGAAGAGATCAAAGCGATCATCGACAAGGGCATCGCCACGCTCTTTGAAGCCCGCGCCAAACGCCCGCGGCCGCATCTCGACGACAAAATCATCGCCGCCTGGAACGGGCTCACCATTTCCGGACTCGCGCGTTCAGGCGCCGCCCTCGACGATTCAGAAATGACCGTGCTCGCCGCCGGTGCCGCTCAGTTCATCCACGATCAGCTTTGCACCTCGCCCGGCAAAGGCCTGCACCGCTCATGGCGCGAAGGCGAGCGCGGCCCGAAGGCCTTCGCCATCGACTATGCTTGTCTCATTCACGGCCTGCTCGATCTCTATCAGGCCTCCTTCGACGTGAAGTGGCTGCAATGGGCCGCCGCATTGCAAAGCGAGATGGACGCGCTCTTCCTCGACACCAAGGACGGCGGCTACTACAGCGTCCACACCGACATGCCGAACAGCGTGCTGCGCATCAAGGAGGACTACGACGGCGCCGAACCTTCGCCGAACTCGCTCGCCGCCCTCAACCTCGTGCGCCTCGGCGCCCTGCTCGCCAATGATGACCACACGCGGCAGGCGGAAAGAATCTTCGCGCTCTTCGGCACTGCGCTGAAAGACAGCACCTCCTCCGTGCCCGTCATGGCGGCGGCCTTCGACCTGCACCATCGCGGCAAGCAGCAGATCGTCCTCGCTGGCGATTCCGCCACGCCTGGGTTCAAAGCGCTCGCCGCCCATCTCCATCGCCAGTTCCTCCCCAACGCTGCGCTCCTTCACGCCGACGGCGGCGCGGGACAGCAATGGCTCGCCACGCGCAACGAAGCCATCGCCGGCATGAAACCCGTCGGCGGCCAACCTGCCGCCTACGTCTGCCAAAACTTCACCTGCCAGGCCCCCGTGACGACGGTGGAGGATTTGGAGAAGGCGCTGGGAAAATAGGTCTGACGGCTCGGCTGCGTTGTTTGTCCCGATCTCATGTCACGCATCACCGCCATCGAAACCGCCATTCCGTCCGGCATCATGCCGAATCTGTTGCTCGTCCGCATTCACACGGAGGACGGTTTCATCGGCTGCGGCGAGACGTATTACACGCCGCATGCGATCGCCTCGCTCATTCATGACTGGATGGCGGAGCGTCTGCTCGGCGAGGATGCACTCGCGATCGAATCGCACTGGCGCTTCCTCTATGAGCGCTGCACCCCCTTCGGTCATCCGGGTGCGGAAATGCGCGCGCTGTCGGCCATCGATCTCGCGCTGTGGGACATCCTCGGCCAGGCCTGCAAACAACCGGTGTATCGCCTGCTCGGCGGGCCGGTGCGCGAGGCGATTCCGGTTTACAACACGAGCGGCGGCCCCAGCTACGGCGCGCTCGTTGGCGTGACGGACTCTCCGCGACATCCGGGCTGGCCAGGTTATGGTGACATCGGACACAAAGGTCCGCTGCAGGACAACTGGGCCTCGCATTTCGCCGCGGGCGACCTCGCGGAGGAACTGCTCGCCGAGGGCATCACCGCGATGAAGTTGTGGCCCTTTGACCGCGCCGCGCATCGCAATGGCGGCCTGCACATCTCGTGGGCCGATGTCGAGGAGGCGATGAAGCCGCTGCGCGAGATCCGCGAACGTGTGGGTATGAAGATGGACATCGCCATCGAAGGGCATGCGTTTTTCCATCTGCCCGCCGCCGAGCGCATCGCGGACGCGCTGCGCGAGATCAAGCCGCTGTGGCTCGAAGACGTGCTGCGCGTCGATCATGTCGCTACGCTGGCCGATTTCCGTCGCAGAAGCGGTCTGCCCATCGCCGCGAGCGAGATGCTGCTCGGGCGGAAGGAGTATCTCGCCGTGCTGCAAGCGCAGGCCTGCGACTACTGCATGGTCGATCCAACATGGAACGGCGGCATCAGCGAAACGCGGCGCGTGATCGACATGGCGCAGACCTTCAACGTGCCGTCCACCATCCACGACTGCACCGGTCCGCTCACGCTCTTCAGCGGCCTGCATCTCGCAGCGTCATCGACGAACGTCGTCTTCCAGGAAACCGTGCGCGCCCACATCCGCTCATTCTACGACAAACTCGTCGATACATTACCCGTCATCACGAACGGGAAGGCGCAGTTGCCGACGGGAACAGGTTTGGGGACGAAGCTGAAGGAAGAGTTGTTCCGCGAAGGCGTGAATGGGTGGCGGAAGAGCACCCTGAAGGCATGAGGGCTTTTGCTTCCATCCTCGGGGCGGTCGCTCTGAGCGCTGCAACGGCGCAGCAGGTGCATCGCGTGGATGATGTTCGCATTTTCTACGAGACCGACGGCCAGCATGCCGTGGATGCGGCCGACACGAATTCAAACGGCGTTCCCGATCAGGTGGAGGACGTCATGACGCAGGTGCTGGTGGCGCGGAAGATGTTTGTCGAGGTGCTCGGCTTTCCCGAACCGCTCCAAACGGAACGATTTCGCGAAGCGAAGTTCATCGATATCCATTTCCGTCACAAGAACGTGCTAAAGATGAACGGTGTGGCCTATGACGAGCTTCAGCGCTTCAACAAACCCGGCGATCCGTCAGGCACGCGAAGCATTGCCTTCGCGGTGGCCACTTCCGTGAAGGCATCCGCGAATCTGACGCCGGCGCATGAGTTTTTTCACCTCATTCAATACAGCACGACCTATTTCAAGAACCGCTGGTTCCTCGAAGGCACCGCACGCTGGAGCGAACGTGCGCTCGGCTCTGGCGGCCTCGGTCCTGCGCGTGTGCTGAGCCAGTGGCCGTTGTCAGACGAGCAAAAGAAAGCGTTGACGGCAATGGCTTACGAAGCCTCGGAACATCTGTGGAATCCGCTGGCGGCACGCATGGACAAAGCAGGCGTGATTCCAGACTCTCCCGCGCTCAAACAGCTCCAAGCGATGACCTACACCGATGGCACGCCGGTTTTGAAGGACCTGCGGCTCACCGGTTGGGCCTTTATTCGCAATGTGATTGTCGAGTTGGGTAGGATCGACGATGACGCCTTCCGTGAACTTGGCGACGACCGCTGGTCAGAGGAGAATCAGAGATCGCCGAGGAACGACGCTTACATTTTCCAAGCCATCGAGAAGATCGCCCGCGAACACGACAGGCGCTGAGCAATGCCGTGTCCTGCGATGCACGGCCGCCGGAGCTACTTCTTCTTTTTCGCCTTCTTCCCCTTCTCGCTCTTCCACAGCACGATGTCGGCGAAGTCGTTGGTGGAGTCGGGGCCGTCGGTGCTGCGGCCGCGTTCGATGTCGGCTTTGAGCAGGTCGAGGAGCTGGTTCACGATCTCGGGTTTCGATTCGAAGAGGTTGGTGGTCTCGCCGATGTCGTCCTTCATGTGGTAGAGCTGCCCCTTGGGCCAGTCGGCGGGCGCCTTGGCCTCGGTGGGCGAGGACCAGCCGCCGGAGGCGCGGGCGAGCGCGAGCTTCCACGGTCCCTGGCGATAGGCGAAGTGGCCGCTGATCGAGTGATGGATGACGCCGTGACGCGTGGACACGATCTTTTCGCCGCCGAACGCCGGCAGGAAGCTCACGCTGTCCTCGCAACTGCCCGCGGGCACCGGCTGGCCGAGGATGTCGGCAGTGGTGGCGAAGAAATCGACGAGGCAGATGAGCTGGTCGCTCGTGGAGCCGGCAGCGATCTTTGCCGGCCAGCGTGCGATGAACGGGATGCGATGCCCGCCGTCCCAGATGTCCGCCTTTGAGCCACGCAGGTTCGCGCTGACCTTGTGGCCCTGCGCGGCGAGTTTGTCGATCCCGGCGGCCTTCGAGCAGCCGTTGTCGCTGGTGAGGATGAAGAGCGTGTTCTTCGTCATGGCGTTGCGCTCCAGCGCCTCCGAGACGGCGACGACCACGTCATCGGTCTGCATCACGAAGTCACCGTAATCACCGAGGCCGCTGCGGCCCTGCCACTCCGGCGCGGGCACGATGGGCGTGTGCGGCGAGCCGAGCGGCAGGTAGAGAAAGAACGGCTGCTCCTGGCCCTTGCGCGAGTCGATGTACTCCACCGCCTTGCGCCGCAGACGCGGCAACATGTGCACCACCTCGTCATGCTCGATGACCGCATCGTTCTCAATCACCGCCTCCATGTCGCGTGCGTGATGAAAGCCGTGGTAGTAGTCGAAGCCGCGCGTGACCGGCCCGTCCGGGACCTTCGCGCCCACCGGCGGCGTGTCGAAATCCTTCGCTTTGTAGGGTTGGCCGCTCTTCGGGTCGAGGTATTCGAAATTCAGATGCCACTTGCCGATGATCGCCGTGTGATAACCCGCGCTCTTCAAGAAACTCGCCACCGTCGGCCGATCCTTCGCGATCAGGCTCGGCGCGAAGCCTTCCACCACGCCGCTCTGCAGCTTCGTGCGCCAGCTGTAGCGCCCCGTCATCACGCCGTAGCGCGTGGGCGTGCACACCGACGAACCCGAATGCGCATCCGTGAAGATCATCCCTTGCGATGCCAGCCTGTCCGCGCCCGGCGTCGCGATCTTCCCATGCTCGGGGTTCAGGCAATGCACATCGCCATAACCGAGGTCATCGCAGATGAGGAAGACGATGTTGGGGCGCTGCTCCGCAGCGAATGACGAACCGCAGAGGAAAAAGATCAGCCAGAGGTGTTTCATGCCGCCGAAAACGAAGGCGGGCTTAGTTTCTGTCGAGCGATCACGACTGATGGACCCGCAGATCCAGCACCAGATGCAGTTTGACTTCCTGGGAACTTTCGCGTTCGTCGGCGCATTCATTCAGAAGGGCCATCCCAAGTTAAACTCACAAATGATGAAGAGCCTAATTTTAGTTCTCTCAGGGATTGCCCTTGAATGGCCATCCCACGCACTCGAGGCGAAATTGATGACGGATGAGGAGGTCTTCCAAGGGATAGATGCGGATAGCAGTGGGTTCCTCAGCTTGGAAGAATACAAGAATGCGATGTTTCAAAACAATTACGCCAAGCTGTTTCAACGAATCGACAAAGATGGTGATGGCAAGGTTTCCATCGCGGAGTTCAAGAAAGAGAGGTTTTTGACCGCCGAGGAGTCGTTTCGCAGATTAGATGCTGATGGCAGCGGACTCCTCAGCAAGGAGGAGTTTGTCCAAAATTCGAGAGATCCAGAAGCTCTCGCCAAGACTTTTCAAAGTCTCGACAGTGATGGTGATGGCAAAGTTTCCTTTGAGGAGTTCAAGAAGCCCGCGGGCAAAGGCAAAAAGAAAAAATAATGAGTAGGAACGGCGGGCAAATTCACTCGTTCGCTTCGTTCTGTAAGTCCTTCGCCGCCACCGTCACGCTTCAAATCGTTCTACGATAAACATGAAAACATCCTCTGCTCACAAACTGAGAACTGGCCTCTTCGCAGCTCTTTCACTTCTGCTTTTACTCGATGCCGCACATGCTCACTCGCCCTCGTTCAGCGAGGGGCTTGTGCATGCGCAGGACCCCGCGACTAAGAAGTGGGGGTATCTGAACAAGAAAGGCGAATGGGCACTACCTCCCAAGTTCGACGAAGCGCATGAATTCAAATCTGGCCGTGCTGGCGTGAAGCAGGGTGATCAGACCATGTTTATTGATCAATCAGGCAAAGTCGCATTTATTTCCAAATGGAAGGTGGAACTTTGGGAAGGCTTCCACGGTGGCCTGTTGAGAATTGTCGAAGATGGGAAACAGGGATATGTCGATACGAGCGGGAAGCTCTCTATTGCGCCAGAGTATGACGCGGCAAAATTCTTTTCAGACGATTTTGCGGCAGTGTCCAAGGGTGGCAAATGGGGGTTCATTAACACTCGTGGCAAGGTCGTCGTTCCCCTAGACTGGGACGCGGTTGGCAGTTTCAGTGAAGGCTTGGCCTGGGTTTCGAGAGAGCGCAAAACGGGTTTTATCAATGAGACCGGTGGGCTCCAGATTCCGCTTCAGTATTCTCGAGCAAATGACTTCAAGAATGGACACGCATCAGTTTATGAAGGCGTAGAGAAACAGAATCGTGTGATCAACGCCAAAGGCGAGCTTTTAACGTCACCCAATCCTAAATGGACTTCCTGGGAGATTGTTGGTGATGATCGGATCTCTTTCGCTATCGATGCAGCCAACAGCATCACCGGGAAACTTTTGGGGATTGCTGACTCAAAGGGCCAAGTTCTTGTTGAGCCTACATGGGCGCTAATGGCCATCGGAAGTGGATTCGATTCGGGTTTGGCCTGTGCAAAGCTGCCCGGTGAAAGCCGCCGAGAATGGGGTGAAACTTGCTACATCAATCGTGATGGCAAGGTTGTGATTCCTTACTTCGATTACTCGAACTGGTTTGAAGAGGGCCTAGCCTTCGCCAGTGAGGGGAACAAGAAGGGATACATCGATACGACAGGCAAGTTTGTGTTCGAGATGCCAAAATAGAAGGAGCGCAAACCGCGCCATGACAACCGCTACCAGCCGCTCCGTTTCGATGATTTAACGACGTGCGCTCTCGCTGGCAGGGGTACATGTCCTTCGTCGTTCTCGCTGCTCACTCCGACTTCTTCTTTTTGCCCTTCTTCTCCGGCTTGTCCTTACCGGCGCCGGAGTTGAGGAACTGCTGGTCGAGTTCGGCGGGGCGCGCGTCTTTGAACTGGTCGAGGGCGCCTTGCAGCTTCGCTTTCTCGGCGTACTGGTTTCGTCCGTGGGCGGTTTGGCCGCTTTACGGCCTCAACGAGGAATGTATGCTCACGCCAAATGCAGAGCGTTTACATTGAGACGACGATCCCGAGTTATCTGGCCGCACACTCGAGCAGCCATAAGCAGATCGCTTTGGATCAGCAGGCGACGCATCACTGGTGGAAGTACGAGCGTTCGCGTTTTCGTCTCTACACTTCGATCTTCACCACGGACGAGGTCGGCCGTGGCGATCCCAGTGCCGCGGCCCGCCGGACGCCTTTCCTCAGTGGCATCCCGCTGTTGGACATCCCGGAGCGGCTTGCGGAGCTGGAGGCTGATATCATCAACCTCTTTCAACTGCCTCCGAAGGCCTACACGGACGCCTCGCACCTCGGGCTCGCCATTCTGCACCGGATGGATTATGTTCTGACATGGAATTGCACACATCTGGCGAATGCTGTTCTTCAGAAGGAACTGCTTGAATACTGCATGTATCACCAGCTTCACGTCCCCATAGTCTGCACGCCTCATACTTTAACCCTGACACCCCCATGACGAATCCCATCATCGAAGAAGTCCGCGCCGCGAGAGCCGCGCTGGCGGCTGAACATGGCTACGACATCCGCCGCATCACGGAATGGGCACGCGCACAGACCGCCGCAAGGAAAGCGGCTTTAACCAAGCCCAAGCCGAAGAAATCATCGGCAGCAGCAGGCGGGTCAGGAAAGTCTCCCGTCACACGGAAGCGTCGTATGGTCTCCGCTCGCACCTCGTCTTGAATGCCGGGGAGCTGTCCAGCTTATGGCCACCATGTCCATCCGTATTCCTGACTCCCTCCATCGCGGCATCAAGGAGCTTGCCACGAAGGACGGTTACACCATGAACCAGTTCATCATCACCGCCGCCGCCGAGAAGCTGGCGGCCCTGAGCACCGTTGACTACCTGGGTGAGCGGGCCAAGCGAGCCGACTTCAAGGAGTTCGAGCGCATCATGGCGCTGATCCCGGCAGGCCCTCCTGATCCGGGCGATGAGCTTCCTTGATGCGTTACCACAGCGAAGGCGTGCCCTGATCACTCCGCCTTCTTCTTGTTCTTCTTTTTGCCCTTCTTCTCCGGCTTGTTCTTGCCGGCGCCGGAGTTGAGGAACTGCTGGTCGAGTTCGGCGGGGCGCGCGTCTTTGAGCTGGTCGAGGGCGTCTTGCAGCTTCGCTTTCGCGGCGGCGGCATCGCTGGCGAGGGCGGTGGAGGCGAGGTCCTGCTTTTCCATCTCGTCGGCGCTCAAGTCGTAGAACTGGCCGGTGCGGTAGAGCTTGAAGCGCTGGTCGAAGGCGTATTCACGCACGGTCATGTCCTTGCTCTGGCGCGGTGAGTACCAGATGTAGAGCCACTCGCGCGGCGTGCCGGTCTCGCCCTTGAGCTGCGGGAGGAAGCTGACGCCATCGACGCCGGCGGGCGGCTCGACACCGGTGGCGGCGCAGATGGTGGGCAGGAAGTCGGCGCAACTGACGAGGTCGGCGGAGACGCGGCCTTTTTTCATGACGGCAGGCCAGCTGGCGATGCAGGGCACGTGCGTGCCGTGCGCGTTGGTGGAGCCTTTGCCGCCCTTGTAGTCGCGGCCCTGGAAGCGGCTGGTGATGCCGCTGTTCGTGCCGTTGTCGCCGAGGAAGAGGAGGAGCGTGTTGTCGCGGAGGCCGAGCTCGTCGAGCTTCGACACGATGCGGCCGACCATCTTGTCCATGTAGGCGGTCATGTCGGCGAAGTGCTTCGGATTCTGCAGCTTCTGCTCACTGCTGATCGTCGGGTCATAGTTCGCGCTGTCCGGCGTGGGCTGGAAGGGATTGTGCGTGAGGATCATCGGGTAGTAGAGGAAGAAGGGCTTCTCCTTGTGCTTTTCGATGAAGCCGAGAGCGAAGTCGTTCACCAGCGTGGGGCCGTACTCGCCCTTCGTGAAGTCCTTCTCGACACCGTTGTATTCGAGGCCGGGATTCGTGTAGCGCGGCGGGCGGCGCGTCTGCTGCCAGAGGCAGGATTCCTCAAAACCGAAGTGCTGCGGCGAGTCGAGCTCATGGCCGAGCTGCCACTTGCCGCAGATCGCTGTGGCGTAGCCCGCGTTTTTCATGATGTGGCCGAAGGTCGTCTCCTCGCGCCGCAGCGTGCCGAAGTTGAGGTAGTTGCGCACGTTGTAGCGTCCGGTCATGAGCTGCACGCGCGTGGGCGTGCACAGCGGCTGCGCGTGGCAGTTTTCAAAGCGCACGCCCGATGCGGCCAGCTTGTCGAGATTCGGCGTCTGATACGACTCGCCGCCGTTCACGGTGACGCACTCGTAGCCGAAGTCATCGACCATGATGAGGATGACGTTGGGGCGCTGTTCCGCAGCGAATGACGAAACCAGAACGAGAAATGAGGAAAGGAGGACGAGATGTTTCATGGTCGGGAGAGAGCTTATTTTTGAGCTGGCAGGTCGCCGTCCTTGCCTTTGCCGGCGCGGAGGCGGGTGGTGAGGTCTTCAACGACGGAGGACTGGCCGACCTGCTCGCTGATGTTGACGTTTTCACCGGGATCGGCCCGATGATCGTAGAGCATGCGGGCGAAGGGGCCGGTATCGCGCCTCGAATACTCGGTGAAACGATGGGTGTCCGTGCGGATGGTGTCGCCGCTGGTGAAGCGGCCGATGGCCTGCGTCTTCCACGGCTGCGCGGGATCCTTCAGCAGCGGCACAATGCTGCGTCCCTGCACGTGCGAGGGCACCGGCACGCCGGCGAGTTCGCAAAGCGTGGGATAGACGTCGATCAGCTCGGTAAGCGCAGCGGTGCGCGTGCCACCGGCGACGCCGGGCACACGGATGAGAAGCGGGACGCGCATGGACGTCTCGTAGCAGCTGTGTTTGCACCACAGGGTGTGCTCCGCGAGGTTCCAGCCGTGGTCGCCCCAGAGAATGACGATGGTGTTTTTCGCCAGGTCGAGGCGCTCCAACTCGTCGAGCACGCGGCCGATCTGCGCATCGGTGAAGCTGACGCAGGCGTGATAGCCGCGGATGAGATCGAGAGCCATGGCGTCCGGCAGGCGTCCAGTCTTCGGCACGCCGGAGTAGGCGCGCAGCTCTCCGGAATTGTGGATGGACTCCTCGGGCGCATCCTGCGGCGCATGGTAGTTCGCGGGGAGCTGCAGACTGCCCTCGGGATACATGTCCCAGTACTTCTGCGGGCAGATGAAAGGCAGATGCGGCTTGAAGAATCCGGCGGCGATGAAGAAGGGCTGCCCGCCTTCCTTCATGCGGCGCAGATCGGCGATGGTCTTCAAGGCGACCTGCCCGTCGCTCTGCTCGTCGTCCGTGAGATCGGAGACGCCGTAGGGACGACCGCGCGACTTGCCGTCCTCGTCCTTGGTGCCCTCTTTGACCTCCTCGCCTCTCGGCTTGGGCTTGCCGCCGCCTTTCTTTTTCTGCGTGGGCGGCGGAGCGCCGATGCCCGGCTGTCCGGGACGCCAGGCGGGCTCGCTCCAGCCTTCGGCGCTGTCTTCGGGATGATGGAAGACCTTGCCGTTCGAGAGGGTGTGGTAGCCGTTGCGCCGCAGCTGCGTGTTCAGCGTGACGATGCCCGGCGCGTCCTTTTCCGCGTAGGCCAGATGCGTGACGAAACGCTTCGGCGCGGGGCGAATGCTGGTCATCAGACTCGCCCGCGAAGCGCCGCAGGTGGGCACCATGCAGTAGGCCCGCTCAAACAGCAGGCTCTGCGAGGCCAGCCGGTCAATGTTCGGCGAATGCACCTGCTCAACGCCGTAGCAGCGAAGCTGGGGCCGCAGATCGTCCACCGCGATCATGAGGATGTTCGGACGGGAATCCGCGGCGGCCAGCGGGCAGCCGACCACGACGAGACCAAGGACGATGAGGTGAAGGGCTTTCATGCGGGGAACGGCTGCAGTTGCCTCACGGATCGACCAAAGTTGGCGCCCAGATGGGACCCTCCTTGATTTCGGGTGTCTTGCCGTCGGCGGGGAAGGTCGTCTTCGCGGCGGCACGAACCTGCGCGCTGAGTTCGGCGACGGTCTTCGCGTGCTCGGGTTTGCCCGCGAGATTCACGAGTTCGCCGGGGTCGTTGTCGTGATCGTAGAGTTCCGTGCCCGCATTTCCCTCATCCCACTCGGTGTAGCGCCAGCGCAGGGTGCGCAGGCTGTAGCCAAAGATGCGCCTGCCGTCGGAGCTGGCATCCTTGGACACGGTGGCGCGGTTTTTGCCGCCGCCGCGGGAGACCTGCGTGAGCGCCCAGCCGCGGCCGACTTCGTTCGCGTCGTTGAGCATGGGCACAAGGCTCTGGCCTTGCAGGTTCGCGGGTGCTTTGACTCCGGCCAGTTCGGTGAGCGTGGGATAGAGGTCGAGGTGGCTGACCGGCGTGTTCACGACGGTACCTTTGCCCTTCGTGCCCGGTGCGACGATGAGCATCGGCACGCGCGAACTTCCTTCAAAAAGACTCATCTTCTGCCACAAGCCGTGCTCGCCCATGTGATAGCCGTGATCGCTGGTGAAGACGATGATCGTGTTGTCGGCGAGGCCGAGACGGTCGAGCGAATCGACCACGCGCCCAACCTGCGCGTCCATGAAGCTGATGCTCGCATAATACGCCTGCACGCACTGGCGGCGCAGTTCGTCGGTGAGCTTGTCTTGCTCCTTCTTGTAGCTGCCGAGCGCTGCAGCGGGCACTTCCGGCGGATTCTTGTCCACGCTGGGATGCACGGGCATCTCCGCCTCGTTGTACCATTCGTAATAGGGCACCTTCGGCGCGACATAGGGCGTGTGCGGTCGGAAGAAACCGACGGCGAGGAAGAATGGGCGGTCCTTCTGCCTGGCGCAACGTTCCAACACCCACTCGGCATCGCGGGCCATCAGGCCGTCGGTGTGATGCCCATCGTCTTTTGGCGAGGCATACCAGCTCAGCGTGCCGCCGAACTGGCCGGGCGTGAGCGTGAAGATCTTCGGCTCCTCCTCCATGCGATCGACGCCGGCGGGGTTCAGCTCCAGCTCCCAAGAGCCCGGATCGTCGTGGCCGTTCGTGCCGATCGATTTCGGCACGTTGTAGTGATACAGCTTGCCGATGCGCGCGGCAAAGTAGCCCGCCTGCCGGAACGCCTGCGACATGCTAACGTGCGAGGGGATCGTCTGGCGGAAAATCTGCGCGTTGGCGAGAATGCCGGTGCTGTTGGGATACAAGCCGCAGAGCATCGAGTTCCGGCTCGGTCCGCAGAGTGGGAAGGTGCAGTAGGCGCGCTCGAACTTCACGCCGCGTGCCGCGAGCTTGTCGATGTTCGGCGTTTTCGCGCGCGGGTCGCCATAGCAGCCGAGGTAGTTGTTCAAGTCATCGGAAATGATGAAGAGGACGTTCGGTTTCTCGGCAGCTGAAAGCAGTGTGCTGAGGGCGGCGAGGGTGAGGATCAGGCGCTTCATGGTTGGTTGGTTTTTTGTGTCCGTTGTTTCATGAATTCGAGGAATTCTGTCAGATTCTGTTTTGTATCGATCGCACCAAGTCGGGTGAGAAAAGCAATGATCGCCGAACGAAACCGACGCTGCGCAAATGGAACCCATGAGCGATGCCGCTCCAGTAGAACACCATAAAATGTCCGGTCGGGCAGGCTGCTTTGCGCGGGGACGGCATGAAGCATCTGGAAAACTATCTTTCGTCTATGTTGGTCAAAGAAAAACGTACTCGGCGTGGGATCTTCTGCACTGATGCGAGGGCTTTGGCAGTTGGATATCTTGATGCCGGGGTGTCCGGGTATCACATCAGGCAGTGATCTTAAAGCCTGTTCCGGAACAGTGAATACAGCACTCACGACATTCAGTGTTAGATGCTGAACTTCTACTTCTTGCCCTTCTTCGCCGCCTGCCACTTGGGCTCCCATTCGGGCAGGGGATCACGCGCGGTTTTGAGATACTCGCCGATCTTCGCGGCAATTTCGGGATGCTTGTCGGCGACGTCGGTCTCCTCGGCGACATCGTTCTCCTGGTCGAAGAGCTGCACGGGCTTGTCCGGACCGCCCATGCGGATTCCTTTCCAGCGGCCCTGATACAACGCCGCCTGCTTGAAGCCGCCCTCGTGAAACTCCCAGTAAAGGAACTCATGGTCCTTTTGTTCGCCTTTGCCGGTCAGCACGGGTACCAGACTGAGGCCGTCCGTCTTTTTCACCGGGGGCGCACCGGCGAGCTCGGTCACTGTCGGCAGCCAGTCGGGGAAGTAGCCGACGTGGGCGGACTCACCCGGCTTCACCGTGCCGGGCCACCAGGCGATGAACGGCACACGAATGCCGCCATCGGTGAGGCTGCGCTTGATGCCGGTGTAGGGACCGTTGGGGTCAAAGCGCTCCAGGTTGTGCTTGCTCTCGTTGTGCGGGCCATTGTCGCTGCTGAAAACGACGAGCGTATTCTCCGCGATGCCGAGTTCCTTCAAATGAGCCATCATGCGGCCGACGTAGCCGTCGAGGCGGCTGATCATCGCCGCCTGCCCCTTGTCCTGCTTGGGCCAGTCTTTGTCAGCGTAGGGGCCGTAGTCGGGCACGTGGGCACCGTCGCCCAATTCGCGCGCACGCTCATTGTTGGCGTGCGGAATGACCATGGCCCAGTAAAGGAAGAAGGGGTTCGTCTTGTTCTCACTGACGAACTTGATCGCATCGTCGGCGAAGAGGTCGTCCGCATAGTGGATGGCGTCCGTCGCGTAGCCGCCGCCATGTTCGCCAACATGCACCACGACGTTGGAGAGGCCTTCCTTGGTTTCGTTGCGCCAGAGGAAGTCTGGAAAGTGATTGTGCGCGTGATGCTGGTTCAGGTAGCCATAGAAATAGTCGAAGCCGTGTTTGCGCGGCAGCCCGGTCTCCGCCAATCCGATGTCGCCGAGGCCCCACTTGCCGATCAGCGCGGTCTTGTAGCCCGCCTCTTTCAAAACGCCCGGCACGGTGACGTCACCGTCCTTCAGCGCCTGGGCCGCGGGATTCGTCGATCCCGCATTGCCGCGCACGCGCGTGTGGCCATGATGCAGACCCGTCATGAGCACGCTGCGCGATGGCGCGCACACCGTCGCCCCTGCGTAGAAATGCGTGAAACGCATGCCCTCCTTCGCCATGCGGTCGATGTTCGGCGTCGTGATGACTTTCTGGCCGTAGCAGCCGAGATCCGCGTAGCCCAGATCGTCGGCCATGATCCAAATGAGATTCGGCTGCGCCGAAAAAGACGAATGCGCGGCGGAAAGGAACGAAAGAAGGAGGAGGGAACGAAACAGCTTCATGGGTGGAAGGTGGCAACGATTCGCGAGGGGCGCATCTTCCACAAGAGAAGCCTGCGATGCTCTCGGATGCCTTACTCCAGCCCGTAGCTCTTCATCCACCAGTCCGCGCGTTCGGCGTCGGTCGGCTCGGGCTTTTGCAGGCGCTTCTGCCAGGTGCGCTGGTAGTCGCCGCGTTTTGATTCCTGAATCTCTTCCAAGGGAGGCTCCGTGGAGGGATCACCGGCAGCACCCTTGTCACCGCTGGTTTTGATCCAGTCGTCCAGCGTCTCGCGCATTCCGGCGATCCGCGACGCCTGTCCGGGATCCTGCGAGACATCGTGCAGCCCCTGCGCATCCGTTTTGAGGTCGTAGAACTCGATCTCTGGACGCGTCGGCGCCAGCCACTTCGCCTGAAAGGTGTCGAGTTCCCCGTTCGCTTGCATCACGCGCAGCAGGGCCATGCCGGGATAGCTCGCCTCCTTGTAGCCCGACCAGTTCAGGCGGGAGAGTTCTGGCTTGAAGTTCTGCACAAGCCAGGCGTCGCGGCCGATCACAGCACGAATGCGATCCATGGCATCCCCACAGCGGTCGCGTGCGGCGAACAACACGTCGCGCTCCGGAAAGTCGCCGTCGAGCAATGCACGGCCTTCCATCCACGTCGGAATCGGCAGACCTGCGAGTTGGAGCATCGACGGCGCGAGGTCGATGAGGCTCACGAGGCGCTCCTCGACGCTGTTCGCCGCAATGCCCGGCCCGCGCATGATCAGCGGCACCTGCAGTCCTTCGACGCTGAGCCACTGCTTGCCCCACGGCATCGGACGGCCGTGATCGGCGAAGAACATGACGATCGTGTTGTCGAGCACTCCTTCTTCCTTCAACTGGTCGAGGATCACGCCGACGCGGTGATCCACCATTTCAACGCTCCGTTGATACGCATACCAGTCGCGACGCACGAGCGGATGATCGGGATAGTTCGGCGGGATCTGGATCGCGTTGAGTTTCGCCTCGTCGTAGCTCTCAGGAATCGGAAACGGGCGATGCGGCTCGGGAATCTGGAACTGAGCGAAAAATGGCTGCCCGGCCTTCCGCTTCCGCCAGTCGTCGCCGTCATACATCTCCGCTGCATCGTGTTTGAAGTTGTAGTGCGTTTTCGCCTTCTTGATGAGTTTGCCGTTACGCAATCCGCCTGGTGCCGGCGCATTCGTTACAAACCATCCCGCGTCCCGCAGCAATCCCGGCAGGTGCTTGCAAGGCGCAGGCAGCGGCTGCGGATTCTCCGCGTCATGCGGATGCAGACCGGTGGTCGTTTGATAACAGCCGAGAATGAAAGCCGACCGCGAAGCGCTGCATACCGGAGCGCTCGCATACGCCCGCGTGTAGCGACGCCCCTCGGCAGCAAGGCGGTCGAGGTTCGGTGTGCTGACATCCTTCAAGCCGTAAGCCCCGGTGTCCGGTGACATGTCATCGGCGATGATCCAGACGAAGTTCGGCGCCGCTGCGAAAAGCGGCGAGATGCTGACGAAAAGAACGAGACTGAACAACGAGAACTTCATGGGATGCCTGTGAACGCCGGGATGGAAAGGTTGTGTCAGGAAGATGCCACGGACAAGCCTCGCAAGCCTTCCAGCGGCCTCATTCTATTTCGCAATGAACCCCTGCGCCTTGAGCCAGAACAACAAATCGGCAAACCAGGGATGCTGCGTGCCGATGAGCCCGGTGCCGTGATCACCGTGCTGATATAAGTGGAGCTCGTGGGGAACGCCGTGTTGATGCAACGCGGCGGCATAGAGCTGGGCATGTTCAACCGGCACCAGTTTGTCCTCGGTCGTATGCCAAAGGAAGCAGGGTGGCAGACCGGCGCGCACCTGAAGTTCGCTGGATGTTTGGCGAATCAACTTCTCGTCAGGGTCATCGCCGATCAGCATTCGCCGCGAGGTGCCGTGAGGTTTCGTGATCATGCTGATGACCGGGTAGCAGAGAATCGCGAGATCAGGACGCGGGCTGATACTTGGCGTGCGGCCTTCGATCTCCCCATCCTCAGGACGGTTGATCAGGGTGGACACAAGATGTCCGCCGGCGGAAAACCCCATCACACCGATGCGCTTCGGATCGATCTTCCACTTTGTCGCACCGGCCCGCACCTGACGCATCGCCTCGACCGCGTCCTGAAGTTGCGACGGGTATCGATAGCCCGCACTGCCGAGCCGGTAGCGCAGTACGAAGGTGGTGATGCCGTGTTCATTCAACCAATGCGCGAACGGTTCCGCCTGCCCCTCGTAAATGCCGGAGTAGCTGCCACCGGGGATGAGCAGCATCGCGGCACCGCTCGGTTTCGCAGGCACATACGGCGTGAGCGTCGGACCGTCCTTCGCGGCGGTGCCGAGCGCGCCCGGCGCACCTTCCGGCCACAGCACGATGGGTTTCTCTGCCGCAGACAATGATGCGGAGCCGAAGAGAAAAAGCGAAAGCAACAGCGACCAAGGCTTCATGCGGTGTCTTGAATGCTACTGACGGAGTTTTTTCCTTCTCTCCTCGGTGCGCAATTTGAATCCCGACTGGCTGCGCAGTAGGAAGGGCGGCTCGACATCGGGCGGAAGTGAATCAAGCGCACGCTGCAGTTTCTCATGCGCGGTGCGGTGATCGGTGGCGTCGCTGCTGGCAATGTCGTGCTGCTCGGCAGGATCGGCATTCGCATCGAAGAAACGGCCGTCGCTGTAGAGCTTGAACTGCGTGTCACGCACGACGCGGTCCTGCGCATACTCGTTGAGAATCCACTCGCGCGGCATCTGGTCCGTCTTGCCAAGCAGGAACTGGGCGAACGATTTGCCATCCACCTTGTGCTTCGGCGAAAGCGGCACGCTGGCGAGCTCGCAGAAGGTCGGGTAAAGATCGGTGAAGTCGGCGAGCGGCAGCACGCGACCGGCGGGTACGAGTTTGGGGCTGTTCGCCAGCAGAACCACATCGCTGCCGGCCTCGGTCAGCGTGTAGAGTCCGCCGGTCACGTCGCGACCGTTGCGCCGCGCGTGGAAACTTTTCTCGGTGCCGTTATCGCTCGCGACGAAGACGATCGTGTTGTCGCGCAGGCCGAGCCTGTCCAGTTCATCGACGAACTGGCCGACCTGCTTGTCCGCGTAGCGCAGCATGTTCGCGAACATTTCCTCATGCGACAGGCCCTCCTCCAGATGATCCGGCGTGGGCACCACCGGCAGCGTGTAGGTGGCACCGTGCGTGAGCACCATCGGGTAGTAGAGCATGAACGGCTTGTCGCGATGACGCTTCAGGAAGTCGAAGACAAACTCCTGCGTGATGTCCGGTCCGAACTTGCCGGGATGCACTTCGCGTTTGCCGTTGCGCAGGAAAACAGGATCCCAGTAGCGGCTTTCGATGTTCTGAATGTAGGCGGTCGTCTCCGGCGCGTCCTCGCGTTTCACCGCGTCCCAGTACTTCGCGAGATCAGCGCCCTTGACCTTGTTCGTGTCAAGACTGCCCGGCCAGACCAACTGCTCGTCAAAGCCGTGCGCTGTGAGGACGTCCGGCTCGTCGTAGAGATTGTTCACCTGCCACTTGCCAGCGATGCAGGTGACGAAGCCGGCCTCGCGAAACAGTCGCGCGAAAAGAATCTCGCGCTTCGGATCCAGACCGCCGCCGCTGTAGAGCGCAGCATCGTGATGCAGACGGAAACCCGTGCTGTGCGGATAGCGCCCCGTGAGCAGCACCGTGCGGCTCGGCCCGCACACCGACGGCGTGTAGCAGTGCTCGACTCGCATGCCGGTGCTCGCCAGACGATCAATCTGCGGCGTGCAACCTTCTTCGCTTCCGTAACACCCGAACCACTCCTGCCCGACGTTGTCGAGCATGATGAAAACGATGTTCGGCGGCGTGCTGGCCTGCACTTGCGACACAAGGCCCAGCAAAAACAGAAAAAGGAGACGATGCATGCTCATGGAAACGGTCGGAACTGTGTGATCTACACCCTCACTTTCCCTCCACATCCAGTTTTCAAGTGAGTCCGGCCACGGCTAGGATGAGATGCCGCCTCGAATGAACCCGTCCTTCCCCAACACCCGATGGAGCCTGATCCTTGCCGCAGGTACAGGTGAAGAGGCGCGGGCGGCGGCATTGGCTGAGTTGTGCCGCCTTTACTGGTATCCGCTGTATGCGCATGCGCGGCGCTGCGGCAACGGGCCGGAGGATGCGCAGGATCTGACGCAGGGTTTCTTTGCGCATCTGATCGAGGCGCGGGTGTTTGAGCGAATGGAAGGACCGGACAAGGGCAAGCTACGGTCGTTTTTGCTGCGCGGCTTGCAGAACTGGATGATGAAGGAACATCGCAATGCCACGCGGCTGAAGCGCGGCGGCGGCGAGGCGCCGCTTTCGCTCGATGCGATGGCGGCGGAGGAGCGGCTGGCGCAAGAGCCGGTAACGAACGAGACACCGGAGCGCCTGTTCGACCGGCGCTGGGCGCAGGCGGTGATCGAGGCGGCATTCGAAAGGCTGAAGGGCGACTACACGCGTGCTGGCAAGGAACGCACTTATGCCGTGCTGGCACCGCTCACTGAAAAGGCGGACGGCAGCATCCCGATGACTGGGGTGGCCGCCGAACTCGGCGTGAGCGAGGGCAATGCGCGCGTGATGCTGTTCCGGCTGCGGAAACAATTTCGTGCGGCGTTGCAGACCGAGATGATGCGCACGCTGACGGACGAAGCCGACCTGAAGGAGGAGATGGACCACCTGCGGGCGATTTTGACCGGCCAAGTGTAACATTCCCGCCAGAAGAGATTGTGATGGCATGTGCCCGCGTTCTTCCGAAGCATTCTCCCGATGAAGAAGACAGTGCCAGCGGTGGTCTCCTGCCCGCAGTGCGGCGAGTCCCTGCCGCCGGGCGTGGACTGGTGCCCGCGCTGCGTGGGCGAGTCGTTTTTTGAGACGGACAGTATCACCATGCCGCGTGCGGAGACGGATCTGAAGCAGGTGGGGCGCTACCGGGTGGTTGAACTGCTGGGCGAAGGGGGCTTTGGTCGTGTGTATCGTGCGCTCGAAACGGACGCTCTGGAGCGTGAGGTGGCGCTGAAGGTGATCAAACCGGGCCTCGATTCACGTCCGATCATCGAGCGCTTCAATGCGGAACGGCAGACACTGGTGCTGCTGGACCATCCAAACATCGCGCGGGTGCTCGATGCGGGCGAAACGGATGACGGGCGGCCGTTTTTCGTCATGGAACTCGTCGATGGCCTGCCACTGAACGAGTTTATCCGCACGGAGTCGCCGCTGCTGGAAACTCGGTTGCGGCTATTTCTGCAAATCTGCGCCGCCGTGGAGCACGCGCATACGAAAGGCGTGATTCATCGCGATTTGAAACCGGGAAACATCCTGGTGACGTGGCCCGATGGCACAAAGGGCGAGGCGAAAGCGACCGTGATCGATTTCGGCATCTCAAAAGCCCTGTTCAGCGAAACGGCGCCGCATACCGGCACGCTCGGCGCACGCTTGGTGCTGGGCACACCAGAGTACATGAGCCCGGAGCAAGCGGGGAATGGCGGCGCGGGAGTGGACACGCGTTCGGATGTGTTTTCGCTGGGGGCGCTGCTGTTCGAGTTGATCACCGGAGCCCCGCCACTGGAGGCGGAGCAGCTCCGGCGGGCGCCGCTGGAGGACGTGCTGCGTTTGATCCGCGAGCAGGATCCGCCGCGGCCTTCCGGCCGAATGAGCCCGGCGGATCACTCCTTACATCGCGTCGCTGACGAACTCGACTGGGTGGT
This sequence comes from Prosthecobacter sp., assembly GCA_041395065.1. Taxonomy (GTDB): domain Bacteria; phylum Verrucomicrobiota; class Verrucomicrobiia; order Verrucomicrobiales; family Verrucomicrobiaceae; genus Prosthecobacter. Next base: position 13,632 of record JAWLBG010000011.1, on the reverse strand, counting down.
GCTCAAGGCGCTGGCCAAGGAGCGTGAGCGCCGTTACCAGACCGCGCGCGAACTGGGCGAGGAAGTGCGGCGTTTTCTCGAACAGGATACGGTGCTGGCGCGCCCGCCGAGCATTCCTTATCTCGCACAGAAATTTGTGCGGCGGCATCGCACAGGCGTGGCCGCCGCCTTGGTGGCGGTGCTTTCGCTGGCCGCAGTGGCGGTGCTGAGCGTCCTGAATGCCCGGCGCGAAAAGCACACCAGCGCTCAAATGCGCCGCACTTTCAGCGAGTCCGACACGATCACTGCACACGACCGCGCGCGCGAGGGTCGCTTCGCTGAGGCGGTGGCCCTGCTGTGCCGGGCCCTTCGCACGGAGCCGGGGAATCAATCGGCGCGTATGCGATTGCTCACGCTGCTGTCCCAACCTCCCGTTGGGATGCCGGATGCGCCGGCGCTCGACGAAGCGGACTTGATCGATGCGGCCAGTTTCCTGCCACCGGATGGCGCGCGCATTTTGACGCGCTCCCAGGTAGGACAAACGCTTTCCATATGGGAAGCGGAACGCGGCGACACCCGGCGACTGCATGAGCTCCGTGCGGGAGGGGCCATTCAGAGCCATGTTGTTTCCGCCGACGGAACCCTGGTGGCCGCCGGCACGAACATGGGACGCGGCTTCATCTGGCGCACAGAGGACGGGGCGGCCATCTGCCCGCCGCTGCTGGCGTCTGACATCAACGGTTCGGTGCGCTGCTGCGGTTTTTCGCCGGATGGATCGTTCTTTTATGCCGGAGGTCACACACCGCTGCTGCGGGCGTTTTCGCTGCCGGAGGGGCGGCAACTTTGGACACTGAAATACGAATCACCGCTGACCTCGCTGGCCGTTTCGCCGGCGGGAAACTGCATCGCGGCGGGTTGCGAGAACGGCACACTGCTGCTGCTGGATCCCGCTTCCGGCGAGGTGAAGGCCGACGTGTCGGTGCAAAAGCGGCCCCTGGGCTGGCTGCATTTTGACGAAAACGGCAACGTGCTGCTGGCCGGAGGTGGTGGCACGGTCACGCGAATGATCGACCCCCGGAACGGCCGGCTCATCAGTGAAGGCCCTGACTACTGGACAGCGCTGCGTTCGCTGGCGCTGCACAAGGGCGGATCGTATCTGGCCTATGGAGCGGATGACCTCTCGGTGCACCTGTGCCGGCGCGGCGGGCAGATCATGAGCACCCGGGCCTTCGATGAGCAGGTCTCCCGGTTGATTTTCGGTCCGTCCAAGAACGAGCTGAACCTGTTCGTGGGCACCTCGGGAGCACGCTCGATGGTGGCGATGCTCGAGGGGCGCTATCTGCGGGAAACCGCGCCGCCGCTGCAGTTCGAAAGCGCTGTGCGTGACATCGCCGCGCATCCGCTGCTGCCGCGCATGGCGGTTTCCACCGATTCGCGATCCGTGGAGATCTTTGACATCCGATCGCGGCAGATGCAGCAGGCTCATTTGTCAGCAGGCGGACGCATCCACACCGCCTTCTTCATCCCGGACAGCCCGCACGTGGTTGCGCTGAGAGAGGACGGAACCGTGCGCCGCTGGAACCGCCAGACGCGGCAGCCTGACGAGCCCGGCGGTCCGATTTCCACGCCCTGCGATCCTCTGGCTTCCTTCACCCATGCCGGGAATATCATGGCCGTCCTGTCCGTGAACGCCCCGTATGCGGTCACGTTCGTGGACACGGAACAATGGAAGGTACTGCTGTCCACCGAATGCACTCCGGCGGACTACCTAGTCGTACTGAGCCCGGGCGGTCGTATGGCCGCGGTAGCGGACAGGACGGGCGGAGTGAGGGTGTTTGACATACACGCTGCGAAGCAGGTGGATGAGTGGAAGTGCCCGCAGGGTCCCGCACGGGCGCTGGGCATCACGGATGACGGCTCCGTCGTGATCACCAGCCACGGACCGCAGACAAGGGTGTCGAGCGGGAATGCCGCCCTGGTCTTTTATGATCGCACCGCCAAAGCGCGGCGAGTTGTGCACCCGGACGGCGGGCAGACGCTGTATTCGATCCAGATTTCCTCGGACAACCAGACCGCCACGACCGGAGGCACCGGCCATTTGATCCATGTTTGGGATCTCAGCACTGGTGGTTCACCCGAATACACGCTGGCGCACGACAATGCAGGCCGCACGGGATCAATGGCGGCTTTTTCACCGGATTCGCGGCAGGTGATCAGCGGACGCTCGCTCGACAGGCGACTCCGCGTCTGGGATGCCTCCAGCGGTGTGCAGCTGGGTGTGCCGCTGGCGCATGGTCAGGATGTGCGCCGATGGGGCATCTCGGCAGACGGCTCGGTGGTCGTTACGCATGACAGCATCCAAACGGTGTCCTTCTGGCATCTGGGTGAGCGCATGCCCGTGGCCAGCGACGTGCGCGATTTGCGCTATCTGGTGAATGTGGACGTCACCCCGGATGGGACGCTGACCTTGGCCGCCCGGAGCCTGGGAGAGATCCACCTCTGGCCGCTGCCGCCCTCCAGCGCGGCGCCGCTGCCGGACTGCTTCCTGCGCTTTGCCGAGGGCTTCGGACGCTGGCATGTGAACGACGACAACACTTTCGAAAGCGTGCCCTTCACCGCATTCGACGCCGCCCGTCGCGAGGTTCTGGCCCTGACGGATGACATCGGCGGGCGTCAGACGGCCTGGATGAAATGGCTGGCCGGCGACCCGGATGAACGCAGCGCCTGGCCGGAGTGAAATAAAACTCGGACCCGCTGTAACGATTGGTCCGGAGTGGATTGGAAATTGCGCACAGCCTCCACGCGGGCCATGTGAGCGCTTTTCTCTTCAATGAACACTTTTTTTCGTCTTTTCAGCCTGCTGCTCGTGCTTTCGGTGCACACTGCGGCGCAGACCATCACGAGCATTCAAGTTTTCGACCGTGGCGGTCAGGGCGGCACGACCGATCTCATCGCCTCCGATGTGAGCGATGGCAATGCGGCCACCAACCGCCACCGGATCGACTTCGAGACGCAGATCAACGTTCCCAGCGCAGGCGACTACCAACTGCGCTACCAGCTCATCGATGAAAATGATGCCGTTGTCGTGAGCGATTCGCAGACCCTGGGCTCCATCGCGGCGGGGAATCACACGCGCTCGTGGAATTTTGCGGTGTTCCCGACCCAGCTCGACCCGTATCAAAAACACCGCCTTCGCGTGAAGTTGATCGAGGGACAGCCCACAGGCCCGCCCTTGAACACCATCATCTATTTGGTCGAGGTGGATTCGGAGACCGAGGCCACAGGACGCACCTACTTTCACTTCACGAACACGACCAGCTCTGACGCTCCGTTCAATGTCATCTCCCGCGTGACCAGCACGAACTTCGGAACCCGGAAGTGGATTCTCGACACGCAGCCCGGCAGTCAATACGTCGTGGCTGCATGCAGCTACGAACTGCGCCGCTGGGACGCGTTCTCCGCCAGCACCGCGCCATCCAACAACATCAGCGTCACACTGGAGGCGGAGCTGCACCGCGAATCCGACGACGCGCTCGTGCAGGTGATGGTCAGTGGTGCTCCGGCGGACTTTGTGACCGTGCCACTGACGGTTTCCACCACGGGATGGACGCAACCGGCGGCCATTCGCGAACCCACCACGACGACCGGCATCTTCGCCAACATCCAGCTCGATCCTGCGGTGCAGCTCGACTCGAAAAACGAGCGCTACTACGTGCGCACGCGCATCAAGCACGTCGATGAAACCGGACAGCCCGCCGTGACAGGAAACAGCCTCGATTCGGCCATCGCGCAGCTCTTCCACTTCAATGGCAACCTCGCGTTCGGCGGCATCGCGACGACGTTCAGTCATGTGGCGACGATCACCACGGCCAACACCACCACGCCAGCGTTGAATGTGGCCGTCGATCAGCAGAGCGGCGTCATTGCAGGCTTCCCAAACCATACCTATGGCGATGGCACGGCGCTGCTGGTGCATCTTGAGCCGGACGGCGACGCCACCTACCAGTCCGTCGTCTTTGACGTGCCCGTCACGGGGCCTGCCAATGACACGGACACTTTTGCCAATGTGAGTTTTCAACGCAGCGGCTTGGAGCTGCTGCCGACCGGTCTCTTTGGCAGTGTGACCGTGACTCTGCCGGCCGGTGTCGGCTTCACCGAGAGTGCCAACAGCAACTTGCTCAACAACACGCTCCAAAAAAGCGGCGTCGCGCTCGGAGCCAACCTCGCTCCAACCTTCCCTGTGGTGTTCGACTTCCCCGTGGGAGCCTACTTTCACGAGGAGACGAAGCCTGTGCTCTACCAGACCAGCTCGCTCACCTGGCAGGCCCCGCAGGGAAAATTCGACCTTGGCGGCCCGGTCACGGTCTCGTCCGTTCACCGGCCCTACCTCGATGCGCTGGATGCGAATCCGAACGTGCCCGGTGCGCAGAAGGTGAAACCCTCCAACGACGGCTACTGGCGTCATGTCGCTGGCGGAGTCGTGTCGGTGTCCATCACGGCGGGACCAGGAGGCGTGGGCCGCGTGGACGCGCAAGAAATCGTCATCACCGCAGGCAAAAACTTCATCGCCCATCATCCAAAGCAAAGCCCCATCGCCTGGACTGGCGCAGGAAGCATCACGCTGATTGGAGACAAGCCTGATCCTGACACCAGCCGGCTCGTCGGCGTGAATGCCGTGCAGGTCACCTATGCGCGGCATTGCCTGGAGGTGCAGGCGGAGTGCCCTGGAGCGGGCACTTCGTTCGTCAATTACATCATGACTCCCGATATCACTCCGGAAGGCCGCGTGCTACACTTCACGCCGAACGGTGGGCTGCACGGCACAGGCGATACCCTCGCGGGACATTTGCTTGGCTGGGGGCGATTGAGCAGCGCGGAGCCGGTCGTGCATCAGGCGCAATCAGCGTTCGTAAGGGCGAACTTCCTCATGGCCGGCCACTTTCTATCGGAGAACGCCCAGGCGGTGTTTTTCGGCGCAGGCCCCGGTTTCATTTTCAATACCGGTGTTGATGTGGCGAATGTCCAAACGCTCGAAGTCCCCGGCACTTCCGAGTACAACACGGGCGCGGGCGACTACCCCGGCATGAACGTCCGCGCGAGCGGTGCGGACGCAGGCAAGCAGATGATCAGCCGTCTCGGTGGTCAGGCATCCAGCCCTTACACGCTGGCGGCGAACTCCAAATTCTATGCGCGATGGAGCGGCGTCAGCGGTGTCCAGCAGGCCACGAGCGGCATCACGTTGCCATCGCCTTCGCTGTTCGGTTTTCCGGCGCAGATCGACACCTTCGGGCTTTCCTGGCTCTCCAATGACAATCTGCTTTCACGCACGGACGGCGAACTCCAAGTCGTCGCGCCTGCAAACATTACGTTTCCGTTTGATGACCTGACTTTCACCTGTCTCGGCGCTCCTGCGGTCGCGGGCATGGCAGGCGGCCCGCTGGATCGCACGTTGGAATACTGGAACGCTCCCATTCGCATCTTCGGCCTCGAATTCGTGCCTGCAGACGACTGCGATCCCTCCGCAGGCTGCCTCGCACTCGCGTGCAGTCTCAGTGCGCAAAACGTCCCCGTGCCGCTCGTCGGCACGCTCGGTCTGCGACCCGACGGACAAATCACCGCGCCCGGCCAGGCGGACAATTGCGGCATCGATTCCGAATTCGTGCTGCCTGCGGTCACACAGATCGCGGGACCTCGCCGCACCGCGACGGAGGACGCCTCCAGCTACGCCTTCACTCCGGTGCGGCTGGCTTACTTGAACACCGAATCGGAGGACAATCGCCCCGCCGGTGCGGATCGCGTCGGCTTCTGGAGCCTCGCGGGCACGCTTGATGTGCCGTTCTTTGAAAACGTCGAGGTGCACGGCCACACGAGCGCCAATCCCGCCGCACCGACCTCCGAACTGCATCTCACCGGCGGATTCGCCTCGGGGCCGAAAACCTTCTTCACCGATCCGTCCTTCGACAACACGCACGCCGCGCGTCCGTCCACGCTGAACATCACCAACTACCGCACCAGCGCCAGCCATCGCGCCCATGCGAAGCAGAACTGGCTGGAGCTCTTCGAAATGAACTACCCGCTGTCCTGGTCGAGCGCACGACGTTCCTTCCGCGGCTCGGCGACCAGCAACGTCGATTTGCTCGTCCTCACGGCGCAGAGCCAGGTGGACTACCTCGACCCGCATCATGCGAACCTGAGCTTCGGCGTGCAATACGAAGGCCTCCCGCGCATCAGCATCAGCAACGCGCTCTTCAACGCCATCGACGAACAGACCGGCGTGGCCTCCAGCATCGTCGAAGCGGCGGGACAGCAGGTGTTTGACCGGATGGAAGGCGGCGTGGATGCCTTCGCGGACCTGCTCTCGGATCAGGCCGACCGCTTGATCGGCGAAGTGGTGGATCAACTCATCGATCCGGGGCTCAACAACTTCGTCGATGTCGTCAAAGACACCGCCGGCAACGCCATCGCTGCGAATCAGAATGTTCGAGAAGAGGTGAAAGACGTCGTTGATTTGTATCTGCGTCCTGTAGGCGCGCCTCCGCCACCGAATGGCGAAGCACCTGCCCCGCCGCCCGCGCCGATCACGCCGCTGCAAAACACGCTCGCCGGATTCGTCGGCACGATAGGAGCGCCCTCCGGTCTCGTGCCGTCCGTCGATCTCAAACTCGGCGCGATCAACGACAGCCTCTTCGCCATCGCCGGCAACGCAGGAGAAATCGGCAACCCGCTCCCCGGCGGCGCAGCGGGCCTGCTCGGACGCAGTGGACTGGACGAGTTCTCGCCGCGCGTGAACGCCACGAGTCTCATCACGAACGTCGTTGGCGATTTCGCTCCGCAGTTCAATGCCGTGATCCAACAGGCACCGGTTTTTCAGTATCTGGATGAGGCAAGTGCCTCGCTCGATCAAATCAAAGCCTCGCTCGATCAAATTCGCGCCTCGGTCCAGGCGCTGAAGGGCAGTCTGGCAAACGGTCAGGAATTCCTCGCCGAACTCAGCGAATTCCAGCTTCAGCTCGACCTGCTGCTGGTGGATGCCTCGCTGGATTCGTTCCTGAATTCGCTCGCCGATGCCGTGCAGGAGGAGATCGACGCCGCGTTTGACCGCATCGAGGAGAACCTGCCGACGGAGGCCGAAGCGGAGGCTTATGTGGAAGGTCTGCGCGACCAGATCAAAGCCCGCGTCCGCCGCGAGCTGCGCGACCGCCTCATGGCCAGCGCGGCGATCGCCAACATGCGCACCGCCATCCGCGAGCGTCTGCAGGTCGTGCATCTGGCCTTCCGCGAGGCCGTGGACGCTGCTTTCGAAGAAATCAACGCTGTCATCCGCCAGGCGCTCTCCGCGCATATCGCCGGACTGGACGATAGCCTGAACGACTACGGCAAAAAGATCAACGAGGTGGTCAAATCCGGCCGCATCGCCGGTCACGCGCACATTGAAGACGATGCGCTGCGCGAACTGCGGCTCGACGCACGCATCGAGCTCGGCGTGCCGCAGTCGGATCCCTTCCGCTTCGACGGCTTCTTCCGCTTCCAGCAGCTCAACTCGACCGGTCCGGGTGGTTGTCCCGGTCCCGGACAGGTCGCGGCGGCAAATCTGGCCGAGGTCACGCTCGGCGCACGCGACGCCTCGCTGGAATGGATCACGCCCGGCATGAAGGCGAACATCACCGGCCAGCTCGGCTTCAAAACGGATGTCTCGCCCGCGATTCCCATCAGCGTCGGCGGCAGCTTTGAAATGACGGAAGGAGCGATGGAATTCGCCACGGCAGAGGTGGAGGAACTGCGCGGCACGATGAAAATCGGCATCGCGCCGGACTTGAGCGGCTTTGGTGAAAACTACCTCGGACTCGCCGGGTCAGTGCGCATTTCCGGCTCTGGACTCGAAGGCGGCATGTTCATCGGTCGCAGTTGCGATCTGGAGCCGATCAACCTCATCAATCCGCAGCTCGGTGATCTGCTCGGCAGCGGCGGATTCGCGGGCGGTTATGTCTTTGGCGCAGGCCGCATCCCGATCGTGGATTTCGGCTGCGTGTTCAATGTGTCTGCCGGCGTGGGTCTCGGCGCATTTTACTCCGTGCCCGGACCGACCTGGGGCGGACTGGCGCAGCTCAGTTGCAGCGGCGAGGCGCTCTGCCTCATCAGCGTTCGCGGCAGCGTGGATCTCGTCGGCGTGAAGCGTGGCGACGACTTCCGCTTCTCAGGCCAGGGCCGCATCAGCGGAAAGGCGGGCCCCTGCCCGCTCTGCAAGCGCTTCCGCAAAACCGTCCGCTTCACCTACCAGAATGGCGACTGGGATGCGGACTATTGATTTCAACGACTCCTTTTTCATGAAGACGAACGCACTTCTCTTTTCGCTCGCGCTGCTGGCCTGCGGCATCACCGCGCAGGGCCAGAACGACGACGATTTCTTTCCCGAACTCGGCCTGCTGACCACCGTGGGCACCACGGCCACCGTGAACACCGAATCGTGGGCCTATCTGCTGTGGCAGACGGACGATGCGGATCTGCTGCTGAACAAAATCGTGGCCGTGTATCGCAAATCGGGCGCGGGCAGCTTTGTCCGCGTGGCGGTGACTAAACCGCAGCCGGATCCGCGCGTGATCAGCTCTTTGCAGCCGCGTGCGCAGATGCTCGGCGAAGATCTCGACGAGCTCGACCACGGCATCACGGCGATTTATCAGGACGTCATTCCGGCGGGAACGCTGACACTGCCGCAAAAGCTCTCCGCCGTCATCCAGGGCACGCAGACTGACGCGGACAAGCGCGAGTCGATGGGCTTCCTCGCGCGTTGTCATCCGCTCGTCGCCATGTCACTCGGTCAGGCGCTGGCGGATCGTCTGCCTGCCCCCGGCGTGTTCACCTATGAGCTGCGTGAGTTCAATGCCCTCAGCAATCAGGACATCCGCGTGCTCGGTCGCGTGACGGTGGACACCGCCGCCGGTGTGACGCTGCCCGCACCGGGACAACCGGCGGAGGTCATTCCCGCCGATGCGAAGATTCGCGAAGGTCATCTCGCCGCCATGCTGCGCTGGGCCACGCCTGAAGCACTGCGGGATCGCTCCACGATGCTCGCGGGCTACAACGTGTATCGCGTCGAGAAGGCATTCGCCGAAGACGGAGCGCGGCAGTGGCACATCACGCCACCCACGGCGGCAGCGCTGCGTGCGGCTCTGGGTGCAGGTGTGACGCGCGTCAATGAACCGCTCGTCACGCCGGACAAGGTGCTCGATGATGCGCAGGCGAATGACGCCAACGATCACGAGACGTTCTTCGTCACGGACGACAACCGCCGCTTTGAGGAAGGCGGCACGGCCTTCAACGACGGCAACGAGTTCTACTACTTCGTCAGCGGCGCCGACATCCTCTGCCGCGACGGCCTCGTGTCGCCGGGACGGCTGGTGACAATCCACGACCGCCTCGCGCCGCTGCCGCCGCGTGATGTGCGGGTGACCAACGAAGTCGCCTTCAGCGCAGGCAGCCGGTCGCAGCATCTGCGCGTGCGCTGGCCGCGGGCCAACGACCCGGACAGCAGCATCGCCGAATATCACGTGTATCGCTGGAGTTCGATCGAGGAGATCGCGCAGTTCCGCGCCGATCCGACCGCGCGCCGCATCGGCATCGTGCCGCACCATCCGGCGACGACCGAGTTCATGCTCGACGACACCGGCGCGGGCGCACCGCGACATCCGCCAGAGAACGGCCAGCCGGATGTGAGTGGCACGCTGTTTTTCTACACCGTGCGTGCCGTCGATGCCTCCTCGGCCGGTGGCAACATGAGCCGGCACAGCGCACCGGCACGCGGCATCCTGCGCACGGCGGAAGGACCCGCCGCGCCGACGGGCGAGGTTTTGATCCGCTGCTACGATCCGGTCGTCGCTTATGCCTCGATCAGCCCGGATCCTGTGGCGGATTTGCCGGACAACCTCGTGCATCTTCAACTCATCTGCGGTGCGGTGGTGCAGCGCAGTTTTGAGTGGGCGGAATTCCGCATCGGCGATGGTGTGGTGACGGCGGCGGAGCTGCTCGGACGCGTGTACTTTGGCCGCGAAGGCACCGCCTCCCAAATCGCGAACCTGTTTGTCTCCCGCGACAACTGGCCGGGCACGATCCACTGCCGCGCCGCGACACGAGGTGGAAAAGTAAGCGACTGGGTGCCCGCCAACATCACGCCGCCGTCGAAGTCTGCCGACGTGCGCTTCAAGATCCTCTTCACCGCATCGCTGCAACAGCACGACGAGGCGGCGGGCGGCCCCTGCGGCACGATTCACATCTCGCGTGAGCCGGGGAGCGGCGACCGCGTGCCGATCTGCGTCACGGCCACGCCCACCGAAGGCTCGCGTGAACTTCGCGTGTATCGCCGCGTCGATGACGGCCCGCTGACGCTCATGTCCGTGCAGGAACTGGCGGATGATTCGACACCGGTGATTGAAAAAGACGACGCCGTCCCCGCAGGCTCCGCGCAGGTCTGTTTCTACCTTCAAGTGATCGATGTGGACGGCCACGCCAGTGCGTTGGTGCCCGCAGGACCATGCGTCCGCACGATCAACGATGAGGAACTGCCCGTGCCGCGCCTGCTGCGACCGGAACCGGAGGCAGGCCCCGCCGGAGCACCGCGAATGCGCCTGCGCTGGGCCTGCGTGCCGCACGGTGTGGAGCGTTTCGAGCTGTGGATCTCCCGGCGCAACAACACGCCGCAGACGACCTTCGCAGGTTCCGGTTTGAGCGGCAACCTGGCATCACCCGGCACGCGACTGCCCGAGCAGGACGACATGGAATTTGGCATTTATCAAACGGTGCTCGCCAGTCAGGTGACGACGGAGGAAAACGGCGCCGTCTTCACCGCGCTGCTGCCCGTGACCACCATCGACACCTACGACGTGACCGTGCGTGCCGTGGGGCCCGGCACCTTCGACGGAGGTCGTTCGGCGGGTGCGTTCTCGAACTTCGGCCGCTTCCTCTGGAACAGCATCGAAGTCGGCGGCGGCATCAACGTACCGTGGCCGGCGCGTCCGCTGCCTGTCGCCCGTGCGGCTACTGCCTTTCACCCGAACATCGCGGCGGCATTTCTCTCCAACATCGGTGGCAGCGCCTGGAAGGGCGTCGGCATCCGGGTGGGCGAGTATGAATATCGGGGTGCCAACCAGGAAATCGTGAACGGAGTGCCTTCAGGGACCAAGCCGCCGATCCCGCCGTATGTCGTGCCCGGCCAGAGCGAGCCCTCCCTGCTGCTCTACCGCGAAGTGCTCGCCGGTGACAATCCTTCGCGCCTGCTGTGGCCGCTGGTGCTCTATCGCGTGCAACTCACTGGCACCAACCAGCCCGCCACGGGCGACACGACGCAGGCTTCGCCCTTGATGGAAAACATCGCGCATGAGTTCACACTCAGCGGCGCGGATCCCGTCACGATCGTGCACGATCCCTACATCGCCGTCGTTCCGCGGCAGGGTCCGCCCGCTCAGGGCAGCACGCACGACATCTACCTGCTCGACCGCAATCCGATCATCAAAGGCGCACGCTACCAGTATCTGCTCGTCCGCATGGGCGCGGACTCGGAGCCGGAGGAAGTGCTCGCCACGCAGCCCGTGAACATTCCGCTCAATCCATGAAGACGACTTTTTTCACCGCTCTCACCCTGCTGCTGACGCATGCCGCGCTGCATGCCGCGGCTTTCGTGAATGAAACGCCGGACCTGCTCACCACGGCGGCTGATTTCGATGGCGATGGCGATCTGGACATCGCCGTGCTGCATCGCACCAGCGGCGTGGTGAGTATCGGCATCCGTCAGGCGAACGGCACGGTCATCTTTCGCTCTCCGGTCTCCACCGGTGTGCCGGATGCCAGCGCCATGGCCGTGGGACGGCTGCTCTCCACCACGCGTGACACGCTCGCCATCGCCGGACCGGATGCGAACCGCGTGCAGATCGTCAACGCCGCCGATGACGCGCTGCAATTCATCCTCTCGAGCTACCCCGCCGCCGCGCCGCGTCTTCTCGCCGCGCTGGACATTCCCGGCGTCGGCAGCAGCGGACTCGAGGACATGATGCTCGCCGCCGGCTGGCCGGGAACACTGCCCATCGAGTCGCGCCGCATGGCCAACAACGGTTTTGGCAGCTTCGCAGCGTCGTCCACGGGCTTCATCAATGCAGAGATTCGCGGCTGGAATCCGGTCACGCTCACGCGCGGCGGCCCGGTGCGGCTCGGCTTCATGGAAGAGACGCAGCCGGACACGCTGTTCCGCATCGCGGAGCCCACGGCGGTGTCGCTGACCTATCCCGCCACCACGCAGGCGCCGACCGGCAGCTTCACTTACGGCCAGTTCGACGTGGCGGAGAGCGACTTCTTCTTTTTCACCCCGGCATCGCTCAGCGTCACCGCACGACGCATGCAGCCTTCCGGCACGGCGTTTTACGCACCGCTGGTCTTCGACTTCCCCTTTCCCATCCGTCAGCTTGTCACGCTGCCGGATGCCGTGCGCGACCGCGTGCTGATCATTCCGTATTCCGGCAATCCCGCCGTCTATGACTACGACGGCGCCACCGGCTTCACTCTGGTCGAAGAAATCACGCTGCTCGGCGGCGCTCCTGAGGAAGCCTCCGCCGCCATCGCGCTCGGCGACGGCAGTTTCATGATCCTCCACGGCGACTCCACGTTTGAGCCGCCCACCGCCTTCTCCGTGTATCAAAAAGACGGCGCAGGCTACACCGGCATCCAGGAGAACATCGACCTGCCCAAGCTCGACGAAGCACCCGGCATCAATGGCAACGTCTTCTTCTTCGCCGGCACGCCGATGCGCGATGACAACCCGCCGCTCGTCGGCATGTGGAGCGTCGGCGACTGGTCTTCGAATCTCACGCTCGGCGGTTCACCGCAGGTTTCGGGCGAGCTTTATCAAAACGCCACGACCGGCCTCGGCGGTCTTTTCAATCGCGCCATCGTTCCACTGCCGTCGGGTGCCACAGGCGCACTGGCGAACCAGTTCATGCCGGACATCTCGGTCTCCAACCTGCATGACACGCCCGCCGTGCTCGGCAACACCTCTGCGGGCATCTCGTTCTCGCCCGAAACGGCCACGAAGCATCGCAAAGCCGTGCAGGTGGTCATTTCCTCCTCCGATCCGGCCGCTTCGATCCTCTTCCGCAAGTCGAACAGCGGTGCCTTCGACCTCTACGCCGGACCGTTCTGGATTTTCACCGACACGACCGTCGAGGCCTACGCGCAGTTGCCCGGCGGCGCACGCACGCCTGTGGCGCGGGCGAACTATGTCTTCGACTTCACCGTGCAGCCCAAAGACCAGGACAGCGATGGCGACGGCGTGCCCGACTTCGTCGAACGCGGCTATGGGCTCGATCCCACCGCCGGGCCCGACAGCGATGGCGACGGATTCAGCGATCTCGATGAAATCCTCGCCGAAACCTCACCCACGAATCCGAACGAGCATCCCGATCCGGATGCGCGTCCCGCCACCGCCGCGCAGATGACAGTCAATGTCACGCCGCTGCCGCTTGACGGCACGACGAACCTGCCCGCCTACGCGCAGCAAAACGTGACGGTCGAGGTGCATGACGTCGGCGGCGTGCTCCTCGGTGCGGCAGACACCAGCGCGCCCTCGCCCGCGTCTGTGGCAAGCATCACCGTCGATCCCATCGAAGCGCAGCA